>JAENYX010000020.1 GCA_016841565.1 Clostridium thermobutyricum | reverse complement strand
GACGGTTCTCTTGTCTGTGTCTGTGCGCCGAATCATCATATAACAACAGTCTGCCTTAATCCCGATGTCAGTATTCCAAGCTTTAATTAACAAAAAGAGCAGCACCCCATGACTGCTTTCACAGTCATGCGACAGCTGCTCTTTATCCGTATCTGAACTTTTGGCTTGCGCCAACGTACACTAATGCTGCAACAAGCATTTTTATTCCCCCTTCTTAGCCTCACAGGACCAAATTAAAGGACTTACCAGTTATAATTCTACTATCAGCACCGAATTTTCACCATCTACCTCTTTCAGATTCACCTTTACTATTTCTTTCTTGGATGTGGGCACGTTCTTCCCTACATAATCAGCCCGAATGGGCAGTTCCCTGTGCCCCCTGTCCACCAGTACCATCAGCTGTATAGAGGAGGGTCTGCCTATATCCACTATTGCATCCAGTGCTGCCCTGGCCGTTCTGCCGGTGTAAAGCACATCATCTATCAGTATGAGCTTTTTGTCGTTGATGTCGAAATCAATCTGGGTACCGTTTACTATAGGTAGCTTTGCAATTGTGCTGAGATCGTCACGGTACAGAGTGATATCCAGTATTCCCAGAGGAAGCTCGGCACCTTCAATCTCCTTTATCTTGTCCAACACCCTTTTAGCCAGCGGTACTCCCCTCGTTCTTATGCCCAACAGCGCAAGGTCTTTGGTGCCCTTGTTTTTTTCCAACATTTCATGGGCTACCCTGGTGACGGCACGGTCTATGGTCTTCTCGTCCATTATTACAGCCTTGACGTTCATGGAAACACCTGCCTTTTTCAAATTCGCTTGTCGAATTTGAATTGCGCATGTGCGTTTCGCCCAAAGGCGAAAACCTCGCACGCGCATTCAAATCCTTTTAACGTTTGGCTTTATAAGCCTGGTATTTATTTCCAGGCTTATAAAACCATAGGCATCATTGAGATTGCGTGAACTCACCACTGATAGCTGACCAATCGGTAACCCGCCACCTTAGAGGTAGGGGACTTGATGCCGTACGTTATATTTAAAAAAGCCTCCCGTCACCGGCAGGAAGCTTACTTTAGCATAGGGATACATTAGCCCTCTGTACTATTCCTTGCCGGTCTCACGGTACCAACTTAAAGGAAATTATTTATTTAACTAATAATATCATTCCTTTCAACTGCTGTCCAGTATTATTTTATTACGATAATGTAAGTAATCAACTCATCTATCATACTGCACCGGCAACTCAAACGCCGGAGCAAACACTTTGTTTACTGCAAGTATTACTAAAACATCCTTTGTCTTTCAAGCCCAATCGAAGGATAGCCGGAACAACCGGCGGAATCATCCTGAAAGCCTATGGCAGCAATACCTCCGTTCTTGTCACGACCATCGCTTTTTGCATTAAAAAACTTTTTATTGACATATGCCCATAATGAGTATATTATAAAGATGTAATCAATGGGCATATGCTCATAATAATCGGTTATACTAAATAATAAACCTATAAAAACGTTGTGTAGGAGGTGGTAACTATACCAGGATTTGACGGAACCGGTCCTGACGGATTTGGACCTTTTACCGGACGCAGAAGGGGACGGTGTATGTTTCCCAATTCATACTTAGGGAGATATCCCCGCAGATATTCTTATCTGATTCCTGCTGTCTCCTTGCTCTACCAACTGGGCAAAAGATACGTACTGCCGTCGGCCAGGAAGAAATTGTATGACATCCGGTCAAAGGAAGACCAACAATAATTTGCATAGTATCAAAATTTTACCGAAGGGAGGTAAGACTATGCCGGGAGGAAACCGAATGGGTCCCGCAGGTATGGGACCAATGACAGGCAGAGGTATGGGATATTGCAGCGGCTATAACGTACCCGGGTTTGCAAACAGAGTAGGAGGATTCTTTATGGGCGGCATGGGCCGGGGAAGAGGCTTCAGAAACATGTATTATCTTACAGGGCAGCCGGCCTGGGCTCGATACGGAGGATTTACAGCACCCGAGGCAGTTTCTGTAGACGAAAGATCTATGCTAAGTAGCCGGCAGCAAGCCCTTGAGGAAGAATTGAGCTTAATTCGCAAGCAGTTAATAAAGCTGGAAGAACAAGACACTGAAAATGATTAAGTAAGTAAAGCCAATAAGCGGATTAAATCCGCTTATTGGCTTTACATCTATTTGATATATTCTGCTAAAATGATATTATATTGGTTAAAGAGAATATGGAAATAGGAAGTGATGCCATGCCAAGACCAAGAAAATGGAGAAAAGTTGAATTCATACCTGATATTAGAGAATTCATGCCCTTCGGAGCAGCCAATCCCGTTACCGAAACCAACGTATTAAAAATAGAAGAACTGGAAGCTGTGAGATTAAAAGATGTAGAAGAGCTTGACCAAGAACAGTGCGCAAAAAAAATGGAGGTCTCCCGTCAGACCTTTCAGCGGATATTGAATTCGGGCAGGAAAAAAATGGCGGATTCTCTTGTGAGCGGCAAAGGCATCCGCATAGAAGGCGGAAATTTTACACGGAATGTATGCTCGGTACGGTGCCTGGATTGCGGAAGCAATTGGGATGAAAGCTATGAAAACTACCAGGAACTAATTAAAGATGAGTATAAATGCCCCAATTGCGGCTCCATAAGAGTAGTTTGCAGCAGTGACCGGGGAGGAGGCTTTTGCAGGGGTAACTGCAGAAGATTCGGAAGAGGCAGAACGTAATAAAAATGATGGGTTATTGATATCAATATCCGGAGGTGATTATGTGCTTTCCTTTCGTAGTCTTGCGTCGATATACAATTTAAAATTTATACCACTGATTGTTCAGGTAATAATGCTGATAGCTCTGTCAACAAAGGGACCTGGTTTAGACGATAGCATTCTTGGCTGGTATTGGCCGGTATTTCTAATACTGTCGGCGGCATACTTTCTTCTTTATTCGCTGGAGCTGAAGAAGAAAGGGTTAAAATTTGCCATATATATAGTAATGGCTGCAGCACTTGCTATAGTTTCCTTAAGCTATTTGCTACGCGGCTAAACACCAACACAGGGACAGGTACCTTGCTTGGTGCTGATTGCATATCTCTGCGCAGCCGGGCAATTCGACTGTGTTGCAACAACTCCGTCTCCTTGGCACACACCCCCATGACAACCCTATACCTGCCAGCCGGACAGGTCTCCCAACAGAATTTCCCCGGCAATACCCTCCGGAACCACCATATCCCTTCTTTCCCGTATGGCATCAAACTCTTTTGAAGCCTCGGCAATCACCCGGTCCCTATTCAGCGGCACCCGCCTTGCCAGGGCATAGTACACCTCCCGGGCAAACCCCATCTTAAAGGTGGTAAATGCCGGTTCATACGTAACTATAAATGCTAACAGCCTTCCCATATCCTCCTCAATGAGCCCTTCCCGGCAGTCCTCAAAATCAATACCATACAGCTTATAACCCAGTAAAAAATTCCTGAGGTTGATATCCTGCAGTATTGTGCTCTTGCCGGTTATCTGGGACGATGTTCTGTAAAAACCATCCAGCCACCTGGCCAGATGCTCGGCCAGGCCTTTTATATTGATATAATCCCGGCTTTTCCGGGTATAGTACTCCGCATCGGTTAAAGCATCAACAAGTGTAGCCCCCCGTATATACTCCATTACTATGGAACCTTTGCCCTTGTAATAGAGCTTAGGAACGCTCAGACCCTTCTTGTCAAGAGCGACAAGCAGGCTGGCCTCCATGTTAACGGGGCTGACCTGTTCCGGGTATTCTTTGACCACAAACAGCTGTTCTGTGCAATCATTCAAAACCGCTCTGACCAAATGAACACGGTTCTTCTTGCTAAAAAACTGTTTATCCACACTGTATTCTATTATATTCCTTGTCTCAATAAACTCCTGCTCCAGCTGCATTTATATACCACCTATTCTTATTTCCACTGACGCACCTTTTCTATAGCCTTCCAATTCCTTTACCACGCCCTCAATCGAATTGTACAGTATTTTCTGTACAAAGGGTACCATGTCAATTTCATGGCCGTCTACCAACAACTTTATGTTGGTGTCTGACAAAACACAGTCCTCTCTCTTGGACTGGCCTTTAAGTATCCTTATTCCCAGCTGCCTGCACGAAAAACCGCAAGCACTGCAGCATTCGGGCGGAAAATCCGGCAGCCTTTCATATACCTTTTGCTCAATAAGGTTGACCAGCATTTCTATGTTTTGAACGGCACTTATCACAGGTATACCCTTATACTCGGTAAGTTCATTGGCAATCCTGCCCGAAATTGCAAATACCGTATCGTCAATCCTCTCGTCAACTTCATTGGTATTGTGAGCGGTCACTATTTTAGGTACATTGCAGTCGGTAACTCCCTCCAGCACCACGAAATCGTGGTGGTAAAACCTAAGTATCTCTTCTACCGAAAGCATCCTCTGGTACAAAACATCCGTTTCCTTGTAGCCCCTTGCGGTTACCAGCTGCGACCCCGCCGCGCGGTGCCGGTGTGTGTTGGTACCCTCCTGGTCTATGGCGAACTGCTCAAAGTGTATCTCTTTGACCGATCCCACCGAATAACGCCTTTTCCTGAGTTCCCTGATAATGTTCTCTATTGTGGTGGTTTTACCCGACTGGGTAATTCCAAATACCGAAAATACTCTCATTGTTAAAGACCTCCCGTATTATACCATCTGTAAATATAAAGCAAGTGTAATAATGCTGAGTGCCAGGCTTGCAAGCATTACGGCGTAGTCCGACCCATTCATTGTTAAAACCATGTAGCTGGTCCTTCGGGGATAAGCCCTGAAGGCTCTTGTCTCCATAGTTGTGGCCAGTTCCCTTGACTTTATTACAGCCCCCGACACCACCGGCATTATAAGATAGGAATAAACCTTAAGCCTCTGCCGCACAGGTATCCTGTCCAGTTCTATCCCCCTTAACTGTACTGCCGTCACCACATTTTTGATTTCATCGGTCAAGAGGGGCAAAAACCGTATTGCCACCGAAACCATAAAGGCTATTTCGTAGGGGATTTTCCACTGAACAAGGCCCTGGATAATCTCCCTTGAATTGGATGTTGCCATAATGGTGGCGGAAACCATTACTATAGACATCCTAAGCACCATTGCAACGCCCCTGTAAAGGCCCCCTGAGGTCATTATATTTATCTTCCCTATACTTACAAGAACACGGCCGGATGGTGCAAACAGGCTCTGGATAACGGCTATGGCCACAAACAGCCATAGTATCCGCCGGAATTTTCTAATCAATACAAAAAGCCGGCTGCCGGATGCTATTGACAGTACAGCCGCTACGCAAAGCACCGCCGTCAAGAGCCTTACGTCCTGTATAAATACTCCGAGGGTGGAAAGACAAAGAACCATCACAAGCTTGGTCCTTGGATCCAAACCTTTAAGTCTTGTCTTCAACAATCTCACCCCCGTGCATCTTAATGGTCCTGTCGGCAAGGCGGCTGATAAAAGCACGGTCGTGGCTTATAACCGCCATACCTATACCCTTTTTTTTAAGACTAAAGAGTATATCCGAAAGTACTTTTCTTCTTTCCATGTCCAACCCGGTGGTAGGCTCGTCCAGTATAAGAAAACCCGGATTATTGACCAGCACCGCCGCTATGGCAAGACGCTGCTTTTCTCCCCTGCTCAGCTTAAAGGTAAAGGCGTCCTCGAGATGAGAAAGGTCGAAATCCCTCAGCGAACGGTTTACCTCCCGTTCTATTTCCTCCCTGCCGTATTCTTTAAGCTCCAGGGCGAAGGAGACCTCTTCCCGGACGGTGGGTGCAAAAATCTGAAGGCCGGGGTTTTGAAAAAGGTACCCAATTTTTTGCCCTATTTCCCCCAGCTTCATTTGGGCACTGTCTTTGCCGCAGATCATTACCCGCCCTTTCCGTGGTCTTAATATCCCCGCCATTATCTTGCCGAGGGTGGTCTTTCCGCTGCCGTTGGGACCGGTTATTGCGGTAAACTGGTTCCCGAAAAGTTTAAGCGAAAGCCCGTCTATAATGGGCATATTATTCTTATATGCAAAGCTTACATCATCCAGTTCTATATACGGATCTATCACAAATATGCCTCCTAATAAGCAGTCATCCAACCTAAAGACTAAAAATACGTTCCCTAATCGGACTCTGCTGATGAGGCTTCATGGAAACGAAAGCGTACGCTTAAAATGGTTTAGCAAGAAAACTAGCCGAAGCTTCGCAGAAAATCCGTAGATTTGGCAGGACGCCAAATCAGGCTTTTCGCGCCATGGAGGGCGCATAAAATGCGTTAGGATTTTTAAGAAGCAAGGCAAAAGTTTTCTCTAAAGCATTTTCGCGTAAGCGGGTATCCATGGAGCCATATACTATGTGCCTACAAACTCCCCTCAAAGGGTTGCAGCACACCGTCCCGCAAAAGCAGAACCCTGTCGGCCACATCAAGGTTTTCAAAATCGTGTTCAATCATTACCACCGTCTTTCCACGGCCTTTAAGGCCGGTTATAACCTCTTTTATGGCCGACTTCCCCTGCTGGTCTATCTGGGACATGGCCTCGTCGAATATGAGAATTTCCGGGTCAAGGCTTAACACCGAAGCCAGGGCTATCAGCTGCTTTTGTCCTCCCGATAGCTGATGGGGGCCGCTGTTGCGGAAGTCTTCCATCCCCACCTGTTTTAACGCCAACTGCAGCCTTTCTCCTATCTCATGCCTTGAAAGACACAAATTCTCCGGACCAAAGGCAATCTCGTCCTCAACGGTGGGTGAAAACAACTGGGTGTCCGGCTCCTGAAACACTATTCCCAGTTTGGTTGCAATCTCGGGTATCTTCATACGGGTGGTGGGTATACCCTGGATGAGCACCGTACCCTTTAGGTCTCCCTGATAAATATGGGGTACAATACCGCTCATGCAGTAGCACAGGGTGCTCTTACCGCTGCCGCTCAAGCCCACCACCGCCACTACCTGGCCGGGCTCCAGGGCAAGGTTAACGCCTTTCAGGACATCTCCCCTGCCGCCGGGATATCCGTACCACAGGTTTTGTATTTCAAGGGACAATGTCATTGCAGGTCAATCTCCATCACAAATTTACACCATCTCTGACTGAAGGGGTCCTTGGCCAGTATGACCTGCAGCGGCCCGCTGCCGCCCGCCTCCTTGGTGCCCAGCGGCTGGCCGTCTATTTTATACACCACATATACATTATCATCCTCAAGAACTTCATCCATGCTTATGGCCGAGGTGTATCCGTCCACCGCCGTCATTATAACAGTATCCTTACCTGCAGTGTCGGCACCTGCGGCTTCCAGTACCTCTTTAAGCAAAACTCCCGTATATTGATGTTTTTCGGGGTCCTTACCGCTTCTCTTGAGGTTGGCTTCCACATCCACCTGGTTCAGGTCCTTTAATTGGCCCATATCAACCCTTGCCACCTCGCTGCCTCCCGACTTTATTATAATAAATGCGTCCTGCTGGCTTTCCTGTTTTGCCGCCAGGTCCCCCCTGTTGAGGTAGGCCGTCACCCCTACCACCAATACCAGTATTACCACAACTGCCATTACTATCTTTTTCATCTGTTTCCCTCCCCCTGACATATAATATACGGTACAATCATGTCCTCGTACCGGAATTCCCCATGGCTGCCGCCATCAGGTACCGAATGCATACCGTGGTCGGCGGTTATTATTACTTTACCACTCCATCCCGAAACAAGCTCATTGACATAGCCGTCGGTTACCTTTATCCTTTCCATGGTTTCGGGACTAATGTCACCGTAGCTATGCCCGCTGTCGTCTATACCGTGAAAATGAACTACCATAAGGTTTGGACCCTCGCTCATTTTCCCCAGCGCCTTATCCCTTATCTCGTCATCGATGCTGCCGTTGGAATTTTTGTCTATATTGAGAATGGGTTCAACCTCCAGGTTCAAAATCTTAATATTACCTTCAACCATAATGGCTTCCTTACCCTTCTGGATTGCATACTCAAGTATGGATGGGGTTAAAACGTCCATCTCCTTGCGGGTATGCACCCCGTTTTCGGACGGTGGCCTGCCGGTTAGCAGGGCCGCCAGCCCGGCATTGGTCACCGGTGTGTATACCGAGAACGCCATTTTTGCCCGACCGATGCCTTTGAGAAACGATATATATCCGTTTTGAAGAGCATGGCTGTACTGGTGATAGCCAAACCCGTCCAGCACTATTATAAGCACGTTTTCGTCCCTGTCAAGAAAATGGGCTGCATCGTGATAAGCGTCCATGTTGCTGGCTCCGGGCGGATTTTTAATTATCCCCGCAAGGTCTTCAACCCTGTCCTTGAGGTTGGGAAATACATAATCAATGCTGTTTCCCTTCAGTTCCAGGTATCCTTCCCGGTATATAAGGCTCTGCCCGCCGTCTCTTCCCACCGCCATAAGACTGTCTCCTTCTGATACGTATCCCAAATCCTTTAACGCAACCATTTTCCTTCTGGTAAAAATGCTGGTGGTATTGACCTTTCCCTCATGTTCTATGGTGGATTTGCCTTCAAAAACCGGGAAGTCAAGCAACGGCGTTTTATACAACTCACCGGGTGTAATTAACTCTAAGTTGCCCGTCTGTTCAATTATACTAAGCCCTAAAGAAGCGCTATCTCCAACTGAAACCACCACAATCTCCTTTATCCTTTTAATGTTGCTGCTGACCGGATGCTTTGGGTTTATTGCCTCCCATGCGTTTCGGGTCGAGAAGGTTATATGGCAGTCGGCAATGCTGCTACCCTCCACCTCGGCCGTCAGACCATCGTCCCCAATAAGAAGCACGCTGTAATTTTCTGTCATTGGCATTGCCCTGGCAATAATTTCGCTTAGGCTAACCGTTTTGCCTATTTTTTTGTCCCGCTCCAGCCCGGAAGCCGGAAACTCTTCAAGACTGCCCAGCAAAAGGGGCTGCTCCACATCTCCCGTCACCCGGAAGGTCGGGACATACCCTTGCATCGCTTGGGTACCCATCGGCATTGACGTACACGCTCCAAAAGTAAACACCATCAGTACCAGGGCAAGGCCGCCTATATATATTCTCTTTTTCACCCTTTACACCTCCCTAGGCTCCCAGATTCCCAATATTTAATTTCCTGAACTGTTTTATCACACTGTAAGCAATAATGCCGCCCAAGCCCCCCGACAGGGCCGCACTGCTTAAGCTTAAGACAAGCGGTATAAGCGGTAACCTGAAAAACACAAGGTTCACAAGAAATGTACCACTGATATTGGCGGCTATCCCCGAAATAAAGCAGCAGCCCAGGCAGCAGCCCCGATGCCGTGAAACCAGAAGCACCAGGTCGATGGCAAGCCCGGGTAGTATGTAGGTCAGAAGGCTCATAATTCCGTGGGTGCCGAAGATACCTATGGATATCACCATTATGGCCTGGACAATGGAAATAAGCGTTGCGGTACCCAGCTTTCCCACAAGCCCCGCCCCCAATACTATCCACATCATATAAAAGCCCCCGGCAATAACGCCTCCGGGTATATAAAGCGGGCCGGTTATTATGTGAGCCAGCGGCACTACCACCGGTTTTATGGCCACCCCCAGGGACGCCATCATGGCTATAATCACCAGATCGAACATGGAGAAACGGGATAAAAATTTTCTAAAGGCCATTGTCCTACCTCCCCGATATCGTATTTACCGGACCTAATACTTCCTGATTTTTGACTTGGGCAAATTTTTCCATTCCGCCCGGTCCTGTAGAGCCTCTTCCGTTTTTTCAACCAACAGCACAATCCTGCCGTCAAGCAACACTCCCTTAACCTTCTGACCCAGCAGTATGCTTTTTTGCCCTTCAAGGGTCTGGCCGTTTTCTTCCCTTATCTCATCTATATTTGTGCTATTCAGTATTTCCTCGGCAGTCATCACCTCGTCCCGTTGCCCGACAAAGTATTTGCCTTTAATACGCCCGTCATTTCCGCTCAGCCTTAAGCCCGCTCCGGCAAGGGCCCCTATCACCCCGCCCCCGGTACCGCCATGCTCGCTCAGATGTACACCCAGCCTTTGGGCCGTTTTGTAAGCCTCCTTTTTGGTAAGAACGCTGGCCTTGGCCTTTTGGCCGAACCCCATAAGTCCCTGCTTGTCGGTCAGCTTATCCAATTCTACAATACACAGCCCTGGATCCGATCCGCCGGCGCTTTTACTTTCCAGGCAGCCTATGCAAAGTTCCTTTATGTTTTTTAAGTCCTGGCTTTCCACGCCGTCCACCTCAAAGCACATGGCACTGTTATGGGACGTATAGGGTATATCCCGGTGCACATAAAGCTGGTGCCGCGATATGAATTTGGGTACCCCAAGTTTTTCGGACATTATTTCTTGGGAAATTTCCAGGGCAAGGGCACCGGTGCCTTTACTTTCCAGATTGTCGGTATCATCGATACAAACCAGTATCCTCAATCCTATACCTCCCCCTTGGGTTTCCTTAAGCCTTCACCTCTTAATATCTGCTCAATCATTTCGGGTGAAAGCTGATAGTCGAAAAACTCCTTATAAAAATATTCGGTCTCGCTTTCCATATCGATATGTTGGAACAATTCAGGGTACACCGTCTTTGCCGTCCACAGGATGGCCAGCGGCGTTTCCACCGATCCCGGGTGTCCCCAACGGGATATCCCCTGGGGCAGCTGGTACACTCTGTTGTTTTTCACAGCTTCAATACCCGACCACTGGGGGTTCCCAAGTATATACTTCATAGCGGAATTTTCATTTGCAATTATTACCTCCGGGTTCCATAGCAGTACCTGCTCCAACGAAGCATAATAATCATTATTCACCATGCTAAGTTCTTCACCCACCGATACGTTAATAACTCCTGCGGCCTTTGACCAATCGGCGGGCAACGCGTTTCTGTAAATTGTCCTAAGTGCCTGGTTTTCCGAATGGTACATCCTTGTTCTTTCATCTTCTGGTATATCGGCCACAGCTTCATTTACCTTTTTTATTATACCATTGTAATAGTCGTTGAAGGCCAAAGCCTGTGCGGAGCGGCCTATTACCTGACCTATAATTGATATGGCCTGCTGCTGCTCTTCTATATTTGTATAATCAACCACTATATAAGTAAGGTTTGCCTTTTCCAGCTGCTCCAGCTCTTTTTGGTCCCTGGCCGTATCCCCTCTTATTATCACAACGTCTGGGTTTTGCCTGAGCAGCTCTTCAATGTTTATTTTGCCTGATTTCCTGGGTACCGCCGCCTTTTTGACCTGCGGTACTATATCCATCAGCATCACATCTCTCTGCAGACCGTCGGGCACCGCCACCAGGTCGTCACCCCTGCCAAGAAGACTTACGGCGTAGCCCGCAAAGGAATACAAGCAGGCGATGCTTTCCACCTCATCAGGGATAAAAACCTCCCTTCCGAAGCTGTCGGTTATATAAAAGCCGGGTAGGTTTTCGGCGGCGTCCGGTATATCCTGTGTTCCGGTCTGTCCGCAACCGGACAGAATAAATGATATGATAACGATCACTGGTATAAGTTTGCTGCCAAAGCTTTTCATTGAACTCCCCCTTAAGCAATACTATCCGTAGGTTTTTACAGGAAAGATCTGTTTTAATCTTCCTTCTTCCCATTCATGGCATATGAGTTTTGACTTTATATTAAAAATATTATACATGTTATTCTCAGTCAGCACCTGGTCCGGCCTGCCCTGGGCATAGAACATTGTATCATTCATAAGGGCCACCCTTGACCCGATGTTGGAATTCTCAAAATAAAAGGCATGGTTGGGGAAATGAGTGGCCATGACCACTGTGATTTTTGTTTCCTTAACCAGCTGGACGATGGTCTCCAAAAAGCTTAGCTCGTTTCTAAAATCAAGGTGCGCCGTCGGCTCATCCATAACAAGAACCGGCGTTTTCTGAGTCAGAGCCCTTGCCACCATAACCAGCTGCGTTTCCCCTCCGCTAAGCTGCGTATAGGGCTTATCCTTAAACCCCAGCATACCTACCCTCTCCAGGGCTTCCTCGGCTATCTTAACGTCCTGCTTCTTTGGCAGCGAGAACAAACCCGTATAAGAAACCCTGCCCATCAGCACCACGTCGAGTACTTTATAGGGAAAGGGCTTTTCATGAACCTGGGGTATATATGACAACTCCCTGGCGATTTCTGCCGTCTTCATGCTCCTTATATCTCTTCCCTGCAGCCTGATGGTACCGCTGTTTGGTTTAAGTAAGCCCAGCAGGCACTGTATCAGTGTGGTCTTGCCGCAGCCGTTGGGCCCGAACAGGCAGAATACTTCCCCCGCGTTTACATTAAAACCGATATTCTCCAGTACCCTCTGCCGTCCATAGGAAAAGGACGCTTTTTCCACCTCTATTATTGACATTATTCACCATCCCCGTCCCTTGGTTTTCTTGAGGAGATACACAAAAAACGGTGCCCCTATTATTGAAGTCAAAATCCCCAGCGGTATTTCGGAACCGGTGAGAGTCCTTGCCACATTATCCACCATCAACAGATAGCCCGCCCCAATGGACAAACATGTGGGAATTAGTATTGTATTATTATTGCCCACCAGCATCCTTCCCATATGGGGAACGACCAGGCCTACCCAACCGATAACCCCGCTGACACATACCGCACCGGCGGTAGCCAGGGTAGCAAGCAAAATGGCAAGCCCCTTTACGAATACTATATCCACCCCCAGGGCCTGAGCCTCCCTGTCGTCCATCGAAAGGACATTAAGCCGCCACCTCATGGCAACAAGACCTGCCATACCCAGCCACATGGGTATGGCCGAAATGACAATATCCCTGTATCTGGCCGACGCCATACTGCCCATAAGCCAGAAAACTATGCTGGGAAGCTGCTCGTAGGGATCGGCAATGTATTTCAGCAATGATACCAGAGACGAGAATATGGACGATACCACCACTCCGCCCAGAACCAGCATAATGGTGGGAGTGGAAGTGTAATTGGTGCCTATTACATAGCTTAGAACCACCGCAAGGATTCCGAAACAAAATGCAAAAGCATAGATATAAAAAGTATCACTACCAAACAGGATAATGGCCAGTGAAGCCCCGAACCCGGCGCCGGCGCTGACACCCAGCACCCCCGAGCTTACCAGCGGGTTTCTGAAAAGCCCCTGAAAAGCCGCCCCGCTTACCGCCAGGCTACCCCCCACAAAGGCTGCCAGAATTGCTCTGGGAAGCCGGATGTCCCATACCACATTAATATATACGGGAAGGGGGGCGGGAATGGAAAATCCGGCTTTGGTACCCAGAACGCTTATCACTTGGCCAATTGACAACGGGTATCTTCCTATGAACAGTGATACCAAAACTAATAAAAAAGGAACCGTGATCAATCCTGCCGCTGTCAGTTTTTTTCTCATGGCACTATTTATGGGATTACAACTATCTTGGCAACCTGCTTAATCTGCCAGTTCTTCCCTTTGCCGTCAACCACCAGTTTTACAAAGCCGTCTTCCTGGCCCAGAATCTCGCCATTGCGGCTCCAGCCCAGGGCTGTACCTTCGCTGTTTACAATATCCGGCTCGTATTCCCTTGAATAACCGTCGGATGCTTCCACCGACACAACCGAAAAATCGGCAACTCCGGCAAACTCCAGAATATCTTTAAGCAAAACCCCGGTCCACAGCTCTTCTTCCTTGGTGGTATCCTTATCCTTCTCTGCAATCTTTACTTCAACCGGCCCTATTTCCAATGCATCTTCATTTGTAAACTCTATTGTATCTCCTCCGACAACCTCCACGGTTATGCTCCATTCTTCCATCGCAGGGGCTTCAACGGCCGGCTGGCTGCAGCCTCCAAGAATTAAGGCTGTTAAAAGCAGTATTATTACCGGACAAACTTTTATAATATTATTTTTTCCCATGTTATTGTCCTCCTTCTATATTGGCTTGACATTGACGTTTTGCATGCTATGGAACCAATATCTCCATTTCTTCGAAAATTTCGCATTCCCTGACATTCATAATCTGCCACCCGTCATTGAATACCTTCTTATAGGGTCTTATACGTATATGCTTGCCATGACCCCAAAGGTCAAGCATGGCATCTCCGCCGGCACAATATTCAAAGACCATTTTGTCGCGCAGTACACTGCAGCCGGTTATGGCCTCCACTCCCTGGGCAAAACAATAGCTGCCGCACACCTCAACCCTGTGGGCTTCCTTTCTCTGCAGCCCAAGGGCACCCATAGCTTTCACTCCTGCCCTTAAACCCAACGCCAGACCTATACTTATGGTGCCCCCATGCAGTACCCTTGCAGCTTCAATCAATTCTTCAACCTGTGGATTGTCAATATCCCATTCAATGCTGTTCATATTCCCACCTCCGCATTCTGCTAACAAAGACGTTTGAATATCTGCACCACGCTATCCTTCAGCGCGAGGCCTCCGCCTCCTTCGCCGGCTGCATTCAACACTCTTTCGGCATTCACAACCTTGACACCGGCCAGCAGCGTGACGCCATGGCCATTGTATACTTTTGGGCATAACGCCGCAGTGGGTCCCATCACCACTATCTCCCTTGCATTTTGGCACTTCTCAAGTATTCCATCAATGGTCTTGTTAAGCAGCGTAGTACCGGTAATTATTACAACATGGCACTGAGGCAGGTATATATCCTCTGCCCAGTCGGGCAGAATACCTCGGTCGGTTATGTTGCGCTCGAAAATATATATGTCTTTTGCCTTTCCCTCCACCCTGTCAAGAACCGGTTTGAAATAGCCTATCATACCGACGGTATCCCCCGGCCTGAAGTCTATCTGTTCAAGAGCATTGCCGGAGGAGAAGCCCTCAAGACGCTGCTGA
Source organism: Clostridium thermobutyricum (assembly GCA_016841565.1). Taxonomy (GTDB): domain Bacteria; phylum Bacillota; class Clostridia; order Ch29; family Ch29; genus JAENYX01. The sequence continues at coordinate 31,513 of JAENYX010000020.1, read as the reverse complement.
AGGATTGCATTTATACACGCCAGGCCTACTGCGCATTTAGCCAGATTTAAATCCATAGCCCAGTCTACTATTTGGCTGCAATTTGTACCTGAAAGGTTTCCGGCTTGATCTATAAGGCCGCACTGAGGCCCCAGCTCGTTCCTGAAGGTATAGGATACACCGCAGCTGCCGTCATCAAGAACAACCGCAGTATATCCGATACCTATCCGTACCTCGGAAAGGGTTCTGTAAAAAGCGTCATGTTTTACTTCATCTATCAGTCTTTGTACAATCATAAGAAAGGCCCCCATCCGGTGTCGTTGGTTTATTCCATCCTTTCAATGCTAAGAAAGTCCTTTACCTGAGTATTCTTGGGAAGGCCCTCAAAGAATACGGTAATTTGTCCCTTGCTATTCCTGAATACTATACCCTTCTCTATATCATCTTTCATTATTTCCACAGTATAACCATCGGCAGCCGTCAGAAGATACATGTCGGTACCGGTAAGACCGGCCTGAGAAACAATCTCTTCCAGGCTCACTCCCTCCTTATCCTCCGCCTTTTTGGTACCCAGCACCTCCACGGCTTTTTCCTGAGACACCAAAGCCATATCGCCAAGGGTACATAAATAGATGCTCTTGATGTGCATACCCTTGGGCAAATCGGGGGACAAAAACAAAGGAGCGTCCTCGCCGGTAAATTTTATGTAACCTTCCGAAAGTATGTCCAGCTGCTCGTTCTTTTCAAAGCCGTCGGATGCTACAAATGAAGCTGTATCCGGCAGGCTGTCAGAATTCAACAATCCCAGTAGCTCATCCACCTTAACAGCTTTGTCTGTACTCTCATAATATGTATAATCCTCGGCTGCAGCCTGGGAAATAAGCGTCTCGAGTATATATACCCTGCCCACCTCGGCCTGCGGAGCACCCTCCAATACCTCTATCCTTACCAGGTTCCTTATCCAGTACATTGCCCTTTCTTCCGGCACCACCGCCCTAATGGGACGTGTTTTCTCGTCCAGCGGCTGTCCGTCAATGGTATGGGCAAGAATCAAATCACGGCTTTGCAGTACCTCGGGCGGAACCTCTATGGAATAGCCGTCTCCCGCCACCAGTCGTATTCCATTAAGATCACACTGGGATTTGCCGTACTTCTTCAAAAGGTCATCAAGCAATGGGCCGGTCACGGTATATTGGTTCTCTTCTCCGGAAGAACTGACCGACGTGGCGTCCACCGTAACCGAATCCAAACCTTTCAACTCTTCCACCGAAACTTCAATATCGGTGCTTTTAAGCCCTGAGATCACTATTTTCTCCCCTTCCTGCCCTCCGGCCGTATTCCCGCTTTCGGCCGGCGTAGAGCAACCGGCGGCAGTAAGTGTCAAAATCAGCATAAGCACAACAAACTGTAACATCCTCACTCGCTTATTCATTTACTATTTTACCTCCTCACTAATCTTCCTGTAGTTTTCCAGGCACAGATTAACTGCGTCGATAACCGCCTGGCTGGTATAGGTGGCACCGGTAATGGCCGCTATATCTTCCTGCCTCTTGGCAGCCCTTTTTACAAGCTTGAGCCCGTTTTTGGCATTTTTCCCGGTAAACCGGTCCAGAAACCATTCTTCAGTGACATAACCGCCGTAATCTTCGGTTTCATGGTGTTCCAACACCTCTACCTTTTCTATGAGCCCGGTTTGAGCGTCAATCAGAGTCAGAACCCTTATGATATCCTTAAAACCCTCGGCTCCAGCCTCCTGTATGATACTCTTTTTTTCCTCCCCGTCGCTGCGGATAATATAAACTGCGGTAATACTCTGGCTTTCAAATCTGTCCAGCCTTTTTATGCTTTCTCCATCCGCTGCAAATTGTTCGATGTATTCGGGAATTACGTGCGAAGGACTGCATGCAGCAAGTAAAATTATCAATGCAACAACCGCACTAAACCTAATTCTCCTTATTTGGCATCCCCCCAATAAAAAAACTCCTTATCCCAGCTGGTAAGGAGTAATATGCCCATCTGCCAAAAATGCGCCTTCCGAAGAAGACGCATTGCTCACTTACTAATAAACACAGATGCTGTCATCGGTCTCCTTTCCACTATGGGAGGCACAGCCGTTTCCAGCCATACCCTGTCGTCCCGCATCCCATTGACGTTAAGCCTTAAGGCATGCGAAATCGGAGCTATGTATTTGTTAAGTATATTTTAATTCAATTGTCGTATGTTTGTCAAACTATGTTTTAGTATCCGTTTCTCTCTCTCTTTTGCTGCTTATTCAAAGGTTCCCGTCACCACTACTTCACCATTTCTAACCATAGTCCTGCCCTGGGCTAAGACATGTTCTATATTGAGTTTGTCGTCAAGTACTAATATATCGGCGTCACTTCCGGTCTGCAGACACCCTTTTTTCGGGTACAGATTAAGGGATCTTGCTTGATTTTCACCCATTACTCTGAGCGCATCCGAAATTTCTATTCCTTCATTATTTATCATGTCCCTGAATTCCCTGTACAATGAATCCAGTTCGGCCACAAGCAATCCAATTGTATAACCCTTATTATCAAATAGGGGCATGCTTCCGTTCCCATCCGAACTCATTGTGATGTTTTCAATTGGAACTCCTTTATCAAGACAATATTTTACTGCCTTGGACGGCTTTACTCCTTTTGTTGCGCCTGCATCCGGGCTCAACCCTGAAGTTATATCAATCATACCGCCCAACAGCGCAAATCTTATCCCGTCCTCGAGAAGGTGAGGATTCCTGTTTATGTGGGTGGGTGTAAACTGGGTAATGGGAATTTCTGTTTCGTTTATTATTTCAAACAACATACTCAAACCCCGCTGTCCATCCCCCACATGAAGGTGCAGGACTCCTGCCTTTCCGCTCAGTATACCGCCTACCCTGGCTTCGGCCACAAGCTTTTCAATGTCCTCCCGGCTTGGCTGCGCTGAACGGTGGTCCGATATTGCTATCTCCCCACATCCAAGCACTTTGTCTATTAGTATTATGTCATTCCTGACATTTCCTGTTATAGTACGGGTTGGTACTTCATAGGACCCTGTGTAAATATATGTGGACACACCCTCTATTTCAAGGCCCCTTGCTTTAGCAAGAAGGGAAGTCATATGCCGGGTGGTGCCATCCGTTCCAAGACAGCCTACCACTGTAGTAATACCCGATCTGACAATATGGCTTAACAGCACTTCAGGAGTACGGGATGCATATCCGGCTTCTCCCCCTCCTCCTATAAGATGCACATGCTGGTCAATAAATCCTGGAACCACATATCGGCCGGTTGCATCCACAATTTCACAGTTCCCATAATCCGTAGAAGGTGAAATGCCTTGGGCAATATTCCCCACCACATTCCCTGCAATCAACACATCCATTATTCCCATATCATTGGGAGCAAACACTCTGCCACCTTTTAATATCTTAAACAATAGTCTCCCCTCCAGTGGGTAATCCATAATAACAAGCCAATTCTGATGTCCTTCCAAATCCTACTTTGATTTTTCCGTAAAAGTGCAATCCGGGCAGAAGCAATGCTTTGATAAAAACCTGTGCCCGGATTGCATCCTGCATATGTTCTATACTATCCTATGCTATACAGTAGCCTTTTCCTCAGTCTCCTTCACCCGCCATATGGCCTTGTCTATATATCCGTAAATCCATGCAATAATAAATCCTGAATAGCACATTATTGCCCATGGAAGATACGACAGGGTGGGAACGCCAAGGGTTGTAGCCATATATATTCCCGCTGCGCTCCACGGTACCAGGGGTACGATTACTGTCCCTGAATCCTCGGTGGTCCTGGACAAAACACTTCTCTTAATTCCATATTCATTGAATACAGGCTGGTATATTCTTCCCGGAACAATGATGCTCAAATAGGAATTGCCTGTAACAAATCCTGTTATAATTCCTGTAATGGATGTTGAAAAAATAAGGTTCCCGACCTTTCCCTTTATAAAAGCATTTTTCAGTGAATCAAGTATTTTATCCAACATACCGGTGTATTCCATTTGTCCTGCGAATATATATGCCATAAATACCGTAGCTATTGACGAAATCATGCTGGTAATGCCGCCGCGGTTCAGAAGATTGTTCAACTCCGGAATAGGTGTATCGAAGCTGCCGCCGCTATACATCATGGAAATTACACCCGTAAAACTTGCACCCTGCATTGTCCAGGCCAAAACCATGGCAATTACGGTTCCAATCCATAATGCAGGTATGCTGGGAACTTTTTTAAACGACAGGTAAAAAACAACAACCGGTGGAAGAAGGAGTATTGGATTAAGCCTGAAGGTAGCGGATATTCCGTTCAGTAATTCGTTTATCCTTCCATAATCAATACTGCCGGAAATTCTGAAGCTGAATATCTGGTAAACGATCAAAGAAATAAGGAAAGCCGGTATAGTAGTCCATAACATTGATTTGATATGCTCGAAAATATCAGTTTCTGCGGTGGCTGCAGCCAGAATGGTTGTATCCGAAATGGGACTCATCTTATCGCCAAAATAACATCCCACAACGATTGCTCCGGCTGCAATAGGCAGTGGCACTCCCAATCCGTATGCAACACCCATCAAAGCTACGCCCAGAGTTGCCGCGCTCCCCCAGGAAGTACCGGTCATAACCGAAGAAATTGCGCACAGTACTGCAGCTGATACCAGGAAGGTTTTAGGTGTCAATATATGCAGTCCGAGGTAAATAAAATAGGGTATGGTTCCCGATATCAGCCATGCCCCCACCAGAGGCCCGACCATTATTAATATCAGGATTGCTCCCATAGCTCTGTCTATGGTGGGCCTGATTCCCTTGCCCATAAGCTCATCCCATGTATACCCAAGGGTGAATATGCTTAGGACTGTAACAAACATGGAAATCATTAGAAGTATGATGGCTGCGTTGGCTTTTAGCATCCCTACACCCCATACCAGTAGAATAACGGCAAAGATAATTGGGAGCATCGCAATACCCAACGTTGGCTGTTTCTTCTCCTTTACTTTCATTGATATCCCTCCATTTCTTGAATTTCCAATATATAAATGCAACTTCCATGCCATATATTCAGTCCTGTATTGCTAAATTTATCAATAATATTTCCAGTATTGCTAAATTTACAGGCCTCTACAATGGTTTATATAGCTACAAAAACAGAAAAAAGGAGCTAAAGGGATTTTTTTGTTATCCCTTTAGTACCCTTTATATCCCTTTTGCCGTTTCTTGCCCGGAGCCGTCCGCTTCTACCCGTTATTAAGCCCGTCCAACTCCTTCTCACCCTTGTCGGTCAAGTACAATCCCTTTATCCCTCTATTGACGGTTATGTATCCCGAACTATTCATATCACTGATAATTCTTCTTATCTTTCCTTCGGATATGCCTGTTTTTTTTGCAAGAGAACGTCTCCCTATAGGTTCTTCTACACTATTGGAACTCTTTATTGCCAGTAAAATCTCTCTGGTGCCAGCCCTATGTTCCCTTTCCCTCTTTTCGCATTTCCCTGGTAATATCTGCATTTCTTCAGGCAGAAGGCTGCGTCCCGGCGGTTCATCAGGACATACGCTGACCAAGTATTCAATTATATTGTTCAGCTCCCTTATATTTCCCGGCCAGTTATAGGAAAGAAGGCACTCGGTAATCAATGCAAAATATTCTTCAGTTCTGTTCTTAAAGCGTCCCTTAGAATACTCGTTCATGAAATTTGCCGCAAGATCCATAATGTCCTGTTTCCTCTGCCTCAACGGAGGTACCCTAAGGGGCAGAACATTCAGTCTGTAGTACAGGTCCTGCCTGAATTCTCCGTTCTCAATAAGAGCTTTAAGGTCTTTATTAGTTGCAGATATAACCCGCACATCCACGGGGATTACCCTTGAGCTTCCTATTCGCCGCACCTGTTTTTCCTGCAGTACCCGCAGCAGTCTTATCTGAAAATAGACCGGCGAATCCCCTATCTCGTCAAGGAAGATGGTTCCTCCATGAGCCTGTTCAAACAAACCCGGCATTCCGCCTTTCCTTGCTCCCGTGAAGGCGCCCTCATCATAACCAAACAATTCACTTTCAAGCAGGCTTTCGGGCAGGGCAGCAAAATTAACGGCGACAAAGGGGTATTTCCTGCGGCGGGATTCATTATGTATAGCCTGGGCAAAAAGCTCTTTGCCTGTTCCGCTTTCGCCGGAAATCAACACCGGTGAATCAGACCTGGCTATCCGTTTTGCCAGCTCCTTTGTTGTTTTTATCAGCTGGCTATCCCCGATAATATTATCCAGGGTATACCTGGCATAGTTTTCCTGACTTATAATTTTTCTTCTCAGTTCCTCCTCCAGTCGCTGGATTTCTGTTACATCCTTAAGAGTATACAGCGTCCCTACAGGGTTTTCTTCATTTTTTATGTATGACCTGTTGACAACTATATGCCTGTTATTGACTTTGATGAACTGTTCGTCCTGCCGGTTTACAGAAGTAAGAGTGGATGCGATGTTTTTCCGTATCGTTTTATCGTCCAACCCCTTACCAAGTATACTCTCCCTTGGAAATCCGAAAATATCCTCAGCAACTGGGTTGAACACCGAAACGATATCCCTTTCATCTAAAGCTATGATTCCATCATGTACTTCATTTATTATTGTCTGGAGCTGGTTTCTTATATGATAGTTTATGTCTGCCATATGTTTTGTTGTTTTTATCAACTCTATTATATCTTTAATATATTTTGCAGAAAGAAGCCCGGTTTTTTCATCTGATAAACCTAATGTTTTATATATTTCTATTATGGTTGCCAAATCGATGTTTCGGCTTTTAATATCGACAATATGCTCAACGAAATCCGGAACTAATTCAAGCTCTCCCGGTGTCACAGCCGTTTTCAATTCGGGGTAACCCCTGGCACCCGGGAAATATGGATGGTAAACAATATGGTCAATACCAAGAGCTTTCAACGAGTTAATTGTATGACTTGTTGTAGAAGCAAGATCGTTCACGAAAAGCACTTGAGTACCCGGTGGAAGGTTTAATAATTTTTCTATCTCATGGTAGTTTATAGAACGCTGCGCAAGTATGACAGGACAGCTTGGATTTATGTGCTTGATTGCTTCCTGGTAAATGTCATTGCTTGATATCACTATAAGGTCATCTGTAATTCCCGTTTCTTTAAGCCCGTCCAAAAAATAGCCTTTCACGTCAACCTCTTGGCCCATTAAATCGCAAAGCTGAGTTTTCAATGCTTCACAGGTATTCTTGCCCTTTGTCAGCAGACTAATCCCTTTCATATCCAACCTCCCAGAACGGCTGTTAATAAAATCTTGTCAGGTATTACCGGCTGCCTGTCCAGTCCGGTAAAAAATGCCATATTTATACCTTCAGCCCGTATAGCTATATATAATATGATAAAGACTTTACACAGCTGTCATCCTGAGCGAAGCGAAGGATCTTTGCTGAGGAGATTCTTCGGGCTCCGCCCTCAGAATGACAGATAAAGGAGTGTAATATTATTAGCGCGTTATATATAGATAACAAAATCCACATAAAGCTGCTAAGGGGATACTGTCATGACTATAGGTCTCTCTTAAAAGGTTTCTATCTTGAATATCTATATCCTCTGTGTATGTTTACCAGGTCCCTCAGGACCGAAGCAGCCGCAGGCGTAACCCCCGAAGGTCCTCCCGATATTGTCAAATCCCCCAGCGTATCCGAAACATACCTTACGGCTTTATACCTTCCATCTATGTTATATAGAGGGTGGCTTTTGTCAATCTTTTCCGGGCGCACTGTCATATCAAGTCTGCCGTCTCTGTTGGTAGTTCTCCCGACAAGCTTATATTTCCTGCCCTCTTTTTTTGCCTCATCAATATGTGCCTGCGTAATACCGGTTATACCCTCCACCGATATATCATCCATCTTCATTTCCCGGTTCATCAATACATTTGTAAGTATCAAAAGCTTGCCGGCGGTGTCCCAGCCCTCCACATCCAGGGTGGGGTCGGCCTCGGCTATGCCGATGTCCATCGCCTTTTTCAGGGCTTCACGATATGTTGCACCTTCCCGCTCCATTTGCTCCAGTATGTAATTTGTGGTACCGTTCAGTATTCCCTCAATAGACAGTATGGCGGAACCGGCCATGTCAATCAAACCACAGTTTACGGTGGGGAGAGCCCCTCCCGCCGTGCACCCCATACCAAACTGTACGCCATTTTGTACGGCCAGACTGTTCAGTTCCTTGTATGCCAGCATTACAGGGCCTTTATTGGATGTAATGACATGGATTCCATTCTCCAGGGCACTTTTTATATAACTCATACCCGGCCGGCCGGTCTCCTTGTTTGTAGGAGTCATTTCTATAAGCACATCTATATCCTTTTTTTTCATTATACTATCGAAAGTAATATCCTTGGAACCCCCGTACTTGTACTGCGCAAGGTTACCGCCTGTCTTTGTAAACCCGATAAGCGCCGGGCATTCTATCCCGCCGGGTGCATACACCCCTCCCCGGCTGTTTAATACATAATTGACCTTTATATCCAGGCCTTCGCTGTGCAGATAGGACTTTTTGGCTTCCAGAAGCTCCACAAAGGCCTTTCCCACTCCCCCATAGCCAACAACGGCCAATCTCATTTTTACTCCTCCATATCATATTTTGTTTTTAAGTCAATATTTATATGGTACCTGTCCCCTTGTTTTGATAATACATCCAATAATATTATACACTTTCCTTTTCCCCCTTGTCATGGAGATGTATAATGTGCTAGTATATAATAAATCATAATATTGACGAGACTATGAAGGAACCAAGTAGCATCCCCTGGTTACAATAAAGAGAGCGGCCCGGCCGGTGAGAGGGCTGCAGCACACGGGATGGCGAATTACACTCCGGAGTTTTCCCTGAAAGGGCGGTCGCCGCGCGTTAAAGCGGCCAGAGGCATAATACATGCAAATTAAGGTGGTACCACGGGTTTTCTCGTCCTTAGACGGGAAAGCCTATTTTTATTTTACATCAACCTATGGGAGGGTTTTAGAATGAAAAACGTATACCATACCCTGATGGAGAGGGGATTTATTGAGCAGGCAACCCATGAGGAGGAGATAAAGGAACTGCTGGGCAGAGAATCCGTTACCTTTTATATAGGGTTTGACCCCACCGCCGATAGCCTGCATGTGGGGCATTTCCTCCAGATGATAACAATGGCGCACATGCAGCGGGCGGGCCACAGGCCAATAGTACTCCTGGGCGGAGGTACCACAATGGTGGGAGACCCATCCGGAAAAACCGATATGAGAAAAATGCTGACCCAGGAGCAAATACAGCAAAATGCCGAAAAGTTTAAGGTACAGTTTTCCCGTTTCATAGACTTCAGCGACGGCAAGGCAATAATGGTTAACAACGCCGACTGGCTGCTGAATCTGAACTACATCTCCTTTCTGCGGGATATAGGCCGCCATTTTTCTGTAAACAGGATGCTTTCGGCCGAGTGCTACAAGGAAAGGCTGGAGACGGGGCTTACATTCCTGGAATTCAACTATATGATAATGCAGTCCTATGACTTCCTGCAGCTTTACAAAAAATACAACTGCAAGATGCAGATGGGAGGAAACGACCAGTGGTCCAATATACTGGGCGGCGTTGACCTGATACGCAAGGTGGAAAGCTCCCCGGCCTACGGCCTCACCTTTACGCTTCTTACCAACAGTGAAGGCAAGAAGATGGGCAAAACCGAGTTCGGAGCCGTATGGTTGGATCCTGAAAAAACTCCCCCCTACGACTTCTACCAGTACTGGAGAAATGTCGACGACAGGGACGTGGAAAAATGTCTGTCCCTCTTAACCTTCCTCCCCATGGACGAGGTAAGGAGGCTGGGAGCTCTGGAAGGGTCGCAGATTAACAAAGCCAAGGAAGTGCTGGCCTTTGAACTGACCAAGATGATTCACGGCGAGGAGGAAGCGGCAAAGGCCCAGGCCGCAGCAAAGGCGCTTTTTGCCAGCGGTTCGGATTTGGAATCGGCTCCCACTACAGAACTTCCCATGGCAAAGCTGCAGCAGGGCATGAATATATTAAACCTCCTGGTAGAGGTGGGGCTGACTGCGTCAAAGGGAGAGGGCCGGCGCCTGGTCCAGCAGGGGGGCCTATATATGGGGGAAGAACGGGTTGATGACATTGACCTTACGGTTACAGAAAAGGATTTTAGCGACGGAACCCTAATGCTGAGGAAGGGTAAAAAGGTATATCACCTTGTGAAACTAATTTAACTTAAAAAAGGTGCCCTCCAAGGAAGGTCACTAAAAAAGCCCCTTTTTGTCATCCTGAGCGATAGCGAAGGATCTTCAAGCTATTGGAAACATAAGATTCTTCACTACGTTCAGAATGACAAAGTCAGATTCTTCAAATTCGTTTCAGAATGACAAACAAAAAAGCGTAGTTTTTCAGCAGTCTCCTCCAAGGGGTGCCTTTTTTATCCCAGCTTGGAAAGCACAAGGGAACTTATCAGCCCGAGGGCAGCCACAAAGCCCACCACCGGACCTCCATCCTCATAGGCCTCCGGCATCATTGTGGATGAAACCATTGATACCACCGCGCCTGCCGAAAAAGAGCTCACAACGGCTGCCAGGCCCTCGGGTTTGTCCCTCAGAATGGCATATCCCGCAATTGAGCTTAGAACCGACAGCACAAACACCGACAGCCACAGCAGCTGTACCTTTGCCTTTGAATACCCGCCTTTTAGAAGCCCCACACTGCTGGACATCCCTTCGGGAATGTTGCTTATAAACACGGCCGCCATAAGCAGCCAGCTGGCGCTGCCTCCGCCCACGAAACTGACGCCTATTATAAAGGACTCCGGGATTGAATCAAGCACGGTGCCGATAAACAGCGCCAGCCCCGAGCTTCCATCCGGCCTCTTTCTTGAGCGTTTCCTCTCCCTCCCGCCTTTTCTTGATATCAGCAAATCAAAGAGCGTAAATACCAACGCACCAAGGACAAAACTGAGAACCGTAAGCTCCATGCCTCCGTCCTTCAGGGAAAGAATCAGGAGCTCAAAGGTTGCCGCGCCTATCAGCACCCCGGTGCCATAGGCCATTACATAACCGATTATGTATTTTTTTACTTTAAGATAAATGCCGGCCATCGCTCCCAATAGGACCGCAGAGCCGGCGATACCTCCCCACAGGGCCGCCTCCCGCATGTATCTGCTCCTTCACTTTGTTTTAGCCGCACATTGGTATTATCCCTCCCGGCTTTAGAAACATACTTAAAGATGTGACAGCGTAAAAAGAAACGGTTCTTCGCCCTGTCCCGTTACTAAAAAGCAAAAGTAGCGCATCCTTAGTGCTGCGCTACTACTGTTTTTCTGCCCTGTTCACTCGGCCCACCGGTGCCTTTCCATATTCACCCGCCCATATATGTCAAAGGTAACTCCTTCGGCCTCCAGCATCGCCCTTTGAATATGCCTGCTTCCAAAAACGTGCTCCGGCGCCATTTCGCCCAACCGGTTTATTACCCTGTGACAGGGTAAACCCAGGTGCCCCGGTGCAGCCCTCATGGCCCAGCCCACCAGCCTTGCTCCCCCCGGCTTCCCAAGCATTAGAGCTATCTGGCCGTATGTTGCCACTTTCCCCTCGGGGATGCGCTTTACTATCCGATATACATTTTCAAATACTCCGTCCAAGCCGTTGTCCCCTGTCACCTTACTCAATAAACTCCCTGTAATCAACTGATGTATAGTTTAATTTGTAAGGAAACATATAAGTATACTTATTTACATATTTATTAATTAACTCGCCTGAGAGTTTGATGTCAGTATTACTTTTCATATCACGGATATAAAATCCCGTTTCATAATCATCTAGAATATCAATCAGCCTATTATCCGAAAGATCGAATACCGGTTTTAAGTAGATTAAATAATCTCCGCTATATGATAGAAGAGGATAGAATATATACTCTCCTATTTCGGTAACTTCCTCTGTTTCAATATTATACTTGTAAGCTTTATGCGCTGCATTAAAATACAATTCACCGTTATTATGCCATTGGGTAATGAGTATTGATACCTTATTTGACCCTAGCGATAATTTTAATGGTAGTTTATCATATACAGATTTATTAATTAAATCATAAAACACTAAATTGCAGTTATTGCTTTCTTCCCGTTCCACCAATACACATTTTGTACCATCCGGCGACATTTCGTATGAAGCAAGATTATCGTACCCAATATTATTTATCTCTATAAGCCTATCTCCTACTTTATCTTTTAAGAACAATTTCCCGTCAGTTTTAGAGAGTATTACATCAAAATTATTATCATAGTTTTCCCTGTATTCTTCACATGTGATTACTTTTTCTTCTAGAAGATCAATAATATCTAAATTCCATTTGTCATAATTAAATACACAAATTTTGGTGCCATCTCTCGACACTCCTTCCATGCTGTATTGACCATCAGGATACAACCCGTTATCTAACTGTATAAAGTAATCTTCTATATCTTTGTAATGAACTATAGTAACTTTGCCGTCCAGAGCATCCGACAGGCTTATCCAGAAATCCTTTTCATCTCGTGCTGTTTCCACAAATATCCATTCTTCCATGTCTTCCGTATGGCCATTTCCATCGCTAACTGCCTTATCCTCTTTGTCCTCCGTACCACTTTTTTCAGCGTTAACTGCCTTAGGATCCTCATGGAATTGTTGTTCAGGGGGTTGCCGTTGATTTTTATCACATCCACTGAGGGCAATCAGGATAACAAACAGTATGAGTAATGTTTTTTTCATTTACAGCGCCTCCTTCCATTTTACCGGGTAACAGACAAACTATAACGGTATACTATTTCCATCTGTCTATTTCTGTAGATTGGTTAACCGGCCTTTTTTTCCAACCCGGATCAAAGGTCCGGTCTACTATTACATATCCGCTTAAAGGTATGTATTCTTTTACTCCTGGTTCTATCTCAATTCCTTCTTTCCTAAACCCCACTGCATCAGCAAATCTGTTATAGCTGTCCCTGTAGATAACCAAGCATCCAGTTGACGTGCTGTCAGTATTATAACCTAAGTGTATATTAATTCCCTTCACTTCGCGTTCAGTTCTATCTATACCCCATGTTGCAGTAGTACCCGTAACACGCAATGCAGCATATCCTCTGGGGTTAGTTGGTTTGTGTACCCCACTATTAAATTTATATATACCTTCTTTAACTGTCGGAATTCCTTCTTTGTTCGGGTTGTCAGGGAAAGTGCTTGCATCGGTAAATATATCTACTATCTTACTATTTTTGACTACTACTGCCATTGCCCTGTACCTGAAATTACAAAGTGGAATGCACCAGGCTTCGAACGCTCTTTTATCTGGCTTAAAACAAACATGCAATGGCATAATAACCATATTATACCATTGCATGTTTGTAGATACAACACTAAGGGTGGACAACAATGTCAAGGAATTGTCCCTGCATCGCCTTATGCCTTACTTTTCTCTCTTGCCTGTCTTGCTATGAAATACTTAGCTCAACTTGAAGTATATCAATTCAAATGGCAGGTGTCAGAAGAACCGTCACCTATCATTAATCCCCTGTCACCTCCTTCAGTTTTAGTTAACAACTATCTTTTAGTGCTTCTTTAAAACCCTCTATAAGTAATTTATATTCATATTCAGCTACACCATCTAAAGGTTCTAACTTTATTTCATACTTAAACATCTTACCCTTAATAATTACATATTCGTTCGTGTCTTCTTCCAGAACTTTAAAATCTTCCTCATATATAGGCTTGTCATATTGTATGTCAGTAATAACAAAATATGTTAATAACTCATTTACAAAATATATATAATATAGTTTCTTGCCCATCTCCCCGAAAATACCTACTTTAATATATTTTTGTTGGTTATCAAAATAATAACCATTTATAATTCCTCCTTCAGATGAAATGTCATTAAAACCAACTTCTTTTGTTTGGAATATATCTTTATTCTCTTTACAATACTGTACATATGCATTTACATTTTTCTTTATGGAATCAAAAGTAGACAAATTATCGTTTTTTGAACAGGATATACTAATTACAATAATGAGAAAGACCATACTAATCAAGAAAACTTTTCTTTTCATTATACTCACCTCAATGATTCTAAGCTTATTTAATTTTTATATATCCATCTTTATCCACTTTGCCTTCGTTGTAGATTTCTAGAAGCTCTGAATGATGATACCCAAAACTATTCTGAAAATGAGGTTTATCAACTATCGATTTCCATTCACCTCCCCACTCAAATCCATATTTTTTACCTAGTTCACCAATTTTACTCCAGTTATCATTTGTCCAAATAGCTTTACCATCCTTTATCTCAACAACATCAAATGCTAACCCATAGTTATGATAACTTTGTCCCCCTTTGGCATTTGTAACAACCTTCGATTCATTAACTATATTTCCTTTGTTATCTCTACCCTTTTGAAATAATACATTTTGTTCTTTGATTGTACGCATGCCATCGGTGACTCTTAATTTTATTCCTTGTTTTTGTGCTTCTAGAATGAATTTTTTTACATCCTCTCTGATTAATGGATGCAATGATGCAATTCTTTGTACTGTAATATCATCCCATATTTTTTCTTTATCGTCATCAGCATAACTGTTAATCTTCTCAAGAGCCCGCCGCTGTATATCGCTGAGACCAAGGTCATTGGTCCAATTATTGATATCCTGCTGGGTAAGTATATAATTATCCGGCCGGCCTATACCTCCTCCTGGCGGAGTATACTCGTCATGATCATCATAGTCATCGTCATCGTAGTCATCGTCATCCTCCCAATCATTTGAGGGCTTATCCGGCACTGTTATATCTATAAAGAGTATCCCATACGTCCATCTCCACTCCAGATAATCCTCTACCCCTGCAAGTTTTGCCATATCCCTTACCCCTGCCTGTATGCTTCCGTTTATCACCTCAAAGCTATTGCCCTTGCTGTCTGTCATGTAGTTAGGTTTGCTGGGGTCAAGGTAGTATGATATCCTGTTTCCGTTTAGAGATATTTTAGCGGTCATGGTCCTCTCATTCCAGTTGACTGTTCCGCCTAATGCCTCTACCATTTGTCTTAGATTAGCAGTGGTTACCCCGTTTTCTACCCAGCCATTGGGAACGGATTCTCCGTTAATCGTTATATATGCAGGTTCATGGCCCCACGGGTCATAATACTTCAATGGGTTGTTCACTGCATAGGTGTAAAGGTTAAGGCTCAACGGATCGTCCTTGCTCCCCCTGTAGCTGTCTTCTGTAAGGAACCTTGCTATCTTGGGGTCGTAGTACCTTGCGTTGAGGTAGTAGTACCCCGTCTCTTCATCGTACTGGTACCCAGAGTATCTATATGGATTGTCTATATCTCCGTATACCGTCTCCTCCGTTATGGTGCCGAAGGCATCGTAGTAGTATACAACCTGTATTTCTCCGTATACGTCTATGAGTATTGTGACATCGCCATGGCCGTTATAGAAATAGTATACAGTCTCTGCTCCTACCGTCCTCGATATGGGGTTTGTGCCATGCACTGTCCTGGCTGTCTGGTTCCCGGAACCATCCAGCTCAAGAATTACTTTGCTTCCTTCATAGAGGTATCTGGTTAGCTGTCCGTTTACTGCCCTGGCTACCCTTAAACCTTCTCCGTTGTAGGTATTTACTGTAGCGGTGCCATCGGGAGTGGTTGTTGTCATGAGCTGGTTTAGCTTATCATAAGTGTTCACCGTATATTCGGCAGTCTGTGCAACACCTTCTATATATCCTACTGACTGCTGTGTAAGCTGGTTGCCATTGTTGTCGTAGATATAGGTTATCTCTTCTGTGGTCTGTCCGTTGAACTTTGTTATTATATCTGTTAGTCTGTTCTGATCGTTGTATGTATATGTTGTTGTGATTGTATCCTGGCCTGAGGTTTCTGTCTCAGTAAGCCTGTTTCCTGCCGCGTCATAGGTATAGGTTGTCTGTTTTCCGTCGGGTTCTTCTACTGTCTTAAGTCTGTTGAGCTGATCATAGGTATATGTGGTGGTGCCTTTTGCGTCTATTTTTGATACCTGGTTGTTTGCTGCATCGTAGGTGTAGGCATAAGATTCTATCACTGTCTGGTCGGCCTTTTTATTTACCAGGGTATGGAGCATGTTGTCACTGTAATAGGTATACTCTTCAAAGGAACCATCGGGTAGTATAAGGCTCTGTCTGTTTCCGTTATCATAGTAATTGTAGGTGGTGGTGCTACCGTCTGCGATTATATATTTAAGCCTGCCTGCTTTGTCGTAGACCTTGGTGGTCTGGTTGCCTTTGGGGTCTGTGGTTTTCTCTGCCACATGGCCTGTCTCCACACCATCTATTATATCATATAAATAGGTACTTGTTCCAATGTCTGGTACATGCTTTGTTTTTACTCTGTTTAACTGGTCAAAGGCTCTCGTGGTGGTCCCGGTTGCATCTGTCATGGTCAGCTGGTTGCCATTGTTGTCATATGTATAGTTAATGCTTATTTCGCCTATTACCTGCGATAACAGCCTGCCGTGTATATCATAGGTATAAGCTGTGGTCTGTCCGTTCCTGTCGGTCTTGGTATGGAGGTTTCCATCCGCATAGTATGTATAGGCTTCTACCTTTGCCGTATTATAGGTGTAGCTGCCTTGGCTGCCGGTCCTGCCTCCGTGGTCTATCCTTTTAACAGGCATATTTCTCACGTTATATTCGTAGGTTGTTACATTACCTTCACCGTCTGTCTGGGTAAGCATGTTGCCGTTTAAGTCATAGGTGTATGTAGTGTCTTCCGCCTTGGCATTTGTTACGGCAACAATCCTGTTGTACTGGTCATATTCATAAGTGGTCGTATTGTTCCTGCCGTCTGTCTTTGTCCATATGTTGCCTGCATCATCGTAAGTCTGGCTTGTTGTGTGGTTCTCGGAGTTTATAGTGGTTGTGAGCCTGTTGTTCTTGTCGTATTCAAACCGTGTAAGGTTATTGTATGCATCGTATGACTTAATTTGTGAGTTGTTGTGGTTATACTCAAGCTTTTCCAAAGATGCATATGGGTCTTGTTTCTCTATAAGCCTGTTTATGGAGTCGTATATATATGTATAGGTATTACCCCTCCAGTCTGTTTCTGCCGTCATATTACCGTTAGCATCGTACTGGTAGGTGGTTATATGGTCTTTTGACACTCCGTTTATATCGGTTACGGTTATTTTTGTTGTCTTAAGGTTGCCAAGATTATCATAGGTATTTTCTGTTGTGACACCGTTTCCGTCTGTTGCAAACCTTAAATTTCCTTTTCTGTCATACCTGTTGGATACGGTTATTCCGTCGGTACCGTCCTGTTTTTGCTGGGTATGGGACAGTACCCTGCCGTAATTGTCGTAGGTGTACAGGTCTACGGCACCTACTGTATTTCGTTTTTCGGCCAGGCTTCCCATTTCATCATACTGGTAGGTTACTATGTTTACGGGTATTGTATCATCCCCGGGATGTGTTATTTTTCTTACCTTGCCCAATGCATTGTACTCATAGCCTGTAGTGTTCCCGTTGCCGTCCGTACTGGTCAGCAAGTTGTTTGCAAGGTCGTATGTGTTTACCTGCATTGTAACTTCGGGAACACCGGCTGATTCTCTGACTACGGTTTTTATTATGTTGCCGGCATCATCGTAATAATATCCGGTTATTACATCCTTCGCATTGGTTTCGGATATCTTCCTGCCCAGACCATCATACTCGTATTTCACAGTATAGGAAAGGCCTCTGTCTTTGGATACGGCGTCAAGTGCCGTTACTGTTTTGTTGGCAAGGTTGTAAGTGTATTCCGTACCGTAACCGGTATTTATCTTATCCTGCACAGTACTGCCTGTCCCTGCTTCGTAGCCCAGTGCATCAAGCTGTTTTATTACATTACCGTTGGCATCATATTTATATGCCTTTGCTGTTACTGTTACCCATTGGGATGTCCACTGGTCACTACCGGAATCCCAGTGTTTTTCCTGATATTTCAATACTTCAGCTATTACCCTTCCCATGCTGTCATAGGTGTATTCTGTCCTGTTCATCTCGCCTAGCGCCTTGGACGGGTCATAGTTTGCAGGGGTTATCCGGGCTATTTCCCTGCCCGCCCTGTCGTAATAGTACGCGGTTATCCCGCCTTCGGCATCGGTTATTTTCTCAAGCAGCCCTCGCTGGCTATATTCAAATACCGTGGTGCTACTGTTTTCATCTGTTGCAGCCAGAACGTTGCCCTGCCAGTCATATGTTGCGGATGTTGTTATGACCACAGGGGCTCCGTTCTCATCCTGCCCTGGCTTGCTTACGCTAATCTGCCTGCTAAGGTTGTCATATTCATAGGTTGTAGTTACACCGTCAGGCGTTGTCACAGCTTCAAGGTTCCCGTTTTTGTCATACTGGTATATGGTAGTTAATATAATATCCTGGTTATTACCGAAGTCATTGCCATATATGTCTCCTGCCCTTACATGTCGCTTTTCCTCAACAGGTTTTCCAAGGTGACTGTTTACGTATTCAACGGTGTTTTTACTGTTTGTATCTGTATAAACATCCTTCACGGCAAGGTTACCGTCACTGTCATATTGGTATTCTGTTTTTCTTCCTTCACTGTCGGTTACCGACTTAATCCTGCCGTTTCCATAGTAGTCACAATATACTATTATCTGATTCTCTCCTGCCGGTACCTGATACAGGTTTACAGTGTCTTTTCCCGCTCTCTCCTCTTTTACTTTCCCTGATTTGTCGTATACGGTTGCCGAATAGGTATACCTGGTACTGACCCCAATTTCTTCAAAGGGTATCCACTTGGCGGTAAGCCTGTTCAGACCATCGTATTCGTAGTATGCTGTACTACCGTTCCTGTCGGTTGTCGAATGTATGGTACCGTTGCCGTTATACACAGTTGCGGCCTGAGTACCGTCGGGATTCTCTATTGATATAAGTCTGCCTGCATAGTCGTAAGCATATATGGTAATGGCGGTATCTGCACCATTGAGATATTTTGTATGGATTTTCTGCGTTGTACCGTCAGACAGTATCGGGTAAGAGTATTCTTCAAGTACTACAGCCGCAGCTCCTGCACTTTCTTTATACCTCACCTCTACAAGCCTGTCCATAACGTCATATTCGTACTCGTATACTGCTCCGTTTGGTTTTGTTTCTGTTTTTATGTTACCGTACAGGTCATAAGTATAGGTTGTCGTGTTATCCTCGGGGTCGGTTTTTGTATGAAGCATTCCGCTGGGATAATAGGTATACCTGTACCCGTGGTTACCGTCATAAGTATGGTCCTGTATATCATCATAAGCCGGGTTGTAAAGGTTGGGCGTTACTTCCTTGGTCTTCCTGCCCATCCGGTCATAGGTTATCCTTGTGGTCTCTCCACCGTGTTGCACCGCCTTCTCAAGACGTTCGTTCTTGTCGTAGGTAAATGTTGTGGTATGCTGCATCGGTGAAACCTGGCTGGTCCTCCAGCCTATCTGGTTGTAGTTGTATGTCGTAACTTTGCTTTCTGGATCTGTTATGGTTTTGACGTTGCCGTTTGAATCGTAGGTATATGAGGTAACGTTGCCTTCGGGGTCTGTTACCGTCTTCAATAAGCCTTTGGCTGTATATCCACTCTCTCCGGGCGCAAAGTATGAATAAGCGGTTATGGCAAATTTGGATTCATCGCAGCCGCTATAGTACTGATCGGTCCCGTTCAGGGGCTGGGCTTTCTTAACAAGGTTAACCTTGTTTGCATCGTAAATGAAGAACGTGTGCTTGCCTTCCTCATCCCTTTCCATGATTTTGTTGTTCTTTTCGTCATAAGCGAATTCTTTATAGCTCAAATCGGGGTTTATTATCTTGGTTATATTGCCCCTGTCATCCCGTTCATACTCGGTCTTGTTACCGTTTCTATCGGTTACCGATTTCTCTTCACCGTATTTGTTCCTCCCTTTTTCGTCCAGGAAATACTCTGTTGTCGTGAGTTTGCCCTGGGGGTCTTTTGTCTTAATCGGGTACATAGCGTTATCGTACCAGATTATGGTTTCCCTTCCTCCGCTGTCAGTAATTATGCTTCTCTGGTTTACACTATCGTATATATAGCTTTGCGTATTGCCAAATCTATCGGTGGCCTGGCTTACTTTTGGCAGTATACCGCCTGACGCATGATTATAGATGATTGTTTCTATCAGGTTTAAATCATGATCTTTAACTTGGTCAAGATATCCGTATACGTCATAACTATACCGCGTAATATTGCCCATTGGATCAATTGCTCTGACCAGCTGGTTATTTTCGTACTCATATCTTACGATTCTGCCAATAGGATCTGTTATAGTGCTAATCAAACCTTGGCTGTTGTATGTTATTGTTATTTCTCTCGACAACTGGTCAGTAATCTTCTGTATCTTTCCGGTATCATCATTCACATCCAGTGTTATGGTATTTCCGTTTCTATCCTTCATCCAAATTAACCAGCCGCGCTCACTAAACCCATAGGTGTACTGATCCTTAGTTGTTAGCACATAGGTGCCATCAGTTTTCTCTTCCAGCTTGCTCCTGGAATCGTTAGCTGTGTATGTCCCATCTGCATTCTTATTAAACGTCTGCATAGCGCCATTGGGTAGCCTTACTGCTCTAAAGTCAGGATCGCTTGAGGTTCCACTTACACTGCCTTGGAACCCGAAGGACCATCCTTTACCCAACGGACTATTCTCTCTATCATCTTTGGAATTGTACGTCCTGCTTATATTTACCTTGAAGCCCGGTGATATTGCGCTCATATCCGTGTATGTTCTTGAGAAGTTACCCGACAGATTCACTCCGTCTTCACCAAAGTGTAATTGTTCATTTATGGGCAGATTTATTTCAAACACTTCTACTATATTCAAACGGCCATTATTATAGCCACCCATGGCATATATATTGCCGTTTAATGCAATCACGCCTAAATCTCTTCTTGGCGTAGGCATATCAGGATGTGTCACCCATGTATTTTCTATCGGGTCGTATTCCTCTACTGTGCTCAGGTTACCGCCTATGTTGTCTCCGCCTATTATAAATATCTTGCCAGCTACAGTTGCCACACCCATCTGTGTTCTTTCTGTAGGCATACTCTCCTTTATTGTCCAGGTGTCTGTCACAGGGTCATATTCTTCTATTGTCCTTAATCGAGATAAACTTTCGCCATTGAAGAAACCGCCTATTGTGTATATCTTGCCGTATAACTCAACGGCCCCCAGACCATATCCTGCCGTTGGAATGCTGGCTTTGGTAGTCCATGTATCTGTTACCGGGTCGTATTCTTCAACTGTATCTAGCGGTCCGCTATCATCACGGCCTCCTATGGCGTATATTTTACCATTTGCTGCAACTACTCCTAAATAACTTCTCGCTGTGGGCATACTTGCCTTGGCAGTCCATGTATCTGTTACCGGGTCATATTCTTCAACTGTATCTAGATGTCCACCATCACCATAACCTCCTATTGCATATATCCTGCCATTTACCTCCGCTGCTCCAAGATAGAACCTTGCCGTTGGCATCGGCGACCAGTATATCCATGTATCGGTTAATGGATCATATTGATATCCCTGACTTTTGTAATACGAGAAAAAGCCACTATAGTAACCGCCACCTATGGTACAAATTTTCCCATCAAGTAATGATATTCCGAAGCCTTGATTAGGTGAAGGCATACTTGCCACAGTCTTCCACTTTCCCGTAATCATATATGACGGATCAATGATGCTTCTTTTTACTAAAGGACTCCATTCGCCGCTACCGACTATATTTTTAGCCCTGACCCTGTAGAAATAGCTTGTACCTGGAGTTAATCCGGTATGAATATACGTAGTATTATTGCCGTTATCAATAACCACTCCGTCTATCTCTATATCGTAACCCGTGGCTTCGAGCACATCATCCCAAAACACAGTAATTGAGCTTTCTCCTGCTGATGTGGACACATTCTTCGGTATGCCAGGTATATTTTCCGGCATATCAAGTATTAATAACTCAGTAGTGCCAAAATAGGCATCCTGCATTTCTCCTATAGCAAATATCTTTCCATCTACCGCTGCCACTCCTAATTTGTCCCTTACTATAGGCATGGAGAGTAA
Source organism: Clostridium thermobutyricum (assembly GCA_016841565.1). Taxonomy (GTDB): domain Bacteria; phylum Bacillota; class Clostridia; order Ch29; family Ch29; genus JAENYX01. The sequence goes on along the minus strand of JAENYX010000020.1, from coordinate 9,417 downwards.
TGTCGCGAAAATGTTGTTCACAGGATCGTACTCTTCTACCAGATTCGTGGGGTTTCCACTCACTCCACCTATTAAATAAATTTTATTATTGATCACTGCTGTTCCGTAATCCGATCGCACAACCGGCATGACACCTATTCTTTGCCATGTATCTGTAACAGGATTGTATTCTTCAATTGTATCTACCTTTGCATCTTTTCCATTGCCTCCCAAAACGTAGACCTTCCCGTTTATTACTCCTATACCAAAATCATATCTTGCTGTTGGCATGCTAGCCTTTGTAGTCCACGTATCTGTTGCAGGGTCATATTCTTCCACTGTATTTAAAACCTTATCAGATTTTACGCTACGCCCTCCAATAACGTATATTTTTCCGTCTACCTCAGCTAATGCCAAGTCCCTTCTTTCTGTTGGTATGCTTGATTTTTTAGACCATTCTCTGGTTTGAATGTCATATACTTCTACATTGCTTATAATACCATAATAGCTTTGTCCTCCTATGGCATAAATATTCCCATCTACCGCAATCGCTCCCAGACCATATCTCGCTATAGCTTCAAGCATATGCCCTTCATGCTTCCATGTATTGGATTCAGGGCCATATTTCACTACAGTACTAGTCAACGAACCGCTGGTCATATTGTTTCCACCTAAAATATAAACCTCATCTACTACTGTAGCAATACCAAAGTCATGTCTCGCCGGTGTGCTGTTTGAGACGTCCTTCCATTCGGCCCGTATTGCATTCGCGGGATCTACCGTACTCTTGACCACCAATTCGCTCCAATTGCCTTCCCCGACAAAATTTTTGGCTCTAACTCTATATGAATGCTGAGTATTTGAAGATAACCCTGTATGGATATACTTGGTACTTGATTCGTTATCAATAACAACACCATCCACTTCAATATCGTAACCCGTAGCATCAAATACAGTATCCCACACAACTGTTATAATGTTTTCATTGGCAGCCGTGGATATGTTATTTGGAGTACTAGGTTCATTTCCTGATACGTTTGTTATAAAGACATCCGTATTTGTACTATTCGGGTATCCACCAATAGTATATATTCTATTATCTATTGTAACTATTCCAAATTTGCTACGTGGAGTTGGAGTGCTATCTAACATCATGCATGTGCCTGTAATGGGATTGTACTGCTCCACAAGATCTAATGAAATTCCATTAGGGTCAAATCCGCCTATTATTAGTATTTTCCCGTTTTCTTCTGCTACTCCAAAGCCATGTCTTGCTGTTAGCATAATATCTTTGCTAGCCCAAATACCGCTCGATGGGTCATATTCCTCAATTATATCGGTATAAGAGCCATAATCTATTTGACCACCTATGACATATATCTTGCCGTTTACTACTGCCGCTCCCAGATCACTCCTCGCAGTTGGCATATCTGACTTTTCAGTCCAAGTATCTGTTTCAGTATCGTATACTTCAACTGTAGATAAAAAGTTTCCTGCATTATACCCACCTATGGCATATATCTTGCCGTTTACTATTACCGTGGCAAAATTCCGCCTTGCTGTGGGCATGCTTGTCTTTGTTGTCCATTTATCTGTTGCAGGATCATATTCTTCTACCAGATCATAATTATGATAACTGGAGCTGGGACCTCCCCCTATTGCATATATTTTGCCGTTTACCTCTACTACTCCTAAACCGCATCTTGCTGTTGGCATGTCCTCCTTTGCTACCCATGTATTTGTTAAGGGGTCATACTCCTCTACCGTACTTCTTACATCATTACTGGCATGACCACCAATTGCATATATTCTACCGTTCACTTCTGCTACTCCTAAATCCGATCTTTCTGTTGGCATGTCCTGCAGCCTGATCCATTCGCCTTGAATTTTTTCCGATGGATCAGCTATAGCTTTTGTTAGAATAGTACTCCAACCGCTTATTCCCGCAATATTTTTTGCCCTAACTCTATATGAATGCACAATACCAGGAGTTGGATTTATATGCCTGTAAGTTGTATTTATCTCATTGTCAATAATTATCCCATCTACTTCGATATCGTAACCTTTTGCGTTATGTACTCTATCCCAGTTAATAGTTATAGTGTCTTCTGTGGCAAATGCATTAATATTCATTGGTATACGAGGTATATTGCTGGGTATATCTAGTATGAATAATTGTGCTTTTTTTACATCCCCACCTATGGCATATATTTCATCGTTAACTGACACAGCTTCTATCCCGGTTCTTGCAGTTGTCATACCTGTCAATGGTATGTATGTGTTTTCTACGGGATCATACATACCCATTGTATTTGTATCGCCTGTTTCGTTGGTTCCGCCCATTAAATAAATCATTCCGTTCAATTCTGCCGTACCCATGAACTGTCTGCCTTCGGGTATATAGCCTACTGCTTTCCATTCATTATCTATTGGAATATACTCTTCAACCAAACCTGTATCAATACCATTGTATCCGCCTATAGCATAGATCTTATCATTTATTGACACTACTGCAAAACCTGACCTTAGTCTTCCTAACGGTATTTCGTGCTTCTCTGTCCAGGTATCAGTCAACGGGTCGTATTCTTCTATCTTTAATAGATTATTGTCGTAACTACCCATGGCATAGATCTTACCGTTAGCTAATGCCAATTCAGGACGCATTCTGGAATATCCCATGCTTGCCTTTGTTGTCCACGTGTCCGTTTCAGGATTATACTCTTCCACAGTATTAATTATCTGACCGTTTTTATCTTTGCCTCCTATCGCATAAATCCTGCCGTTTACTGCAATCGCTCCCAAGAATTCTCTAGCTGTTGGCATGCTTGACTTGGTTGTCCATGTGTTTGTTGTAGGATCGTATTCTTCTACTTTGTTAAGAATATTGCCATAGTACCCTCCTATTACATAGACCTTCCCATTGGTAGCTGCTACTCCCGGAAAATACCTTGGTGTCAGCATATCAGGTAAATCTATCCATTCACCCTGAATATAATCTTCAGGACACACAGTCCTTTTTATATGCAATTCACTCCATAAGCTTGTTTTACTTTCGTTTCTGGCTCTTACCCTGTATGTATGTTCCGTATCAGGGTTCAGACCTTCATGTATATAAGCTATATTATTACCGTTATCTATAGTTACTCCATCAACTTCTATATCATATGCTGTTGCATAGGTTACTTCATCCCATATAACGGCTATTTTTGTATCTGAAGCTGTTGTGTTGATATTATCTGGTACACTAAGAGGAATAGTCGTAGTCGCGGTAATTATAGAACTCCATTGGCTAATGCTGGTCCCATCTTTTGACCTTACCCTGTAAAAGTGCTCAGTGCCGGGTTCAAGGCCTGTATGTTCATAGGTAGTACTATTACCGTTGTCAAATACTATACCATCTATCTCAATATCGTATCCTGTCGCTGCTGCTACAGAGTCCCAGGTTATAGTTATTGCAGTATCTGCTATTGCTGTGTTTATATTCTTAGGCGCATATATGAAACAAGTTGTATCGGTTATAAAATCACTCCATTCCCCAACAATACATTCTTGTCTGGATCTTGATCTGTAGATATGCTCTGAAGCAGGATCAAGACCCGTATGTTCATATATTGTACTATTGCCATTGTCAATTACTACACCGTCAACTTCAATATCATAATCAGTAGCTCCATTAACAGCATCCCATGTTACGGTTATTGCATCTTCTACGGCGGTTGTGCTAATATTTGTCGGTTTATACCCGGAATATGCAACAGCAAATTCTTCCACAATACTCAGTTTGTCTCCTCCTATGGCATATATATTCCAACCTATTGCTTCTGCTTCAAAGTTGCCTCTCTCTGTTGGCATACTCGGCTTAGTAACCCATACATCTGTCAGTGGATCGTATTCTTCTACTATAGTTAATTGCCTAAAATCATAATACCCACCTATGGCATATATCTTGCCGTTAACTGCTGCCGCTCCCAGACCGCTTCTTGCAGTCGGCATATCTGACTTTGTAGTCCAAGAATCTGTTTCAGGATCGTATACTTCAACAGTAGATAAATAGTTGCCTGTATGATATCCGCCTATCACATATATCTTGCCGTTTAATGCCACTGCCTCCATACCCCTTCTTGCTGTCGGCATACTTGCTTTTACAGTCCAAGTGTTTGTTACAGGATCATATTCTTCTACTTTATTTAGATAAGAACTGACAGGGTTATAGCCACCTATTGCATAAATCTTACCATTAAGTTCGACCACCGCCAGTTCATCTCTGGCTGTCGGCATATTTGCTTTTGTATACCAAGTATCCGTTGCAGGGTTATATTCCTCTACCATGCTCGAATAATCATAATTAGAGTCATATCCTCCAATAGCATATACCTTTCCACTCATAGAAGTCGCAGCTAATCTCATTCTCCCAATAGACATATTTTTTCTAATTACCCAAGAGTTCTCCGCAGGGTCATATTCTTCAACTGTAGCTGAAGTTGAATCGCCACCAGAATATCCTCCAATGGCATATATTTTACCATTTGTTTCTGCTAAAGCAAGTCCGCTTCTTCCCATCAGCATATCAGCCTTAGCTAACCAACTGTAACTTCCCAGCACTGATGCAATAGTCTCGGCACTCCATTCGCCGGTAATGGTTTCATTTTTAGCCCTTACTCTGTAGGTATGGTCTATACCAAATGTTAATCCACTATGCACATATGTAGTATTCAAACCATTATCTATCACTACACCGTCTGCTTCTACATCATAACCCGATGCTCCATCAATGCTTTCCCAGCTTATGGTTATTGTTGCCCTTGTTGGCGTTGCATTAATGTATACCGGTACGTCAAGTTCAGTTAATGGCGTTGTTGTCACAGTTAGCATCTCGCTCCACTGACCTGTAGTATTGCTATCTTTTGCTCTAACCCTATAAGTATGTTCGGTACCGGGTATCAATCCATCATGGATAAATGAATTATTTATGGTACTATATATCTCTGAACCGTCTACTTCAATGTCATATGCCCCTGCTCCAGCTACACTCTCCCAGTTTAGGGTTATTGATGTTCTTTTATTTATCGTTGTTATATTTGTCGGTACTCCATCAATAAATTCGGGAATAAGCTCCTCTACGATATTGAGATAACTTCCATTATATCCGCCTATGGCATATATTTTCCCATTAACCGTTGTAGCTCCCAAACTACACCTTGGTGTCGGCATACATGTTTTAGCTGACCATGTATCTGCCACAGGGTCGTATTCGTAGACTGTATCCAAATACTCGCCACTATTGTATCCACCCACCACATATATTTTTCCGTTGACTTCTGCCGCTGCTATATCACACATTGCAGCCGGCATATTCGATTTAGTTGCCCATGTATTTGTTGACGGGTTGTATTCTTCAACAACATTTAAGTAATTGCTTCCGTTGTATCCACCTACGGCATATATCTTGCCATTCACTGCAACCAATCCCATGCGGCTTCTCGCGGTAGGCATATTTGCCTTAGTTGTCCAGGTATTTGTTGCAGGATTATAACATTCTACAGTATTATAGTAATCAACTTCTGAACCACCTACTACATATATTTTCCCTTCTACTGCAGCTGCCTCCGCTGTCCACTTATGTGCAGGTATGCTTGCCTTTGCTGCCCACGTATCAGTTGCAGGGTCATATTCATAGACTGCATCCGATAATCCACCGCTACCAGCTATTGTATATATCTTCCCATTTGTTTCAGCTACTGCAAAGCTATATTTACCAGTAGGCATTTCAGTTTTTGTTATCCATGTATTTATTTCAGGGTCATACTCTTCAACTGTATTAAGGAAATAGCTTCCGTAAAAAGTATCGTTATATCCTCCAAGTGCATATATCTTACCATCCACTGCAACCACGCCCAGCTTACTCCTTGCTGTCGGCATGTTTGTTTTTGCAGCCCAACTTCCGCTACCCAGTATTGTTCCGGTAACCTGTGTACTCCATTCACCCATCGCACTTTCATCTTTGGCTCTAGCTCTATATGTATGCTCTGTCCCTGGAGTTAATCCTGTATGCTCATAGATTGTACTACTGCCGTTATCAATAACAACTCCATCTACTTCTATGTCATAACCAGTAGCACCTTCTACACTATCCCAGGTCACGGTTATTGCTGTGTCTGTTGCCGTTGTATTAATATTCTGGGGTGCTTGAAATGAAAGGGTTGTTAGGATTATGGAAACCGTATCGGATGTGTTGCCTGAAGGGTCTATGCTTTTTATACCATATTTATAAGCTGTTGATGCATTCAAGCCACTATCCTCATAATATAAGGAGCTTACTGTATCCAGCTCGCTTTCATCTCTATATACCACATAGGATACTGTTCCAGAATCATCAGTGGCATCATCCCAAGCTATCTTTATATAATCAAAACCGATTTCTTCTTGCCTTAGATTTGTTACCGCTGTCGGTGGCGCGGTATCAAGCTCTATAGTGGTTACATTTATGACACTGCTCCAATCACTGGTAATGCTTTCATTCTTAGCCCTTACCCTGTAAGTATGCTCTGTCCCTGGTTCCAGTCCTGTATGCTGGTAGCTTGTGCTGCTGCCGTTATCTGTTACTACTCCATCTACTTCTATATCGTAACCGATAGCAGCTGCTACACTATCCCAGGTTACTGTTATTGTTGTATCTGTTGCTACAGTATCTATATTTGTTGGTACACCCAGAGATGATGAGGAGGTTGTTGTTTCACTTACTAAGGTACTCCAGTCACTTGTAATACTTTCATTCTTAGCCCTTACTCTGTATGTATGCTCTGTCTCCGGTTCTAACCCGGTATGTTCATGTGTTGTGCTATTACCATTATCAATAACAACTCCATCTACCTCTATATCGTACCCTGTCGCTCCTTCTACGCTGTTCCAGGTTATAGTTATTGTTATGCTTGTAGAAGTTGTATTGATATCTGTTGGCGCACTCAGCGATGTTGTATCTGTTACTGTTTGTGTTACTACATTACTCCAATCCCCGGTTCTGCTTTCACCTCTTGCCCTTACCCTGTAGGTATGTTCTGTCTCCGGAGTTAATCCCGTATGTTCATAGGTTGCGCTGTTATCGTTATCAATAACAACTCCATCAACTTCTATATCGTAACCTAATGCTCCGAGTACATCATCCCATGTCACGGTTATTGTTGAAGTTGTGGGACTAGCAGCAATATTTTGCGGAATACCTATTGTCGTAATATCCGTTACTGTTGCGCTCCAATCACTTGTCTCGTTATTATTCTTAGCCCTTATCCTATAGGTATGCTCCGTAGCAGGGATTAACCCGGTATGTTGATAAGTTGTACTCGCGCCGTTATCCACTATTACTCCGTCAACTTCAGTATCATAACCTGTAGCTGCGGGCACGCTATCCCATGTCACGGTTATGGTTGTATCTGCTATTGTTGTGATAATATTAGCAGGTATTGAAGGTATAATAGGCACATCTAAGGTTAGTACTTCAACTATTTTGCTATTGTACCCACCTATGGCATATATCTCCTTACCCTCGGCCACTACTCCCAGGTCATTCCTTGCTGTCGGCATATCTGGGTATGTGTTTACTGTGTTTGTTACTGGATCATACTCCTCTACCGTTTTTAAATAGCTGCTACTTCCACGTCCTCCTATCAGGTATATCTTGCCGTTTACTACCGCCGCTCCTAATCCGTATCTTCCTATTGGCATATTGCCTTTATTTATCCACGTATCGGTTGCAGGATCGTATTCTTCTATAACATCAAGATAAGAACCACCTTTGTATCCTCCTATAGCATATATCTTACCGTTCACTACTGCTGTGGCAAAATTCTCTCTTGCTGTTGGCATGCTTGACTTGGTTGTCCATGTGTTTGTTGTAGGATCATATTCTTCCACCTTGTCTAATTGATATTGATAGTCGGTGCTGTTACGCCCCCCTATCGCATATATCTTGCCGTTTACTACCGCCGCTCCAAGACCTTGCCTTGCTGTCGGCATATTTGCCTTTGATGACCACGTATCCGTTTCCGGGTTGTATTCATGTACATAATTTAAATAGGAACTGCCAGACTGTCCTCCGATTAAATATATTTTGCCGTTTACCTCTACCACTCCAAAATTACTTCTTGCTACCGACATACTTACCTTTGATGACCATGTATTCGTTTCCGGGTCATACTCCTCTACTTTATTCAGGTAAGTACTACCATATGTCCCCCCTATTGCATATACCTTGCCGTTTGCTACTACTGCTCCTAAACCGCTTCGCCCCTCCTGCATGTCAGCTGCTGCCTTCCATTTACTGGATACCTTCACAGAAGGATCCGCAGTGCTTTGTATCAGCACTTGGCTCCATTCACTCGCACCGGCTATATTCTTCGCTCTTACCCTGTAGCTATGCTGGGTATTGGCTGCTAAGCCGCTATGCTGGTAACTGGTATTTGTTCCGTTATCCACTACTACTCCGTCTACTTCTATGTCATAACCGGTGGCATCTGTTACAGGGTACCACTTTAAGGTTATGGTGTCTTCCGTCCCCACGCCCACTAACCCTTCCGGTGTCACAGGTTTGTTCTCGGGCAGACCCAGGATAAAGATTTCCACTACTTTGCTATTGTTCCCGCCTATGGCATATATCTCCTTGCCCTCGGCCGCTACTCCCAGGTTATCCCTTGCCGTCGGCATATCTGGATATGTGTTTACTGTATTTGTTATCGGATCATACTCCTCTACTGTTTTTAAGTAACCGCCGCTTCCATATCCCCCTATTAGGTATATCTTGTCATTAACTACCGCTGATACTAATCCGTGTCTTGCTGTTGGCATATTACCTTTACTTGTCCATGTATCGGTTACTGGGTCGTATTCTTCGATTATATCGATATAATAACCATCTTTGTTTCCTCCTATAGCATATATCTTGCCGTTTACTACCGCTGTGGCAAAATTTCTCCTGGCTGTTGGCATGCTTGACTTGGTTGTCCATGTGTTTGTTGCAGGATCGTATTCTTCTACTATATCTAGTTGATATTCGGTGCTATTACGCCCCCCTATCGCATATATCTTACCGTTTACCTCCGCTACTTCATGACCGCTTCTTGCTGTCGGCATATTTGCCATGGTTGTCCACGTATTCGATGCTGGATCATATTGGCGAGTGTCTCTCCTATATGAAGTGCTACTTGACTGCCCTCCTACTACATATATCTTTTCGTCTGCTACTGCTGCCCCCGGATATCCCATCCCCATAGGCATATTGGCTTTGTAGGCCCATGTATCAGTTGCAGGGTCATACTCCTCTACTTTATTCAGGTAAGTACTACCATATGTTCCCCCTATTGCATATATCTTGCCGTTTAACGCTGCTGTCGCTAAACCGCTTCGGCCATCCTGCATGCTTGCTACTGCCTTCCATTCGCTGGGTAT
>JAENYX010000085.1 GCA_016841565.1 Clostridium thermobutyricum | reverse complement strand
CATCTCTTTTGGGTGGTTAAACCCACCATAAACATTGGGATTTGCTGAACTATCGGTCGGGTGAACTGATTGTCTGATGGAAATTTTACTTTAAATGCTGCTTTTTTTGTTCATATATGCAATTTCATCTGCAGTCATATCATCCAGCAGCTTTGCTTTTTTTGCAATCTCATTTCTGTCCAGTATTCCTTTATCTATCAATAGTTCGATTAGACTTGCTATTGCAAGAGTATTTCTATAGTCGATTTCCTTCATGTCGCCTATCTGGGAAGCCACATCAATTTCATTCATTTCTACACCCCCGGAGTTTTGTTGTCTTGATTATTACCTTAAGATGGCAGGTTTATTCTTATTCAGGTAATTTTTGGGTCTAAGGTGCACTCCAACCGGGTATAGCTTGTGTGCAGCACAGACTGCAGGGAAGGCATATCCTATCGGAACAGTCAATATTGCGGGAGAGCACACTTTTTCTTGAAACGTAATATTATATACAAAGAAAAGTATGGGAGGTTTAATTTCTATGAGGAATCTGAAGCCACATAATTCAAATATGCCCGAAAAGCCTTACCCTCCGGAGTGTTACGACAGGGTTCCGGAAGGTGAATATATACCGGGGAATCCCTACCTTCCCAACATTGAACCATCCCCTGGCGCACCGGGCACACCCTGTCATCCCTGCGTTCCACAGGAAACGGTTATTGAAAATGTAAAACTGGCAAGAGCCTATGTTCCCTTTGAAAAGCTATGCTGCACCTATCCGGCCGTCCGGGCACTATGCAAAGGGACGCTGTTCCCGGAACTCTTCAGCCCTTACAAGGGCCCGGATAAAAAACACAGACCCCCGCAATATGAATAAAGGAGGCAATATTATGGATTCTAACAGAGAAGTGCTCTTAAAACAGCTAAGTGCGTTGGATTTTACCATTATTGAATTGAATCTTTATCTCAATACCCATCCCCATGATCGAAACGCACTTATGAAATACAACACAGCGGTTGAGCAATCCAGAATGCTTAGAATGGAATACGAAAGGCGCTATGGGCCGTTAACGGCATATTATTCAACAAGCTGCTATCCATGGCAGTGGATATGTAATCCGTGGCCCTGGCACTACAGCTTTAATTTTAGACTAGCAGGGGAGGATTGTTAAATATGTGGATCTACGAAAAGAAGCTGGAATATCCGGTTAAAATTAAAACCCCCAATCCCAAAATGGCAAAGGTAGTCATAACCCAGTACGGGGGCCCCGACGGCGAACTGGCTGCATCCCTACGTTATTTAAGTCAAAGGTTTTCAATGGTTACGCCCGAGGCAAGGGCAACCTTAAACGATATAGGTACCGAGGAACTGGCCCACCTTGAAATGATAGGTACCATGGTATATCAGTTGGTTAAGGGCGCAAGCATTGAAGAAATCAAAGCGGCGGGTCTCGACCCTTACTATGCAGACCATGACAGAGGCGTTTACCCCATATCGGCGGCGGGGAATCCCTTCACCGCAGCATATATTCAGTCCAAGGGTAATCCGGTAGTCGACCTCTATGAAAATATGGCTGCCGAACAGAAAGCCAGAGCAACATATGAATGGCTGCTAAACTTGTCCGATGACCCCGATGTTATTGACCCTCTTAGATTTTTGCGTGAAAGGGAAGTTGTGCATTTTCAAAGATTTGGGGAAGCATTAAGAATAGTACAGGATTATTTGGATAGCAGGAGACAATTTGTCGTGCCTAAACCCAAAGACATGGAGTAGAATTGGTGAACTCCCGGGTATTTGGTCAAGAATTTTAATTAAAGGGGGAAGTATATTCCCCTGCCTACATAGCAGTCCAGACCTTATCAATCAAAAAAATTAGTAAAACCTTGTTTTTTTTTGTTACTGTGTTATAATACAAACTAAATCAAGCAAGAATACTTATATATGCGATGAATGGGAATAGTACAGAGTGTTTCCTGTCCAAGAGAGCCGGTGGCTGGTGCAAACCGGTACAGAATGCTTTAGAATCCGCCCACAAGCATTAAGGATGAGATAAGTCCTACGGTTTGCATCCGTTATTGTGCAAAAGAGCCGGGTCCTTGCAGGGCCAATTAGGGTGGCAACGCGGGAAATTTCTCGTCCCTTTATGGGATGAGGATTTTTTAATTTTTTGCAGGCGTGCTGCCGGAACCCATTGGGAAGTGAGATGTGAAACGTTGGAAGTGAGAATTTAAGCAGCGCTGTCCCAATACCTTAATTAAGGAGATGATATCAAATGTTGGACCTTAAGTTTATAAGAGCAAATCCTGAAGCGGTAAAGGAGGGCCTTTCCAAAAGGAAGGAGAACATAGATATTGACAAGCTCCTCCAATTGGATGAAGAAAGGAGAGACCTTCTGGCAGAGGTAGAGCAGTTAAAGAGCAAGCAAAACACCGTATCGAAAGAGATACCCAGGTTAAAAAAGGAAGGAAAGAGCGTAGAACACATTTTTGAAGAAATGAAACAGCTGTCCGAGAACGTCAAGCAGATGGACGGCACGGTGCGCCAGCTTGAAGACAGGATCCAGGAGATAATGTATTCCATACCCAACATACCCCATCCATCGGTACCGGTTGGTGACACCGAGGAAGAAAATGTCCCGGTGAGATATTGGGGCCAGCCCCGGGAATTTGATTTCGAGTCAAAGGCTCACTGGGATGTGGGGACAGAGCTGGGAATTCTGGATTTTACAACGGCCGGCAAGGTCACGGGTGCAAGGTTTGCGCTGTATCGTGGTGCGGGAGCAGCCCTTGAAAGGGCATTGATCAGCTTCTTTTTGGAGGTACATATAAACCAGCACGGTTATGAAGAGGTATTTCCACCCTTTATGGTGCACCGCCACAGCATGGTGGGCACTGGACAGCTTCCCAAATTTGAAGAGGACGCTTTTAAGGTTGATAAAACCGATTATTTCCTTATCCCAACGGCCGAAGTACCCGTTACAAACATGTACCGGGAGCAGATATTAGAGCCGGGGCTTTTGCCCATAAAGCATGTGGCTTACAGCGCCTGCTTCAGAGCAGAGGCGGGCTCTGCAGGGAGAGATACCAGAGGGCTTATAAGGCAGCACCAGTTCAACAAAGTTGAGCTCGTTAAATTCGTTGAGCCGGAAACTTCTTATGATGAGCTGGAAACCCTGGTCAACGACGCAGAACATATTCTGCAGCTGCTAAACATTCCCTACAGGGTAAACATGATGTGTACCGCAGATCTGGGCTTTACAGCCGCTAAGAAGTATGATCTGGAGCTTTGGATGCCCAGCTACAACAAGTACGTTGAAATCTCGTCCTGCAGCAACTTCGAAGACTTTCAGGCAAGAAGGGCCGAGATTAAATACCGACCGGCAGCAGGCGAAAAGGCGCAGTATCTGCACACTCTGAATGGATCGGGACTGGCGGTGGGAAGAACGGTTGCGGCCATACTGGAGAACTACCAGCAGAAAGACGGTTCGGTAATTATCCCCGAGCCTTTGCGGAAGTACATGTACGGCCTAGAAAAAATCGAAAAAAAATAGTATAATGTGCTGACCGGCAGTTGCATAATATTTCGGCTGCTGGTCATATTATCCCTTAAATGGTATGTAAGTCATGTGTTGCACCCTTTTAGCTGTTGACACTATATCTAATAGTTGCTATAATAACTTATGTGTCTTAGAAAGGAAGGGTGTCCGAGCGGTTTAAGGAGCTGGTCTTGAAAACCAGTGACTCTGAAAGGAGCCGTGGGTTCGAATCCCACCCCTTCCGCCAGAAAAACTTAATAAAAAATATACGGAGAAGTACTCAAGTTGGCTGAAGAGGCGCCCCTGCTAAGGGTGTAGGTCGTGTAAGCGGCGCGAGGGTTCAAATCCCTCCTTCTCCGCCATTTTTTTATCTGTGTGCCCGTAGCTCAGTTGGATAGAGTGTCTGACTACGAATCAGAAGGTCGTGGGTTCGAATCCCGCCGGGCGCACCAAAAGTAAAACCCTTGATTTTTCAAGGGTTTTGTTGTTTTTT
>JAENYX010000019.1:42220-47756 GCA_016841565.1 Clostridium thermobutyricum | reverse complement strand
TCAAAGAGATATATCATTAAATCGTCGAGGGAAACCACTAAAATATCCTTATGCTTTCAACGTCTCACAAGCCTTAAAATATAATATTAGGTCATTTAATACCATTCATTATACAGATTTAGATAGAATATTTGGTTCAAAAGTCTTGCGAGAGCATTTTTCTCTATCCGAGCACGATACTGATTATACAACAAAAGCAGCATACATAGTCGGTATGCTTGTTAAATATAAAGAGAAAAAACGGTTTAACTCTTTTTCAAGGCATTTTAACATAACGGATTCGGATATCAATAATGGACCTATGATTGAATTCTGTGAGTGGGTGAAAGAACAAGAACAAAAAAAGAAGAATTTTTATTTTAAGTCGTGTCCAGTTGAATTGTATGTTGACGAACAATTTTCTTTTGAATTACTACAACTTCAAGTTCTAGATTCTCGCAAGAACGAAATACCTTATGATGTCGAAACACTAAATATAAAATACATATCGCCGAACGGTATTGAAACGGATTCTATTGATATGACAGAGCAAGGTGTTTGGCAAGTCCATTTAGAGTTTAACAGCGAAAATCATTCAGAGCAAATCACCATTAAAGCACTTCAATCGCCTAAGATTGACTTTGATTCAAAAAAACTGTTTGGAGAAGGAAATACTATTGACCTAAGAAAACTAATAATAAGAGCAACTGACGGCCATGGCAGAGATAGAAAAGATGAAGTCATTATTAAAGCAATAAGAAACGGAGACATAATTAGAGATATTTTTACTGCTGATAACCCAATAGGGACTTATCAGATAGCATACAGTTTTCAGGATATAACTGGTGCACCTCATTCCGTAACAAAAGAAATACGAATAGTTGATAAAAGCAACCCTTTACTAGCAGAGAACCGGAATGCACCCCTGTTAAGCTATAATGGAACATGTACTCTAATAAACATTTCAGAAGTTGTCAACAAGCTTGTTTCAGAAATCAACGAACTTCCTTTTGAAAATAATATATGTGTTATTACAACATCCTTACGGTCTTTATTAGAACTCTCATTTGATGAATTGTTTTTCAGAAGAAAAATCATATTCACTGTAAAAAATGATTTGGAAAAGTGCATAGAAGAATTCAAGACCTTTTTATTGAGTAGTGAACTTTCTCGTATATGTTCACAGTATAGCAGCGACTTTCCTTCATTTAATAACGAGAAGAATCGTGTGGAGCAAATCGATCCTAAAAATCTTGCTTCATATTTAAATCTTGCCGCACATAAAAGCACAGCAGCGATAGACACGACAAAAGTCGCAGAGATTGCTCGGAAATCTATTGCTCCAATACTAGTATACACTAGTGTGATATTAAAATAGCGCTAGGAGGGATAATATGCTTAAAACTTATACACCATTGCGCTATCCAGGGGGAAAAACAAAATTATATGCTTTTGTAAAGGAACTAATTACTGAAAACGAATTGATTGGAGAAACATACATTGAACCTTTTGCGGGAGGGGCTGGCTTAGCGTTAAAACTCCTTTTTAATAACGATGTTCGAAGGATAATAATTAATGATTATGACCCAGCTATTTACTCTCTTTGGTTTAGTGTACTTAATCACAATCATGAATTATGTACTCTTGTTGAAAATACTCCGTTGACAATTACAGAATGGCATAGGCAAAAAGATATTTATACTGCTGGACTAAACAATAACGTCATAGAATACGGATTCGCAACATTATATCTAAACAGAACTAATGTATCAGGTATAATTAAAGGGGGAGTTATTGGCGGCGTTGAACAGACTGGTAATTATTTAATTGATGCTCGCTTTAATCGTAGTTCCCTCACGAGTACAATAAATAACATTTCAGACCGTAGGGAGCAAATTGTTCTGACTCATATGGATGCAAAGGATTTTCTTGCGCCAAAATCTTTGAATAGGTACAAAAGAGTATTCATTTATTGTGACCCTCCTTATGTGCAAAAAGGCTCGAAGTTATATAAAAACTCCCTTACGGAGGCAGACCATATTGCTTTATTTGATACCATGAAACTTTGTCGTCGTAAATGGTTAGTTACCTATGACATATGTGACTTAATTGAGAATGTATATAAAAGATACCGAAGAAGTACAATTAATATCAATTACAGTGCAAAGACTGTCAGAAAGGCACAGGAATACGCATTCTTTAGCAATGATTTGCTTATTCCTGAAAGTATAATATTAGATAAATACTAAGGATGATTAAAATATTCCTTGCAATAAAAACGCACTGTACAGTCCATATGAAAATTGTTTTAAACCATTTAATTTGTGTAAGGTTTAGTTCTTATTAGTTTTTCCATTCGGTATGAACCATCTTAAGACTATTATACCGCTCATTGGTTTCTCTCATCAAAATACCTCGGACTATATAATTACTCTCATTATTGCTATTATTATCTAATTATGATATTATTAATGCGAACATATATTCCCGTTAAAGGAGAATATTTATGACTGATACTGAGAAAGCTTATATTGCTGGAATCATAGATGGAGAAGGTAGTATAATGCTGACAAGATTTCACAAGAACCAATTCCCTTCACCCTGTGTATCGGTTGCGTCTACCGATAAAGAATTACTGTTATGGCTTCTAAAGACAATCGGCAAAGGGAGAATAATTAATAAAAGGAATTATAACAAAATGAAACATAAAGATTCTTATACATATAGAGTAATCTACGATGATGCTATTGCATTGCTGCGCGATGTAAGTCCTTTTCTTATAATCGAATCAAAGAAACAAAGAGCTAAGCTCATAATTGATAAATATAAAGGAGCTACTCCAAGAAATGGCCGTTATAGCAATGAAATTTTGAAAAAGAAGCATGCTTTAATTGAAGAATTTATGAAATTATAAAGGGCCCTGCAATCACATTGATTACAGGGCCATAAATTTGGTGGAGGCGGTGGGCCATGTTATCCACTAGTTTCCTAATGGCACTGACTATATCTTGAAGTTAAGCATCTATAATCCATATTCGCCTAACTCCCCCGGCGTATTATGAAAGGCTTGGTATCGTTTTGGCCTTCCATCCTAGTACCGCATATCCTTACGGTTTTAGCGGCCTATAAGTCGATACGGGGCTGTTGGATTTCTCCACATACCCCTCGGTATCAGCATGGCATATGCCTTAGCCTTCACCGATAAAGCCGGGTTCTCACCTGCAAATCGCTTTGCAGGGCGACTCTGTTTTGAATCGAACCCACGTCCGAAAATATATCACCAGGAACCTCTCCGAGCGCAGTCATTGGTTTAACATTCCCTCCACCCTACTCCCAATGACAGGATTAGGGCTTTAGTAGAGTCATGTGTTCTGTCCAGCCGCAACTCTTAGGAAGGACAGTTCCCCGCTTAAATGACGCCCAATCCCAAACTGCGGGAAGCCTGGGTTGAACGAGCTGCGTTATTTACGCAGCTAGTGCGTAATTATTATTGTTAGCGTTTGTGTTTAAGTTGCCGGCTATTTAACGTGGTGCCATGCGTACCACGGCTCGCTGCTCCTGATTCTATTATCCCCGTCGAAACCAAATACGCCCCCATAAAGTTATCAATATCTGTCTCTATCCTTGATGGCTCTTTCTATCTTCCTTTTGGCATCCTTTTTGGCCAGATCGTCCCTTTTATCGTAGTTTTTCTTACCCCGCGCCACTGCCAGCTCTACCTTGACAAGACCGCGGGTTATATATACCTTCAAAGGGACAAGGGTTAGTCCTTTCTGCTGGGTATATCCTATGAGCTTTCTTATTTCTTTTTTATGCACAAGCAGCTTCCTTGTCCTGAGCGGGTCCTTGTTGTATATATTACCCTTCTCATAGGGACTTATGTGCATATTGAAAAGGAACAATTCTCCCTTGTCTATCCGCGCATGGCTGTCCTTTATATTGATCTTGCCGCTGCGAATGGATTTGACTTCGGTTCCAACCAGCTCAATACCCGCTTCAAAGGTCTCTTCCACAAAAAAATCATGATGAGCCTTCTTATTTCTTGCAATTACTCTGACATCATCAGCCATCTTGCCTGCACCTGCTTCATCGGATAAAATTAACCCTATTTGTCGGGCAAATAGGGCTTTCTTTGCTACTACTAATGATACATGACATTACACAAATTGTCAAGAAATTATGTTAACTAATCGCCGCCCGCCCATTTCCATATTTGCATATTATGGTATTTCCCGGGGAATAATGTCGTTTATAAATCCCCAATCTTCTCACACTGCTTAAACCATGTCACCCAGCTGCAACAGCGGGAACAGTTCCCGTTTGTCACAAATGATTTGATTCCTGCCTGTGTGGCCTGTGTACTGCTACCTATGAACTAATACCTGGCACGTGGAGTCTGCACCTGTGGCCTGCGTTCTGCAGACAAGGTGCCTGTCCCTGTGTCTGGCTGCGGAGTCTACACCTGTAATCTGCGACTTTATCACTATACCAGTGTAAAGTCCAGTTTTTTGTCGGCAAGGTTTGTCCTGAGCACCTGCACTCTCACTGCATCCCCTATTCTATATGTCTTCCTTGTTCTTTCCCCAAGCAGCATATACCTTTTTTCATCAAAATGATAAAAATCATCCACCATATAGCTTACCCTTACCATGCCCTCTATTCCGTTATCAAGCTCCACAAAAATCCCAAAGGCTGTCACACCGGATACTATACCTTCGAATTCCTCTCCCACTCTGTCGGCCATGTACTCCACCTTCTTCATGTCCTCCACTTCCCTCTCGGCCTCATCGGCTGCCCTTTCTCTCTCTGAGGACTGCAGCGCCGCTTTTTCTACAAAATCCTTTAGAGTTTCCGCCCTCTTCCCTTTGATATCCCCCTTAAGAGCCTCCTTCAGTATTCTGTGCACAATCAAATCGGGATATCTCCTTATTGGGGAAGTAAAGTGGCAGTAGTATTCGGCCGCAAGGCCGTAATGTCCCAGGCTTTCATGGGAATACCTGGCTCTCTTTAATGATCTTAGCATAATGGTGTTTATGACTCTTTCTTCCTTTTTTCCTTTAACCTTGGCTATAAGGCTCTGCAGAGTCTTGGGATGCACCTTTTTAATTCCTTTTATGGAATAGCCGAAGTTATAGATAAACTGATTGAAGGCTTCAATCTTTTCGCTGTCGGGTTCTTCGTGCACTCTGTATATAAATGGAACGCCCAGCCAGTACATGTGCTCGGCAACCGTCTGGTTGCATATAAGCATGAATTCCTCAATGATCTTGTCGGCTGTCCTTCTCTCAACCTTAACAATATCAATTGGCTTCCCCTTATCATCAAGTATTATCTTGGTCTCGTCAAATTCAAAATCCAGGCTTCCTCTCTCGGTCCTCTTGCTGCCTAAAATGCTATATAATTCCTCCATCAGCTTGAAGTCTTCCACAAGATAATCATACCGTTTGATAAGCCCGGCGTCTCCTTTCTCAAGGATATCCGAAACATCCGAGTAAGTCATCCTCTCGCTGGTCCTAATTATACTTTGGTATATTTCGTAGTCGGCAACCTTCCCCTG
>JAENYX010000019.1:0-42120 GCA_016841565.1 Clostridium thermobutyricum | reverse complement strand
CCTATATCATCCTTATGCCCCAGAACTTCTATTATCTTCCCCTCGGGATTTCTTCTCCTTTCAGGCCATAGTGTTATTTCTACGACCACCTTGTCCCCTTCCTTTGCGCCTCCTATATCATCCATGGCAATAAACACGTCATCCAGTATCCTGGAGTCATCGGGTGCCACAAACCCAAAATGCCTGCTTCTCTCAAAGGTACCCACTAACCGTTTGTTGGCCCTTTCCAGTACACGGACAATTTCCCCCTCGGTCTTGCTGCTTTCGGTCTTGCTCTTTACTATCTTGGCTATGACCTTGTCATTATGCATGGCAGTGTTTATTCCGTCAGCCGGAATGAAAACATCCTCGTATGTCTCGTCTCTGGGCAGTACAAAAGCGAAACCTTTTTGATTGCACTGTAGCCTGCCCACCACAAGATCCATCTTCTCGGGTATCCCGTAACGCTTTTTACGGGTTTGTATTACCTCTCCTTCTCTTTCCATGTCTCGCAAGAGCTCAAAAAATTCCGGCATCTCCTGCCTGTCAATCTCAAGCCTGTCCGTAAGCTCCTCCGAAGTCAAGGGCTTGTAAGCCTTTTCCTTCATAAATTGTATTATCCTTTTCTTTAACTGCAAATTACATTTACCTCCGTTCTATACTTTCAATCTGCTGCCATTTATAATTCTCTTATATATTATTGACCACCTGCCGCGTTTTAAACTGCCCATTCCATATCCGGTTCCAGACCGGGAAAACTGGGACAAGGAACCTGTCCCCGTGTCCCAAAAATTTAAGGCACCGGAGCAATTCCGATGCCTTTGATATTTATTACATGAACAGTGGTGCAAACACCAATGCCACAATGGTCATAAGCTTAATCAGAATGTTTATGGATGGGCCGGAAGTGTCTTTAAAGGGATCTCCCACCGTATCACCCACCACAGCCGCCTTGTGGGCATCGCTGCCTTTACCGCCATAGATGCCGCCTTCTATATACTTCTTGGCGTTGTCCCAGGCTCCACCCGAGTTGGCCATCTGTATGGCCACCAACACTCCGGTAACAAGTGAACCGGCCAGAAGGCCTCCCAGTGCCTCGGGGCCCAATACCAGTCCCGTAGCCAGAGGCGCTGCTACCGCCAGAAGACCCGGGAATATCATTTCTTTTAATGCAGCAGCCGTGCTGATGTCTACGCATTTGGCATAATCGGGCTTTCCTTTGCCTTCCATGATGCCGGGTATTTCCTTAAACTGTCTCCTGACCTCTTCTATCATCTGAAAAGCTGCTTTTCCAACAGCCTCCATTGTAATGGCCGAGAACAGATAGGGTAGCATTCCGCCCAGGAACATTCCCACTATTACTTCGGGCTGCATTATATTTATCATTTCAAGGTTAACGGCCTGGGAATACGATACAAACAGTGCCAGCGCCGTCAGCGCAGCCGAACCAATGGCAAATCCTTTACCCATGGCTGCTGTAGTATTACCTACGGCATCAAGCTTGTCGGTTATTTCCCTCACCTCGTGCGGCAATTCCGCCATCTCGGCAATCCCGCCGGCGTTGTCGGCTATGGGACCATATGCATCCACCGCTATGGTCATTCCAGCCGTCGACAGCATACCTACCGCCGCCAGGGCTATTCCATACAGACCGGCTACTTTGTAAGCTATCAGTATTCCCGCCGCAATGCTTATAATGGGAAAGGTTGTGGAAGACATCCCAACGGCCAGGCCGCTTATTATATTTGTAGCAGCGCCCGTCCTTGACTGGTCGGCAATCCTTCTTACCGGTTTAAAATCACTCGAGGTGTAATACTCGGTAATCTGGCCTATTACAAGGCCTACCACCAGGCCTGTAGCCACAGCGTAAAAGGGCCTGATATCGGCAAAAAGCCAACGGCTTAATGCAAATCCCGAAATAATTACTATCAAACCGCTGATATAGGTTCCTGCTTTCAGAGCCTTCTGCGGATTAGAATTTTCATCCGCCTTAACGAATTGTGCGCCTATGATACAAGCGATTATTCCGCTGACCGACAGCAGCATTGGGAAAAGCACCCCGCTGGCCTGTCCTGCGTACATTACCGCTCCAAGAGTCATGGCAGCTATAATGGACCCTACATACGATTCAAACAGGTCTGCACCCATGCCTGCCACGTCTCCGACGTTATCTCCCACGTTGTCGGCGATAACTGCTGGATTTCTCGGGTCATCCTCGGGAATTCCCGCCTCCACCTTTCCAACCAGGTCGGCGCCGACATCGGCAGCCTTTGTATAAATACCGCCGCCAACACGTCCGAAGAGTGCTATGGAGCTGGCACCCAGTCCGAAGCCGGTTACTGTGCTGGCATCGCCAAATATAATGTAAAGAATGCCCAGACCCAGCACTCCAAGGCCTACAACGCTCATACCCATGACGGCACCACCGGAAAAAGCTATGCCCAAGGCCTTATTCATTCCCTGCCTTGCGCCGTTTGCGGTTCTGACATTAGCCTTGGTGGCCACCCTCATACCGTAATATCCGGTCAGAGCCGAAAAACATCCTCCCACCAGAAAACAAACGGCTGTCTGCCAGTCTATCAAATAGGTTAACGCAAAAAATAAAACAACCACAAATATGGCAAGACTTTTGTATTCCCTGGAAAGAAACGCCATTGCTCCTTCTTGTATGTAAGAAGCTATTTCCTTCATCCTGTCGTTACCGGCATCGGCCTTTTCAATCCTTGATGACAGGATAAAAGCAAATATAAGAGCAATAACCCCCACCACAGGAATCACATAAAAGAACTCCGTCATCTGTTGTACCTCCTAAAATATTCATTTGTTTATATTAATTTACTGCAGCATAACTAAAACAACCGAAGTAACTACAAAGGTTATGGCGCCTACTGTTGTAATCTTTGACAGCAGAGCCTCATACCCCTTGCTCTTATTCTTTCCCATAAGCGTCTCGGCTCCTCCGGCAATACTTCCCGACAGTCCTGCGCTTTTACCCGATTGTAAAAGTATGCTGCCTATAAGAATAAGACTTACAATAACGTGAAGAACTATTACAAATACTTTCATTGCATCCTGCACCCCCTGCCTCTGAAATTAACAAAGCTATTTTAACATACGGCTATGTAAAATACAACACTTTATCGGAAAGGGGACACACCGATATTGAGATGTGAGATGTGAAAGGTGAGAGGCTAGGGGTGTGACGTGAGGTTTTGCACTGCTTTTTAGCAGCTCTGAAATTCTCACATCCAACATCGCACATCACACATCTCATTCGAATGTCCCCATTAGACACAGGTGCTAAGCGCTGTCCACCGACCACTGTCCGCTGAAATATCTGTCCCATTACCACATAGTGTAGGTAGATTAATTGTATCCTATTCACTCCTACCTTAAATTATAAAATACATCCTTTCCTTTATACTGTGCCAATTCTGCCAGTTCTCCCTCTATATGCATCAGCCGGTTGTACTTGGCCACCCTGTCGGTCCTTGATGGAGCTCCGGTCTTAATCTGGCCTGCATTTACCGCCACCGCCACATCGGCAATGGTTGTATCCTCAGTCTCTCCCGAACGATGGGATACAACAGCGGTATACCCTGCCCTTTTTGCCATCTCGATACAATCGAGGGTCTCGGTGAGGGTTCCTATCTGGTTAAGCTTTATAAGTATGGAGTTGGCAGTCTTTTCCTTAATGCCCCTTAGAAGCCGGTTTGTATTGGTTACGAATATATCATCGCCCACTATCTGTACTTTTTCCCCCAACTCCTTTGTCATTAATGCCCAGCCTTCCCAGTCCTCCTCGGCAAGACCGTCTTCTATGGATATAAGCGGATATTTGTCGGCAAGCCCGCTGTAGTACTCCACCATTTGTTCGGAAGTCTTGACCAGTCCTTCCCCTTTCAGGTGATACTTACCCTCGGCGAAAAACTCGGTGGCCGCAGGATCAAGGGCTATGCCTATGTCATCCCCCGGTACATATCCGGCTTTTTCTATGGCTTGGATTATGACCTCTATGGCTTCGGCATTGGAGCCAAGGCTTGGGGCAAATCCCCCTTCGTCCCCCACAGAAGTATTAAGCCCTTTGTCCTTCAGGACTTTTCTCAAATTGTGGAACACCTCGGCACCCATCCTCAACGCCTCGCTGAAGGATTGGGCCCCTACCGGCATGACCATGAATTCCTGTATATCCACATTATTGTCGGCATGCTTGCCGCCGTTCAAAATATTCATCATTGGTACCGGCAGCTGCTTTGCATTAACACCGCCAATGTACTGGTACAGCGGCAGACCCACTGCGGCAGCCGCGGCCTTTGCCGTTGCCAATGAAACACCCAGTATGGCGTTTGCTCCCAGCTTGCCCTTGTTGTGGGTACCGTCCATCTCTATCATCAGGCCGTCTATCCCAATCTGGTCAAGGGCATTGTATCCTATTACCCCGGGCGCGATTATCTCACTTACATTATGTACCGCCTTCAATACTCCCTTTCCCATATATCTGTCCGGATCTCCGTCCCTTAACTCCACCGCCTCAAAAGCACCGGTGGATGCGCCGGAGGGAATACCCGCCCTGCCCACAGCGCCGCATTCCAGCTCTACCTCCACTTCCACCGTGGGGTTTCCCCTGGAGTCCAGTATTTCCCGTGCGTATACTTCCTTTATTATCGTCATCTTACCCTATCTCCTTTCCTGCTGCATATTTGATTATGCCCAAAAATTCATTGGCTTTCAGGCTTGCTCCCCCTACCAACGCCCCGTCTATATGGGGCATTTCAAACAGTGCCTCGGCATTCCCGGGTTTTACACTTCCACCGTACAATATGCGTATGGTTTGAGCCAGGCGGCCATCTGTCAGGTCCTCCAGTATTCCCCTTATATATCCTATAACCCTGTCGGCCTCTGCAGCCGTTGCAGACCTTCCGGTACCTATGGCCCATATTGGCTCATAGGCAATAACCATTTTTTCAATCTCCTCCCCCGTCAAACCATTCAAGTCCTGGACAATCTGGCGCCTTACAACGTCCTGGGTCTTATCCTGCTCCCTTTCTTCAAGGGTTTCACCAACACAGAGTATGGGAACCATACCGCTTTTTAAAACCTTTGCTGCCTTTTTATTCACCAGCCCGTCGGTTTCCCCGAATACGTTTCTCCTCTCGCTGTGCCCTAATATAACCAGCTCCACTCCCAGCTCCTTCAGCATGGGAACAGATACTTCCCCGGTAAAGGCACCGGCGTCCTCGCAGTATACGTTCTGCGCTCCCAGCCTTATGGGCGAATTACCCAACGCCTGCTTTACATCCCTTAATGCGGTAAAGGGAGGACATACGGCTACCTCAACCTCATCTCCCCAGTGTCCCTTCTTCAATTCTTCGATGAGGCCAACCGCCTGGGCACAGGTATTGTTCATCTTCCAATTTCCGGCTATCAATGGTTTCCTCACAATATCACTCCTGTCATCATTTATTCATTAAAGCGGCTATCCCCGGCAGTTCTTTGCCCTCCAAAAATTCCAACGAAGCTCCTCCTCCTGTTGAAACATGAGTCATTTTGTCGGCGTAGCCCATCTGCATAACGGCGGCGGCAGAATCCCCCCCACCCACGATTGTGGTACCGCTGCACATAGCCATGGCATGGGCGATATCTCTGGTACCCTTTGCGAAATTTGGCATCTCGAAGGCTCCCATGGGGCCATTCCACACAATGGTTGCAGACTTAAGTATAATGTCCCGGAATACCCCTATTGTCTTCTCTCCTATGTCAAGGCCCATATAATCCGGCGGTATACCGTCGGCATCCACCAACAGACGCCGGGCATCATTATCAAATGCGGCAGCCGCCACTATATCTTCCGGAAGTACTATGTCGGTTCCCTTCCGCTGTGCCTCATCCAAAGCCCTGGCCGCCGTTTCAATATGTTCTTCCTCCAACAGGGATTTCCCCACGTCCAGGCCCTTTGCCCTAAAGAATGTAAAGGCCATCCCACCGCCAATAAGCAAATTGTCCACCTTACCCAAAAGGCTGGATATCACGCCAATCTTTCCCGAGACCTTTGCTCCTCCCAGCGCCGCAGTAAACGGCCTTTTGGGGTTTACCAAAGCTTGTCCCAGGGCTTTGAGTTCCTTCTCTATGAGAAAGCCGGCCACAGCAGGCAGATAAGAAGCAATACCCGTTGTGGATGCATGAGCTCTGTGGGCTGCCCCGAATGCGTCATTTACATAAATATCCGCCATCGACGCCAGGCTTTTTGCAAAATCCGGCCGGTTTTCGGTCTCCTCCTTATGGAACCTTACATTTTCTAGCAACAACACCTGTCCCTGCTTTAGCTTGGATGCCTTTTCCCGGGCATCATCCCCTGCAACGTCATCCGCCATCAGGATATCGGTGCCCATCAACTCTCCAAGCCTTTTGGCAACCCGACGCAGGCTGTATTTATTATTCACCTCGCCCTTGGGCCTGCCAAGGTGTGACATCAGTATAACCTTTGCACCCTTATCGCGTAAATACCGGATAGTGGGAAGGGATGCACTGATACGGGTTTGGTCGGTAATATTACCCTGGTCGTCAATAGGTACGTTGAAATCACAGCGGACTATCACCCTCCTGCCCGAAACATCCACATCCCTGACTGTTTTTTTGTCCACTTTCACGCCTCCTCTGTTAACAGGTCCTTAAACAACCCGAACCTGAATATCTACCCTAATATATTCTACCAGATATGCTACCCTATGGGAATGACTCCATTCATTATCATACCCTGCAAGTATTTTTCCAATGCCTCCGGTTATTTATTCTGCCCCGACATTATAACTTCCATGTCTGCCGGGCCAAATCCTTTCGGGTCAGCGGTGCGGAGATATGTCGGTATCCGGCAACATTTTGATACAGCAAAAGACACATCCGAAACCCTATACGGAAGTTTGGAATGATGGTACTCCATACTTCCCGTCAACCTGGTTGGAATGTGCCTTATTATCAGATATTCTTTTTTATACCTGCTATACTCCTTTACTGCCTATATAGCGTACCAGATCCAGAACCCGGCAGGAATAGCCCCATTCGTTGTCATACCATGCCAGTACCTTTACCATATCCTGATCCACTATGGTGGTGGAAAGACCGTCCACTATGGATGAATATGGGCTCTTTTTATAATCAATGGAAACAAGGGGCTTGTCGCTGTACTTCAGTATCCCCTTAAGCCGGCCGGCAGCGGCTTTTTCAAAAACTCCGTTGACCTCATCCCTGCTGCCCGCCTTTTTGTCTATCAAAGCAACAAGATCCACCAGAGATACGGTGGGGGTGGGTACCCTTATGGCCATCCCGTTTATCTTGCCCTCCAGCCGGGGCAGCACCAGCGACACGGCCTTCGCGGCGCCGGTGGTGGTTGGTATCATGGACAGAGCACCGGCCCTGGCCCTCCTTAGGTCCTTGTGTCTTGCATCGTGTATGTTCTGGTCGTTTGTATATGCATGTACCGTGGTCATCTGGGCCTTTATGATTCCAAACTCCTCATCCAGCACCTTGGCTACCGGTGCCAGACAGTTGGTGGTACACGAAGCGTTGGAAATAACATGGTGCCTGTCGGGCTGGTACAGTTCCTCGTTAATACCCATAACGATGGTTATATCCTCGTCCTTTGCCGGGGCGGTTATAACCACCTTTTTGGCTCCCGCAGTCAGATGTTTCTGGGCCGTCTCTTTTGTCCTAAAGGCTCCCGAAGATTCTATTACGATATCTATTCCGAGCTCCTTCCATGGAAGTTCATCAAGACCAACGCCGGTCAATCCTTTAAACCTTCTTTCGCCAACCAGTATTTCATCGCCTTGGACCGAAACCTCTTCAGGATAGGTATCGTAAAGCGAATCGTACTTAAAAAGATGGGCTTTAATAGCATTGTCGGATGATCTTGCATTAATGGCCACAAACTCCAGGTCCTTTACTCCCTGTTCCAAAGCGGCACGAAGCACGTTCCTGCCAATCCTCCCAAACCCGTTTATTGCAACTCTGACAGTCATTTAAATCCCTCCATGTTCTTTTGCTTTTTTATATAATAAACCATAAAGCTATATATAACGCATTAATGATATTACATTCCTCTACCTGTCATTCTGAGGGCGAAGGCCGAAGAATCCGACTTGAAGATGGACATAAGATCCTTCGCTTCGCTCAGGATGACAGGCGTTACGCTCGGATGACAGGCGTTACACTCAGGATGACATGTTAAGAGATGTAAAGTTTTAAGCACGTTATATATAAACTTATTATTAACCATTAATAATAGTTTAATTAATTCAATATCTTTTCCTTCTGCCCGAGGATGCAATCCCAAGTTCGTCCCTGTATTTTGCAACCGTCCTTCTGGATATATTAATACCCCTTGAATTGAGTATATCTGTAATTCTTTGGTCGCTTACCGGTTTATGCGGGTCTTCCTTGTCAATCATTTCCTTCAATGTATCTTTAATGCTCTCGGAGGATATACCTTCACCATAAACGCTGCTTACTCCGCTTGTGAAGAAGAATTTAAGTTCAAATATTCCTCTGGGAGTCTGTACGTATTTACCGCTTGTGGCCCTGCTTACCGTTGACTCATGTACCCCTACCTTAACGGCAATATCCTTTAAGGTCAGTGGCTTTAAGCCCTTAACGCCCTCGCGAAAAAACTCCTTCTGGTATTCAACTATGGCATTTACTACTTTATATAATGTCATTCTACGCTGCTCAATACTCTTTATAAGCCACAGGGCAGATTCCAATTTGCCGGTTATATATCTCGAAATGCCGGGCTGGTCTTCACAGTTGTTCAGTATACTTCTATAATATGAATTAATAATAAGCCTGGGAGCAGCACTGTCATTAACCAGAACGATAAATTCATCATTTATTTGCTTTACCACCACATCCGGTGCTATATACTTAACATCGCTAGTATTCTGGAAAGCTCTGCCAGGCTTGGGTTCAAGGGTTTTAATGATGTCACAGGCCCTTTGAACCTCGGCTGCTGAAATGTTTAGTTCCTTTGCAATATGATTAAATCTTTTCTCTCCCAGATTTCCAAGGTGATTTTGGACAATTTCCCTGATTATCGGGTCATCTATACTCTTTGCCTCCAGCTGAAGCATCAGGCATTCCCTCAGATCTCTGCAGCCAACTCCCGCAGGATCGAAGGACTGGATCACCGATAAAACCCTTTCCACCATCTTGCCATCTACATTGAACACCTCTGCAATCTCCTGTATACCGGCGGTCAGATAACCGTTATCGTTGAGGCTCTCAATAATATACTCTCCTATGCTCCTTTGCTGCCCGGGCATAATTATTATGTGAAGTTGGAAAAATAAATGGTCTTTTAGGGTTGTATAACTGGGTACATAGTTTTCATAGGAATAATCGTTTTCCGAATCGCTGTTATAGCCGTATTCTCCCCTGCTGTATTCTACATTTTTGATAAGCTGCGATATTAAACTTTCCCCTTCCTCGGAGGGACAGGCTTCAATATCATCTTCTTTTTCCTCAATGAGCGGGTTGCTCTCAAGCTGCTGCTGCACATACTCCCTGAGCTCCAAAGAAGACAGCTGCAGTATCTTAATAGCCTGCTGCAATTCCTGAGTCATTATTAATTTTTGGGTTTGTTCAAGAGATAAATTAAACCCCATTTTCATAATGATCTCCCCCAAAACCAGATTGGTACTGCAAACAACCCCTTTACACCTTCTATTATATAATATTATAGCATAACTTGGTTAATCACAAATAGTGTTAAAAGGAATGGGGGCACACCGCACGGTTCAGATTACAGATTACAGATCACGGTTGGTAGTTGGTAGTTGGTGGTTCGTAGGCAAAAGAAACAGGCTTCATGAAACGCTAGCGTATCATGAAGCCTTATATTAATTGTCTTAAATCTTATTTTTATTGGGAAGCTTCTCTTTTAACATCCTGCTTCTTTTGCTACATAGCCTTCCTTCTCCAGAAGGCTCTTTGCCTCATCCAACTCGTCCTCGGCCACCATAACCACCGGTCCGGTACATCCCATTCCGGTCTCAGCGTATATATTTCCCTTCCACAGCGCCTCCACGGCACTGTCCAGATCCATTATATCTATACCGGATATGGATGCCGTTACCACCTTTTTAGGCGGCGCCTGTACGCTTGCCTTACCTTCGGCTCTGGGTTGATCCTTCTTTGCTGCGGCAAGCAGCGTCTCAAACCCCGCCCGTCTGGCAGCCTCTACCTCCTGGTCTGCAATCCGGGCCAATCCCCCCCGGGCAAGCCCCGCTGCGTATTCAATGGCATTGGCAACCACCGGAGCACCCGAGGCCCTGGAAAGTATCAGTATTATCCTGGAGTACCCCTCGCCCACACCGGGTCCGTAACCATATCCCATGGACTCATAGCTGCCTCCGGTGGTATAGGAGGAGAATACCTTCATGAGTATGTTGCCGGTCAGAGTGTCGGTAACCATAATATCCGGAGTCCCGGTTAAAAGGTCGTTTCCTCTCATTACATGGCCGCCGTCGGTTCTCTTGGATTCCCCAAAGTCTATTTCATAACCCTTTTCCTTCAGCTCAAGCAGTATCCTCTCGGCCTGCCTTGCGCCATCCACATTGAGTATTCCAAGAGCTGGCCGGGGATTGCCCATGGCCTTCGCACAGGCCATGCCGTAAACTGCGTTTCTGACCATTGCCTCCACCCTGTCCACCGCCGAGGTACCGGTTGTGGTGGCAATGTACATTTCCTTTCCGGTGCCCGGAGTAATTACCCTGCCCACCGTGGAAACCCCTATGGGGAAATTGTAGTGCATTGTAACACAGCAGTCTATCTCACCGCTATCCAGCATCTCTTCCATTTTGTCGTGCATTTCCTTTTCATCCTTGGTAGGGATGGTCTTTAAACCGCTCCCCTGGTCCGAGCCGATCAGTACCACCTCCAGGCCGCCATTTCTTGATGCCGCCTGCTCGGCGCCCTTAATGAGCTCCCCGGACCCGAGTTCGCTGCCCAGGGTAGTAAGGCCAACCCTTATTCTCCCTGCAAAGCTACCTGTCTCCAACCCTTCCGCCATCTGGTTGAACACGTTTCCAATTATTTTCTTTACATGGCTATCCAAATGCCCTCACTCCTATTCCGCCAGCAGCTGGGCTGCAAATTCCTTCAGGCTTTGAGCAATCATGGCCTTTATTTTCTCTTCGCTTACCCCGGTTTTCTCTGCAGCCTTGCCGGGGTTCTTTTCCACCACCATGGATACACCGTCAAACAGGTTGGTCATACGTCCGAGAAATAAGCTTCCCTTGCCCACCACCATTGCCCTTTGTATCAAGTCTTTTTGCATCATTTCCCTGCAGTGCCCCAAAAACGGCACCCCCGAAGGTATATGTCCCTGGGTGGGAGCAAAGCCCGGCATGCCATGTTTTTTGGCAAATTCGTTAAGCTCTTCCCTTTGAAGTTCATTACGCTTAACCCCCAGAGCACCTATCATTTTATAATTTGCAGCCGGGACATCCCCCGCACCTGCCGGTACGGTTATCTCGGGATTTTGCATTTCCACCGAGTACTTGTCTATATCTATAATCTTAAGCCCGCCCTTTTCAAGGGGCGCAATCACCAACGACGTTATTACGGCCTGGGGCGATGACCCCGTCCCGACGGTATGGAATCCTACCAGGTCGGTCCTGAGCACCGGGTTTATACCATCGTTTTGTCCTATAAGCACCGCAAAGCCGCCCAGCACATCCTCAAGTACCGGCAGTCCCTTGGCCACATGGTCCTTACCGTTCATTCCAAGCTTGGCTGTCGCTCCGCCGGCCACAATAGCGACATTTTTGTATACCCCCGATTTGACCAGGGCAGCTGCCTGGATAAGAGCATGCGTTGGAGCAGCGCAAAAGCCCCTGACATCCGAACCGGTAGCATTAACGCAGCCCGCCATTTCGGCTATGGACTTTGCAAAGTTGCCGCCGCCTCTCTGATTTATATCGCCGCAAGCCTCCTCCGAACACTCTATTACATATTCAATGCTCTTGGGGTCAATATTGTTAAGCTTAATCAGGTGGGTAAGAGCCAGCATGCCCGACGCCTTAGTCACTATATTTTCGAACATTACGTGGGAACTTAAGTTAATATCCCTGTCATGGGCCCTTTTTACGCACCCCGCCAGCCGGCCGTCCATATACATGCCTTCGGCGTGGTGGTTTTTAACAAGATCCTCTATCTCGGAAAGTTCCACACCCTCGCCAAGCCTCTGGGCTATTTCCCGGCCCAACAGCCGGTGTTCGGCCAGTTTTTTTTGCATAGCCGCCGAGAAAGCCTTTTCCAGCTTTACAAGGTCGAAGGCGTCGGCTACCTTCATCAGAGCATAGAATTCATCCTGGGGCATTATTTCGCCCATTTTGCCAAACCTGTCGGCACCGTCGATACCGTTCTGGTACCAGGGAGCATTTATGGTCCACAGGTCCTCAGGGCTTTTGTTCCCTATGTAAACCTGATTGGGAGGATAGGCAACAACGTCCTGGTATTTCCGAAGGTGTGACTTTATTTTTTTCAGGTACTCCGAATCGGGGTTTGCCGCCCTCTCCATGGTCTGGGTAGATCCGTTATTTATTGTTATATCCGGTGCATGCACCAGTATATAGCTTGTTCCCTTAACTACAGCGAACATATATCCACCTCCATTTTAGCAAATGGGTGATGCCATAGCATCACCCATTAGTCGGTCTATTGGTCCCTAGCTTTCAAAAACTGTCTGGCCATCCACTTCGGTCTGCAGCGCCTTTAGGGACTTCTCCACAAGCTGTCTCCTGAGAGCTTTCTCCTCATTCTTATCCAGCTTGGGGTTGCCCAGCGGATGCGGAATTGCAATGGCAGGTACTATCCTGTTGGCTCCCACCGTCAACGATATGGGAACTACCGTACATACATGAACAACCGGAATGCCTGCTCTTTCAATTTCTTTCACCATCGTTGCTCCGCAACGGGTACAGGTTCCTCATGTGGATGTGAGTATAACCGCATCCACGCCGTCGGCCTTAAGTTCCTTTGCGAATTCCATGGCAAAACCCTTTGCATTGCCCACCGAGGTGCCGTTACCCACCGTTGCATAGTAATACCTGTGCAGCTGCCCGATAACACCTTCCTTTTCCATATCCCGCAAAACATCAACGGGAAGGACTCTGTCGGGGTCATCGTTGGCATACACCGGGTCATAGCCGCCGTGGGCGGTCTGATATTTATCCGATGTTAGGTCGGTCACTCCGTTTATGTCGTATTTACCGTATTTTGAAGCACTGGAAGCCTCAATATTGTCCGGATTACCCTTGGGTACTATTCCTCCTGATGTAACAAGAGCAATTTTGGCTTTGCCTACATCCTTGATTGCCGGGTTAGGATCCACCCTGTCAAAGTTGGGCATGGGGTATTCGGTCTCATAGGACCGGCCGCTCAGTTTGGCTGTCAGCATATCCACCGCCCTTTGCGAGCCCCTGACATCCCTGTACATATTTCTTCTTATTCCCTTCTCCAGCAGTCCGTCCTCCCGACCTTTAAGCTCCTGGCCTTTCACCATTTTCAGTGCAACCTTTGCCATGGCAGGAACGGCATTACGCATATCGGCAGCGGAATTGCCCGTCTTTATTATATCTACGTCCTTTCGGTAAAGGTCTACGCCGGGGTTTTCTATATACATACCGGTTAGTACCGGAATACCCAACTCCTGAGATACCGCCTTGCAGATATCCCCGCATGCAACTCCGTACCTGCCGGCGTTAAAAGCCGGACCTGCGATGAACAAATCGGCCTTCTGCTGTTTTATCATGTCCAGAATGGTCTTCCTTGCCTCATCCAGATTTTCATTGTAATAGGAATCTCCGCATACTATCGTCGCAACTATACCGGCGTCCTGTCCCAGGGCGGCTTCCAGCGCTGCTCCGGGTCCAACCTTTCCCTCACGTACCTCCGGCCTTACATGGGCTTTTTCCTCTCCTCCAAGGCCGGCAAAGAATTGGTTTATATAATGCACTACCCTTAGTTTGCTCATTTTCTCTCCCCCTCTCTTTTAGGGAAATTTATTTTACTAATACTTGGTGTACTGCGATCTGATGGAGGACATTTCCTTTGCTATGGCGTCAACATCCAACACCATCTCCATCATGCTTACCTGCTCGTCATACACGTCTGCATCAACCGCATCCTTAGCTTCCGGTTCAACCATGTGATAAACTTTGAGCCCCAACTGGACTCCAGCCAATGGACCTGCATAGGTGGGGTCGCCGGCAGTTACTGTCTCGGCAGCCAATCCTGCCGCTTCTGCCTCCGACGCGCCCAGTACCACGATTATGTTCTCAGCACCGTGTTTCTCGGCTGCATCCTTCACCCTCTGCTGGTTTTCCAGGTCCATAGCACCTGCTGCTGTTCAGACAAAGCATTCGGTTGTAGAAAATATTACTTCTGCCCCGGCGCTTTTCACGCATTCCTCTATGGCAGGGCCCGGCACACCATCGCGGTCGCCGATTATTATAACCTTCTTGCCCTTAAACACCGTTATCATCCTTTCTCTAATTATTATTGGGTTTTCTAGAGCGTTGTTGCAGACAGCCGGTTGTAGCCCAACTCGTTTGTGGAACCGGTAATAATCTGCAATTCGGCTTCGATGCTGCCGTCTTCCTTAAGGCTGCCTTTGAAGCCGCCGGCTATGACGTCTACAGGCTCAATATGGCCTATTACCTTCTTCATTGGCGGCAGTTTGATTATTTCGTTGGCATTACCTGCCGTAACAACGGCATCGGCCTTTGCATCGGCATCGGCAAGGGATTGTGAAGCTCCGTCCCTGCCTGCGTACTCATCGGTCACTATTACCGTCTTTATGCCCTCGTTTTCAATCTTCTTGCAGTTCATGATAAGGTCGGTATCGGGATTACCAAAGCCCTCCTCCGAAATTATTACGCCGTCAACTCCCATCATCTTAACCAGCTTTGCGGTCATGTTGGACGACCTTTCCTTATCGGCCAGATACACGTTCTCATTGGTAATTACCACGCCGACAAAGTTTAACTCCTTGCCGTGCTTTTCATAGAGATCGTGTATAATGGGGTTGTTCATATGGTGGTAGGTTGCGTTCTTGTCACAGGCCGAAACGCAATTACCGCTTACTATGGCACCGTCCATTACCTCGGTGGGATAGATCAATGTCGGTATAATCTGTTTGGCGTCCACTCCGTATACATAGGTATCATGGAGCAGTCCCTGGGACTGGAGCATGTACACGTAGGCCACCTTCGGCAGATTTTTGAACTCGTTTACCTGCTCCAGCAAAGGCTTGGTCTCGTATGTCTTAAGCTCATCCGGCTTCAAGTTTCGTGCCGCTTCGGCGAGGTATGCCGCTGCTTTGAAACCAACAATCCTCACTGCCTCTTCGTGCTGGTGCTGTTTCAAATCCTTGACAGGCTCGCAGACTGCCACCACGTTGCAGCTCTTTGAGAATGGTGTGTAGTCGGCTCCCGGTCCGGTCATGTCAATAAGGCCTTCCTGGAAACCCACTATCTTACCCGTTGTCAATACGTTTGCCCCTCTTAATACATGGGTTCTTCCGCTGCCCACATTATCCACCTTGCTGACAAACCCAGGAAAAACCCCGCCGGGTCCCTCCACTTTAACCCTGGGCTGGATAACGTCCTTTACGGGAGTTATCCTCACCTCTTCACCGGGTTTTGCAAGGTCGATATTTATGCTTTCAAGCCTTGGGTCACCGCCTATTGCGTCAAGCATTTCCTGCTTGTTCACATATAGCACCGAGTTCTTTACTTCTGTTGCATTTCCAAATTGCACATCCTTAATATTTATGTAACCAACTTCCAGACGCAAAATATTCACCTCCCTTTATTTTCAGCCCTTCGGCTAGACATACCTCTTCAGCATTTCTTCAATATTGTCGGCAGTTGCCATATCCTGGGTAAGCTCTTCTACCTTTTCCCCGCCCTTGTACATGGCTATTGTGGGTAAACCCAATACTTTCTGGGATATGGCCAGTCTTCTGTTTTCGGCGGTATTGAGCTTGCAGAACTTAATCTTGTTACCGTATTTCCCGGCCAGTTTTTCCACCGAAGGCATCAACGCCTTGCAGGGCTCGCATTTCGTGCCCCAGAAATCCAAAAGGACCGGCTTATCCGATTGCTTAACTTCAGTTTCGAAATTTTCAGCGTTTATCTCCAGCACCCTTTCACCCCCTTTAGTCGAATTTTTCTGCTATGTAATGCTCTGCCCTGACGGCGGCAATAGCGCCGTCCGAGGCGGCTGTAACAACCTGTCTGAGGCTCTTAACCCTGACATCTCCTGCTGCAAATACGCCCTCAACGCTTGTGCTCATGTTCTCATCGGTTATAATATAGCCCTTGGCGTCCATGTTTACCAGCCCTTTCACCAACTCGGATACAGGGTCATAACCAACAAACATGAATACACCGTCGGTCTCAACCTCGCTTGTATCATTGGTCTTTACGTTCTTCACAACCACCTTCTCAACTATACCGTCACCTTTTATCTCGGAAACAACGCTGTCCAGGATAAAATCAATCTTTGGATTTGCAAAGGCTTTTTCCTGGATGGATTTGGCCGCCCTAAGCTCATCTCGACGGTGGATTACCGTTACCTTCTCGGCAAACTTTGTCAGATACAGGGCTTCCTGTATAGCCGAATCACCGCCTCCTACCACCACAACCCGCAAATCGGTGAAAAAATCCGCATCGCAGGTGGCACAGTAGGACACTCCCTTACCCCTCAGTTCCAGCTCTCCGGGACATCCCAATAACCTCGGCTTGGCTCCGGTTGCGATAATAACCGTCTTTGCCTGATACTCTCCATTTTCGGTAACAATCTTCTTTATCTTACCCCCCAGGTCCAGCTTTATCACCGTCTCAGCCTTGGTTTGGACCCCAAATTCCTCGGCCTGCTTTTTCATCCTGGATGTTATTTCAGGTCCGGTGGGCTGCTCTATTGAGCCGGGATAGTTCTCCAGTTCTTCGGTGGTGGCCGCCTGGCCGCCCCATTTACCCTTTTCCAGTATCAACGTTTTGGCTTTGCTTCTTGCGCCGTACAATCCTGCCGAAAGGCCGGCCGGGCCTCCGCCGATAATAATAATGTCATATATGTCCGCCATATATATCCCTCCTTTTTGTTGGTAGTTGGCAGATTCTAGGTTGTAAATCGCAGCTCGTAGCTGATAGTCAGTAGTAAACAGGCATCCATCATCTGTGACCTTGCACTTAATACCTATATACAACGCATTAATAGTATTACATTCCTTTACTGTCATTTAAGAGAGCGGAGCCCGAAGAATCTGACTAGAAGATAAACATAAGATCCTTCGCTTGGCTCAGGATGATGCGTTAGGAGATGTAAAGTCTTAAGCATGTTATATATAGTACCCGTAATCTGTGATCCACCACTCTATATCTTCAAAGCATTTTTAATCAGATCAAGGTCTATTATCCTGAAATCCTCCAGATACTTTTCCGGCCAATCAGGGGTAGCCTTATCATTTATTAGAGTTCTTGTCCTTGCTAAGCTTTCTTCCATAACAGTAAGAGAATCAAAGTCGACGGGCCCCTGTCTTTTTTCAAGGGCTATGCTTTTAAAGGGTGTCTGATTTGGTTTTATACTGCCCGACAACGGGTGGGTCAACAAAATATAACCTCCATGTATCAAATCCCTTGACTGCTCCATTGTCTGCAATAGCGTTCCTTCAATCAGTGTTACTTCTGCAAAAGTGGAAAGTTTTTCTTTCACCAATTTATTATTTGAAATTATCAGCGTATTATTCAGCAACGCTTTTACCCTCCTGAATAGTGGTATGGGGACACATTGCACATCCCAACTGAAAGTCCCGATTGATGTTCTTTCTGGCGGCTGTCAAGGCATCTGTCCCCTTGAATGGTTGCATAAATTTGAAAGTTTTCCAATAAAAAACAGGGACGTGCATAAGCCTTATTAAGCCTATACCCTTCCCTGTTTTGTTACCTGAGAGATTCTTCCTAAAAATAAGAATTGCTCCTTCGGTGCTGCATAACAGCTTTCCAGGAAATTGTCCTGATGCGGTCCTTTTACCTGAGAGTTTCACCATAATGCGGCAGTAAATGGTTTACCCCTTCGGTGCCCTTGGAGGGACAATTGTCCATAAGGGTCTCTCCCGCACCCATCATCCAATCTGCTATTTTGTTTTTTTATCTTCCATTGACATTTTTATCTATTGTTATTTATTCAACAAATATTTAATAATTCCTTTTTATGATATTAAATTTTTTTATATAACAATTTACTATTATTATATAACAACTTACTGTCATTTCATAAAGAAAACACCTATTGTTCCGGGACCGGTATGGGTACCTATAACGCAGCCAATTTGAGCTATGATTACGTCCTTCGGATTGTACCGCTCAAGCAGCATTTCCTTCATTCTTGCAGCCTCCTCCGGGCATTCGGAGTGTACCACTGCCATGGTCTGATCCTCTATGTCATTACCTCTTTCCTGCACAACTTCCAGAAGCCTGCTTAACACCTTTTTCCGGCCCCTTACCTTATCCAAAATCTCAATTTCTCCGTCTAAAACCTGCAGGATGGGTTTTATATTCATAACTGTAGCAATGGTGGCTTTAACAGGACTCAGCCTGCCTCCTTTTTTGAGATACTCCAGCGTATCCACTCCAAAAATATACTGCATCCTGTCCTTCATATAGAGCATCCTGTTCCGAATTTCCTTCAGTGATGCCCCCTCCCGTGCCATAGTTGCCGCCTCAACCGCCATAATGCCCATACCGATTGAATAGCCCAGTGAATCTATGACTATTATATTATCGCTGCCCAGAGTGTTCTTTGCCGCCATTGCCGATTGATATGTACCACTTCCCTTTGAGCTTAGATGTATGGAAATAATGGAATTCCCCTTATCCAGCTCTTGTTTGTACATGTCTACAAAAGCCGGGGGATTAACCTGGGAGGTAGTGGGCATTTGTTTACTCTCGGAAAGTTTGATGTAAAACTCCCTGGGTGTAAGGTCGACACCGTCTCTGTAAGACTGTTCCGCGAAATTTACCATGAGAGGTGCAATTCCTATTTGATATTTCTCAATCAATTCCTGGGGTAGATCAGCAGTACTGTCGGTTATTATCCTTATTGACATCTTTTTTCCTCCTTTACTTGACGAAATATACTCCAACAGCCATATCGGGGCCTGAGTATGTTCCTATAACACTCCCTACCGTTCCGACAACAAATTCCTTTATGTTAAACCTGCTGCTAAGCTCCTTCTTTAAATCATCTATAAATTGACTGCCGCCAATGTAGTTAACTCCGACAATCTTACCTGACAAGTCAATTTCAAGGCTTTCCAGATGGTTGACTATCCACTTTATTATCCTTTTCCGTCCCCTAATCTTATCCAGAAACTTAACCTCCCCATCGGTAAAGGTAACCACCGGCATTATACTTAACAGATTTCCAACCAATGCCGCACCCATTCCAATCCTGCCCCCTTTTTCCAGGTAAGTCAGGGTCCCCAGTACTATCAAACTGTACATGTTATCGGCCATATATGCGGCTCTTTTCATTATTTCCTGCAGACTGCACCCTTCCCTGGCCATCTTTGCTGCCTGGAGGACCACCATCCCATGGGCCAGGGTGGTCAGCTTGGTATGTATAATATGTATATTCTCAAGACCAAGAACATTCCTTGCAATAATGGCAGACTGGTAAGTACCGCTCAGCCCGGCTGACAAAAAGAGCCCCAAAACAGTCTCGTGCTCGCTGCCCAGCTTTTCGAAAACCTTGGTAAACTCGCCTACCGATACCTGAGATGTTGACGGGGATACTTTGGATTTACCCAGCTTTTCAAAAAACTCCTCGGAGGATATATCTACCCTGTCCCTGTAAGTCTCGCAGCCAAACCTTACTGTCAGAGGTACTAAAGATATATCAAATTTCTGCAGAATACTGTCGGGTAAATCGCATGTGCTGTCGGTTACTATCTTGATTTGCTGCATTAATGAGATTCCCCCTTTATTTTTTTCTCTCATCAGCTCTATTTTATATTAAATAACCATTCCGTTCAATTAAAAACTGCCCTGTGAAGCCTATCGCTTCATAGGGCAGTGCGTCTTCTACTTAACCCTGTCCAGTATGGACAGAGCAATATTGGAACAGTGGTCGCCTATCCTTTCAAGGTTACTGATTACATCAAGGAAAATAACCCCCGAACTAGGCACACACTGGTAATTGTTTAGCCGGCCTATGTGACCTTCCCTGAGCTCTCTTTCCATTCTGTCCACTCCGTCCTCCCTGTCCCTTACATCCCGGGCAAGCCGAAAATCCTTACTCTCCAGAGCAATGATTACATCCCCCACCATTGAATAAACATAATCGGACATGCTGGTCAAATCCCTTATACCTATTTCCGAGAAGACCAGGCCGCCGTCTATCTTGCTCTGACCCAGCTCGGCTATGTTTTCCGAGTGGTCACCAATCCTTTCTATATCATTTACGGTGTGGAAAAGTCCCGTAATCAGATCGTTTTCATCCGACGAAAGGCTGCTGTTTGAAAGAAGCACCAAAAATTGTGTAATTTCTTTCTCCAGCGCATTTACCATCTTTTCCTTCTGGAAGCAATGGTTTAAAAGTCTCTCGTCTTCCTTAACAAAACCATCGACGGCATATCTTAAGGATTCCCTGGCAACCTCACCCATCCTGGCAACCTCTTTCACCGCCTGCAGTACGGCTATACTGGGGGTTTCCAGTATACGGTTATCCAGGTACTTCAGTACCCCTTCCTCCTCTTGCTGACCGGGTACAAGCTTCTTTGATATTACCACAAGCAAAGAAGCAAAGGGAAACAGTATTGCCGTATTAGCAATATTATACAGGGTATGGGCATTGGCAATCTGCCTTACCGTATCCCCTCCCAAATATCCCACAATCCTACTGAGAGGTACGGTTATTCCAATAAAAAGCATCATACCAACTACTTTAATTATAAAATGTATCATAGCCGCCCTTCTGGCCGAGATGCCTGTGCCTATACTTGACAGCAGGGCCGTAACACAAGTCCCTATATTCATCCCCAAGAGGATGGGCAGGGCGGTATCAAGGGTTATAAGCTCATTAGCGGCAACTGCCTGTAATAAGCCTATGGAGGCACTACTGCTTTGGATTATGGCGGTAACCACAAAACCGGCCATTATACCCAGAAGCCTGTTGCGGCCGAAGGTTGTCATTATAACAGCAAATGTTTCAGATTCCCTTAAGGGTACCATGGAGTCCGACATAAACTGCATGCCTATAAACAGTACGCCAAAGCCGGTAAGTATTTCACCCAACTGCCGGTACTTTTTCCTGGTGCCGAAAATAAGCAGGCCTACGCCAACCGCTACCACCACCGGAGCTATATCGGTAAGCTTAAATGCCACCAACTGGGAAGTAACGGTGGTACCGATATTGGCTCCCATTATGACACCTGTGGCTTGCATAAGATTCATAAGACCTGCATTGACAAAACCCACTACCATAACCGTTGTGGCGCTGCTGCTCTGTATCAGGGATGTTATTACCGCTCCAAAAACCAAGCCCAGCAATCTGTTGGTGGTCAGGATTTCCAACAGCCTTTTCAACCTGTCTCCGGCCGCTTTCTGAAGACCTGCGCCCATAGTGTTCATACCGTATATAAAAAGGCCCAGACCTCCCAGCAGCTCAAAAACCATCTTGGTAGTCATGTTTTCCCCCCTGCTTATAAAGGTATATTCATAATTCCAATACAATAATAAACTATTTGGCCATGGCTTGTGTTAAGTTTATGTTAATTTTGCAAAATCCTGCTGGCGGAGTGCTTCATATAATACCACCGCCACCGAATTTGAAAGATTAAGAGAACGGGCGGCTGTCTCGGCAACCATAGGTATCCTTATGCAGTTGTCAGTATTACAAGATATCAGCCGGGCAGGCAATCCCCTGGTTTCCTTTCCAAATACCAAAAAATCACCCTGCCGGTACTTTATCCGGTCATAAAACTGCCGGGCTTTGGTGGTAGCAAAATAAAACCTTGACTGCCCATGGATCCCGGTCAGCTGCTCAAAGGAATCATAATACCTTATATCAACAAGATGCCAGTAATCCAATCCTGCTCTCTTTAAATGTTTGTCATCCACCGAAAAACCCAGGGGTTTTACCAAGTGAAGAGTTGAGCCGGTAGCCGCACAGGTCCGTACTATGTTTCCGGTGTTCTGCGGTATTTCAGGCTCAACCAGAACTATATTAAAGGCCATATTCCGCACTCCTTTCCGACTACCTCCGCCCATGGTCTATTGTTCTTAGAAACCATGGCCTGTAGATGCTCACGGCTTTCTGATAACACAGCTCCTGACAGCAGAAGCATCTGATGCATTTGTCCAATTGAACCACAGGCTTATGGTCAACCATTTCTATTGCATGGGCCGGACAGTTTATCCTGCAATCACCGCACCCGGTACAACTGTTATGTACAAATACCGGTTTTGGCCGGATAGCTCTATTTACCATGTCCTCCAGAAATGCAGGAACCCTTCCCCTTGTAAATGATGCCGTCATGATAGCCGGGGTTTCAAAGCCTCTGATACAGGATAATTGGGTCATATCTCCCACAATATCTACTTCCTGGGGGCCGCCTTTTAAAAGCCCTCTCTCGGCTGCGCGGCTTATGGTGGGAACCCTTTCAGGCTTAATACCAACCAATGAAACGGCGGCATAATCCAGGGCATGGGGGCTGTCCGATGCAAGTAAGACGCCAATACCGGCCGGCTTTCCGGAAGACGGACCTTCGCCTTCCATTCCTACTATCCCGT
This sequence comes from Clostridium thermobutyricum, assembly GCA_016841565.1. GTDB lineage: Bacteria > Bacillota > Clostridia > Ch29 > Ch29 > JAENYX01. The sequence goes on along the minus strand of JAENYX010000019.1, from coordinate 19,291 downwards.
CAATAAGAGAAAGACCTGGCTTAACAAGGTCACAGATATCCACCAGCATATTCGAAAAATCCCCTATTTGGGGCATATTAAAGTGGTACTCTCCCTTTACAAGCCCCGGAACAGCTCCAAACATGTTTTTTACCGCTCCTGTAAAAAGCATCATCCCATGGGTCTTGAGCTTAGCAAAGGAAATTACCACATTGGCATCAAGTATGCACTTTAATATTTTAACTCTGCCTACTACTTTCCCGCGGGGATGGTCAACCTCTTCAAAGGCAAGGTCGTGATTTAACCGGGCGCCGGTATTCCGGGCCGCTGCCTCCATTCCTGTTATACGGTATATCCTTTTTAGCATGGCCAGGCTCAAAGGCCCTCCCGGGCTATCGGCTATTACCGGGTGACCTCCGACGGAAATAATCTGCCTGCACAAAGCTTCCACCAGAGAGGGATGCGTGGTAACAGCATCCTGAGGTCTCTTTGCCATCACCAGATTGGGTTTGATTAACACCCGGTCTCCTCTGGCTACAAACCTTTCAATCCCGCCGAGGCCGGCAAGGGTCCTTTCCATAGCACCCTGTACCTCATCCTGCTGATAGCTGCTGCAATTCACAACCGATACCCTGTGCACCATTAGTCTTTCCTCCCCAATATATAATAAACCATTTTCTATTGGTTGTACACCTTCCTCGCTTGCACTGACTTTGTTAAATTATCCCCACAGATTTCGTTATTTATTTGACATATTGTATTTTCTATTATATATTGTTATTAGATAATAACTATTAATTAGGGTGGTGTTAGCATGAGCTTGGATGTTGTTTTGAGAGAGATGGGTTGTAAAGTCACTCCGCAAAGGCTGGCCATATACCAAGTGCTTAAAAACTGCAACATGCACCCGACCGCAGAAAGCATATACAACATAATTTCGGTTGATTATCCTACAATGAGCCTTGCAACGGTGTATAAGACCCTTGATCTGCTCAAAGAGACAGGCATAATCCAGGAGCTTAACATCGGAGGTAACACATCGAGGTATGATGTGATACCAAAACCTCATGCTCATATAGTCTGCACAAAATGCGGCAAAGTGGAAAACTTGGACATGCCCATGTCAAAAAACCTGATGAATAAAGCAAAGAAGACATCCGATTACCATATCCAAAACCTGCAGCTTTACTTTTTCGGTGTCTGCCCCTATTGCCAAAACATCAAATAGAACTAAATTTCAGTCATAAAAAAGACGGCCACCGGCCGTCTTTTTCTAGTTTATGTTCTGCAAGCGTACAACAAGCTGATACAAAGATGTGTAGGCTTTGATAATTCCAATGCCCATATCCACTGCCTCTTCTCCGTATTGTTCATTGAGAAAAAAAATGTCCTCCTCTGAGGCTTTCATGATTTTTCCAAGTAACTGATTTTGTGAAATTTTTGTCTCTATTCGACCTATTGTTTGATTAATGACAATCAAATGGTTGCTTTGTGTACCCAAACAAACCACCTCATCAAGCACAGATTATGAGCCATTCGCTAAATATGCTCCGCTTCGCTTATTAAGAGTAATTCGTTTGACTTTTTTACAATTCTACACAAAAACCAAATATCCTCTTTTATCCAGTGAATTTTTATTAATTTTGTAAAATATTTTCCAAATGGGATATATCATTCAGCCCTGTCAGTACAGGAAAACCGTCATAGATATTAATTGTTGTTATACTGCAATTACTTATTACGTAGTTCCAATGTCCTTCCGTACCCCGGCCCACCAGCCCCGACACCATAGCCCTTATGGCACCGGCATGACTTACTATCAATACATTCCCCTTCTCTTTATTCTTTATTAGTTCTTTGATCCATGAATTGATTCTGGAGTATGCCGCGTCAAGGCTTTCTCCCCCCGGCGCCATGAAATTTTTGTAACCTCCCCGGCCTTTATCCATATAATCGGGATACAATTCCTCAATCTGCCGTTGACTCATATTCTCCCATTCACCGAAGTGAATTTCCTTAATATTTTGAACCGCTTTAATCTCCAGGCCATGATATTTATTAACAATGGAAGCTGTGGTAAATGCCCTTTCCAACGGGCTGCTGTATATACTGTCCAGTTCCTTTTTCCTTAGCCTCAGTGCCAGCCTTTCGGCCTGGCGCAAACCATTGCCATTGAGCTGGGTATCCGTCCATCCCTGGTATATCCTTTTCTGGTTGCCCTCGGTTTGTCCGTGTCTTACAATAATAAGCTCAAGCATACAAATACCACCTTTTCTTTTTTATGCATCCTTCAAAAATGTCACCTGTCGGTGTGCGCCCGTACCATCCGCAGCCGGATCACAAATACGTTAATATACTGCAGACTACCAGAAATCCCAGTGAAGCTATTTCTCCGAGAGCTCCCAATGTATCCCCTGTCATGCCGCCTATCCTTGTGCTGCACACCCTTATAAACAAAAGTGATATGACCAGCATGGAAACCGCTGCAGCAACAGCACCGACAATACCCAAAAAATATAATGTAACCAACAGCGTTAGCAAGCTTGCCAACAAAGCATGATTTCTCCCTACACCCTTTATAAATACATATCCCAATCCCGACTGCCTGGCGCTGGAAGAAAAGGCCGCACCATAGACCATAGCCAGCCTCGAAAAGACCGGCATTGCAATCAGAGCCGGAGGCCATAAAAGGGCGTTCACCAGGGCTGCCTTGAGCATAAGCGTTCCAACAACCACCAAAACTCCATGGGTCCCCAGCCTGCTGTCCTTCATAACCTCAAGAATTTGCTCCTTGTTTTTATTGCTGTACAAACCGTCAAAGGTATCTGCCAATCCATCCATATGCAGACCTCCGGTAATATATACTTCGGCCAGCACCGCCGCCACCGCCGCCAAAATCGGGTCAAAGCCGAATATCAGCCTGTAAGACAGCCACATTACCGCTCCTATTATTAACCCGACAAGGGGCAGATACTTCATGCCCTCCTGAAGGTCCTTTTCATCTATATGGCCCCTGTGGGGAATGGGAATCCTGGTTGTAAACTGTATCATTACAATCAGTCTTTTCATCTCACCATTCTATCCCTTCTCTGGAGCCTATCCCCTGTTCGAAGGGATGTTTTATCATTTTCATCTCGGTTATAAGATGGGCCATTGCCTTTATTCTTTCAGGCGCCTCTCTGCCCGTTAGTATTATTTCCATATTGTCAGGTTTTTTTTCCAATAAACTGCAAACCTCATCCTGGGTCAGCAATCCATTATGCAGTATACCCATTATTTCATCCAGTATCAATATGTCGCACTTTTTCTCATTAACTAATTTCCCAATAAATTCAAAAGCCTGTCTTACCTCCGCCTTCAATTCTTCCTTTTGGTCATGGTCCAGTGTCCAAAAGAACCCTCTGTCCCTTTCAAAACGGAATATTTTGAAGTCGGGCTCCAGCTTTTTGGCTGCTGCCAATTCCCCTGTCCTGCCCCCCTTTAGAAACTGCACCATATATACTTTATATCCGCTGCCCACAGCCCTCAGTGCCTGACCAAGCGCTGCGGTGGTTTTGCCCTTCCCATCCCCCGTGTATATCTGTATAAGCCCTTTCCCAAGCGATTTTTCCGTCATACCGCACCATCCTCACTTTGCCACCCATGCAAGCGGCGGTAATCTTACTGCAGTTCATACCATTGCCAAACACTGGAATTTGTGGAGCTTTCCACTATTGAAAACGACCCCCGCTGATGAGAGTTTTACTTTAACTTTATTGGAATACCTGAAACCAGCAAATATCCCCCGTCGGCCTTATCGGCCAACAGTTGGTTGACCCGGCCGGCAATGTCCCGGAAAACCCTTCCCAGATGATTATCCGGCACCAGACCCATCCCAACTTCGTTAGATACAATTACCCCCAAATCTCCCCAAGTCCGCATGCCCGCCACGGCGGAATTCACCTCGTGCATTACTGCCGTCTCAATACTACTTAGCCTCTTACGGTTCCAATCATGGGCGTCACAGCCCTGCTCCATTAAAATGTTTGTTATCATAACGGTAACACAATCTAAAATTATACCGTCAAACCTCTCCCCTCTTCTGTCAAGAAGCTGCCCTATTCCTTTATAAGCTTCAAAGGTACGCCAAAAAGAAGGCCTGGTCTGTCTGTGCCTTGTTATCCTGTCCTTCATCTCCCTGTCAAAGGGAACAGCAGTGGCTATGTATAAGATTCTGTGGCCCTGCTCCATCATAAGGCTTTCGGCAAAGGTGCTCTTACCGCTCCGGGCACCGCCGGTAATGTATACCAGCTGACCTTTCATACAATGCTTTCCTTTCTCACCTTAATACCTTCCAATGCCAAAAGGTCCGACTTGATATCAAGGCCTCCGCCATACCCCACAAGTTTTCCGTCATGCCCAATAACCCTATGACAAGGTACAATAATGGGTATAGGGTTTCTGTTGTTGGCCTGTCCGACCGCTCTTACCGCAGCCGGGTTGTCCAGGGCCGCTGCAACCTCTTTGTAGCTCATTGTGCTTCCGTAGGGTATCTGCAGCAATATTTGCCATACACTCCTCTGAAATACCGTACCCTTAAGGTCAAGCTCAAGTGCAAAGACCTTTCTGCTGCCTTTGAAATATTCGCCCATTTGTTCCTCTGCCGACTGTATGACGTCATTACTGCCTTCCGCTACAACAGCCTGACTATAGTTTTTATTTATCCATTCAAAGAATCCATCCCTGGTCTCTCCGGGAAGGCATAGCCGGCACAGTCCTTCGGGAGATGCTGCCGCCAGCATTTGACCTATCGGCGTATCCAAGCATCCATATACTATCTTCTGCTCCATCCTGCTTTCCTCCTTATGATCCATTTCTCACCAGAGACCACTGTTCTCTTGCCATCTTAACAATCAAAGGTTTTTTCTTACTCATTTGATGGGATACCGCCCTGCTAAACCACTCTACGGCTTCCCTGCCGTTACCAACTCTGCGGTTTAACTCCCCAATCAGGTATATGAGGGTAACCTCATCCATATTTTCAGGCATTATACCGGTATCGTACACGGACATGTAGTGCTCCAACGCATAACCGAGAAATCTTTTTTCTTCCTCCCGGTTTCCCTTTATTCTGTTCAGCCAGGCCAGTCTCATACATAGAGCAGCAAATTCTCCAACCGTCACACCCTTGCGCAATTGGCTGCAGAGCAGCACCAGTTTGTATGAGTCCAATGCTTCCTGGATACTTCTCTCCCCTCCAAAATCCCTGGGGCTCCATTTTGCTCCAATATTTACCAGTAAATCCCTGATATCCTCCTTGCTTATTTCATCAAAACTGCTGTACATAGCTGCGTATCCGCACCGCACACATACCACCGGCTCGTAAAAAATAGGGTTGTGCTCTTTGTAATATACACAGAAATCGCTATCCCTTCTGTCCACTGCGCACCTGCTGCTCCTTACCCTGGTGGTACTGAAAGATTCTCCGCAAACCGGACACTTGAGCTTAACCTGAAATAATGCATCGCTCATTAGCCTCTACTCCCATCTGTCAATTAGTATTAACTACAGATGTCCAACTCGGGACATAATTATAAGACACCTTCAGGAATTACACTCTGCTCCAATGTATCTGTACATCATCCCCATCCTTAACCATATCTGTATACCCCGCCCTTTTCCCGTTTATTGCAAGGTCTATTTTCCCTTTGGCCCTGTCAATATCAAAATCCATAAAATTAAAAAGGTCTACAAAAATATATGGTTTATCCCTGTAGGGAAGCTTCAATTCCCGATCGTTTACCACTATGGTTATTGTTTTATCCGGACCTTTTTCCAAGGGCACAACGTTGTCTCCGTCATTCAATATATGCTCAAAGGAGGCCTTTCTTCCGTTTACACTATAAGTATAACCTTCCCGCGGCAGTCCGCATGTATCAATAAACTCTCCCAAAGTCCTTATTCGGATAATCTCAAGGTTGTCACCTTCATTTATGAACTCATCGGTTGATGCTTGTTCTCCGTTTAATGTCCACTTGACGGGCAGGGCAATCCTTTTATCCTCAAGTATAATCTGACAGGATTCCTCCTGTATTATTTCGGCTACCGTTGGTCTGGCTTTGCCGCCGGCGGTTGCCTCCTGGACTTCCACTACGCTGCCATTTTCCAATACCGAATCCAGACCGGCCTCCTGGCCATTCAATCTGATTACGGCAGCGGCTCCCGGCTTACCCTTTGCTTCTCTGACCTCTCCGTTCAGGTAAAACCTTATCCCCTCTCCCCTGGAAGGTATCAATTTTCTTGGAGCATAATCAATATACAACAAAGCATCGCTTATTGTGGTTTTTTTGGTATTCAGCAATCTAAGGTCTTTTCCATTTACCGTCACGCTAATGAAGTAATCACCGGTAGCCTTATAACCCGTCAGCGCAATGCCTGCCGGGGTTATGTACTCAGGTCCCGAAAAGCCCGGTGCCGATATTTTCAGCTGGCCGCTTTCCTCCAGGCCTTTAATGCCCACCCTATCAATGGGAATCCCCAGCCGTGAAGAAAGGCTTTCCTTCAAACCGGGCACCAGGCTGCCTCCCCCTACGCAAAACAATGCCTTGGGAGGTCCCTGATTGTACTCTAAAATACTATGTGTTATCTCATCGGCCAATCTCCCCACCGCAGGCATGATACTCGCAAAAAGCTCTTCCCGGTTTATTTCAATCTGGCTGCCCATTATGTCCTTACAGGCAATAACCTCACCACCTGAACATATTTGCGTTTTCACCCTTTCGGCCGTCTGAAAATCCACCAGAAAATTCTGGGCAATACTCTCGGTGACTTCATCCCCCGCAACCGATACCATGGAATAAGCCGATATTGTACCGCCTCTGGCTATGGCTATATCGGATGTTCCGGCACCAATATCAACCATTGCCAGGTTGAGCATCCGCAGATTGTCGGGAATGGCTATGGCAATGGCTGCTATGGGCTCCAATGTCAGGTTTATAACTTCCAGCCCCGCTCTTTCCATAACCATGTAAAGACTGTCTACCACCGATCTTGGCAGAAAAGTCGATATTATCTCAACACCCATTTCATTTCCTCTGTGGCCTTCAAGGCTTTTTATGGGTATTCCGTCCAGGTAATAAGCAACAACACTGTATCCCACGCAATAATATTGTGAATTATCCCTATAGGTATTCTGTATTTGCTGCTGCGAGCTCTGCATGGCCTTTAGTTCAAGGCTGTTAATGAAAGTAGAATCCGCCGGCTGCCACCCTTCCACATTCTCGGTCACCCTTGCCCTGTGAGTTATAAGCGCCCTGCCTGCAGCCGCTACCGAAACATGTTCCAGACTGCAATTGTTTCTTGTCTCCAGTTTCTCTTTAACCTGTTTTACTAAAAGTGCAACCTGCCCAATGTCATGAATTTGGCCGTCAAACATGCTTCGGCCTTTATGCTCCATTACTTCCATATCGATAATTTCCAGCATGTCCCGGTCAATACCGCCCAGTGCCAGCACCCCCACAACGGTTCTGGTGCCTATATCCAGGGCAAATATTCTGTTTGCCGGTTTATCACTCATTTCGACCTCACCACCCATATTTAATGTATAATATAAAACCACAGTGCCAATAGTCGGCAGCTTACCGACAATCGGCATCCAATCACCGGCCGCGGCTGCAACAACAGGCATTTAGTCATCCATGCTGCACAGTGCCCCTGACCGCAAAGCTTATGGACCAGGGGCATTCCTCCTGCCCCAAAATAAATCTACAAAGGAGGGGTTTGTCCCCTTTCCTCAAACCGGCATAACCCTGATAACGGGCATTCATGGCACTTTGGCCTTCTGGCTTTGCATACCCTTCTCCCATGGTGTATCAGCCAGTGGTGTGCCCTTGACCATTTATCCCTGGGTATGTTCTCCATCAGCTGTTCCTCGGTCTCCCGTACATCTTTGGCCTTGGCCAGCCCCAGCCTGTTGGATACCCTGAATACGTGCGTATCAACAGCTATGGCATCCGCTCCAAAGGCATTGCTTAACACTACATTTGCCGTTTTCCTTCCCACTCCCGGAAGGCACGTAAGTTCATCCAGACTGTCGGGTACCTCACCGTTGTATTTCTCGGTTATTATACGGCAGGCCTCCTTTATGTTTCTAGCCTTTGTTTTATAAAATCCGCAGGTCTTAATTATGTCTTCTATCTCATCTATATGGGCCAACGCAAGGGCCTTGGCATCCGGAAACCTTCTGAACAGTTCGGGCGTTACCTTATTTACCTGCTTGTCAGTTGTCTGGGCAGAAAGCATTGTTGCAACCAGCAGTTGAAAGGGGTTTCGGTGCTCCAGCTGGGTGGTGGCATTTGGATAGGTTTCTTCCAATATCTCCAGCACCCGTTTGTTCCTATGACCATCATCGGTTTGCTTTTGTGTCATGATAATCCTCCTGAACTGTTTCTATAGCATTTCTTTATGGTATTTTGTAATCTCAACCCTTGTATCCATTTCGACAAACTTAATAACCGCATCAAGTACCCTGTCCACCTGCACCGTACTGTTGGAAACGGTGGATAAGCCGATGGAAGCAATCTGCCATTTATCGTTGTTGCCCACCTCGGATACCGAAACATTATATTTATTCCTTATTCTATCAATTATACTCTTGAGTATTCTTCTCTTATCCTTTAAACTTCCCGAATGGTACAGCATTAAATCAAGTCTGCATACACCGGTAACCATATCGACAATACCCCCATAGAAGTATAGTATAATTATACCAGATGGATATTCCAATTCAAATAGTAATACCCGCACAATCCGTAATCATAGGTGCCAAATGCCAGATTTCAGTTCCTAGTTCGTAGTTCGTAGAAAAAACCGCTCTGCCATGAGAGCGGTTTTGATTTATACCCTATAATATTTTCATCTCTTCCCCGACCTTCCTGAATATGTCGGCTGCATGGTCCAGCTGCTGCTTTGTATGTTCGGCGGTAACTATGGTCCTCACCCTGGCGGTACCCCTGGGTACGGTGGGGAATGCAATGGCCTGAGCAAAAACCCCCTCCTCAAACAGCCTGTCGCTGAACTTCACGGCCATTGCCTCCTGGCCTATTATTACAGGCGTTATTGGAGTTTCACTCTTACCTGTGTTAAATCCAAGACTCTCCAGTTTGGCTTTGAAATGCCTTGCATTGTCCCACAACCGGTCTGTGTACTGGGTGGATTCCATAAGCATATTTACTGCTTCAATGACTGCTCCCACCACCGCCGGCGGGTGGGCGGTACTGAACAGAAACGGCCTTCCCCTGTGCTTGAGCCAATCCACCAGCACCTGCGTGCCGGCCACATAGCCTCCCATTACACCAATGGCCTTTGAAAGGGTCCCTATTGTAAAATCTACCCTCCCGTGAAGCCCGAAATGGTCCACCGTACCCCTGCCGCTTTCTCCCAGGACACCGCTGGCATGGGCATCGTCTATATAAGTCATGCACTGGTATTTTTCCGCAAGCTCCACTATCTCGGGAAGCTTTGCAATATCCCCGTCCATGCTGAATACCCCGTCGGTAATGATAAGGCGGTTTCTGTATTTGTGAGCGTTTTCCTTAAGCACCCTTTCCAGGTCGTCCATATCCGAATGCTTAAACCTGACGGTATCCGCCTTTGAAAGGCGGCAGCCGTCAATAATGCTTGCATGGTTGAGTTCATCGGATATGATAAGGTCCCCGTCTTCCATTACTGCCGGAATTGTTCCCGAATTGCAGGTAAGGCCCGACTGGAAAACAATAACGGCCTGCTCCCTTTTGAATTCCGCCAATACCCTTTCCATTCGGTTATGTATGTCCATGGTACCTATTATGGTCCTTACCGCTCCCGCTCCTGCACCGTATTTCTCTACCGCCTGCACGGCGGCCTTTTTAAGCCGCGGATGGTTTGCAAACCCAAGATAGTTGTTTGAAGATAAGTTTATTACTTCCCTCCCGTTTATAACCGACAGGGCTCCCGAAGGCCCCTGGAGCTCGGGCAGTATCCGGTATACTCCCTGCTCCTTCAATTGGTCTATTTTGTTTTTCAGATACTGCATTTCATGCACGCCTGACATTTGGACTCCTCCTTACCTGTTAGGATATAGTATAACCTTCCCGCAATTGCCCGAATCCATAAGCTCCATACCCTTTTGGTATTCTTCCAGGGCAAACCGGTGGGTAATAACCGGCTCTATATTGAGCCTTCCCGAAGCCAGGAGGCCTTTAACCTGAAACCATGTGTCATACAAAAGCCTTCCTGTTACTCCGTTAACCGTTACTCCTTTGAATATGAGATTTTCGCTCAATTCAAGCTCCACAGGTTTTGCCGGCAGACCCAAAAGTGAAATTCTCCCCCCCGGCTTTACCATATCAAAGGACTGCTTGATGACACTGATACTGCCCGACATTTCGGCAACAATATCCACACCATGGCCGTCCGTCTCCTTTAGTATACCCTTTAAAACATCCTCCTTTGCAGCATTGAACACCCTGTCTGCTCCCATCTTTGCCGCCAGGTCAATCCTGTACTGGTTAATATCGCTGGCAAACACCGCAGAAGCTCCTACCGCCCTGGCCACAGCAACCGCCATAAGCCCGATGGGTCCGCAGCCGGTTATGAGCACCGTCTTACCTATAATCTCCCCCGAAAGTAGCGTGTGAACTGCATTTCCCAGAGGCTCCTGGATGGACGCCAGCCCTGGGTCTACGTCTTTGTCGTTGACCCAGGCATTACCCTCGGGAATAACTGCATATTCTGCAAAGACACCGTCCACGTCCACCCCTAGAATGTGCGTATTCATACAGACGTGTCCTTTTCCGGTAAGGCATAAGGGGCACCTTCCGCATACAATATGGGTCTCGGCCGAAACCAGGTCCCCGACTTTTATGGAAGTAACACCCTCCCCTACCTCGACTACCTCACCGCAGAACTCATGACCCATTATCTTTGGCGGTTTAATCCTGCCTCTGGCCCACTCGTTCCAGATATAAATGTGATGATCGGTACCGCAAATTGAAGCAGCCTGCACCTTAACCAGTATTTCTCCGGGGCCTGCCGTTGGTATCCCAACCTGTACAAGCTTGCCTCCCGGAGCTGCCGTCTCCTTGACCACAGCCTTCATTTGCCCTTTCATGTAATTTTCCCCCTCCAATACCGGACACCGTCCGGCTATTAACTTGTAACCCTCCATTAATATTATACTATAGGTTAACCCATTTTCCTCCATACAACAAAAATATGTTGGTATGGGATGGTAACCTCCAATGACCGTTGGACCAAACAGCTCCACGGGGTTATCAATAGCCTTAGGCCGGGGGCATATCATACAAAGGCTCATGCATCGATATTATACTGCTTTATTTTATTGTACAGCGTCTGTCTGTTGATGTTTAACTTTTTGGCAGCAATGGTCTTATTCCAGCCAACCCTTTCCAGGGTATTCATTATATGATGCTTCTCACATTCCGAAAGAGTAAGAATTCCTTTCCCTTCTTCTTTATGGCCGCTGTCACCGCCCAGTACGTTAATGGGCAAATGTCTGGGCAGAATTGTCCTGTCCCTTTCATCTGCTATGGCAACCGCCCTTTCCATAACATTCTTGAGCTCCCTTACATTGCCCGGCCAGTTATAAAACATCAGATATTCCAGAGTATCCACCGAAATAAGCCCTATTTCTTTATTGTATTCGGTATTATACTGATTAAGAAAATACTGCGATAACAATGGAATGTCTTCTTTCCTCTCCCTCAAAGGAGGTATTTCAAAATTCACCACATTAAGCCTGTAATACAAATCGTCCCTGAACCTGCCTTCCTCTCTGGCCTTTTCCAAATCCTTATTGGTTGCGGCTATTATTCTTACATTGACTCTGATCTTTTCCAATCCTCCAACCCTTTCAAACTCCCTTTCCTGGAGAAACCTCAGCAGCTTGGCCTGGAGTACCGGGCTTATCTCTCCTATTTCGTCCAGAAATATGGTTCCGCCATCGGCCTGCTCAAACTTGCCGGTTTTCCGCACCAGTGCACCGGTAAATGCGCCTTTTTCGTGTCCGAACAGCTCGCTCTCCAGCAGATTCTCGGGTAAGGCCGCACAATTAATGGCTACAAACGGCTCAAACCGTCTGTCACTCTTTTTGTGTATGGCCTTTGCAAAGATTTCTTTGCCTGTTCCGCTCTCGCCGGTAATAAGAACATTTGCTTTACCCGGGGCAATCTTCTCGATGAGATTATACAAGGCAATAATACACCCGCTCTTGCCCACAATATCCTCAAACCTGTAACGGCTGGTCAGTTTCTTCTTCAAGGCCCTGTTCTCCTCCAGAAGCTGTTTCCTCTCGACCGCTTTTCTTATGGAAATAATCAGCTCGTCAATAATAAAAGTCTTTTGCAGATAGTCAAAGGCGCCCAGTTTTATTGATTCAACCGCCTTCCTTATGTCGGCATAGGCCGATATTACAATGGTTTCAAAATTGCTCTGCACATCCATCATGGCTTCCATAAGCTCTATTCCGTCCATGCCCACCAATCTTAAATCGGTCAACAAGACATCAATATCCACTTCCTTTGCAATTTGAAGGGCTTCCAATCCGTTACATGCAGACTTCACCCTATATCCTTCCTGTTCAAGGGCAATCTTCAGGGTATCCCTGATGGAAACTTCATCATCCACGATTAGCAAAGAAGCTTTATTCTTCATCCATATCACTCCATATAATCAGGAATTGTAACAGGTGATCATTCAGCAGAAGGCAGGCTTATTTGGAATCTGGCCCCTCCATCCATGCAATTGCAAACATTTATATCACCGCCTGCCTCATTTACAATATTATGAACCATGGAAAGTCCAAGACCAGTCCCTTCATTTTTTGTAGTAAAGAATGGATCAAATATATTATTTAAATTTTCCTCCGAAATGCCACAACCTGTGTCCCGGAAAATAATTATCTCTTTTTCTTCCACTTTATCTATTGTAATCTCTATCATACCACCTTCATCTATAGCATCAATTGAATTCAAGAAAAGGTTTAAAAAAATTTCTTTCAAGCTGTGCGGAGACATATAGACATTCACCTCTGTTCTATCATGATGAATTTTTACAGAAATGTCCTTGCTTTGACATTTGTATTTTAATAATTGATTTGTTTCATAGATAATATCAAGTATATTTGTAATCATAGGTTTCTCGATGCAGGGTTTGGCTAGTTTCACAAAATCGTTAAGGGAGTTGTTTAATCTTTCTGCCTCCTTAAAGATAATGCTTATCAAACTCCTTTCCTCTTCCTCAAGATATTCTTTTGTTAAAAGTATGGATGCTGCTGTCCTGATAGGAAGTAATGGATTCCTTATCTCATGGGCAAGCCCGGCGGTACACTGTCCCATCATAGCCAGACGGTCCGCTCTTCTTACTTTCTCTTGCAGCATTTTTATCTTGGTAATATCGCGGAATACACATATGGCACCTATTTTTTTATTCTTATCATTCCTAAGAAGAGAAGTGCTGAGATTGATGGGTTTTTGTCTGCCATCCTTGGTGATAATATATGTTTCTACTTGGTTGTACAATTTCTCAGTTATAAACGTATCAAGTACAAACCAGTCTTCAATACTCTTCTTAAATTCCAGATCCCTAATATCCCTGTTTATAACCTCGTCACTTATATACCCGGTAATATTTTCAGCCTGCTTGTTAAAGGTGATAATCCTTTGCATTTTGTCAATAACAATTATCCCACTGTTGACATTTTCCAGAATATGGTCGCTGAATTGCCTTGTTTGGTTAAGTGCTCTGTTTGCTTCCAGAATTGCGGCTATCTGTGATCCGATAATGCTTATCATCTGTACATCCCTCTGCCTGAACATAGCGGGCCTTGAGTTGGATATGCTGAGTATCCCTATCACATGATTCGAGGCAATGAGCGGCACTGCCATATATGACCGTATTACTGGATCCTCCTTGCAGTGCTGCCTTACCCTGATTTCTTTGTTATGTACTGCGTTTTCCAGCATAACTGCCTTCTTTTCCTTTGCAACCCATCCTACTACCCCTTCCCCCATTTTGAACTTAACCCTCTTTTTCAGGTAACTTAGGTTGGGTCCTCTGGCAGATAATACTTCCAACTGTCCCTTTTCATAATTGATAACATATATTATTGCCATATTGAACTCAATGACTTCTTCAATGAAATCGAAAAGCTCGCTGGACATATCTTCCAAAGTCCTGGATTTGCTTATGTTGTCTATGGCTTGAAACAGCGAAGTCAACTGTACTATACTGCTATATTTTTCCAAGTAAACACTTCCTTTTGCACTAAGAATTAGTAGGTATGATAACTAGTTATTTCTCCATTACTCTGATTTTACCTTTAAAATAACATATCCAAAGATATTCCTCTAAAATGAATAAGGTGCTGAATGCAGAAAAATTTAGTCCTTATTCTCCAGGGTGCGATACACAGTTGGCCCCCTTAAACAACAATTTAGATTAAGGGGGCCATAAAATCAAACTCGGCATTCGATACTAAGAACCATTATGCTGCGTTAATTATTTTATGCAGATGCTTGCGCAGGAGCGTCTTCTTCCTCTCCGCTATCATCAATGGTTAATGCATGCTGCCTGATAAGGTAAAAATCAAACAGACCAATTCCCACTGCATAACATGCCCATTTTTTAGCCTGATTCATTACAGCTAGGTTAAATTCGGAAATCTTAACCGCAGCATCCCCGTTTATAATAAATCCTATCACAAACAATACAGCTACCAGAGCACCTGCAATAATTGATATGGCTACTACTATAGCATACAGGCCGACCAAGAATTCATGGATTTTATCTCTCATGGCATAAACCCCCTCCCTAAAATACAAAGATAGGCAATAGACCCAGCAACAGCAGAACGGCCATTACCATATGGCCCGCTATCCAGATATAAGCAAGCTTGGCTGTTTCCTTAAATCCCGATTTAGCAATTCCCATAGCTGCATATAAACATAAGGCCATAGGGGGTGTCATACCTTCCATACATCCGGTAATTGCAGGCATTACTGCTGCCACAACGGCAGGGTTCAGCCCAACGGCAGCACCGGTGGTGATAATAGCCCCTCCCAGTATGGCGACCTGAGCCGAACCCGGCAGAACCATACCCAAAAATGCTGTGAAAACCACAACCAATACCGCCCATCCAAAAGATCCCAGTCCAAATCCCAGGAACCACTGCTCAACTGCATCTTGCATAGCAATCTCTTTGAAAACAACAGAAATGGCATATGCGAAGAAGATGGTTGCAGATACCGGTATGACACCCCTCATGGTATTCTTGAATAACTTATATGTGCCGGCTGCGCTAAAACCGCCTTCTATATTTTTACGTCCTATATACATTGCATACACGCAAGCCACTCCGGCAACGAACATTAACAATGTACCCGAGAAGGCTGCCTGGCCTGCTTCCCCTAATCTACTGATTATAAATGGTTTCATGGAGGAATCTATAAGAAGTGGTAAAAGGATGATTACAGGAATTAGAAGTGCCTGCCAACCTTCCTTTAATGCTTTGCCGAGTTTTGGCCTTTCTTCCTCCGGTATAGGTTTAACCTTATAATACTTTGCAAAGGCATATAAGAAAACTATACGCTGTACAATAAGCCATGCGCCAACTATCCATAGGGCAAGCCAGAACGTGGATAGTGAGTATGTATCAGGATAAAGCGCTGCCAGTATGCCGAAACCTACAATATTTAATCCTGGTCCCATCTGGTTGCCTAATGTACTGCATGACATCTCGGTGGTTGCAGCCAGTGCCCTGGGATAGCCTGTTTTTATCATTGCCGGTATTGTGATTACACCGGTTGCAGCAACATTACCCGGACCGGTTCCCGACATCATAGCCATAGCGCTGCTTCCAAACAGGGACACATACCCTGCTCCTCCAGGCAGTTTACCGAATATGGCTATAATTATTCTGACAAGCTTTTCTACTACCCCTGTCTGGTTTAGGATATGGGCAAGAACCAGAAAGGTAACTATTATGTAAAAAAGTGAGCTGGTTGTGGGATAGATAAGATAGTCCCAGAATAAGTCATATCTCTGTGTCATAATAATGGTGAAAGGAAACCCCAATGCTATTGCTTCATAGATTGGTCTTTTGAATACCATGAAAATAATTACAATAAACAACAGTAACTCTATCAAGTAAAAGATCTCTAAGGGCAACCCTGCAATTGTAATACCTGACATGTTTTGTTTCTCCTTTCCATTTGAACTTAAGTCTCACGGAATCATCAATCATGTCCTTTCCTGCTGCTGTATCTTGCCCCTGCTTCTATCAGTTCCTTGAAAATATTCAGCCATACCGGGTCAGGCAGTACCTCGGGATGGAATTGCAAACCCAAAACAAAGTCATGTTCAGCGCTTGCTATTGCTTCAACCATGCCATCCTGTGAACAGGCAACCACATCAAACCCAGCCGGGGGCTCTTTTACAGATTGTCTGTGAAAACTATTAACCATTGCTTCTTCTCTTCCAAGGATTCTGGCCAGGAATCCTTCCATCCTTATACTATGCACTGTTTCTTCAGGTTTTTTATCATCCTGCTGATGTGTAATGACATTGTTAGCTTGCGAAAGATGTATATCGTCAAGATACATGGACCCTCCACAAACAACATTAAGAACCTGATGACCCCTGCATATACCTAATAGTGGAATTCTTTTGTTAAGCGCACCCATTATATAGTCTCTTTCGTTGGCATAACGCAAAGGATTTTGACACTCGAGGTCCTTGGGACCTTCTTCTTTTAGAACATTTCGTTTTATGCTCAGTACTTCGCCGGATACAATCAATGCATCTATTGCGTCTAAAACCTCGTTGCGCGAGACAGTTTGGGACATTACCGGTAATATTATAGGAATGCCTCCAACCTTTTCTACAACATCTATACAGGATTTGACTGTATAGATCAAAGACCACCCCGGTACCAAAGAACTTTGTTCCCAGCCTGAAGTAATACCGACCCTCACTTTAGCCATCTTCACCCCTCCTTTCAATAATCCAGTATGTTTTACCATTTAAGACATCTTTTTTTGAAGCCTAATTCTGAGTGATCCCATTAAATAATACTTACAGATGTCTTATCATTATATTTACGCATATTCTATGCCAGAACATCGGCATGGCAACAACCGCTATTTGCAACATTTGCTCCAAGCAGCTGTATAATTTTTATACAATCGACAATAGGTACTGTCTAAAAATATAGCAGATTTTATATGGTATTAATTCTTTATATCGCCATGCTGCTATTTTGTCACCATTTGCCTATACACATTATCAAAATCACAAACTATTTCGGAACTTAACTGAAGCATTTCATTGTAAAGAATCTTGTTCATATCTGCAAGATCCTGTCCGGGTATATACCGCACGTCACTTTTATAGGTCTCTAATGTGGATATGTACTCTTCAATTTTACTAATAAGCAGTTCAATCTTATGGCTTATGTCCCCCAAGCTTTCGTCTTGTAAACAACCATGCTCCATTTGGTCAGCGTATAAAAAAACTTCTTGTTTTCTGGATTCAAGCTTTTCCCAGAATTTTTTATCTAAATCATGCTGTCTCCCGGTATTTTTTTCTGCCAGCCTGGCCAGTCTGGTAAAGGCCAGCACCAGTTTGTTGTATCGGGCAACAGTTTGGTTGTATTCGTCGATACTTAATACATCTGATTTATGCTGCTCATACTGCTCAATGCCGCATCCGCACACTCCAAGACCGACTATTGCAACTATGACAAGAAACAATAAGGATTTGACCCTCCACATTATACCGTCCCCCTTATATACCTGTATCCTTAACCTTTGGTGCATCATCCCTGAAGATCATACTGAATGCGATGGTAGACACCAGCGCTACAATGACAGAAGCATATGTTTCGGTTAACATGGGGCTAATTGGATATTGTCCATATATTGCTTTATAGGCCACCCAGAAAAAACCTGCCAGACTGGTAGTGATTATTGCCCAGATTGCACCCCTTGAGGATATCCCTTTCCAGTATATCGCCAGTAATATCACCACAAACAATGAGCCCCTCAGTGTATACGCGAAGTAAACTATATCAAGTACCCTTGTGCTGCCGTACATTAATATGGCGAGTAATATACATAACACGCCGGCCAGACCCGTCGACACTCTTGAAACCAATAATACCTGGCCATCGGTAGCATCCGGTTTCAATATACGGTGATACATATCCTTAGTAAACATAGTACCAGAAGCAAGTATTATAGGAGATACTGTAGAAAGAATAGCTGCCATAATTGAAGCCAATACAATTCCTCCTGCAACAGGCTGAAGATTCATCATTAAAGTAGGCAGAGCCAGTTTTGCATTGGTAATATCGGGGAAATTCACTCTGGCAGCCATCCCTAGTAATGCAGTAATAATACCAAATGGAGCCACTACAAATGCGGTTATAACAGCAGACTTCTTGGCAACATTTACATCCCTGGCAGCAAGTATAGGCTGTATACCTGCCTGGGCAGTACATGCACCCAGTATTGACGCAATTATCCAGGAAGAAACCTTAGGAATACCAATACCAAACCATGCAAAAAACGGATTGGCCGGCAGGGCTGTTCTGAGTGCCTGAACCCCCCCTATATCTGAACTAACCAATATCAATGCCAGGAGACTCCCTCCATACATGGTTATAATATGCATCATATTTGTATATCCTACAGAGGTCATTCCCCCGGCCAGTGTATACAATATAAATACAATTCCCAATGCCACAACCGATACTTTATAATCCAACCCAAGTACAGTGACCCCCAAAGTACCAGCAGCAATAATCTGTGCAGTACCTACAGCTATCATAACAAATATAAGCAATACGCTGGCTACTACCCTTGCCTTTACCCCTATAAACCGTTCCACTATTCCCGGTACAGTAACCGTATCCAAGCTCCTATAAAGCTTAGCAAAGAACAGTGCCAGAACCATTACCCCTATAGCATTGGCTATTGTATACCATGCCCCAGAAATACCATAAACGTATCCATACTCCGAAACTCCGGTGGTGGATGTCCCTCCAAGCCATTCACCGGTGCCGGCAGCAACACACATCAACACCCCCAAACCGGCACCATGAAATGCATTGGAACCGGAAGACTTCCTATTGGCAACCACACCTATTATTACAGTAATCAATAGATATATCAGTATAATGATAAATTGTACAGACATATTATGTCTCCGCTCCTCTCCTTATGTTTATATCACCCTATATTCATTCTTCATTTGACATATTATTTACTGATGCTGT
>JAENYX010000084.1 GCA_016841565.1 Clostridium thermobutyricum | reverse complement strand
CAAAACTTTGCGAAGATGCATGTTGAAAGACGCTTCGGTAATTCAGGGAACGTTAGACGTCATACTATTATTTGGGTATGAATTGCTAAGGATATAAATGCATTAAATCCTATGGATATGATATAATATAAGTAAAGAATGTAAGGAAAGTAAAGAAGGAGGATATATCCATGGAGATGGCTAAAATATCATCGAAAGGTCAAATTACAATACCAATTGAGATAAGAAAGAAGTTAAAGCTTAAAGAGGGAGACAAGGTTCTTTTTATTGAGGAAGGGAATAGGATCATTTTTGCAAACGCATCAATAATTGCACTTCAAAAAATTCAAAAGGAAATGAAAGGTGAAGCAGAAAAGGCTGGTGTCTATTCTGAAGAAGATGTAATAGAACTGGTTAATGAAGTAAGAGAAGGGCTCTGGAAGAAAAAGTATGAGAATAATGCTTGATACAAATGTGATTGTATCTGCTATATTATTTCCAAACTCCCTTCCCTGTACTTTGATTAAAAGTATTTTAAGTAGACACGAGATTGTATTATGCACTCACATAATAGAAGAGTTATATGAGATATTTGAAAGGAAATTTAAGCAAAAAACCAAAGCACTCGAAACATTTTTATCAGAACTGGCATATGAACTGGTTTATACACCTCAAAATATCGACAAAGATAATTATCCTATAATAAGAGACGAAAAGGATCTTCCAATTCTAGTCTCGGCAATTATTGGCATTGCTGACGTGATTATAACAGGAGATAAAGATTTTCTGGAAGCAGATGTTGAGTACCCAATAATTATGACGACTAGAGAGTTTGTGGAAAAAGATAGTGTGTAGTATTTAAAGAGGAAATCGTACGACGTCTAACACAGCACTCACACAAGGGTGCTGAGGGTGAGGTTTTGAGGAAAGTCAGCACCACACCTGCGAGCCTAAGATAAGAGCTATCTAAGGCTCTCGGTGTCGCGAGTGCTAGACGTTAAATGAAATTGGTCGCAAAGGCCGCGCCGTCCTGGCGCGGGTAGAATTAAGTTCTAAGTTGGGAGTTGATAGAATAAATCACGTACCAAATTTCATCACAGTATTACGAATAATTTTTTCTACTGGACTATTATTTATTAAACCGCTATCCACTGCATTTTTTATCATCTATCTTGTATGTGGCGCAAGTGACATTTTAGATGGTTATATTGCCAGAAAATACAAAATATCAAATTCATATGGAGCAACTTTTGATAGTATTGCTGACTTCATGTTTTTTGGCATAATGCTCATTGTTTTTATTCCGATGCTTCATTTACCATACTGGACTCTGTGGTGGATTGGCATAATAACAATAGCTCGCCTGATATCTTTATGTATGGGCTTTGTAAAATATCATGAACTTTCCGTTTTGCATACGTATGCAAATAAAACGACTGGTGTAGCACTGTTTTTGTTTCCATTTGTTTATAGTGTTTTAGGCTTAAATTTTGCAGCGGTAATAATATGCGGTATGGCTAGCCTGTCGGCAATGGAAGAACTTATAATAACTTTAACATCAGAAACGCTTAATAAAGATGTACGGTACATATTTGACAAATGACCATAAGAAGTAGACGTGTTTTCTATACGTATTTCACAAGAATGACTTTTTAGGACTTGAGGAGCCGCCCTCCATGGCGACTTCTGAATATGGGGGCGACCAACTTCATTTAACAGAGGATTGCCGAAACTTTGTAAAGATGAATGAGGTTGGGACGCTTCGGCAATCCTCGGGGCGTTCTCCAAAACCACACGCAATGGACGCGGCGTCCTGCCGCGAATTATACAAGCATATGATTTGGGTGTGTATTGGCTTATACTAGTAGGAAAATGTACAACTAGCCTTTTTGTCATCCTGAGCGATAGCGAAGTATACTATTACGCATTCTTCCTATAGAGTGATCTACAAATCAATGGCCTTAAGTCAAAATCCTTATTGTATTGTAACGACATAAGCGTTACAATATTATCAGAAGGAGATGATTAACATGGAAAAAACTACAACTTTAAATTTAAGAGTTAATCCTGAAGTAAAAAGAAGGGCTGAGCAAGTCCTTTCACAACTCGGCATGCCTATGTCCACAGCGATAGATATTTATCTGAAGCAGATTTCAATGACCGGCGGAATACCTTTTGCGGTAACACTGCCGAAAGTACCGGTTTCCATAAATGCCGATTTGATGACAACGGACGAAATTCATGCGAAGTTAAAGGAAGGATACAACGATATCGAAAAAGGTAATGTGCAGGATGCATCTGCTGCCTTTAAAAGATTTCGGGAGACACACGCATGAAACAGTATAGGATTCAGATCACAGACAAGGCACTTTCCGATATGGAGGAGATTTATAATTATATCGCAGAGCAGTTACAGGCACCTGAAGCGGCCATGGGTCAGTATAATAGAATAGCTGACGCAATCGAAACGCTTGATACGTTTCCGGAACGTGTGAAGTTAATGGAGGCAAAAGAAGAACGTGAGCTGGGACTCAGGCAAATGCCTGTTGATAGCTTTTCTGTATTCTTCCACATCAGAGAAGAGCGGGTAATCATAACAAACGTTTTGTACAGTGCCAGCGATATAGCCAAGCGTTTACGTGATTCCTGAAGGCTTCAGGCGGGAGTGATTTGAGCTAAAAGACGATAAATGGGCGGAAAATACGGTCAAATTACCTTTTTTCGTTTTGCTATAAAGTATCGAAAATGATTTATAACGTGCGTGCAAAAAAAATGTACAACTAGCGTTTTTGTCATCTGAGCGATAGCGAAGTATACTATTACGCATCATTCATATATTGTGCAATAGAGGTTAAAAGATTAACCCAGGGTGCGGCGTCCTGTCGCACTCTGAGTTAAGGGGCGTGTGGCTTCGGAGAACAAAGCATCTGCACAAGGGTGCGGATAAGCCAAACCATGAAGAAAGGCTCCGGGAAAGAGCACGAAGTTTGCCGCACCACACCGTTTCGCCGGGTGACAAGTACCGCAAAGGAGAAGGGCTCTGTGGGTCCGGCTCAACGGCGCCGCAAATGCCAGACGTTAGGCAGACATTGCTCGCTGCGCTCGCTTGGTCTGCCTAACGTGGCGCGGGTTACACCCGCTGATAGGCTAGCTCGCGCAAAGCGCTCGCATCATCGCCTATCAGCAGGTTTGCTAAATCCTTTCGCCAAGTGCAAGCACTAAGGCTCAAGGACTTCGCAAACCCGCGCCACGTTACACAAAATCAGGTGCAAAAGGCAACGCACATCTGTGCACGAGAAATTATGGGAGTTAACTTTGAAGCAAAATATATTTGATTAGATTCAAAAATGCTATAATAATTATATAAACCATAAAAGGTGGTGTGAAGCATGAAATGGGAAGAAGTAAGAAAAATATATCCAAATAGATTTGTCAAAATTCAGATTTTAGAATCTCACATTGATGGGAATATAAGATATATTGATGAAATGGCAGTAATAAAAGCTTTTGATGATAATGCAGAAGCAATAAGAGAGTTAGTAAGGGCAAAAGATGACTTTCTTGTGTATCATACCGGAAAAGAAAAAATTGAAGTTGAAATAAAACAGATATTTGGATATAGAGGTGTTGTCTGATGGAAATAAAGTTTAAGGATGGGCTTATTTTCACCTCTATAGAGTTATCATTTCGTGGTTCTTCAGAAGTAATCGAAAATGTTGTTATTGACACTGGAGTAGCAGAAACAATAATATCGCCAGATGTTGTTGAAGGTATTGGAATCATTGCTGAAGAAAATGACAATGTAAATTCGTTTTATGGTGTTGGTGGAAGTCTGCATAATTTCTTTTCGAAAGGTGGACGAAATTTGTATAGGACAAGCCAAGTTAGAAAAAACGAAATTAGATTTTGGTGTAATAGACCCGAAAGGCTATATTAATGGACTGTTAGGACTTGACTTACTAATGAAGTTAGGAGTTATTATCGACTTAAAAAACCTAACGTTGAGAATAGATATAAAGCAATGTGACATCTAAGGAGCCGCCATTCATGGCGGCTTCGGCGTTGCGAGGCACCTGACTTCGTGTAACAAATTAGAGATTTATGATGTTCTTGAACAAAAATAAAAGAAAACCCCTTAA
>JAENYX010000018.1:18670-49297 GCA_016841565.1 Clostridium thermobutyricum | reverse complement strand
TTGGTTACATCATTCATCAATAAATTTAGCCAGTTTTCTTAGCATGTGTTATAATATTGGTAGGAATTGCTGCAGAGGAGTGTAATACTGCCGGAGGAATGGTTATGCAGGAAAAGAGAAATAAGGTTACAGTTGAAATAATGGGGCAGCAGTATACTATGCTGGGTCAGGAATCGGAAGAATATATACGCAGCATTGCTTTGTATGTAGAAAAAAAGATGAAGGAGCTCAGCAAAAAGAGCAATATTATGAATAATACCATGCTGGCTGTTTTGACAGCACTTAATATTACCGATGAATTATTCGACCTTAAAAGGGAGTTGGAAATTGCCCACAAGGAAGCCGCCAAGCCCGGAAAAGAACTGGAAGATGCCAGATACCAGCTCAGGAAAACAAAGGAAGACATTGCCAGGCTGAAGACCGAGACAGAGGATTTAAAACAACAGTTAAGCAACTCTCAGGAGGAAGCTTCAAATATATATAGCGAATGGCTGAAGGCTCAAAAGGATGCGAAGGAATCTAAGGGAATAATAGAAAGGCTTGGGGAGCAAAAAAAGGAGCTTGAGTTACAGATTGGGAAAGTAAAGGGTTACAATAAGATGTCGGGACAAAAATAGTAACTGCAGAACCACGGCTTAAGACTCTCAAAAGTAATATGACGGATTCCAAGTATCGTTTAACCGGGCTGACCATCAGGGATTTTTAAATTCAATCCCCTGATGGAAATTTCATTTTTATTAACTAAATTTTGGGTGGAGGGTTATGGATGTCAGAGGTGCTTGCCCATGTAATGCGGGGAAAGGATATAGAATCTATTCACCGCGGAAATCTGGTAGTAGTGGACCATGAACATAATATTATATACAGCGTTGGAGAATCTAATGCAAGAACCTATTGGAGGTCGGCGGCAAAACCCTTTCAGGTACTGCCTATGATTGAAGCGGGCGGTATTGAGAAATTCGGATTTGACAATGAGGAAATTGCCGTTATGACTGCTTCCCATGGAGGAGAAGAGAGGCATGTGGCAAGGGTGCAGAGTATTCTAAACAAGATGGGATGCGGAACTGAAGTTTTAGATTGCGGAGCGGCGGCTCCTATGTATGGGCCCAGGGCAAGGGATATGATGAAAAAGAGGCAGATCTTCGGGCAGGTACATAATCCATGCTCCGGAAAGCACAGCAGCATGATTGCGCTGGCTCTTCTCAAAGGGTACCAAACAAAAGGCTATATAGGGCTCCATCACCCTGTGCAAAAGGAAATGCTTGATGTGGTTTCGAGTGTTGCCGGGCTGAAAAGAGAGGAAATTACTTTAGGAGTGGATGGATGCGGGGTACCGGTATTTGGTCTGCCAATCTATAACATGGCTGTGGCTTATTCAAAGCTGTCAAGACCGGATAGCATTAAGCCACCGTCAAGAAGGGAAGCCCTGATTAAAGTAAGTCGGGCTATGACCCGGAATCCGTACTATGTTGCAGGCAGCAGCAGGCTTGATACACTGCTGATGGAAACGACAAAGGGCAGGCTGGTGGCAAAGCTGGGAGCCGAAGGAGTTTATTGTGTAGGGATTATAGGAGAAGGTAAAGGTATAGCACTAAAGATAGAAGACGGCAGCAGCAGAGCAATAGACGTAGTAATAATTGAACTCCTGAGAAGACTTGAACTAATATCTGCTGCGGAGTATGACAGGCTTAGGAGTGGTTGTAAAACCGAGCTCAGGAATCACAGAAAGGATTTAATAGGAGAAATTAAGGCAGCTTTTTAAGAAACAACTGAAGCTTATCTGAATAGGGGGTTTTGACGGACCAATGGAGGATATGGTTTTTTCTGCACCGGTGACTTTTGCACTAGTTTTTTTTCTGGGTTTTTTGGGTTACCGTATTTTTAAATTATTGCATATACCGGGAGGAGCTATAGCCGGAGCTTTGGTAATAGTGGCACTAGTGACCAGCCAGGGCGTGGGATGGGCAGAGCTCCCTTCTTATATGAGTACGTTTTGCCAGGTAATACTTGGAATTATGATTGGATGCAAATTCAGCAGGGAGAAGGTACGCCAAATCAAATCACTGCTTGTCCCGGGAATGTTAGTTGCTACATGGATGATATGCATAAGCCTGGTGATTGGGATATTGATGGCCAGAGTTACAGAACTTGACCTGGGAACAGCCCTTTTTGGGTCGGTACCCGGAGGAATATCAGAAATGGGGCTAGTTGCCTTGTCATATAACCTGAGCGTACCGGTAGTAACATTGTTTCAGTTTGTAAGGGTATTAGCAGTGTACTTCTGCCTGCCTTCTATCGTATTAAAATATGATAACACAGAAAGAGAAGAGGCTGCCGACAAAGCATTACCAATTGTCGATAAGCCTGAGTATAGCAAGAAGAAGGCATACTATGTATTGGTTACCATACTATTAGGCACGGTTAGCGGCTTTACGGCCAACGCTCTTGGGGTTCCTGTGGGGGGTCTGTTGGGAGCCATGGTTATTGTTGCCATACTGCGTATCATGGGAGTTCCCCTTGAGGAAGTTCCACGCTGGGCGTTTATTTTGGCCCAGGTTGGCCTGGGGGCTTTTCTTGGAACTACCTTCACTCCCGATATAGTTGTTACTCTGCAGGGTTTACTGCTTCCCACACTTGTATTTTCCATAATAATTGTTCTAAACGGAGTAGTTCTCGGGTTGTTGGTCCACCGGGTTTTCGGATGGGATCTGGTTACGTCTCTTTTAGCTACGGCTGCTGCGGGAGCTTCACAAATGAGCGCCATTGCTTTGGACATGGATGCCGATGCCATTACGGTAAGTATTATACAGGCAATGCGGCTTGCCTTAATACTCATGTTGATGCCCACAATAATAACATTAATAATAAGATAACTGAAGACAGAGGGACAGTTCTTGTGTGTTCACTGGTGCACCCCCTGTTGGTAAACTATGTATGGGATTATAAAATATGACAAGGCAATCCAGAGTCAAAAGCAACAGCGGTTACTATCATATAATGCTTCGAGGGAACGGGAAAAAGAACATATTTTATAATGATGAAGATAGAAAACGCTTCATGGAAACGATATATGGAAAGAAACATGGAGATAAATTTTATCTGCATGCATTTTGTTTGATGAACAACCATATTCATTTAATGATAAGTGAAGGGATCGAGGACGTAGCCAGAGTGATGAAACGCATTACTGTAAGCTACGTTTATTATTTTAATAAGAAATACAAAAGAGTAGGCCATTTGTTCCAGGACAGGTTTAAGAGTGAGGTAGTGGAGCACGATAATTACGTGTTGTCTTTAGCAAGGTACATACACCAAAACCCGGTAAAGGCCGGGCTTGTTGAGAAAGCTGATGATTATATATGGAGCAGCCATAATTGCTATTTGGGCAGGGATAATAGCTTTTCGAAAGGTGGACGCGGCAGGGTTATGGTTGAAATAATAGTAGGGCTTCTCAGAGGGCCTGAATTGATATGGGCCGGGGAATTTGATATACTCAAAAATGACAGAGAGATGGAAGTTTGGAAGCACGGAAAAGATATAATAGGTGAAATGAAGGCGGTCTTTTAGACAAATTTACGTTCACTTGAACTGGAGGTCTTGGCAACTGATGGAAGGGCTTGCTTTATCTATACCTTTAGATTTCGCACTGATTTTTTTTCTGGGTTTTTTGGGCTACAGACTTTTTGATTTTTTGCATATACCTGGAGGTGCTATTACCGGATCTTTGCTCATGGTGGCGGTAGTTAGCAGTCAGGGAGTGGAATGGGCAGAAATACCGTCTTATGCTAACACGTTGTTTCAGGTTATGCTTGGGATAGTGATTGGATGTAAATTTAGCAGAGAAAAGGTATCACAGCTTAAATCATTAGTTATTCCGGGATTATTGAGTTCTGTATGGATGATATGTATTAGCCTGGCAGTTGGAGTATTGCTGGCAAAGGCTACAGGCTTGGACTTGGGTACGGCTCTTTTTAGTTCGGTACCCGGCGGATTATCCGAGATGGGGCTGATTGCCCTGTCCTATAACTTGAGCGTACCTGTAGTAACGCTATTCCAGTTTGTAAGGGTAATAACAGTTTTTATTAGTGTTCCTGTTATCGTTTCAAAATATGGGAATGGAGCAAGAGAAGAGGCGGCCGGTCAAACAATAACTGCTGCTTCGGAGAACGAGGATGAGAAGGGAAAGGGGCTTGGCGCATTTGCCACCCTTGTAATAGGAGGGTTCGGAGGTTTTACGGCAAAATATTTTGGAATTCCGGTGGGTGGATTACTGGGGGCTATGATTATTGTCGGTATCTTGCGCACCATAGGCGTGTCTCTAAAAGAGCTTCCCAAATGGGCAGTTGTTTTTGCACAGGTTGGGCTTGGGGGCTATCTGGGAACAACATTCACTCCGGAGATTGTTATAACTTTATACAGCCTGCTGCTTCCTATCCTAATATTTTCAGTAGTGGTGGTTTTAAATGGAGTTATACTCGGGTTGCTGGTTCACCGGTTTTACGGCTGGGATCTGTCTACATCCCTTTTGGCTTGTGCCGCAGCAGGGGTTACTCAAATGAGCGCCATTGCTTTGGATATGGACGCTGATGCCGTTACGGTAAGCCTTATCCAGGCTTTGCGGATTTCTATAATACTGGTGCTGATGCCTTCATTGATTTTGTTTATAGTCAGATAAATAAAATTACGGGGATAGTTCCCGTGATTGAGGGGCAGACAGAAGAACCGTCCCCGTGTCTGTGCAGGTTAAAGCCCTGATATAAGTATATCAGGGCTTTAATAATATAACGAGGGTCTTTATTTTTTGGTTTTCTTGCCAAGGTAGGCGCTTTTAACATCCTCGTTGTCCAGCAGCTCCTTACCGCTGCCTTTGAGCGTTATTTGTCCGGTTTCCATTACGTATCCTATATCTGCTATATGAAGGGCTGCGTTGGCATTCTGCTCTATTAGAAGAATGGTTACACCCTGCCTGTGGATTTCTTTGATAATCTCGAAGATTTCTTTTACAATCAATGGTGCCAGGCCCAGAGAGGGTTCATCCATCATAAGCAGCTTTGGCCTGGACATAAGCGCTCTGCCCACAGCCAGCATTTGCTGCTCTCCCCCCGACAAGGTGCCGGCCAGCTGCCAGCTTCTATCCTTCAGTATGGGGAACATGGAATGTATCCAATCCAAATCCTTGCTGATATCTTTGGTATTTGTCCTTGAGAATGCTCCTATTTTAAGGTTTTCCAGCACCGTAAGGTTTGGGAAAACCCGTCGGCCCTCGGGAACCAGAGTAATACCGTTTCTTACGATATCCTGGGTTTTTTCGCTCAGCAGATTCTTACCCTTATAGCTGATTGCACCGCTTTTCGGTCTGACCAGGCCGACGATAGATCTCAGTGTTGTGCTTTTGCCGGCGCCGTTTGCTCCAACCAGTGTCACAATCTTACCTGACTCAACCTCCAGACTGATTCCCTTAAGAGCTTCGATACCGCCGTAGGAAACCACCAGATTATCTATTTTAAGCATCTCCGTTCACCCCCAGGTATGCTTCTATTACCCTTTGGTTGTTTTGTATATCGTAGGGACTACCCTGGGCAATGGTGATTCCGTAGTCCAATACGTAGATTCTTTCGGAAATGCCCATTACAACATCCATATGGTGTTCTATCATAAAAATACTCAAGTCAAAATCCTGTCTCAGCTGCCTTATGAATTCGGTCAAATCTTCGGTTTCTTTGGGGTTCATTCCGGCAGCAGGCTCGTCAAGCAGCAGTATTTCCGGATTGGTGGCCAGAGCCCTTGCTATTTCCAGCCTTCTTTGCTGACCATAGGGCAGTGAGCTTGACTTTTCCTTTCTAAGATTAATAAGCCCCAGCTTTTCAAGCAGGTGTATAGATTTGTCCAGCATTTCGCTATTTTCCTTCCTGTATCTTGGAAGGTTAAAAACTGCTTCTAAAAGATTCGATTGCAGATGGAGATGATTTGCTATCAATACATTGTCCAAAACGTTCAGTTCTTTGAATAATCTTATATTCTGAAAGGTTCTTGCAATACCCAGCTTTGTTATCTGGTCGGGACGAAGGCCCGTAATATCCTCTCCTTTGAAGTATACTTTTCCTTTGTTGGGTGCATATACTCCTGTAATCATGTTGAAGGCTGTGGTTTTTCCGGCTCCATTGGGACCAATAAGGGCTATTATTTCTCCCTCCTGTAACTCCAGACTGAAATCCTTTACTGCCGTCAAACCGCCAAATTGTTTTGTAATTGTATCAATTTTAAGATGCGCCATTACCTAATACCTCCCTTAGAAAGAGGTTTTTTCGACCATTTTCCTATCCGTTTGAAAAAATCTATTATACCGTCCCAGGTTAACTCGTTCGTACCCATAAGCCCTCTTCGGAAGAAGAGAACCACCAGCATAAGAAGGGCTGAGAATACCACCATTCTTAAACCAGAAATTCCGGGAATTATAACAAACCCGAGGTTAATGGACTGGTCGAGAAATCTCAGGGCTTCCAGGCCTATTGTTACTATGAAGGCTGAGATTACTGTCCCTGAAATGCTTCCCATGCCTCCCAGGACTATTATCAGGAGTATATTGAAAGTCAAAGTAAACCTGAAAAGAAGCGGGTTTATTGCTCCCAGGAGGTTTCCCAGTAAACCGCCGCCTACGCCGGCAAAGAATGCTCCTATAACAAAGGAGAGTACTTTATGTTTAAACAGGCTAATGCCCATTGCTTCGGCGGCTATTTCATCCTCCCTTATTGCCTTAAACGCTCTTCCGTAGCTGCTGTTTATCAGCCATAGGATTATCAGCGTTGTAAAGGCTGCTAATCCAAAACTCCACCATAGGTTGGTTTTGGCCGGAATACCCTTAAAACCAATGGCCCCGTTGGTTATGGTCTGTAGATTGGTTATTACTATCCTTATTATTTCAGCAAACCCGAGGGTGGCGATGGCCAGATAGTCCCCTCTAAGACGCAGTGCAGGAGCACCTATCAGGAAAGCGATTATAGCTGCAAGAATTCCTCCTACAAGCAGTGCTACTGGAAAGGGCAGCACTAAAGTACGCAAAGCTTCGTTGATAGGAGCAAGAAAGAAGTTCTGGTCCTTTACGGCTACCGGCATGGTAAGCAGTGCGCACGTATAGGCTCCCACTGCCATAAAACCTGCATGGCCCAGTGAAAATAACCCGGTAAACCCGTTTATCAGGTTCATACTAAGTCCCAGAATGGTATAAATCGCACACAGGTTGAGTACCCTGAGCTTATAAGCGTCGAAATAACTGTTGGCGTAAAAAAGGAAAGCGCATAGCAGTAGTATTGACAGTATTGTAAGTTTTACGTTTCTTCTTTTTATCCATACCAATATAGGTGTAAGTATCTGTTTTTGTTTT
Organism: Clostridium thermobutyricum; assembly: GCA_016841565.1. Lineage (GTDB taxonomy): Bacteria > Bacillota > Clostridia > Ch29 > Ch29 > JAENYX01. Next base: position 41,916 of record JAENYX010000018.1, on the reverse strand, counting down.
TTCATTGGCTACACCTTCTCCGCTATTTTTTCACCCATTATACCGGTAGGTCGAAGCAGCAATACTACGATGAGCAAAACAAAGGCAAAGGCATCCCTATAGCCGGTTAAATCGGGAAGAAAGGCAATTAACATTATTTCGCCGAGACCCAGCACAAATCCTCCCACAACAGCACCCTTAATGTTGCCGATTCCTCCGACAACGGCGGCCACAAAGCACTTGAGACCGGGCATTAGTCCCATAACCGGCTGCATCTGCGGATACTTCATACCCCACATAATGCCTCCCACTGCCGCCAGCATTGAGCCTATACTGAAAGTAAGGGATATGGTCCTGTTAACGTCTATTCCCATAAGGCGGGCAGTTTCATAGTCCTTTGATACGGCTCTCATTGCCATACCGCTCTTGGTATTTTCAACCAGATATAGTAACAGAAATAAAAACATAAGTGCCACAACCGGAATTATGAACGTCAGCCTCTGTATGGAAACTTCCCCCAACATTATTACCTTTGTAAAGAGTTCAGGTGCGGGAAAGGCCTTAGGCCTTCCTCCGAATATTACGACGGCCAGGTTTTGAAGAAGGAAGGATGCGCCTATGGCCGATATCATTATGGAAATACGCGGGGCATCCCTTAAAGGCCTGTAGGCGGAGGACTCAAGGATTATCCCCAGGGCTCCCGTTGCAACTATTACCGCCAGGAAGGCCGCATACCACGGCACCCCGAAAACAACAATGCTGTAAAAGGAAAAATACGTCGCCATCATGAATATATCACCGTGGGCAAAGTTGATAAGCCTCAGGATTCCGTAAACCATAGTGTAACCTATAGCAATCAGGGCGTACAGGCTGCCCAGGGATATTCCGTTGGTTAAATGCTGCAAAAATACGTCAAAAGCCATACAATCACCACCTGTATTAAATGTCCGTAAAAATACGCTTCCTTCCTATCGGGAAGGAAGCGTACTCTTCACAGGAAAATGCTCCTACTTAGGTTCTATAGTATCCATGTAAACGAATTCGCCGTCTTTGACCTGTTTGATTACCGCATTTTTAACAGCATCGCCGTTTACATCAAGGCTTATTATACCGGCAGCTCCTTCGAAGCCTTCGGTTTGAGCTATTGCATCTCTGAGTGCTGCCGGGTCTGTAGATCCGGCCCTTTCTATTGCGTCGAGTATAAGAATATATGCATCGTATGCAAGGGCTGTAACGGCAGCCGGCTCTTTGCCGTATTCTGCTCTGTATTCAGCCAGGAAGGTTTCAGACTCTTTAGTTATGGGTGTTTCGGAGGTGAAGAAGGTTGAGAATACTGTACCTTCAACGGCATCTCCGCCTATATCAATAAACTCGGGTGTCTCATAGGTATCGCCGCCGATTATAGGTGCGGTAATGCCAAGCTGACGGGCCTGTTTTACTATAAGGGCTGACTCTGTAAAGTTACCCGGAGCAAATATTACGTCTGGATTTTCTGTCTTTATATTTGTCAGTTGGGCGTTAAAGTCATTGTCTCCCGTATTGTAATTTGCCACTGCTACTACGGCATCGTCATCACCGGTCAGATCAACGAATGCATCGGTAAAGAACTTGGCAAGTCCTATAGCATAGTCGTTGTTAATCTCCTGAATTATTGCAGCTTTTTTTGCTCCAAGGTTTTCATATGCATAGGTTGCCATTACCTTGCCCTGGAACGGGTCTATGAAGCAAACCCTGAAATACCAGTCATTGTTCAGCGTAACGAGAGGATTTGTGCAGGAAGCTCCTACCGTTGGGACTTTGTCCTTTATGACATCACCGGCGGCCATGGAGAAAGAGCTGCCCCAGCTGCCTATTATTGCAGCTACTTTTTCTTTTTCCACAAGCAGTGCAGCAGCACTGGCTGCTTCTACCGCGTCCGACTTGTTGTCAACAATAACAAGTTCGACTTTTTTGCCTAAAACTTCGGGATACAGCCTGTTGGCCAGCTCTACGCCTTCAACCTCAAGCTCTCCCCCCGCTGCGTTCGCGCCTGTCATCGGTTCGAATACTCCGATTCTGATAACGTCCTCATCTGCGCCTCCGGTCTGCTTTGGTGTACAGCCCGAGATTAAGAGAGACATAGCCAGAAGCACGACTAACAGAATAGACAACTTTCTTACCATCTTGTTACCCCCTTATTGAAATATATAAATTTTCGCGCTTTTGCCGGGGCTAGGTTTGAGACCCCGGTATGTACAATTCTTACATTTAATTGATTATACTATAATACCATATAAATAACAATATTAATTTTTTACAGTAATTTGTAGTAATATAGGATGTTTCAGGAATGAAGGCGGTTTGAATCCACATCGAATATGCTGAAAATTACCATAAAAACGTATAAATATGCAATTATATTACATTAATATAATACCGCTATAAATTCAGAATGCATTTGGTAAAAAACGCAGCTAATTGATATAATAAATGAAGATTTAAGAATGGGGATTGATATTGATGGATTATAAGCCCGAATTGCTCTGCCCGGTAGGAAGTATGGAAGCCCTTACAGCTGCGGTTCAAAATGGTGCAGATGCGGTATATATGGGAGGGCAGAAATTTAACGCAAGGCAGTATGCTTCCAATTTTGACCGCAAAGCTCTGAAACAGGCTGTCGAGTATGCCCATCTCCGTGGTGTCAGGGTTTACATAACAGTGAATATACTTGTGGCAGACAGCGAGTTGAAGGGCGCCGTGGAGTATCTGGATTATTTGTACCACGCAGGTGTTGATGCAGTTATAGTGCAGGACTTGGGAATTGCAGTCCTTGCTAAAAAATGTTTTCCGGGTTTAGAGGTTCACGCAAGCACACAGATGACTATATATGACCCGGAGGGAGCAATATTTTTAAGGGATGTGGGTATTGACAGGGTGGTGGCTGCCAGAGAGTTGAACATTGGGGATGCAGTTCGAATAAAAAAGGTCTCGGGTTTGACAGTTGAGGTTTTCGTGCAGGGTGCTCTTTGCATGTCTTATTCGGGACAGTGCCTTATGAGCAGCATTATTGGAGGCAGAAGCGGCAACAGAGGGAAATGCGCCCAACCCTGCAGAAAGTGGTATTCAATAGTAGACAGGGACAAAGGCATCAGGGTTTGCCGTCAGGGATATCTGCTGAGTCCGAGGGACCTGTTCACCCTGGATAATATGGACAGGCTTCTGGATGCCGGTATAGACAGCTTCAAGATAGAGGGCAGAATGAAAAGACCCGAGTATGTGGCTGCGGCGACTAAAGTATACCGGGAGGCAATTGACAATTATTTAAGCAGCGGCAGTATAGGAGATACCGCCCGTGGTAAGGATATTTTGCTCAGAGTATTCAACCGCGGATTTACAAAAGGATATATACTGTCAGCCGGCCGGCAGGAGTTTTTGAGCGGTGACCGCCCGGACAACAGAGGTGTACCTGTCGGCAGGGTTGTTCAGTCGCGACCCGGAAGGGTTGCTATAAAGCTTGACCGGCAGTTGAACCATGGTGATGGCATTGAAATAGATACCGGCAAGACAAAAGCGGGAACAGGGGTAGCCTTCATCACGGTGGAGGGACAGCCCAAAGAAAAAGGGCTTTGCGGCCAGGTGGTTGAGATTGATTTTACAAAGCCCGCGGTTGCCGGAAGCGTGGTCTGCAAAACCTATGACCGGGAGCTGATGGAAAGCCTGGCTTCAAGCTATAAAACCGAAAGCAGAAAAGTACCGGTATATTGCTTTGCCGCCTTCAAAAAAGGCATGGTTCCGGAAATCCGAATCTGGGATGATAAAGGCAGCTTTGTTTCGGTCAGGGGAGAAAGACAAGTGGAAGCAGCAGTTAAGACGCCCATGGATGGCGGAAGGATATCCGAGCAATTGGCCAAAACCGGGGCTACCCCTTATACTATGGAGCAAATTGATATGGATGTCGACTGTAATATATATGTGCCTGTTTCGGATATAAACACCCTGAGGAGGCAAGCTCTGGAGGAGCTTAGTCGCATTAGAGTCAGGGTAAATCGGCCGGATGCTGCCGCCCGGGAGTGTATACGGGAGATAGAAAGCAGGGGCGGAAAGGGAGAGACTGCCGGCAAAAGCCTGCGACTGACGGTGGAAACGGGAAACCCCGAGCTTATAAATCTATTTGCCGAGTCTGAGGCTGATATGGTGGTATTGCGATGCTCAGGATACGAAGACTGCATTCCCGGGGCTGCAAAGCCGGGCATACGGCTGTGTGTAAAGCTCCCGGTGGTCACAGATCAGCAATATATGCAGCGTATTTCGGGATGGCTGGACCGGATGAGTGACAGTATCAAAGTCATTGAGGCATCAAATCCCGGACAGCTGGTTTTTTGCAGGGAATTGGCCGACAGCGTTGAAATCTATGCGGGGCAGAGTTTTAACCTTTTTAACAGCCTTAGTGTATCCATGTTGGAGGATTGGAGGTGCAGCGGCGCTGTATTGTCCCCCGAGCTAACGCTGAGACAGGTTAAGGATATTGTTTCCAGGGTGGATACTTATTGCGAAGTGGCAGTTCAGGGAAGACTTAGGCTTATGACCATCCGGTACCCTGTGTTGGGAGGGCTGCAGGAGGGAAAATACGGCCTGATGGACAAAAAGGGCTATGTTTTTCCTGTATATAAGGACCAGACCGGCAGGACCGAAGTGAGTAACTCCCAACCGCTTTTCATGCTGGACAGGATGGAGGAGATAATTGCTACGGGAATAGGAGGTATAAGGCTGATACATCATGATGAGGATGCAGCCGACTTTGCCTATTTGGTTGAGAATTACAGGAGAGCGGCAGATGGAGAAGACTATGACCGTCAGATTGCCGATAGGTATATCAAGAATGGGATAACGAGAGGACATTTTTACAGAGGAGTCTAAGGAAAGGGGACACACCTGCCATTTAAGAGGGCGGAGCCCGAAGAATCTGACTTGAAGATAGGCATAAGATCCTTCGCTTGGCTCAGGATGACAAGCGTTACGCTCAGGACGACACGTTAGGAGATGTAAAGTCTTAAGCACATTATATATAGGAATGTATGTCCGCTACAAAAAAGGGGTGAGACAGTGAAAGACAGAACGCTGAAAACGCTTGAATTTGATAAGATTGTTAAGAGGCTTTCAGAGATGGCTGCGTCCGGGGCAGGCAAGAAAAGATGCCTGGAAGTGAGACCGTCCTGCAATTTGGAAGAGGTGGAAAAAATGCAGCAGGAGACCGGTGAATGTATTAGGGCACTGGTCAAAAAGGGCTCTCCGCCTCTTGGTGGCGTCAGAGACTTAAATCAGGTGCTTAAAAGGGTGGAAGCAGGTGGCATTCTGGATACAGAGCAGTTGCTCAGTGTATCGGATTTGTTGCGGTCGGCAAGGAATATGCAGGACTATATGAAAGCGGAAAGAGAAGGCCAGGAGGAAGACCTCATGTTACTGTCTTCCATGGTGGGAAGTCTGACTTCCCATCCGCAGGTGGAAAGGGAAATATCAAGGTGTATTGAGGGACCGGGCCAGATAGCTGATGATGCAAGCTCTACCCTTAAGAATATACGCAGACAGATAGGTTCGGTCAATGAGGAAATAAGAAGTAAGCTTAATTCCATGATTAGCTCTGCCAATACTCAAAAGTTTCTTCAGGACGCAATAGTTACCACCCGGGGCGACAGGTACGTTGTGCCGGTAAAACTGGAATACAAAGGCAGCGTGCCCGGCATTGTGCACGACCAGTCTTCCACCGGGGCAACATTATTCGTGGAGCCCATGGCAGTAGTCCAATTAAACAACAAGCTGAGAGAACTGGTTACAAGGGAAGGGCTGGAGATTGAGAGAATACTTTCGGCTCTTACGCTGCTGGTCAGTGGGATATTGGAGGACGTGCAGGCAGATATGGAAATCCTTATAGAACTGGATATGCTGTTTGCCCGCGGCAAGCTGGGACTTGAAATGGAAGCCAGCCGTCCATTGTATAATACCTCAGGCTATATAAATTTGAAAAAGGCAAGGCATCCGCTGATAGATCCCGAGGTTGTGGTGCCGGTAAGCATTCATCTGGGCAAGGATTTTGACGTGTTGGTAGTAACAGGCCCCAATACCGGTGGTAAAACGGTAACTCTTAAAACAGTGGGGTTAATGATTCTTATGGCCCAGTCAGGTCTGCAAATCCCCTGCCAGGATGGTACCGAGCTTACACTGTACAGGGATGTATTTGCCGATATAGGCGATGAACAGAGCATAGAGCAAAGCCTTAGCACCTTTTCATCCCATATGACCAATATAGTGAATATACTGGGCCAGGTTGGCAAAGGCAGCCTGGTACTTCTTGATGAGCTTGGAGCCGGTACCGATCCAACAGAGGGTGCGGCGCTGGCCATGTCAATTCTTGACTATCTTCATGGCAAAAGGATCTGTACCATAGCCACCACACACTATAGTGAACTCAAGCAGTACGCCCTGTCAAAGGACAGAGTGGAGAATGCCAGCGTTGAATTTGACGTGGAGACGTTAAGCCCGACTTATAGACTTACCATAGGAATACCGGGGAAATCAAACGCCTTCGAGATTTCAAGGCGGTTGGGGCTGGATGAGGGCCTAATTGAACGTGCCTCTACATATATTTCAGGTGAGGAGGTCAGGTTTGAAGACCTGATTGGGGATTTGGAAAAAAACAAAAAAGAGGTCCAGAAGGAGAAGGAATGGGCGCAGCAGCTCCGGCAGGAAGTTGAAAGGGTAAAGACCGACTATCAGGAAAAGATGCAAAGACTTGAGGAAAGGCGGGACAAAATTCTCGACCAGGCAAGACAGGAAGCCAAACACATTCTTGAACAGTCCAAGGAGGAATCGGTCGAGATTATAAAGGGGCTCAGAAGCCTGGCTGCCGTTGAAGGTGCCCAAAGGAACAGAAGGATAGAAGAGGCAAGGCAGAAAATACAGTGGGATATTGAGAAGCTGGAGGAAGCCTTAAGTACCGGGATAAAGGAAGAGCGTGCTGCTGTAGCAGCACAGGAGGTTAAGCCCGGCGACCCGGTTAGGGTTATCAGCCTGGGACAAAAAGGTACTGTGCTGGAAAGTTCGGATGACGGAGATGCCCTGGTGCAGATTGGAATTATGAAGCTTAAGGTGAAGACCGGCAATCTGGAAAAGATTGAAGCCAAGCCCCAGCATAAGGTTGTCAAAACAGACACCAGATCCATGTCAAAATCAGGAACAATATCCGTTCAAGTGGATGTCAGAGGCCAGGTTCTGGAAGATGCTGTGATGAATGTGGATAAATATCTGGACGATGCCCACCTTTCGGGTTTAAAACAGGTGACAATAATTCACGGGAAGGGTACCGGTGTTTTGAGAAGCGGTATACAGCAGCTGTTAAGGTCAAATCAGCACGTTGCCTCCTTCCGAAAAGGCAATTTTGGAGAGGGCGGGGACGGGGTAACCATAGTGGAATTAAGGTGATACGCTATGTCGTTACTTGCAGATTATATTTTTCCTTAGATGCCGATTGCCGTACGTTTAAGATATCCAAAGCTGCCGGTTCAATCAAATCCGTTAGTATTCTTGTAAACGGTGCAGGTTATTAATACATTGCCAGAGTAATACAGTTGATTTTTTGTCTTGTTTAAGTTATACTACATGGAGGGTAATTTCTCCCTTCATTCTCGGGGTGTGGCTCAGTTTGGTAGAGCGCTGCGTTCGGGACGCAGAGGCCGGAGGTTCAAATCCTCTCACTCCGACCATATTATGTTTAACTTCCAGACAGGAAATTTTAGTCCGGGAGTTTTTTATTTAACAATGATTCATAAAAAGCTTTTGATATATGATTATCCTTTGATGATTTGCAATGAATACAAAAAAGTTAATTACAGACACTAATCAATAATAATCCGAGCAAAACAGTCAGGAGGCGCATTTATGAAAAAGAAAATAGTGGTGGAAAACGGTCTTGATAATGTAAGACAATATCTCATCGGTGTAGGTTATGATGTGAAGACAATGTACTTTAACGATACGGCGAGTCATATCACAACCAATGAATATGATGCCATAATAGTAAACGATAAGAGTGAGCTGGATATGTCAAATATGAGAACCGGCTCACCTATAATTGAAGCGGCAGATCTGTCGGCTGAACAGGTACACCAAAGGATTAGAAATGCAATAACGAATTAATGGTTATTGGCGCAGGGGGTATGATAGAATGCGCATAGCCCCTGTTGCTTAATAATCTGCCCAAGACATCCGTTTGCTTAATTGGCGGGAACCTGCAGCCAAACAAAAATCATAAATCCTCTTCGGTAAGTACTGTTATCCCATTTTGCTTTAGAAGGGCGGCGGTAATGCCGTCTCCGGATATTATTTCACCTGAAAAGGTTCCGTCATAAACTTTGCCGCATCCGCAGGAAGGGCTTCTTTGTTTAAGGAAGGCCTTTTTGGCACCGGCTGCTCTGGCTATTTCAAGGGTTCTGTAGGCACCATCCCAAAACTGTCCGGTAACTTCTCTGCCGTCTTTTGTAAAGACTTTGCCGTTTCTAATCTCACAGGGCGTTCTGGGAATAGGGAGGCCTCCCAGGACTTCGGGGCAGACCGGCAGCAGTTCTCCTTCAATTACTCTTTTTTGAAGTTCATGGTTCAGATTGCTGTTTCCATCGTATTTACAGTTGATACCACAAAGACATGCGCTTACTATATCCATCTGCATACCCTCTTTTAAAAGAATTTCCCAGACAGGGGAGTCTTGTATTGTTAAAAACCATTATCTATATATAACGCATATAAAGCTTTACATCTCCTAGCGAGTCATCCTGAGCATAGCGAAGGATCTATCTGCAAATCAGATTCTTCGGGCTTGGCCCTCTTAAATGACAGATAAAGGAATGTAATACTATTAGTGAGTTGTATATAGTATTTCCATCTGATACTTTGGAATCCTTCTGCCGACAACAGAAAAAGCAGACAGAAGAACCGTCCCCGTGCCTGTTCGGGGTTCTGCCATCTTTTACAGGGTGATAGCCCATTGGGAGCATGGTACAATTAATAGGACGGCAAAAAGCAGGGGGTTTCCAATGAGTGCAGAAGCAAAAGTCAGAACAGCCTTCGCAGCAGTATCAATTCTGGCGTTGGCAGTGGTAGTAATGTTTAGCAGTTCTTTGGCTGCTTGGGGCTATCATGAGCGCACAGACGCCGAGGAAAGAGAAATAGTACGCAGCTATCTGCAGCAGCCCGATTTTATTTCTATAGTCAGGGCCCTTGCCAAAGGTGAAAATGCTGTGCAGGAAGAAGAGCCTGAGCAGCAACGGGAAGAGCAGGATAATGAGCCTGAGGAAAACCAAAAAAACCAAGATACATACGGGAATAATAACAGTGGGACTTCTGATTCCTGGCTGGGTAGCCGGTATGTTCTGGGATTTTATGTGGACGACGAGTATATTCACCCAAGCTCTTACGGCAGGATGGTTAAGAATAGTGAAAACATAAGTGCTGTTGCTCCGTTCTGGTACAGGCTTTCCCCCTCAAACGGGAGCAAACTGCAGGTACATCATCCCCAGGAGGTTACCGCCCAGGAGGAGAAGCGCATCATAAATAAGGCCCATCAGCAAAATATGCAGGTGCTTATGCTGATACACAATCTGCTGTACGACGGGCAGGCCAACGGCAAGGAACTGGCAAAGCAGATGCTTGCCACAAAGGAAAGCCGTAAAGCCTTTATTGACAATGTCGAGGCCAAGCTCAAAGAATTCAAGTACGATGGAATAAATATGGATGTTGAAAGTATATATGTGGCCGACCGGGACAGGTTTTCTTTGCTGATAAAGGAATTACACCATAGGCTGTCATCGGAGGGTTATTTGATAACCGTATGCGTACCGGCGAAAACCGGCGACAGCCTTGCAAATACATGGTCGGGTCCCTTCGATTACCAGGAGATAGCGAGGTACTCCGATAAGGTTGCAATAATGACCTATGATGAACACGGGTACTCTAGCGGGCCGGGGCCGGTTGCATCCTATAACTGGGTGAGAAATGTAATGAAATATGCAGTCGGCGAAATACCCGCAGAAAAGATACTGATGGGGATTCCCGGTTATGGCTTTGACTGGACGGTTGGGAAAAAGGGTGCGGGGTACATCTCCTATTCCCAGGCAATAAACCTATCCTCCTCAATGGGAACCAAGATACAGTGGGACAGCAGCGCCAAGGTACCCTATTTTAAATACCAGAGGAACGGAGAAAGGCACGAGGTATGGTTTGAGAGCAAATACAGCCTGGAGCATAAGCTGGATATAGCCAAAGAGTATAAAATAGGCGGTATTGCGCTGTGGAGGGTTGGTCTTGAGGATGCCGGTATGTGGGATACGATAGAAAAGCGAATTAAGGCGGAAAAATAGAGGCGGGTCTACTATTTTCTCAAAATTGTAGACCCATAAAAGGTTTCATGAATACTCGCTTATGCGAAAATGCTTTAGAGGAAACTTACGCCTTGCTTCTTAAAAAACCTAACGCATTTTATGCGCCATCCTTGCGCGAAAAGCCTTGCCTGGCGTCCTGCCAGGCCTACGGTTTTTCCGCGAAGCTTCGACGAGTTTCCTTGCTAAACCATTTTGAGCATGCGCTAGCGTTTCATGAAGCCCTATTATAAGAAGTTGGTTATGATACTGTTTCCCTTGTTAAAGAGAATTCTTCATATTCTTTCTTATCTATTATTTCCTTAAGGTGCCCCACAACCTGCCAGATTTCGTGGTAGGAGGTATATAGCGCTATAGGCGCAAGGCGGATAACGTTGGGGAAGCGGAAATCGGGGATAACGCCCCGTTTTTTGAGGGCTGAGTTAATCCTGATGGCTTCGGTATCATGCTCCAGTGCAACGTGGCCGCCTCTGCGGCCGGCTTGCCTGGGAGTACCTATGCTGAAGCTATATGGCTCTTTCGAGAGCAGGCTGTCTATAAGGGACATTAAATACCCGGTCTGGCTGAGGGATTTTTCCCTGATTCTGTCAATCCCGGCTTCTGCGAATATTTTCAGTGACCCATCAAGCGGAGCGGTGCTGAACAGGTGTACCGTTCCAATCTGCCATGCTCCTGCATCAGGAGCCGACTGAAACCTTAAGTCCATATCAAACTGTCTGGACTTGTTATAGCCCCACCATCCCCAAAGCCCCGGAGCTTTGTCAAAATGTTTGCGATTGACATAGAGGCTGGCCGTGGCACCCGGTCCGCTGTTCATATATTTATAATTACACCAGAAGGCAAAGTCCACTCCCCATTCGGAGAATTTGTGGTCAACCGCCCCTACCGAATGACAGCAGTCAAATCCAATCAGTATGCCCCTTTTATGGGCCTGATCGGTCAGGTATTGGATGTCGAGAAGCTGGCCGCTTCTGTAAAGCACCGATGGAAGTATGACCAGGGCTACTTCCTCACTCATGGCGTTAACGATATCCTCTTCTTCAAGAATCCGTCCGTCACGGCTATTTACCATTATATTATGTACTTCAGGCTCCAGACCGTGAAGCAGCAACTGGCTGTCTATGGCATATTTGTCGGATGGGAAATTCAATTCATCAGTCAGAATTTTGTTTCTGCTGCCATCCGGCTTGAAAAAGGTGGCAACCAGATTATGGAGGTTTACCGTATTTGATGAATGAACTATTACTTCATCTTCCCGTGCTCCCACAAAGGCAGCCTGCTTTTTACCCAACTGCTCGGCAAAGGTGAACCATGCAGGGTTTCCATCCATCCAGCCGTTAATACCTAATTCCTTGAAATCCTTCAATGCACTCAGCAGCGCCTGTTCGGCATCCTTGGAAAGGAGACCCAGGGAATTTCCGTCCATATATATTTTGCCCTGGGGAATATAAAACCGGTCTCTGAATCCTTTAAGCGAATCCTCGCTGTCCAGCAGCAGTGAATACTCTTCAGTGGTATTGAATCTATCTGACATAAGGCACCTCCTAAATTTTCAGATCACAGATCACAGATACTAACACCTGGTATCTACTAAAATTATATCAACCATTAATTCCAGGGGCAAACAAAAAACACCCGTAAAAGAGGGAAAAGGCTTATTAGGGAGAATAGGTACATTGTGAAAATACAAAATAAACAATCTGGGAAAAGCGGAGGGGTTATAGTGAATAAACTAGGCATTGTAGATCCGGAAATAGCCATGTGGCTGGAAAAGGAACTGGTCAGGGAGATATCTACCATTGAACTGATAGCTTCCGAAAACTTTGTGTACCAATCCATACTTGAAGCCCAGGGTTCGATACTTACAAACAAGTATGCCGAAGGCTATCCCGGCAAAAGGTATCACGGAGGCTGTGAGTTTATTGACCATATAGAAAGCGTGGGCATAGAGAGAGCTAAAAAGCTTTTTGAGGCCGAGCACGCCAACATACAACCCCACTCGGGGGTCAATGCCAATCTGGCGGCTTTTATGGCCCTTCTCAAACCGGGGGATACCATACTGGGAATGAACCTGCAGCATGGCGGGCACCTGTCCCACGGAAGCAGGGTAAGCATTGTCGGTCAATTCTACAATGCGGTTGATTATGGAGTAAGCAGGGAGACTGAATTGATTGACTATGATCAGGTGGCCCGGCTTGCCCGTCAGCATAATCCCAGATTAATAATAGCAGGTGCCAGTGCATACTCAAGGCAGATTGATTTTGCGCGGTTCCGGGAAATAGCCGACAGCGTAGGGTGCTATTTTATGGTGGACATGGCCCATATAGCCGGGTTGGTGGCGGCAGGATTGCATCCAAATCCTGTGCCCTATGCCGATATAGTGACAAGCACCACCACCAAAACCATGAGAGGCGCCCGGGGAGGCATTATACTGTGCAAAAAACAATTTGCCGCAAAAGTTGACAAAGCCATTTTCCCGGGTATACAGGGAGGACCTATCCTCCCCAATGTTATGGCAAAAGCCGTTACTTTCAGGATAGCCATGACCGAGCAGTTCAGGGCATACCAGCGGCAGATAATAAGGAATGCCCAAAGGATGGCCCAAAACCTTGAGCAGGAGGGATTAAGGATTGTATCGGGAGGCACCGACAATCATCTTATGCTGGTTGACCTAAGACCGGCGGGGATTTCCGGTCAGCAGGCCGAAGATATACTGTACAAAGTCGGAATAACTGTAAACAAAAACATGATTCCCTACGACCCTACTCCTCCTGCTGTTACAAGCGGTATTAGGATTGGCGTTGCTGCGGTGACTTCAAGGGGTTTTACCGAGGAGGATATAGACAGTGTTTCTCAAATAATAGCCGGGCTTATTAGAAATGCAAACAGGGGGGTAGAGATGGAGGCATACAAAGGAAAGGTATTGGAGCTATGCAGGAAGCATCCCCTTTATCTGGAGTCCTTTGAGATGGATGGTCTGTTTAGCGGTTTGGAGAACAAATAGACCCTGGCAGCATATATGAACATATATTTAAAGTTTTTGCGCAAAACGCTAAAATGATGGGTGGGGAGGTCATGGATAAAAGATTACTGGGTAGTTTTCTGGTGCTGATTTCGGCGGCGGGTTTCGGCATTATGGGAATAGCGGCAAAGATTGCTTATGCCGAAGGTGCAAACGCTATTTTTGTGCTGCTTATGAGATATATAATAGCCGCTCTGCTGATGTGGCTGTACAACATTGCCACAGGAAGGACAAGACAGGCTTTGGTGGACAAAGGACAGCTGGCAAGGTTGTTTGTCCTGGGTGGTGTTTTTTATTTTGTTGTATCCATGTGTTTCTTTTTATCGTTACACTATATTCCGGCCTGTCTTGCATCCATGGGGCTCTACCTATACCCTGTATTTGTAAATGTGTATATGTTTGCCTTCATGAAAGAAAAAATGGGAGTAAAGCAACTCCTTGCATTGGGCATGGCCTTCCTGGGAACCGTATTGATGGTATGGGCTCCGGGCATATATGTAAATTTTTTTGGCGTATTGCTGGCTCTGACGGCTGCGGTATGTTATGCGGCCTATATAATAATGCTGGGAGGTGATTTTGCCAAACCGCTGCATGATATTGACCCCATTATAGTTTCGGCTTACATAATTACCTCTTCCGCCCTGTCCATGCTTATAACATTTTTTTTCACCGGTCAGCCGTATACCGGCATTACTGCAAAGGGATGGGGGGCCATTACGGCCATTGCTTTCTTTTCAACAGCTCTGGCTATAATAACCTTTTACCTTGGAGTAAAGGAGGTGGGCCCGTCAAGGGCAGCCATCCTCAGTACCTTTGAGCCTGTAGTAACGGTCACGCTGGGAGTGTTTGTATTAAGGGAGGATTTAAGCATGGTGCAGTTTGTCGGAATGCTGCTGGTAATCACGGCGGTGGTTTTGATTAACCTGGCAGCCGCCGGGCAGCAGGAAACTGTACGGCAGCAATAGACCGGGGGAGAGTTGTGGTATATAATATTGGTGAGAACTAATTTTTAGGAGGAGAAGCAATGAATTTTTGGGATGATTTGAGTCGGAAGGTTTCTCAGGGTACCAAGGTTCTTACACAGAAATCAGGAGAGATGTTCGAGATTGCCAAGGTTAAGCTGGACGTTGCTTCTGAGAAGGATAAAATAGGAAAATTATATGAGGAGATTGGCAAGATCATATATCAGGACTACAAGAGAGGCGCACTTAAGGAAGGGGAAGTATCGGATAAGTGCCAGTTAATTGACGAGATGAACTACAAGATTAAAAGACTCAACCAAAAGATTACATTGATAAAGGGAGGCAGCCTGTGCAGAACCTGCGGCCAGGTGGTGAATTCATCCCAGCGTTATTGCCATGCGTGTGGAAGAGAGCTGGAGAGGCTGGCCAGAGTTATTGAGGACAGGGACGATTGCAGAGTGGAGGTGGCAAACGGATCGGTCTGTGATAAATGTGGTGCTTTAATACAGGAAGGATCGGAGTTCTGCCCATCCTGCGGAAAAAAGTTCTAATATCCCGGTAAATACCGAGGCTGCTGAAAAAGCCCCTTTTAGTCATCCTGAGCGATAGCGAAGGATCTTGAAGCTATTGAAAACATAAGATTCTTCACTACGTTCAGAATGACAAAGTCAGATTCTTCAACTTCGTTTCAGAATGACAAGCAAAAAAGCGTAGTTTTTCAGCAGTCGGTAAATACCGGGTCTTTTTTTATTGGGCAAATCTTATTGGCATTATTCACTGGAGCTCAACATATTTTGTAAAAAAGGCTGATGGGGAGGAAAGGGGAATGAGCCAGGAGGATAAAGTCATGGACAGGGTGGGGAAATACTTTGAAAGCAGGTATAAAGGCCTTGAACATGAGAGGATGCTTCCCTTTGACCAATTCTGCTTAGGCAAAGGGATGGAGGCCGAGGAGCAGAAATACTCCTGCCAGCTTGAAAGGGCAAAGGAACTGGGGCTAACCTATGAGGAATGGGAATTTGACCTGGATTTTTTGGAAGTGCATGTGTGGTTTAACCGGGCATGGGTAAAGGTAAGGGAACAGCATAGAGTGGTTTTTAAACTGACCCGGGGAACAACTTCCACCATGAGGGGATTGATACACACACTAATGATGACAAGGAGCAGCGATAATTGGTATATTACCTCCCACCGATACAAGGATGAGACAAGTCGGGTCAATAAAACCAGGCCTTTTGCTCTTAAGCCGGGACCCTATTGGGGATGCTCATTGGCACAGGGGAATCGCAAGCCGGTATTAAGACTTTATGAGTACAATCGCAAGGCTGCCGTTGAATATGCACACATGTGGGCATTGGACAGGAATCCAAAATATTATGACTTTGAAAACCTGGGCGGAGACTGTACCAATTTCTGCTCCCAGGTTCTCCATTCAGGAGGATGTCCAATGAACAACGCCAAAACGAACGGCTGGTACTATTACAGCCTGAATAATCGCTCTCCCTCCTGGACAGGGGTAGAATTTTTTTACCGTTTTGTTATTAACAACAGGGGTATGGGTCCAAGGGTGAAGGAGGTATCCCCGTCGCAGATTGAACTGGGGGACTTGATACAGCTTGACCTTTCCAGTGACCTTGCCTTTAACCACTGTCTTGTTGTAGTGGCAAATCCCCAGTCCGGGGACATAGGAAAGATACTTATATCGTGCCATACTACCGATAGAGACAACTACCCCCTTATGTTCTACAACTGGAGGGGCATACGCTATTTACATATAATGGGGTATGGGCAGTGATGATTTAGGATTATGAAGAATTTTAATTAGACCCAGGCTTTGATATGCGTTATAATATGGCTTGGGTTGTGATGGTGCAGCCCGGGGATTACATACATTATTAGTGAGGAGGAATATAGTGGGGCAATTTAGTGAACTATGGTCATACTGCAAAGAAACCTTTGGAATAATAAAGCGCAGGCTTTTTGTATTTGTCCCGAGGCTGCTTTTGCTGGGGTTGTTTTTATCGCTTATTACACTTATGATTGCAACGGCTTTTCTGCGGTTGCTCCCGGTCAGAGGGGTTCTGGGGCTGCCGCCGGCCATTGTACTTATGAGCGTATTGTTTCTGGTGGCCAACCTAATTGTGGAAAGCGGACAAATCAACATTTTCGCAAAGTCGGCTTTGGGCTACAGTGTAGGTATGGAGGACTTCAGAGAAGGGGTGAGAAGGTTTACCGGGAGAGTGTTTGCCGGAGGGTTTATCTTTATTTTGCTTTTTTTGCTAATCGGTTTATCGGCCCTGGTGTTTATTGCCATTCCTTTGTTGAACATCCTGGCAGTTGTTGCCATAGTGATAGCCATGCTTGCGTTAAACGTTTTCCTGAGTGCATGGAAAGCAGCGGTGGTCTTTAAGGATCTGGGAGTTATGGAAGCCTTTGAGGATAGTTACAGATTTGTAAAGGAGTTTTTTTGGCCTATGGCCCTTGTGGCTATTGTCAGAGGATTCTTTGACGGAAATAACAACAATGGAAGGCAGGGAGACAGTCACGGCAGTAACCTCAATGCAGGAAGGGTGAACTTTAACATCAAGCTGCCCGGTTCAGATATGTTTGGCATGGATACGGGATCCATGCTTGGCGTGGGCTCGGTTATGGCCCTTTTGGTCATAATACCCATGGCAGCCATTGCCGCCATTATTTCCATAGCCATAACGACGTATATAGACCAGCTTGTCTTTGTAATATACGCCCGCCGTCAGAACTTAGGGTAGGGACAGAAAAAGGCGGGCTTTTACATGCGGATGAGTCATGACTGATTCCGCAGTCTTTTAAAAAGCCCGCTGATTTCATTATTGTCATAGGGTATAATTTCACTGTCGCCGTCGTTTTCCAGCAGGTTGTAGTCTGTCGAAATACATCCTGATTTTTGTGATATCTTCATATACCTTCTGTGGCCCTGATTGCTTAAGCTTTGCATTTACATGTCACTCCTTTCAAGGGTTTTCCAGCCCTGGTGAGTTATACTTACATTGTTCTGATAAGGCTGGTTGGGAGCAGCGGTTTTTTGTATTACACCATCAAAAACATAGCCGTCAATTCTATTAATGCTGTCAATAACTCCGCAGTATACCGAGAAGTTACCATTCATATCAGCCACTTCATCGGGGATAAATGGTCTTTCCAGCTTAAGCTGCCGACTGTAATTTTCATACAGTTCCCACATAAGGGCTTCAAGCCGGGAACTGCAGAAGGTTACCGGCAGTTTAAGGGTATCCCGCGCTTCTATCCTGCTAATCATATAGTTGTGGGCAAACAGCTTTTCAGTCAGCGTATTTACTATTTCATCAATTTCAGACTGGCGGGAAATGTCCATATGGGTAAGCAGCAACCTTTGCGCAATAAGGCGAATCAGTGAATAGGTCCTGTGTATAGTCCCTACTGCCAGCGGATGGACCTGCTTTATCAAATGCTCGAATACCTCTGCAAGAGCCTGGTCATTTTTTATTCCCACCACATTCTTGGCTATCGAGAAATAGGAATAAACATCTTCAACATTTATTGCAAGTTTCATTTGAGGATTGGCAGGGTCGGCCGGGTTGAATACGCTTGTAATATTAGGGTCCACCGGGCTTAGTTCTCCCAGCTTGCCCATAACTATCTCGGACGCACCCAGGGAAATCAGGGTACCGGCGCTGTAGGCCTTATAGGGGATAAGAACCGAAAAATTGTCGGTATACTCGTATAACAGGTGTACCAGCCTTAGGGCTGTAAGCACATCTCCTCCCTTGGTGAACAAAAACAAATCAATCCTATCACTTGTTCCCAGCAATTCCAGATGCTTGTAGAAAACAGGGATAATGTCGGGTGCTATCCTGGTGCTTATATTCTGCCTGTCTCCGCCTATATAGCATATTATATTTGAGTGCCTTAACTCAGAAATTTCTTTAATCAGATCTCTGGTATCATTCATATTTTTAAAGTCCTCCGATCCTGTATATACTCCATTATTTTTTGAGTACCAGCCATCTATTATTCACCATTGTTTTTTTATTTGGCGAATAAAACAGCAAAGGCTTATACAAAATAAGCTTGAAAAACAAAATTTAAAGGAGGAACATTGATGCAATTTTCAAACCAACAGACCGGAACGACAGCCCAACTATTCCATTTCACACCGATTGCCACCAGCTTTAGCAATGTAGGAACAACCGTCACCTATGGAATTCAGAACACTACCGGAATTAACGCTTACAACGCAGCCCAGGGTATATCGGGACAGGCAGGCAGTTACTTTACTTCACCGTGGAGCACGGTTCCATACAGTACCGTACAACCCGTTATCACAGCCGGCCAGTACAACCAGCCTATGAGCGGCGCCATGTTTGGGTACAACCAGCCGCAGCATTTTATACAGAGCCACTGGAGTACCATGATACAGCCCTCTGTAGATATCTCGGAAACATCCAGCGATGTAGTGGTATCGGCCTATGTGCCCAGCGTCAACCTGAATAACCTAAGCCTTAATGTAACTGAAAATTCGGTGACCATATCGGCTTCGGCGTGGACCGGAAACCAAAATGTTGTCATTAATAGGACGGTGGCTCTTCCCACCAGTATCAGAGCCGAATCGGTAGATGCCAGCATGCAGAACAGCGGTGTTCTTGAAATAAGAATGCCTAAGGCTGAGAAAAACGTAAGGAACAGAACCACTGCAACGCAAACAGCCAACCAGATAAACCAATAACTATAACCAACAATTAGATCATTAACTCAAGGGCAAAAAATGATAATCATTTGTGATGCCAAACCCGGCAGCAGAAGCAGGAAACGGCGTTTCCTGCTTCTGCTTTGTCAGTCAATGCTGTATTCGGCACTTCTGGGGACATAGCCATTCCAAAACCATGTTAACATTTGTTAATATATTCGAAAAATACTTTCATAGTTCGGCAAAAACCCCATAATATCCCTGCGATATAATGACACTGCGAGGGAGGTAAGAGGATGAACAGAAAGCTAGTGGGGATTTTTGCCGCATTGCCTCCTGAGAACGGGTGGAAAGTTAGTATGATATTAATAGAGGGGTCCGGGGTAATTAAGAATACGTGATAAGGGAAGCACATTAAACATGGCATGAAAGGAGAAGCGGATATGGTTAAATACAGGAAATTTGCGTTCATACTGGCGGTTTTAATGTTGAGCATTGTTTTTTTGGCCGGTTGTGGTGCCGACACAGGAGAAGAAATGGGGTCGGATGGAGGCACTGAGATTACTGATAACTCGGGTTCGGCCGGTGAAGGTGAAACAGAGGATCAGGAAGAAGCTACCTCCAACCACCAAGATGAAGGAGCAGAAGATAAGACTACTATAACTGCCAGAGGTACATTGAAGGCGGCCGAAGCCGGTAAAATTACCATCGATACCCAAAGCGGAGATGAATTGGTGCTTGAAGTCAATGAAAAGAGCAAGATTCTCGCAGACGGAACTCTTGTGACTTATGCTCAATTGACTGAGAAAATTGGATCTGAGGTTACGGCAGAGTACTACGGTACAACCAAAGTTGTAGCGGCTGTAAGTATTCAGAATTAGACAAAAAACTTGTTGGTGTTGGGGGATTAAGATAGGAAGAGCTGAGAGACTACCGCCTTTCAGCTCTTTCAAATTGTTCAGGGAGACTTGACCGATGGTAATTATTAAGGGTTTATTGGCGTACGCATATATGATAATATCGTGACAAAGGCAGCTGAGGGGGTTGGTAGAGATGTACATGGGCAAGGTTCTGGTGGTAGATGATGACCAAAATGTACTGGAGCTGGTCAAATTGTACGCTGAAAGAGAAGGCTATGAAGTTGTCGGGATAAACGACGGTGATTTAGCCTTGGCTGCATTTGACCGGGAAAATCCTGATGTGGTAATACTGGACATCATGCTTCCCGGTAAAGACGGGCTTACTCTGTGCCGCGAATTGAGGGCTGTCCGCATGATTCCCATCATCATGCTTACAGCCAAGGGGGATGAAGCTGACCGCGTACTGGGGCTGGAGATGGGAGCCGATGACTACGTCTCGAAACCTTTCAGTCCAAGAGAACTGGTGGCCAGAGTAAAAGCGGTGCTGCGTCGTATCCAGAAGACTGATGTTGCTGCCAGCTGGAAATTGAAATACCCGGGGTTGGAAATCCAGGCCGATACCAGGAGAATTCTGATTGACAGCAAGGATACAGCAGCAACTCCCAAGGAATTCGATTTGTTATATCACCTGGCCCAATACCCCCGAAGAGTGTTCACAAGAGAAGAATTGCTGACAACAGTTTGGGGATATGACTACTTTGGTGACCAACGTACGGTGGATGTACATATACGCAGATTGAGGACAAAGCTGGAATCCCTGTCCCATGAATACCTTACAACAGTTTGGGGCGTGGGATACCAGTTTACACCTCCCGTAAAAGGGGGAGAGGCTAAGTAGTGAATACATATCTGATGAAGGCAAGGGATAAGCTGCAGTTGATAGTTCGTGCCGCGTGCGGGCTGGGGCGCAGGATTAAAGGTTTGATGAGGGAACAATTCAACAAGAATATTTACACCAGGATACTGTTTACCAATGTGATAGCCTTTGTTGTTGGTCTTACTGCACTATCCATGCTTTCCAGCCTTGTTGTGAAACAAATAACCTACGATCAGGTTCAACAGGAGCTGCTGCGCAAGGCCAAGCGGGTAAATTTCGCCCTGCTCCAGCAGCCCGACCAGGTATGGGGAAATGTACCTTCGGGGCAGACTGAAGATCAAACTCAAAGCAGGCAGAAAATGCTTAAATTTTTGTCTGATATCTTTGATGCCAGGATAACGGTTTTCGACAAAGAGGGGAATATTGTGGATACTTCAGCCGAGCAGGAAATGGTGCCCGGCAGTGTGGTAGACGCAAAATTTGTGAAAATGCTGAGCAAAGGTGAAACCGAGGTTTTCCGGACAGTCAAGCAGGAAACAGGCCAACCGGTTTTTGTAGCGGCCGTTCCCATGGGCAACAGTAAAGAAGACGTTGAAAAGGGGATATTGCTGGAATCAGAGCCGACCAGTCTGGACAATGCTTTGGACAAAATGCGCCTATATCTGGTCATCGGAGGAATGGCCATATTGGTGATTATTATTTTCGTTTCTGTTTATTTGGCCATGCACATTTCCAGGCCAATTTCCAGTTTGGCTACTACCGTAGCGGAAATCAGCAGGGGGAGTTACGCTTTAAGTACTATGGATCAGCCCCTTGATGAAATCAATACCCTTGCAGGCCAATTGAATAAACTGGCGCTAAGATTGCAGAAGGTACAGGCCGAAAGTCGCAGAATGGAAGGGGAAAGAGCCCGGCTGTTCGCAGAAATATCCCATGAGCTGCGTACTCCGCTTACTGCTGTTCAGGGATTTGTAGAGGCTATACGTGACGGCATGGTACAGGACAAGGCTTTGATGAAGAGGTATTTAGACACAATTTATAATCAAACAGTTCATATAACCAGGCTGGTGGATGATATATTGGTATTGAGCCGCCTGGAAAGCGGCAATATTACCGTAGAAAGGCTGCCGGTGGATTTGGTGGCTTTGGCGCAGGGGGTGGCCATATCCATGGAAGCTGTTGCCGGCAGCAAGAATACCGAGATTTTGGTGGAAAAGAAATCAAAAAAAGCCGTCGTAGTTGGGGATGTTGACCGGATGGAGCAAATAATCAGGAATCTGGTAAAGAATGCAATTATGGCTACCGAGGGAGGCACCATCAAGGTGGGTGTGGAGACCAGGCAGGATGAAGTTGTACTGACCATTGCGGATAATGGTATTGGAATACCATCCGAGGACCTGCAGCACATTTGGGACAGATTCTACCGGATAAAGAATCGGCGGGACATCCATATACAGGAAAAGGGGAGTGGTTTGGGGCTGGTAATTGTAAAAAAACTGGTTCAGCTGCAGGGCGGCAAGATTGATGTTACAAGCCAGTTGGGAAAGGGAACGACTTTTATCATCAGTTTTCCATCCTTTAACCAGGGATAAACGATATCCCCCGGCGTAATAGGCCGGGGGGTTTTTTGTAACATTTATTAATGTTTTGGACAAACACTTTCAATATTTGGCAAAGGTTGGGTAATACCTCTCCATTATACTTAATTACGAAAGAAGGATGGTTGAAGTATCCGGGGAGGTGATTACAATGCAGTAAATCGGAGAAAGGTTTTTGAAGTGATCTTAACAAAGGCTATTAGAGTTCTAAACTAAAACCGGGGGAGGAGTAGTTCATGTTTTTTGTTGAAGGTAAAATATCAAAGATTGTTATAGGTTATGCAGTTGCAACTTTTCTGGTCTTCACCAGCGTAATGCCGGTCAGTGCCGCAGATTTGAAATTCAAGGAAGATATCAATGACGGGGTTACAGTCCAGGAGGCAGTGGACCAGGAAGAAGTGGAACATCCCAGTATGGGCGGTCTGGAAAGAGCGTACGAGAATATAATGAACAACGGTGCCAGCATGCGGGCACAGGAAAGATTAAAGCACCATATTGACACGCGCACTGTGGAAACAGATGTTTACGATGAAGAAGAAGTAGAATGTGATCCGGAAGAAGAAATAGATTGTGAACCGGAAGTAGACAAGAGCGAGCTGGAAGCGGCAATAGCAGCAGCCGGTGAGCTGGAAGAAGCAGATTACACAGTTGAGAGCTGGGGCGTGTTCGCAGAAGCGTTGGCAGCAGCAGAAGCAGTAATGGCGGATGAAGAAGCAACCCAGGAAGAAGTAGATAATGCTCTGGCAGAACTAAACAGTGCAATGGACGCATTAGAAGAAGTAGTAATAGAAGTAGACAAGAGCGAGCTGGAAGCGGCAATAGCAGCAGCCGGTGAGCTGGAAG
>JAENYX010000018.1:0-18660 GCA_016841565.1 Clostridium thermobutyricum | reverse complement strand
GAAGTAGACAAGAGCGAGCTGGAAGCGGCAATAGCAGCAGCCGGTGAGCTGGAAGAAGCAGATTACACAGTTGAGAGCTGGGGCGTGTTCGCAGAAGCGTTGGCAGCAGCAGAAGCAGTAATGGCGGATGAAGAAGCAACCCAGGAAGAAGTAGATAATGCTCTGGCAGAACTAAACAGTGCAATGGACGCATTAGAAGAAGTAGAAGAAGATGATACAAGTGTCCAAATTGACATATACAAAGAACTTCTCGAAGCATTCAAAAGGCTGCAAAAGTCGTACGATAAACTGCTGGATGCTTTCAACAACATTTTTGGCAACTAATCAGACTACCTCAATACTAACTTTCCAGCTGGCTTCTGATGCCCGGTACGGGGAATGGTTCCCGGTGCTGGGCATCAGTAACTTTAGTGGATGCTGAAAGCTTTGTATGTATATAACGTGCTTAAGACTTTACATCTTCCAACATGTCATCCTGGGCGCAACGCTTGTCATCCTGAGCGAAGCGAAGGATCTTATGTATATCTCCAGGAAGATTCTTCGGGCTTGGCCCTCAGAATGACATATAAGGGAATGTAATATTATTAATGTGTTATGTATAGTTTCATTATCAATATATTTTTGTGTAAAAAGTAGGATTGTATTCTGGTATATTGGGAAATACATTAAACGGGGAGTCTGGGGAGACAATACGCCAGGCCCCTTTTTTATTTGGCTGATAAAAAGGAGGTATTCCATAGGAAATAAAGAATATATGAGGTATAATACTATGGACCGGATACCTGAACTTAAAGGGGGTCGCCTATGGGAATACTTAGCGGAATAGGTATTACTGTCTTGATTGTACTTGTGCTGCCCATAAGGTTTAGTGTAACTGCAAATAATACAGAGGGACTGTGCGCAGACTTTTACATTTCCTATGGGCTGGGGCTGGTCTCATATGTGTTTAATAGACGTGACGGCCATAACAAGTCGGTTGTTAAAGTGCTGGGTCTGTCCATATATAGCTTTTGCCCTGATATGGACGGCAGGTACAGTGAGCAGACAGATACAATAGTTGATTTAGTGCGCAGGCTTAAGACCGGTAAGAACCAACTGGCCTGTCTCAAGGGCATGGCCGTTGATACAATGGGCTCAATAATCGGAAGGAAAGCCGGCATAGTACTGAAGCTGGGCTTTGAAGACCCGGCGTACACAGGAATGGCGGCAGGCCTTATATCATGCATATTTAGTCATCACGGCGGGATACTGCAATATACACCGGATTTTAGCGGAGAAAATTTTGAGGTAGATTTATACTTTAAAGGGGTAATAATACCTATAGTATTGGTATTTATCGGTTTGAAACATGGTACTGTCTATCTTAAGAAAGAAGTTTGGGCCAGAAACAACGTAAAGGGAGGTAAAAGGTATGGATTTAACGGGTAACCTGAAGGCGATTTTTCAGGAGATGGAAGACTTTCTAACTACAAAGGCTGTTATTGGAGAACCTATTGAAATAGGCGGCATAACTCTCATACCCGTGATTAATGTAACCTTCGGCATGGGAACCGGAGGAGGAGGAGGAGAGGAATCCAAAGACAACAGCCGTCAGGGAGCAGGCGCAGGTTTGGGTGCAAAGATTTCACCTACTGCAGTTATTGCAATAAAGGAAGGGGATATATCTGTAATACCTCTGAACGGCACCGGAGGTATAGAGAGACTGATAGAAATGGTACCTGACATAGTGAAGAAGATTAAGAAGAAAGCAAGCCAGGCAGAAAAAAAGGATCAGGTGAAGGTAAGGTAATTCTTAGTGTCAACCCAGGGGTTTTGTACTGCAGAGGATGGTGTTGCTATGATTATTGAGGACAAGTATATTAATGCAATATCTGCCCGGCTTATTGATAATATGGCTTTCACTATACTGAAGGTTGAAGGACAGGAAGGGATAGCCGCCCTTGCCCGCAGAAATGGACAAAGCCTTGAACTGGTCTTTTTCATCAGCGACAGCAGACACCAGTACTTTTCCAACTATGGACAGCTTGATGGTGCCGGCCAATATATGAAAGCGCTGAATTGTACCCAGGCAAGGATTGTTAATATATTTCTGTCAGGGAACGTTTACATACAGGAGCATGACATACAAAATGGTACTTATGACAATATATCGGTATCAAACATATTGGTGGACATAAAAGAAGGCACGGTTTCGGGGGATATACACGGTCTGAAGCTGGAAGCATTGCTGAAAAATTATGCAGATATATCTATACTGGAACGATATATTCCGGTAGACCTTGAAGCCCTGGGAAGGATAGACGTAGAGGCAAAGCCCATTATTACTTATGGCATCATTGCCATTAATGTGTTTATGTGGATACTTATGACACTGGCAGGAGGCTCTACAAATATAAGTGTACTAATCAAATTCGGAGCCATGTATTGGCCTCTGGTAATGAGGGGCGAGTACTGGAGATTTATAACACCAATGTTTCTTCATGTGGGGGCTATGCACCTGGCATTCAATTCCTATGCCCTTTACAATCTGGGAAGGCTGGCCGAGAAAATTTACGGCAGATCCAGGTTTGTTATTATTTATGCAGCTGCCGGAATCTCGGGCAGTATATTCAGTTTTTTGTTTACCCGGGCGGTATCGGCCGGAGCTTCGGGAGCAATTTTCGGATTGCTGGGAGCGCTTCTTTATTTCGGCAGAAAAAGGCCGGGGGTTTTCAGGAGGGGCTTTACGGCAAATCTTTTGTCAATACTGGGAATAAACCTTTTTATAGGGTTTACATATCCCGGGATAGATAATTTTGCCCATATAGGCGGACTTTTGGGAGGATTTATTTCATCACACCTTTTATGGAGCAGACGGGGGTAAACCCGGCAGGGTGGTGATTATGTACTGCCCGGTCAGGTTAACGGTAATCAACAGAAAGTTATAATAGGAGAATTTGTGTATGGCTATATTTGCAATATCGGATCTTCATCTTTCCAAAGCCGTCAACAAACCAATGGATATTTTCGGTGGAGGATGGGAGAACTATATGGAAAAGCTTGAGAAGAACTGGAACAAGACAGTATCGGCCGATGACTGGGTACTGGTTTCCGGCGATTTGTCCTGGGGTACCTATCTCGAAGAAACTGCCGCCGATTTCCAGTTTCTTTCCTCATTGCCCGGGAAAAAAATACTGTCCAAGGGAAATCACGATTACTGGTGGACAACGTTTAGCAAGCTGAATAAGTTTAGGGATGAGCTGGGGCTCCAAGATATTTTTTTTCTGCACAATAACAGCTATGTATGTCAGTCGGTAGGGGTCTGCGGTACCCGGGGCTGGATCAGTCCTGATAATCCAGAGTTTACCGCTCACGATGCAAGGATTTATAGCAGGGAATTGGGACGTCTGGAACTATCTCTTAAGAGCCTTGAGGATAAAAGCTGCCGGCAGATTGTTGCCATGCTTCATTATCCGCCGTTATATCCCAACAGCAGCTCAAGAGATCTGCTGGATTTACTTAAGAGCTATGGGGTTAAGAAATGTGTTTATGGGCATCTTCACGGCCCGGCTTTTAAGGATGCGGTGGAAGGCCGGGTGGAGGGAATAGAATTTATTCTGACTTCCAGCGACAGGCTGGGTTTTAATCCCGTCAGACTATACTGACCTTAGAAGTACTGCAGGTGTGAAGAATGGCATACCTGGTACAACGGTGACGGCCTGCACATACTGCAGGTATAAACAGGAGGATGGAGTAAGTGGACAAACCCAGATACAGGTTTTATTCGGGATATCTCAGAGAAAAATACCAATGCAAGGTATACAAGCTGCCCGTAAATCTGCCGGTTACCTGCCCCAACAGGGATGGTCAACTGGGGTATGGAGGGTGCATTTTTTGCGGCCAGTCGGGAGCCGGCTTTGAGTCCCTGCCGGAGCAGATGCCTGTGGCAGAGCAACTCAAGAAAAACATGGAGTATATTGGCAAAAAGTATGGCGCGGAAAAATATATAGCCTACTTTCAGAATTTTTCCAATACCTACATGGCTCCCCAAAGGCTGAAGGATTACCTGGAGGAAACATGTATACCGGGAGTAGTTGAAGTATATATTTCTACCCGGCCCGATTGTATAAGCAGCAGCCACCTGGAGGAGGCCGACGCCTTCAGGAAACGGACAGGTATGGACGTTACCTTTGAGCTGGGGCTGCAAACAGTTAATTATCACAGTCTTGCAAAGCTAAACCGCGGGCATACCCTGGCCGAGTTTGTGGATGCAGTCTTACAGGTCAGGAGCAGGGGGTTTGGGGTGTGTGCCCATCTCATACTGGACTTGCCGTGGGATGGCATGCTTGACGTTGTTGAAAACGCCAAAGTACTCTCAGCCCTTGGGGTTGAGCAGGTAAAAATACATTCACTTTATATAGTCAGAGAGACAGAAATGGCCCGCATTTACCTGGAAAACAAGATACAGCTGGTTTCGATGGAGGAATACGTACAAAGGGTTATTGGATTTTTGGAATACCTCGACCCGGAGATTGTAATACAGAGGCTAATAGGCAGGGCACCAGAGGAGGAAACGCTGACAGCCAATTGGAATACCAGCTGGTGGAAGGTTAAAGAATGCATAGAGAAACAGATGACCCATATGGATACATGGCAGGGAAAGAAATTCGACTATCTTAGAGGGAAAGCTGTACGCAGGTTCTTATAAAGATGCTATAAACCACATGGAGGGATTTTATCATGAAAAGACTGATTATGGCGGTAACCATTCTGGCCGTGATATCGGTAGGATGTATAAGGAACGGCTCTGAAAAAACGCCGCCAATGGACCAACTGGACCGGGAAAACCCGAAATCTGCCGTGGAAAGGCTGCTGGAGGGTATGACAACCGAAGAAAAAATAGGCCAGCTGCTTATGGTAGGTATAGAGGGTAAGGTGTTGGATGAGGATACCAAGGACTTTCTGCAGCAGCATAAAGTGGGCGGTGTGATCCTTTTCGGAAGAAATATAGAAAACCCGGAGCAGGTGGGCAGACTCACAGGACAGCTCCAGGATATTAAAAGCGGCCCCGCGGGCGTCGGTATGCTGATAGGCACCGACCAGGAGGGGGGAAGGGTCAACAGGCTTCCGGGAGAGAAAGGGCGCTTTCCGACTGCAAAATCTCTGGCAGAAAGTGGTCGGCCCGGCAATGTAAGGGAGGCCGCCGGTCAAATGGCGGTTCAGCTCAAGGAAATGGGCATTAACATGAACTTTGCACCCATAATGGATATTAACAGCAATCCCGATAATCCGGTAATAGGGGACAGAGCTTTTGGAGACAACCCGGAAACCGTTTCGGTGATGGGGCTGGCATTTATCCAAGGAACTCTGGATCAGGGGATAATCCCTGTTGCAAAGCATTTCCCCGGACATGGCGATACCCTGGTGGATTCGCATACCGATCTTCCTGTGGTTGAGCATTCTATGGACAGGTTAAATAGCTTTGAACTAATCCCATTTCAGCAGGCGGTGGATAAGGAAGTGCCGGCAATCATGTCGGCCCATATACTGCTGCCGCAACTGGATAAGGATTATCCTGCCACGCTGTCCTCAAATATCATAAACGGCATATTGCGGGAGCAGCTTGGGTTCAACGGAGTTGTATTTTCGGATGACCTGGATATGGGCGCCATTACCAAGTTGTACGGTCCCGGAGAGGCAGCGGTTAGGGCCGTCAAGTCGGGGATTGATATACTATTGGTTGGCCACACCAGAGAAGGGATGGTTCAGGCTTTTGATGCGCTGGTAGCTGCTGCGGTCAGCGGTGATATCGATAGCGATATGATTGACAGGGCAGTGCTGCGGGTGCTGACCATGAAGGAAAGGTTCGGGCTGGTGAAGGCCAGATAAGAAAATTTTATTAAAGCCCATATATTGGACATATGTTATAATGTAGTAGACAGAGAAAGGATAATAGATGAAAGAAGGTGAAAGGGATTATGAAAATAGGATTGACAGGCCTGCCTACGGTGGGGAAGACTACTTTTTTTAACCTGCTGACCCATCTGGACCTGGAAACCAGTACTTTCTCTTCGGGAAAAACCGAAGCCCATATAGGAACGGCCAAAATCCCAGATGACAGGATAGATTTTCTGTCGGCCATATATAAGCCTAAGAAGACTACCTATGCCACCCTGGAACTTATTGACCTGCCGGGACTGGTCAGGGGTTCAAGCGCAGGCATGGGAATGGGAAACCAGTTCCTGGAGGCGGCCCGTAAGGTGGATGCCCTTGTCCAGATAGTAAGAGCCTTTGATAATGAGAATGTGGTCCATGTAGAAGGAGAGGTTAACCCTCTTAGGGATATAGATACCATAAATGCCGAGCTTCTGCTGGCCGATCTTGGAATTATAGAGACAAGAATAGAGAGGATAGAAGTCTCAAAGAAGATTAACAGTATCATGCGGGAGGAGCTTGAGGTGCTTAAGAAGTGCAGGGATGCTTTGGAAGAGGAGCTGCCCATATATTCTCTTGACCTGACAGACCAGGAGAAGGAGCACCTTAAAACATTCAATTTTCTTTCTGTAAAACCAATGCTGCTGGTAATCAATATTGATGAAGAGCAGCTGGCCGGCGGAGAGTATCCGCAGAAGGAAGAGTTGTACAGGTATTCCAGGGAAAAGTGTATGCCCATTATGGAGATCTGTGCCCAGGTGGAGGTGGAGATTGACCGCCTTGAAGAAGAGGACAAAAAGCTGTTCATGGAGGAAACAGGGATTGGCGAGCCGGGAATTGACAGACTGGCCAAAACCATATACCAGTATTTTGGGTTGATATCCTTCCTGACGGCCGGTGAGGATGAGGTGAAGGCATGGACCATAAAAAAAGGAACAACCGCCCACAAAGCCGCAGGGAAAATTCACTCTGACATAGAGAGGGGATTTATCAGGGCAGAGGTGGTGAAATATACAGACCTGAAGGAGCTTGGCTCCACTCAGAAGGCTAAGGAGAAAGGGCTTTACAGGCTGGAGGGCAAGGAATATATAGTGCAGGATGGAGATATCATTAATTTTCGGTTTAACGTATAGAATAACGCACAGTATATAGTAAAGGGTGTCTTTGTTGTGAGAGAGATAATAGCTCTGGCAGTAGGATTTCTATTGATAGTAGTTATGCTTTTTAAGAAAGTTCATATAGGTACAACCATGCTGACGGCTTCGGCTGTTATGGGATTGCTGGCAGGGTTTGGTTTTTTGAAAACCCTGATTTTATTTTTTACTTCTATGACAGAAAGGGCGACCATTGAACTGCTTGCTGTGGTAACCCTAATTTGTATTCTCAGTTATCTGCTTCAAAAATACGGGATACTGGATAAGATGGCGGATTCCCTTGAAGAACTGTTTAACAATAACAGGTTTTCAATAATGCTTATGCCCATGTTGATAGGTGTGCTGTTTATCCCCGGAGGGGCGGTTATGTCGGCGCCGGTGGTGGACAGCCTGGGAGATAAGCTGGAGTTCAGTAATGTACGCAAGTCGGCCATAAACCTGATTTTCCGGCATGCGCTGTTTTTTGTATTTCCCTTTTCTACCACAATGGTGCTGGCCAGTCAGATTACCGGGCTAAGTCCCTACGCAATAATCAAGTACACATTTCCCATGGCATTAATGGCACTAGCCTCGGGTTATGTATTCTATATAAGGGACAGTGCGGCCGGTAAAGAAGCCATGGAATGCAGACCGGATAAGAATGTTTTAAATAGGATTGGCGCGGTATTGTGGTATACCTCTCCGCTATGGGTGGGGATTTTAATAAATCTTATCTCTGGTATACCTTTATATTTGGCCTTGGTTCCGGGTGTTTTCATTGTATACTTCATGAGTCAAAAAGGGAAGAAAGACTTTCTAAGGGATATGGTCGGGGGAATAAAATGGAGTATGCTATATGCCGTAGCCGGCATTATGGTGCTGCAGGGCTTTATCAAGCAAATGCCGGCACTTGTCAAAGCAATCAACACCTTGCTGGAAACGGGTATGGATGTCAGAATACTTATTGTTCTTTCGACCGCTGTTTTGGGTTTGCTTACGGCCAACAATACCGCTGTAACGGGCATGCTCTTGCCCTTGTTTTTACCCCTTGCCGACGGAAGCCATGAAAAGGCGCTTTTAACATCATTGATTTTTGTTTCGGGAGTTATATTTTATTTTATTTCGCCGCTGCATCTCTGTCAGGTATTTACTGCCGAATACTTTAATATAAAGGTTAAGGAGTTGTACAAGGAATACAGGGTATTCTGGTCTCTCCTTGTATTAACCATGATTATCCTGTATGTATTTGTGTATTAATTTTAGAAGGGTTAAAATTTTTTAGTAATGCGAGTTTTTTGTCGGAGATTGCAGGATTATTTCAGCGGGTAAAGAATAACTATATAGTTGAGCATAATACAAATATTATTACATGGAAAAGGGGTGATACGACTTGATAAGTAACTTTGAGCAACTGCTCCAAAAAGCAAAACAGCAACAATCAATGAAGCTTGCCGTAGCAGCCGCCCAGGATGAAGAAGTGCTCATGGCTGTTGATGAGGCATTTAAGCTTGGCATTGCTCAGCCAATCCTGACAGGCGATAAGTCAAAGATGCAGGACATAGCCCGGCGCCTGAAAATTGACATATCAAAATTTGAGATAATCGATACACCCGATCTGACCGAATCAGCCAGACAGGCTGTATCCCTTGTAAGCAGCGGCAAAGCGCAATTTGTAATGAAGGGGATATTGGGAACGGCCGACCTACTGAAGGCCGTGCTGGATAAGGAAATAGGTTTAAGGGGCAAGAACCTTTTAAGCCATGTGATGGTGTATAAGGTACCGGCATACCACAAGCCCATTTACCTGACCGACGGGGGTATGAATATAGCCCCATCGCTGGAGGATAAAAAGCAGATAATCGAAAACGCCATTGAAGTATGCAAAGCAATGGGAGTGGAGCAGCCTAAGGTTGCAGCGCTTACGGCTGTTGAAAAGGTCAACGACAAGATGCAGGCAACGGTTGACGCGGCGAAATTAAAAGAAATGTCCCAAGCCGGCGAGTTCGGAACTGCAATGGTAGACGGGCCTCTGTCCTTCGACCTGGCCTTCAGTAAAGAGGCTGCAAAGCATAAAGGAGTAGAAAGCCCGGTTTCCGGAGAAGCCGATATTCTTCTGGTACCCACAATAGAGGTCGGGAACGGCATAGGCAAGTGCATGACCTATTTTGCCAATGGGGAATCCGCCGGAGTGGTCATGGGAGCCAAGGCACCTATAGTGTTGGTTTCCAGAGCGGATACTCATCAGACAAAGCTGTATTCGATAGCTCTTGGCAGCGTAGTGGCAGGCAGCAGGTAACAGGAAGAATATTACTATGAAAAATTCTCCCGAATAATGTATAATTTTGTTTGGGGTATGCATTTCAGAGTTAAGTATAAATATTAACATATTTTGTGAGGGAGTGAGATGATTGAAGAAACTTCTTTCGGGCAATGAAGCCATTGCCAGAGGTGCCTACGAGGCGGGGATAACAGTAGCAGCCGCCTATCCCGGCACCCCAAGTACCGAAATTCTTGAGAACGTTGGACCCTATAAGGAAGTATATGCAGAATGGGCGCCAAATGAAAAGGTGGCCCTTGAAGTGGCTGTGGGCGCTTCAATCTCAGGAGCAAGAGCGCTGGCGGCTATGAAACACGTGGGTGTAAACGTTGCAGCCGATCCGCTCTTCACGGTGGCTTACACCGGAGTAAACGGCGGACTGGTACTTGTCTCGGCAGACGATCCGGGAATGCACAGTTCCCAGAACGAGCAGGACAACAGGTATTACGCAAAATTTGCGAAAATAGCTATGCTGGAGCCTAGCGACAGCCAGGAATCCAAGGATTTTGTAGCCAAAGCGGTTAAACTGAGTGAAGAATACGACGTGCCGGTGCTGCTGCGGGTGACCACCAGGATATGTCACAGTAAGACTCTGGTGGAGTTTAACGAAAGAGAAGAAGTAGGCATTAAGCATTATGAGCGAAATATGGGCAAGTATATAGCAACTCCGGCAAATGCCAGGAAGCTGCACGTAACCCTGGAAGAAAGGCTTGTGAAACTGGAGGAACTCAGCAACAACTCACCGCTTAACTTTTACGAGTGGAACGATAAAAAGATTGGTATAATTACAAGCGGAATAAGCTATCAGTACGCTAAGGAAGTATTCGGAGACAGCGTGTCCTACTTGAAGCTGGGTATGACCTTCCCGCTGCCAAGGAAAAAGATAGCGGAATTTGCAAAGCAGGTTGATACCCTTTATGTGATAGAAGAAAACGAGCCGTACATCGAAGAAGCTGTTAAAGTGCTAGGTTTTGACTGTATCGGTAAAGATAAGATACCGGGTATTTTGGAGCTCAACCCCGACATTATTGAGAGAAGCCTTTTGGGAACCGAGAGGGAACTGCTGAAGACCGGTATGCAGATGCCCGGCCGACCGCCGGTGCTGTGTCCCGGATGCCCCCACAGGGGATTATTCTTCGCACTCAGCAAGAAGGATGCAGTTGTAACAAGCGATATAGGGTGCTATACTCTTGGTGCAATGCCTCCGCTTAATTCTGCCGATACCTGCATATGCATGGGAGCCAGCATAAGCGCAGGCCATGGCTTCTATAAGGCTATGGAAAAGAACGGCAGAGACGGAAAGGTATTTACAGTAATAGGGGATTCCACCTTCTTCCATTCAGGGCTTACCGGCCTTATGGATGTCGCGTATAATAAGAGTAACGTTACGGTCATTATTGCCGACAACAGGATAACCGGTATGACCGGACATCAGGAAAACCCCGGAACCGGTAAAACACTGAAGGGTGATGATACCGTTGCCGTGGACATACCGAAAGTTTGTAATGCCCTGGGGATAGAGAACGTAAAGGTTGTCAATCCCCTTAACCTGAAAGAAATGAGGGGTGCGATCAATGAGGCCATGAAGGCTGACGAGCCCAATGTCATAGTAACCAAGTGGCCTTGTGCCCTTATCAAGACCGAGCCGCAGCCCAAAGGACACTGTCAGGTCAATCAGGATAAATGTACGCAGTGCTACGCCTGCATGCAGATAGGCTGCCCGGCAATATCCAAGCAGGACGGCAAGGTTGTTATAGACGATACCATGTGTAACGGATGCGAGCTGTGTACACAGATGTGCGCCTTTAAAGCCATAGAGAAGGTGGGTGAATAATAATGGCAAAGGATGTTAAAAACATTTTGTTTGTGGGAGTAGGAGGACAGGGTATTATACTGACCAGCAAAGTACTGTCGACAGCCCTGGTAAATGCAGGCTATGACGTTAAAATGTCCGAGGTTCACGGAATGGCGCAAAGGGGCGGCAGCGTTACCACCCAGGTAAGGTATGGTGAAAAGGTATATTCGCCCATAATAGGCAAGGGGCAGGCCGATATAATAGTATCCTTCGAGAGAATGGAAGCCTTGAGGATGCTGGAATACCTCAAAAAGGACGGAGTTATGGTGGTAAACGACCATGCGATTCCTTCAATGCCCATACTAACCGGTGATGCTGAATACCCTGAAGGGATAATAGACGAGCTTAAGAGCAAGGCAAAGACCATTGTGTTTAAGGCTGCCGATGTTGCAAGGGAACTGGGCAACCCCAAGACCCAGAATATCGTAATGCTGGGAGCGCTGGTTAAAGCCTTCGGTCTTGAAAACCTCGACTGGGACAAGGCGATAGAGGAAGAGGTTAAGCCTAAGTTTGTGGATATAAACAAGAAGGCCCTTCAAAAAGGGATGGAATTGGCGGGCTAGAACCATAGAGCAGGAGACAAAGTTGATAAGTAATAAAGAGGTGGTTTCCAGCCACCTCTTTATTACTTATTTTGCAGGAAAATATAAACATTTGTAGAAGTGTTATGTAATATGGCTTAACTTTTACATTCTGACACTGGGAAACTGCCCGGTAAAACCATAGATTCAGGATAATAATCAGGGAAATGGTGAGGGATATGCTATGTCAATCATTATCAAGGGTATTGATGATGGGAAACTGCTGATTACTTTTCCTTATTCTGAGGACAGGGTGAGAAAGATAAAAACAGTGACTGGCCGGCGGTGGGACAGTATCTCCAGGGCTTGGACTGTGCCATATACTATGCAAAATTTGAAAAAGCTGAGCGAGCTATTCGAAGATGAAGACATCACTTGGAGAAACTTAAAAGTTCGACCGGATATGTCAGGAACTGATAGTATAACAGAAGGCAGTTTAACAAAAGAAGATGTACTAACGGCATTTACTAACTATTTAAAGCTTAAGGGTTACAGCAGAAAAACCATAAAATCCTATAGCAATCATATAAAACGATTTTTGGATTATATCCAAGATAAAATTGAGTCTATAGACGTGCAAAATATACATAGTTACATGTTATTACTCTTAGAAGAGAAATCCTGCTCGCATTCATATGTAAACCAAGCGGTGAATTCAATAAAGCTCTTATGTGAAGGGGTGTTAAACAAAGGAAGTATAGCAGTAAGTATTCCAAGACCTAAGAAGGAGAGTAAGCTCCCTGTCGTACTGAGCCAGGAAGAAGTCTACAGAATACTAAATTCGCTCCAAAACCTGAAGCACAAATCAATACTAACACTTGTGTACTCTGCAGGGTTAAGGGTTGGCGAAGTTGTTGGGCTAAAAATAAAGGAAATAGATAGCAAAAGAATGCTTATACACATAAGACAAGGTAAGGGTAGAAAAGACAGGTACACAATATTATCTGCAGCGGCACTTAAAGTGCTGAGGGAATACGCAAAGACTTATAGACCCGATGACTGGCTTTTTCCGGGAAGTTCAGAGGGTAGGCATATAACAGAAAGGACAGTGCAGAAAATATTTAAAGAGGCCTTAGAGAAATCGAAAATCCGCAAGACAGTTACTGTGCACTCCTTGCGACATTCGTTTGCCACGCATCTATTGGAAAATGGGACAGATTTAAGGTATATACAGGAACTGCTTGGGCACAAGAGTTCAGAAACAACAGAATTGTATACGCATGTGAGCAGAAAAGATATTACGCGAATGCAAAGTCCTCTAGATAGAATTATTCAGGGTATAGAAGAATAAGTAACGTCATCTATAGGCTGGCATTCCCGAACAAATGATTCGCAAACACCGGTATATTTCCGGTATTCCCGAACTTTTAGGACGTGGTTGCAGGAGTTCTCCAAAACCACACGCAATGGTCGCGGCGTCCTGCCGCGTATTATAAAAGCATATGATTTGGGTGTGTTTTGGTTCATATTAGTGTTAAAATGTAAATCAAGAAT
The DNA here is from genome assembly GCA_016841565.1 of Clostridium thermobutyricum. Classification (GTDB taxonomy): domain Bacteria; phylum Bacillota; class Clostridia; order Ch29; family Ch29; genus JAENYX01. The sequence continues at coordinate 5,367 of JAENYX010000018.1, read as the reverse complement.
TGTTTGTATTCTGCCTAATACTTGACAGGAGGAAATGCTGTGGATGAAGTAGAAGTACAGAAACAGGTGCAGCGTGCAAAAATGTGGAACACTATCATATTTTCCCTTATTGCTGTGATAGTAATCGCTGTTCTGATTGGCTTTGGTATTTATAGATATCAACACACTTTCACCGCAAAAAAATGGCTCGATGCACCAAACGCCAGAACAAAAATAGTTGCTGATTTGTTTAAAAATCATGAACTTATTGGAATGACAGAAGAAGAAATCATTTCTTTACTTGGTGAAGAAGAACACTATGCAAACACAAAAACATCTTTTAAGATAAGCAATACATACTTTGACCCTGAAAATACTATTGTATATCATTTGGGCGTTGACTATATGGACGATGTGTGGCTTATTATATCTTTAACTAACGGTATTGTCAGTAGTTATTGCATTGACGTAACATAATATAGTTCTGAAAGCTCCCTATCAGTAATGCAATATATGGACATACTACGAAGTTTAGATGCTTCGCATCATTTATATATGATGAAATAGAGGTTAAAAAGATCAATCTAGGGGTGCGACGTCCTGTCGCACTCTGAGTTAAGGGGCGTGTGGCTTCGGAGAACAAAGCACTCGCGCAAGGGGCGCAACAGGAAGAAAGGCTCTGGAGCGAGGCAAGGGGTTTATCTTGCCCACATCCACCAGCCTAAGATAGGAGTTATCTAAGGCTGGTGGACGTCGTGAGTGCTAAACGTTCTCCGAAACCACACGCATTGGACGCGGCGTCCTGCCGCGAATTATACAAGCATATGATTTGGGTGTTTATGGTTCATATTAGTAGAAAAACGCGAAACAAAGATTATATATAACTGTTAGCAGATTTGAAATATAAAGTCTGTTTTCCTATTTATTATAATATATTGACGGCTTATATAAAAAGTGATATATTTGCAACAAAGATACAAATATATCACATAGGGGGTTTCATTATGAAGAGTGCATCTCCAAAATCTATCAAATATGTGTGGTTTTTTGGCTTCTTTGGATTTCAAGGTTTCACATATTTTGTGACGGGTAACCTGTTATCGCTATTCTGGTTCAGCTTTTTTAGTTTCTTTGCCTATTATTTTATAGCGAAAATGGCTAACGAAATGCAGGATGAGCGTTATTTTGAAAACAGCAAAAAAGCAAAATTAAAAACTGCTACAATTCCTCTAGTCATTTTGTTCATTGTTGGTTTTTTCTCCGGATTTCCTTTTGTTACAAAAGAACTTATTATTTTAACCTGTGCTTTCGGATGGGCGGGTACGCTAATATCTTATGCTATTCTTTTTTGGTATTATGATAGACATTAAAAGGGGTGAGTCTCATCGAGTTTGCTAGTAATTTAAAAAAATATCGCCAATTTGCAGAATTGACTCAAGATGAACTAGCCCAATTAGTTGGGGTACGGAGAGAAACTATTATTAGGCTGGAAGCAGGCAAGTACAATCCATCACTTAAATTAGCCATTGATATTTCACGAGTTGTAAAAGCACCAATTGAGGAGATTTTTATTTTTGAGTAGTGTTATTATTATGAACATTATCTTAGGTGTATATGTCGCATCATTCTTATATTGTACAATAGAGGTCAAAAAGATTAGTCTAGGGGTGCGACGTCCTGTCGCACTCTGAGTTAAGGGACGTGTGGCTTCGGAGAACAAAGCATCTGCACAAGGGTGCGGATGAGCCAAGTCATGAAGAAAGGCTCCGGGAAAGAGCACGAAGTTTGCCGCACCACACCGTTTCGCCGGGTGGCAAGCACCGCCAAGGAGAAGGGCTTTGGGGGTCCGGCTCAACGGCGTCGCAGATGCCAGACGTTATATGACATAGGGAGTTCTAGAATGGGTTTTGAGAGGAGGAAGTAATGAGAATTAAAATAGAGTATTATAATGTGCTATTCCCTTATATAGATGAAAAGACAATTCCTGAGAGAGAAATAGTTGAGCTAGAATATAATCAAAACACAACGATACAAGACTTATTTGATAATTCTCAACAGTGTTGTGCGGATTTATCGAAGTATTACGATTTGAGCCGTGATTTATGTTTTAATAATAGATATTTCCCTTATATTATATCTTCGGATGGGAATGTTCTTTGGAATATATTATATAGCGATACAAAAGTAGCTGATTTTTTATTTACGCATAAGATTCAAGATAATATTATTTATGCTGATACTGGTATACCCCAAGCCGGTGGACGGGGATATAAAGAAGTAATTGACCTATGGAATATGATATATCCGATTTTAGATCAGATAGGAACATTATTAGGATTGTCTTTTGGTGTTATTGAGATAAAAAGAATAATTAAGACAAAGTTTCTTGATAAAAAAGTTGCACCACAATCAGTATTCGATTTGCTTCTATCAAGAACTCAGTGGAATCATAATGATTTATCAGAATCTTTGAATTTAAGCATAGATGATACAAAAAAACTATTACAGATTTCAGGGTTTGAGTGGGATAGACATAAAAGGACGTATGTATTAGGAGATAAAAAACGTGATATTACTGAAAAACTATCTAAGATTGACATTTATTATGATGGTAGGTAGTTATTATGCCTCCTACGTCATATAACAAAGCATGCCCATAAAGGTGCGGCGGGGGCGGGTTTGGAGTATGCGCACCACACCGTTTCACCGGGTGCAAGCACCGCCAAGAAGAAGGGCTTTGTGGGTCCGGCTCAACGGCGTCGGTTGCAGCCTACAACCTTATTTATCCAACCGGTGAAAGTCCGGTCGTGGCGATTTCCCATTCGGTCACGTAGTTATATCCAACTCTCGCTTCAGGTGACTTGGCGGGGGGAAGCTTGGAAGTAAACGCTCCGACTGCTCATCATGAGTAGGACTGGCACAGGGAGCTAGCAATTCTTGGGGCCGTAGCATTAAGCGAAAACTGCTGCATCGTAACTGAGCCCTGCATGAAGTCAGTGGCAGGATGTTGAGGGCGTCGAGTCTCACCGACGTAGACGAAGACTGGTAAGATTCTGGAAGTAATGGGGACATGCACAGAGTCTGCCCTCCGGTGTACGGGTTGCGGTACCAGGAAAAGGATAAGTGGGCAAAGTAGGGAAGGTCTCGGAACCAGCCACGACAGTTCCGTATGGCAAAGACCGGACATATAACTGAGAACCAGGAAATTGTTCGGAGGATTCGAGACTGGCAGATGAGGGCATATTAAGCAATGACGGTGAGCGACAACATAACGACACCAGAGTCAAGGCCCTCTGGACTGAACGGCCTCTACAACAGCGAAACCTTGAAAGAGGGAGATAACTAGCGGAGAGGCGAAGGCATAGGTAAACTGTAGGGACATTACAGGTACACGGGAACTGCGTTTAAGTGCAATGCTCTTATGGAAAGACCTTGCTGACCGACGGGCGTTCAGTTTGAAGCCGGACCGTGGGAAAACCCGATGTCAGGAATTTTAGAGAGGGCCTAGGAAACAGGGCTTTTAAGCTACTGCGCCTGGGTTCTACTCGGTGAACACGGGGCCGTTAGGCGAAATGTCCGCTTGAATGTATATTTTATACTGATTTTTAATCTTAGGCGATAATCAAACTGTAATAAGCGAGACCTCAATGAGGCCTGTTTAATGCTAAAAGAACTTTTGCAATACTGTATACTTTTTTAGAATTTAATTGTCTTATTATATAAGGATAACAACCTTGGAAGGATTATTGGAATGAGAAAAGATGTTCTGACTCATATGTATAATAATCATGCTTCAATTATTTATAAATACTTACTAAAGCACGGTTGTCGCAGGGAAGTTGCTGAAGAAATAGTTCATGATAGCTTTGTAAAGGCCATAGAACATTTTGATGATTTAGACCCCCAAAGGCTACCTTCATGGATTTTTAAGGTTGCTCTTAATAACTTTAGGAACTATTTAAAGAAGGCTTCAACTAAGGAAGAATTGATCATCGACAATAACAGGTTCTTAGAAAGATTATCGGCTGATGGGGATATAGTAAACTCCCTGCTGGATGAAGAAACGGCAAATGAAATCAGAGACTGTCTAAATTGCTTGAAAAGGAGTTACAAAGAATTACTGATAATGAAATACGAATTGGAATTAAGTTATAAGGAAATTGCAAGTATACTTGGGCTTTCAGAACAAAATATTAAGACGTATTTATATAGATCAAGAAAAGACTTTAAAAGAGTATGGAGGGATATCAATGGATGAAAAAATAAATGAGAATCAGTTGGAAGAAATCTTTGATGAAGATAAATTAGACAAAGCAATTAAGAAAGGAAAACAAAAGTCTATCAAGAGGACGGTCTTTATTTCCATCGTAGTGGCTGCTTTAGTCTTCATATTAATTACTGTTGGCAATTTTGCTTTAACCATAAATATGAGCAATAAAGCCTATCAAAGGATGAGTGCTTATGTAAAATTAACAGTTCCAAATGGCTACATTAGCAAATCAGTAGACACTATTGGATTTTTAGGGGGAAGAAGTGACTTCACGATAAGCCGCACCGTCGGTGATAAGCCCGTAATCTTAGGAAGCAACATATACTCATTTGGATTTTTGCCTCAAAAAATTATGTCAAGACAGCAAGGTGGAGGAAGCCATGTTGCTGGTCAATGGCCAACACATTACTGGGAATACGGATATGAAAGAATGGTTTTCTTCCATCCGGATATTACTTATAAAAAGTACAAAAACGATTTAACAAACATAAATCAAATCTCAAGTGATCAATTAATTGAAGTTGGATTGTCTTTAGATAAGTCATATACGTTTTTTGAGATATCCAAGATACTGCCTGATGTAAATATAAGTTGGTACTGGATTAATTCTTATAGTAGTGAAGATATGGAGAATTATGAAAGGGAAGTTAAAGAGTATGATGCTGAAGCTGCGTATATTCCCGAATTTGAAGTGCTTGGTGTAAACATGAGATTACCGGTATTTGATGAGTTTGCGTCCTTTGCTTCTAGCTATAATAATTTTCTCTTTAATTTAAAAGTGAGTGAAAATTCTAAGTTTATCCAAGTATATAATGAACTAAATGCTAAAGGTTATATTGATCCTTCTAAGGTTCCTCTCTTAGGGGTAACGGTAGTCGGCACAAAAGAAGAGCTTAATTCTTTAATAGGTAATCCTCATATAAAGGCTTCTTCTTTAGGCGTGATTACCAATAAGTATTAAATATTCTTATACTTTGCGTTAGAAAAAAAGTTTTAGGGACTATGGAGTAGGGTTAATATTTTTAAAGATGGCGAGATATTCTTACAAAGGCGGACACTTCGCCTAACAAATTAGAGATTTATGATGTTCTTGAACAAAAATAAAAGAAAACCCCTTA
>JAENYX010000083.1 GCA_016841565.1 Clostridium thermobutyricum | reverse complement strand
CACAGGCTTGACCGTAATATATCCATCCGCAGAAAAACGATATTACTGTCGGCAAACACAGAAGGCATTACATGAAATCGGCGGTCAGGGCTGCTTCATCATTCTCGAATGTCAGATCCTTGACAATGGCTATCAATTCATTAATGTTAAAGGGTTTTTTTAGCATAGCATCATAACTGTCCCCGGATGGAAAGTCTGATAAATCAGGAATAGAGCCGGTTATGACCACCTTTGGAATCTCACGAAGTTCGGGGTTGGAGTTCATCATATTGATAACCGTCCGCCCGTCTATGTCAGGCATGCGCAAATCAGTCAAAACTATATCGGGTTTAGGGTATTTGGAAAGGTATTCAAGGCCGGTGCGGCCGTCTGATACTGTTACCACCTCATAGCCTTCACCCCTGAGTATTTCCCCCATAACCTTAGCAACTATAGTTTCGTCATCTATTACCAGAACCCGTGCCAATGTATATCCCCCCATAGAATTGGAATAAAATCATTAATACAAGCATACCAAATATGTGCGGATAAAAATGTCGAAAATCCGATTCCGGAATTTTTTTTTTATAATACGGCAAAATCCAACAATTGTACTATATGCTCACATAAATTGTAAATGCATGTTATAAAAACAGCAGAAACAGTTTGAATTGTGCAGAAATATTTTTGCCAATGCAACAATACTCACCTCTGCTAATAATATAGAGTGGAGGTGATTTAGTTTGATATATGCTTCTCGATATCTTAGGGTAACAGAACCGCTGATGACGGGTCCGGATGTAGAGTATGTGCAGCAAAGGCTCTCGGAACTGGGGTTTTATGACGGCCCGGTAAACGGGGTATACGACATGGAAACCGAGGGCGCTGTAAGGAATTTTCAGGAGAATTTTGGGCTGCTGGTGGACGGCATAGTAGGTCCCGACACATATAATGCCATAGGCCTGAGCCCCGAAGACGAGTTTGATGTGCCCACCGAAGGGTACAGCATTTACATTGATACAATCAATTTCTCACTGACACTAAACCAAAATGGTAATATTGTAAAGTCTTATCCCATAGCCGTAGGAGCGCCCTCCACACCGACGCCCCTGGGGGACTGGAGGATAATACAAAAGACATTAAACCCTGGGGGAGCCTTTGGAAGCCGGTGGATGAAAATCAATGTACCCTGGGGCGGATATGGAATACACGGAACCGATAACCCATCGTCTATAGGCACTGCCGCCAGCCACGGATGCGTCAGGATGTACAACGAGGATGTAAATGAGTTGTACGATATAGTACCTCTGGGAACGCCGGTCAGGATAACCGGTACCGCCTTTACCGGCAGGATACTGAGTGTAGGGGTGGAGCCGGGAGAAGATATTGCTGAGGTACAGAGAATACTGCAGATATTGGGGTATTACAGGGGCAGTATAACAGGCGAATACGATTCCCCGACCGAGCAGGCAGTAATGGATTTCCAGCGGGACTTCGGACTTCCGGCCGATGGGATTGTGGGGCCAAAAACCTACGAAGTACTGTTCAGACAGAGGGATATAACCCTTGGGGATACAAGGCCGTAGAGATTTGGTTATTGAATGAGGGGATTGCCCGTATAGGGGGGTCCTCTTTTTTCATAAAAGGGCTAATCATACTGCCCCGGGTTCTGGTACAATTATTAATAGAGCATTCAATAGCATTTGATAGAATTAATGTGGAGTTGACGGCAAACAATTATTAAGAGATGTAACTTAAGTTGCCGCAGAGTGTTTGCAGAGGAGGCAAGTGGTGATGAAGAGGGACAAACCGGTTAGAACAGGCGGTACATATACCCTTGATATACAGCGTATGGGAGACGGCGGCGAGGGAGTAGGCAGGATCGAGGGTCTGGCCGTATTTGTGGATAATGCCCTGCCGGGTGACAGAGTGGAGATTAAAGTAACTCAGGTTAAGCGAAACTTTGCCCGGGGAAGAATTAAAAAAGTAGTGCAGCAGTCGGAACAGAGGGTGGAGGCAAAGTGTCCGGCGGCTCTTGAATGCGGCGGATGCCAGATACAGCACATGGACTATGGCTGGCAGCTAATGCATAAGCAGCAGAAGGTGGCTGATGCTTTACAAAGAATAAGTGGGCTTGTAGGTGTGACTGTGCACCCCGTATTGGGGATGAAGGACCCCTGGAGGTACAGGAACAAGGCGCAGTATCCGGTGGGCAGGGGTGAAGAGGGTATTGTGACGGGGTTTTATGCCCGGCAGAGCCACGACATAATCGACATTGACGACTGTGCCATACAGCATGGGATTAACAACAAAGTGGTTAAAGAGATAAAGGAGCATATGAAAGAATACGGGATTGAGCCCTATGATGAGAAGACCCATCAGGGCACAATCCGCCATATACTTACAAGGATAGGCTTTGCAACCGGAGAGATAATGGTAGTAATTGTTGCCGCCTGTCGATATTTCCCGGGAAAGGATGCGCTGGTCGAGAGGCTTAAGGGAACCATAAATAACATTATGTCAATCGTGCTGAACGTCAATGATAGGAGGACCAATGTGATACTCGGGCAGGAGTGTATTACCCTCTGGGGACAGGATTACATAACAGATATTATGGACAACCTGAAATTCAGGATTTCCCCCCTCTCTTTTTTCCAGGTCAATCCGTCACAGACCCTGGTGTTATATCGGAAGGCTTTGGAATACGCAGGGCTTAAGGGAGGGGAAATCGTGGTTGATGCTTACTGCGGTACCGGTTCCATATCCCTGTTCCTGGCCGGTCAGGCGGCAAAGGTATATGGTATAGAGGTGGTGGAAGCGGCGGTGGAGGATGCCCGGGCCAACGCAGTTATAAACGGAATCCAGAATGCCGAGTTTATTACCGGCCTTGCCGAGGAGGTAATGCCAAGGTTGTACCGGGAAGGGATACGTCCCCATGCCGTGGTGCTGGACCCTCCCCGTAAAGGGTGCGAGCAGGCTCTGCTGGATGCGGTGGTATCCATGCAGCCCGGGCGGGTGGTGTACGTTTCCTGCAACCCTGCAACTCTCGCAAGGGATTTGAAGTACCTTGACGGCAGAGGCTATAAGACTGTGGAGGTACAGCCGGTGGACATGTTCCCACATACGGCGCATGTTGAGACAGTCGTATTGATGATAAATATAAAAAACAAATAAGCGCCTGAAAAACGGCTTGAATTTAGGGTTTTCCGGCGATTTACCATCTGCCGTAAATGTGTTTTTTGGTGGCGAAAATGCCGGGCAGCCCGCCGTTTGACCAATTACGACCTTATTAATATAATATAAGCCATAGATAAACCTACATATAAGGAGGTACATTTGATGGAGATATTTAATAAACTGGAAGAATATGATTACGAGCAACTAGTGCTTTGCCAGGATAAAAGCACCGGGTTAAAAGCAATTATCGCTATTCATGATACCACGCTAGGGCCGGCGTTGGGCGGAACAAGAATCTACGATTATGAGACTGATGAGGAAGCGATTATAGATGCGTTAAGATTGGCTAAGGGTATGACATATAAAAATGCGGCTGTGGGTTTGGACCTTGGCGGCGGGAAAGCAGTTATTATAGGCGACCCAAAGGCGATAAAAAGCGAAGCATTGTTTAGAGCTTTTGGCAGATTTGTTGAAGGGCTAAACGGCAGGTACATAACCGGTGAAGATATGAATATGACACAACAGGACGCGGCATATATTAATTGTGAAACGGATTATATAGTGGGCTTGGAGACGGGAAGCGGCAATCCTTCGCCGGTGACGGCTTATGGTGTATTTAAAGGGATGCAGGCGGCCGTTAATGAGATTTATGGTAGCGATGACTTAAAGGGGAAAACCGTGGCAATTCAAGGATTGGGAGCTGTCGGGAGACGCCTGGCCGAGTTATTGCATGAAGCCGGGGCTAAATTAATAGTAACTTCAAGGGATCAAGCTAAAGTTGCTAAAGCTGTAGCAGAATTAGGCGCAACTGAAGTAGGCCTGAATGAAATATACGGAGTAGAATGTGATGTGTTTTCGCCCTGCGCCATAGGTGCTGTAATAAACGACATAACAATTGAGCAACTAAAATGCAAAATTATAGCCGGCGCAGCTAACAACCAATTAGCCGAGTCAAAACATGGTGATATTCTTGAGGAAAAAGGAATACTTTATGTGCCGGATTATGTAATAAACAGCGGCGGTGTTATTAATATAATTGATGATATATCGGGACGTGAATATAACAAAGCAAATGCCATGAAAAACACTGCAAAAATTTATGACGCCTGCAAGAAAGTGTTTGAGTTAGCTAAAAGAGACAGTATTCCAACATATAAGGCAGCTGATAAAATGGCTGAAGATAGAATCGCGTCAGTAAGCAAAATCAAAACAATTTTTAATAGAAAATAGTCTTCCGGCATAATGCACGTTGAG
>JAENYX010000082.1 GCA_016841565.1 Clostridium thermobutyricum | reverse complement strand
ACAAGTAAAAACGGAAGGCATTATTGGCCTTCCGTTTAATATTTTAGTCCTGGGGCTGCTGAGCGTTAGTCAATTGCTGCATCCGGTTTAATACCTCCTCGAGGCTTCCAAGGTATTCTCCATATTGCGCCCAGTTACCGTCCTTCAAGGCTTCCTGGGCTTTTTGAAACAGCTGATTGGCAGAGGCAATGAGTTCCTCCATATTCTCTCCATAATCTTCGGGCAGCTGCCCGGGTTCCGTCGGCTGTCCGGGCACCTCCGGCTGGCCCGGCTGGCCAACTCCCGGTCCGGCCTCCCCAAATATAACTGAAAGGGCCTCTGCAAGGGTTTCTTCCATAACTATGGTATCTCCATAAGCTACTATCACCCTTCTCATCTCGGGCAGACTGTTCTCCCCCGACGCCTTCATAAACATAGGCTCCACATATAGCAGCGAATCCTCTATGGGTATCGTCAGAAGGTTGCCCCTGATAACCTCAGAGCCTCTCTGGTCCCAAAGGGATAGTTGCCTTGATATTTCGGTATCCTGACTTATCCTTGTCTCAATCTGCATGGGCCCGTAGATCAGCTTGTTTTTAGGCAGCTTATATATCATCAGCTGGCCATACTTGTCCCCGTCATTGCGGGCGGCAAGAAAGGCTATCATATTGTTTTTATTGACAGGCGTATAGGGAACTGTAATTATAAACTCCACATCCTCTTCACCGGGCAGCCTGATTATCTGATAACTGGATTCCATTTGCAGAGTATCGTTACCATATTGCTCAAGTGCTATGTTCCAAGCATCCTCCCTATTATAAAATACCTGTGGGTTTTCCATATGATAGTCCCTGTATACGTCGGCCTGAATATCAAACAGGTTTTCAGGATACCTTATATGCTCCTTCAGTCCTTCAGGCATTTGTTGGAAGGGCTTGAACAAATCCGGGAAGATTTTGTTATAGGTCTGTATCACTGCATCCTCCTCATCCATTAAATAATAATCTGTGGTACCGTTATAAGCGTCTATGACCACCTTAAAGGAATTCCGTATATAATTTATACCTCCCTTTAATGGCCGTGAATAGGGATAGTTGGTATCATGAGTATATCCGTCAATAATCCAGAACAGCCTGCCTTCATCTATAACCAAATATGGGTCCTCGTCGTAGGAAAAGTAGGGGGCAATTTTGCTTACTCTGGTCATTATGTTCCTGTTTAACAGGATGCGGCTGTCGGAGGTCACATCACCCGAAAACAGAATCCTTGTGGTACCATGGTACAAAGCAAATATCAGCTTATTCAGAGGGCTGATCTTTATACCGGCGGTTCCCTGGTAAAAGGTATCGGCGTTATCGTCCCCCATTGGATAGTCAAATTCGGGTGCCTTTGCATTTGTGATAATATATTCGTTGGTCAGCTCACCAAAATATACTTCCGGACGGGTTATTTCAAGCCGGGTATCGGTAACGGGAGGTATATCCCTTACCAGGAGCTGGGGCTGGCCCTGGGGTGTAACCGTATTTACCGGTGACACAACCGCACCATATCCATGGGTATATCTGAGATACCTGTTTACCCAGGACTGCGCTTCCTCCAAATGCTCATGGGATAGCTCCCTTGCCGAAAGGAATACCTGGGTATAGTCTCCGTCTATTGTATACCTGTCAATATCAATGTCGCTAAACCTGTAATAAGGCCGTATACCTTGTAACTGGTTATATGCCTGGAGAGTGGGTCTGTAATCATTTATCCGTATATTGTTTATTATTGGCTTGTTGCTTTGGATATCCTCAAGGGTCAGTGTGTCTGCCGCCGGAAATTCTCTCTCCTCAATCCTATCCAGACCGTAGGCTTTTTGGGTGTACTCTATACTATTGCTGATGTACTGTTTCTCCTTGGCATACTCATTGGGCTCAACCACATAGTTCTGCACCGCAAGGGCGGTTAAATTCCCCAGTATTGAAACAACTATCAGCAGAGCCGGCCCGTACAACGCCGTTTTATATTTCTTGGTAAAGGCGGCATACACAATTAGTATGGCACTCAAAATGCTGGCAGCCGCCTGCAGCATATAAACCTTCAGCGTAACTGCAATGTCGGTGTAGCCGGCCCCGTATGCCGCTCCTCCTGATGAAAACAGCAGGCTGTACCGGCCTATATAGAATTTCAGCGCCAAAACAATAAATATTACCAACCCTATGGTAGCTATCTGTCTGACCGCCAGGCCCAGCATATTCTTATTAAACAATTGATGTCTCCCGGAATTGCCCTCCTGTCCGCTCTGCATTCTCATCATTTCGGGTGTCTTCAGACTGAACATTGCTCCATAGAAAATTGCCGTAGCCGCTGCTAAAACCACTGCAATGAATGTCAGCAGCGAAAGAAGCTGGTTAATTAACGGCAGCTTGAATACATAAAAGCCGATATCTTTTGCGAAAACCGGGTCAGTCACATTAAAGTCTGTGGCATTTATATATCTGAGTATGTCCAGCCACAGCCCTCCTGCCACTACGCTGCTTATAAAGAAGGATAAAAACAGGGAAAGCAATATTATTATCCTGTTGTATCTTTTCTTCTCCTGGTTGCTTTCTATTACTCCCAAGTGCCTGTAAAAATCCTTTTTCATACTTCTGAAGTACACAAATAAAAATATGGACATTAATACGAATATAGGAATACCAATCCTGAACTTATTCAGAAGCCTTGCCAGGAAAAGGCCGGTATATCCCATCTCGGCGAACCATTGATAATCCACAATAAAATTAAGTACTGTGCTCAAAGACAGAAAAAGTATAACCAAAACAACCGCTATGGCAATTATTAAAGTCCTTCCTCCTTTTTTCCCTTTAACCAATATCAACTACCTCCTTCAAAGGCCTTTCACTCATCAATTAGTAAACTCTTCTGTTTTAATTCTTCCCTAATTCTCTTATAACTTTCCTCGTTTCGAACCTGGATTGTGTGAAGATGTACTCCGCCTGTCAGAGATGACAAGGGCTGGGCAGATTCGTTTTTTATGGATTTCATAAAATCCCTGACATCCTGCCGTGAGGAAATCATTAGCAGGCCTCTTTTTTCTCCATAGACAGGATGCTCTATTATTACATCAATTATGCTTCCTCCAAAATCCACTATGGTGGTCAGCTCTTCCTCAATTTCCTGATGGGTATGATGCTTGCACGCAATAGTCTTTGTTATTGCATTTGTTGATGCCGGCTTAATTAGTATGTAGCCCCTTGGCGTTGCAATAATATTTTCCCCCGCCGCCCTCAAAATTGCTATATCCTGAACTATAACCTGCCTTGTCACTCCATACTCTTCTGCCAGGTCCATTCCTTTTACCGGGCCTTTAGCTAATCCCAGCAGCTCTCGTATTTTCTCTCTTCTTTCAGACGAAATCATAGATTTACATCCCTTCCAAGTATATATTACACTCTCACTTATGATAGCATAAGTTTTCCAAAAGAACAATGGAACCCCCGAAAGGGTTCCACTGTTTAAATATCCGATGCCGGTGGGTATTTCTCCTTATGTACTATACTGGTTTCATCCAATGTTTTATTTATTAAATCCTCAATCTTACGTATGGAATCTCTCAGTTCCACTACCTTGCGCTCAATTCCGAAATCTTCGCTTTCCTGCTGCATTTTATCCAACTCGGCCTGTAATAACCTGCTGTATTCTGCCCTCATTTGCCCTATGACATCGGATACATTCTGAATCTCGTTAAAATAAAGCCCTAGGATCATTTTCATGTTACCGTACAAATCCGACATTTCTTTTCTTGTTTGTTCCACAGTGCTTCTGGTTTTCTGGTTATACTCAACACATTTGCTCTCTGCCTCTCTACGTACGGTTTGAACCATTTGCTGTGCTTCCTGTTCTGCTTTTTCCATAATCTCATTAGCCTTTTGTTCGGCCTCTTTTCTGAATTCCTGCGCCGAAGCCAGTATTCCCATAACTTTGTTCTGTACATTATCAAAAGCCCCAAGCCTTTCTTCCATTTCGCTTATCTTTTTCTGCTTTTCTTGCAGCTGGAAGCTCTGCTTCTTATTTTTCAATATTACATCCAGTATATTATCAAGAATTGATTTGTCTTCATTATATTCTTCTTCCAGACTATCTCTAATCACATTTTCCATATCACTGATTACTGCGCTTAGCTTTTTTGTTTTCAAGGTCTCTTCCATGTATTTTTTATGGAGGTTTTCTACATATACATTTACCTCATCAACGTCATATCCTTTGCGTTTTATTTGAAAACTTATCTGGTCCAATACATTCTTTTCCTCCATTATAGTTCCTCCCCTTTCAGTTTTAGCACATACTCATTCATAGTATACTATTCTTCATAAAAGCGCGTTCTCCTACTAAAAACATAATAAAATTTTATTGTACAACAAAACAGGACAAAGAACCGTACCCTACGCAAAAAAGATAA
>JAENYX010000017.1 GCA_016841565.1 Clostridium thermobutyricum | reverse complement strand
ACTGGATTTTGAGTCCAGCGCGTCTGCCAATTCCACCACTTCGGCAAATTCGGGTGCAAAATATATATTAGCATATTAGACTTCATCATGCAATAGCAAAAATTGCAACAGCACAAAGTTCCATAGTGTGATAAAATATTATGTAAACCATAGCCGAAAACAAGCAGGCTTTCAACGGCCATGTGCGGGAATTCTTAGAATACATCGAGGGGGACGCTGATGGATCCGATTACCCATGCAGTTGTAGGTGCCGGGATATTTGCATTATCGGGAGGGAAAATTTCGTTGTCCCAGCCTGCTTTAATAGGATGCGTGGCAGGCTCGCTGGCTCCGGATATTGATATTATCGCAAAGGTGCGGAACGATTACTACTATTTGAAACATCACAGGGGTAGCAGCCACTCTATTGCAGGAGTTTTACTGCTGAGCGTTTGTATAACCGGGCTTATTGCACTTTTATATCGGGGAAGCAGTCTGCCGACGGTGCTTGCATGGACCTTTGCCGGAGGTTTTATACATGTTATCCTTGATTTTTTAAACTCCTATGGAGCCCAGCTTTTATGGCCCTTCAGCAGAAAAAAATATTCGCTAAGTCTGCTCAAGATTTTTGACATATTTATCGTAATGGCGGGTATTGCCATGCTGTTTAGCGGTAAAGGATCTATTGGGGTAAAAATGGGTATCATGGCAGTATCCGGACTGTATATAACAGCTCTTGGCATCATGCGAAAGCTGGCCAGGCGGAGGATATGGGCTTTCTTCAAGGGACGGATTGAGCAGAAAAACATAAAAGTACTCCCTGCGCTGTTGGGGTTCTTTGAATGGGACTTTATCATAATTGCCCCTAAACATGTTACGGTAGGAAGAGTTCATTTGCTGCGGAGAGATATTATGGTTATAGAAAGACGCCGTCTTCTGCAGAAGAAAGAGAAGGAAAAATTCATGGAGAATCGGGCGGCGGGCTTTTTCAAAGAGTTTACCCCCATTTATCATATTGGGGTGAGAAAGAGGACCGATACCATTGAAGTGGTATATACCGACCTGAGATACCGCTTGAGAAATGGCTTTATGCACCATGCCACTGCAAAATTCAACTCAAAGGGTGCGCTGGTGGAATGTATATTTCATCCTTTCAGTAAAGATAAGCGAATACCTTTTTAAAAAATTGGTACATGCAATAACGCATGTACCATCTATTTTTCAGGAATAATTTCAGTTTCTTTAAATACAATTATACAGCAGAAGGAGGTGAGAGCCGGCATTGAGAATAAAAGCAGTGTTGTTGGTCTTAATTTTTTTGTTGTTTTTACCTGTAAATATCGTAATGGGGGAGCAGGCTGCAAGCGGATACAGGATAGTGATTGACATTCCCAGATACTCCCTTACACTTTTCAGCGGAGATACGCCCTTGAAGACATATCCCGTTGCTGTTGGAAAGCCTACCGACGTAACTCCTACAGGAAGCTACAGTATAATAAACAGAGCAGTCAACCCAACCTGGCACCCCGACAGCCAGGATCCGGTGCCTCCCGGTCCCGCCAATCCGCTGGGTATACGGTGGCTTGGGTTTTACAGAGGTTATGGAATCCATGGTAATAACGACCCCTCCAGCATAGGGAAAAGCATATCATTGGGTTGTATTAGAATGTATAACTATGATGTATCTGAATTGTATTCCATTGTTGGTATAGGAGTGCCTGTGGAGGTCATATACGGTAATTTGATTGAGGTCTCCGGTGAGAGGGCGGTAACGGCATACCGGGATATATATTCAAGGGAAAAGGAATACAGGAACACAATACAGGAGGAACTTAAGAAGTTAGGCCTGGAAGGGAGTATACCTCAGGAGAAGCTGGGGAATCTGTTTGAGGCTCTGGGCAGGGGAAAAGTGGTTTTTGCTGATAACTGGGCAGTAATGGTAAACGGTGAGTTTCTTACATCCGACACAATATACGACAGGACAATGATATTCGTTAATTGCGATAAGCTTAATGGGTTTTTCGGTATAACAATTGAATGGAACGATAGCGCTTCCACCGGGAGTCTTATGGGAAGACCTGTTTCAGCGGTAATATCAAACGGCAGGCTGTATGCTTCCATAGCAGATGTGGCAGGCATATTGGGAGGGAGGCTGAAAGCAAGGGAAAGTATTGAGCAATTGGATTATGAAATTAATTTTGCCAAGCTGGAAGGGGAATTTCTTACCTCGGATATTGGTAATTTCAAAGTGAAGCCTGATATTGATATCAGTTTGCTAAATCCTTTGAAAAATGGCAGGGTAGGCATAGCCGGACTTGGAGCCGAAGGTTACTCATATCGGATTTATTCTAAATATGGGTATATAGAATTATTTCATAATTTACCCTAAAGGATTTGTATATTGTATATAGAATATATGGACAGTAGTATATACTGTCTTTTTTGTTGTTTGTCTGAGACTGGTGGTATGGTATAATGCGGGAGGATTCAGGCGGTATTTGGTACACAGACAAGCCTCCTGTTGTTTATTGAAAGGAAAAGAATAATGTGGAACTTAATGGTGAAGCATTCGTCAAAAATAACGTATGAGTGGGAAGGGAGGAATATCTATGTCTGCAGAACTCGTGCTGGTTGAGCGCAGCAAAGGAGGGGATTTGGCAGCCTTTGAAGAGCTTGTGGTCATGTATCAGAAACAGATATATAATCTTGGATACCGGATGATGGGCAGCGAGGAAGATGCGTGTGATATGACGCAGGAGGCTTTTTTGAAGGCTTTTAAGTCCATCCGGAAATTCAACAACAAATCGAATTTCGGAACCTGGATATACAGGATTGCCGTGAATGTCTGCATTGACGAACTGCGTAAAAGGAAAAAGGTAAAGCTTTACCCTGTTGCGCATAACGACAATCCTCAAGACAGTGGCTGCAAGCTGATAATGGATACCGGGGATTTGCCCGAGGAACAGGTGGAAAGGCAGGAGACCAGAAAACAGGTGCAGCAAGCCATTAACAGACTTGGAGAAGAGCATAGGTCAATAATTATACTTAGGGATATACAGGGCAGGAGCTACCAGGAGATAGCCGACATACTGGGCTTGAATATAGGGACGGTAAAATCCCGTATCAACAGGGCCAGACAGAGCCTGAAGGAAGAGCTTATAAAGCAGTCGGAACTAAATTCCGAAAAGATCGTCAAAATGGGTTGAGAGGAGGGATTGAAGAATGGAAGGATGCAAAGACTTTAGGGAACAACTCTCTTTATATATAGATGGGATGCTGATGCAGCATGAGAGCTTGCTGCTGGAGGAGCATATCAAGGAGTGCGAAGATTGCCGGAGAGAACTGGAAATACTTCGGGAAATGGTGGAGGATTGCCGCAACCTGGAAGAAAAGGAGCCTCCCGAGCATCTGTATCCCATGATTGTGAGCGGTCTGAGAAAAAGCCAAAAGAGAACGGCAGTTGGCATTGCGAGGAAAAAGTGGATGAAACCAGGGCTGGTGACGGTGGCGGCGGTGCTTTTAATTGCTGTTGCTGCAAAGGGAATTATTCCTAATTTGTACATGAGTTCAAAAAGCACCCAGGACATGGCTTCGCCAGCGGGAGCCCCTGCAGAAGAAGGCTATGATACGGATATGGCAAGCGGAGAATTTAGACTAAGCATGGCCCAGGAGGGACGCGGTACCGATTCCGGAGGAGCAGTTTACGGGGATGGAAACGTTGTATTAAAAGAATCTGAAATGAAGGCTGATGAAAGGGTATTTACTGCCCAGGGAATACCCCCTGAGACCGGAGACAAGCGGATAGCCATATCGGATGGCAGGAAGATTATCAAAAACGCCGAGCTCTCAATCGAGGTGGAGGATTTTAACCAGCAGTATGATACCATTCAGAAAATGGTGGATGAAACCGGCGGGTATATAGAGAGTTCAAACAGTTATGTCAGGAAATATGGCACTGCCGAAGGCGACAGGGAGTATATGGAAGGTCATGTTGTGATAAGGATACCCAATACCAATTTCGGAAGCTGTATTGAGAGGATATCGTCCCTTGGTAAAGTTACCAACAGGTCGACCTATGGCAATGACATAACTCTGCAGTATATGGATACCGATATGCGGCTGAAGAGCAAGCAGGTCCAGCAGGAAAGGCTTCTGGAAATAATGGAGAAGGCGACACTGGTGGAGGATATACTAAGAATAGAAAATGAGCTCAACAGAGTGAGAACTGAGATTGAGAGCTACGGTACCCAGCTGAGGGGATGGGATAATCTTGTCCAGTATTCCACCATAAACATATTTATGAAAGAGGTGGAGCCCAAAGATACCCAGGTGTCGACACTTAAGATGGGGAGCCTGTGGGACAGGATGAAAAGGGGATTTATCCGTACTACCAATGGACTTATGGATATGATAGAAATGATTATTGTGGGTATAGGCTATGCCCTTCCGGTGATAATTTTACTGGGAGTTGTTTATCTGGGCTGGACCAGATTGAGAAGGAAGAAGATTCAATAAAGCGAGGTGAAGAGTGATGGGCAAAGGAACAAAGATTGTGGTCTATTTGTTGTTGGTTACGGTTCTTGCGTTTGGGATGTATATTACCGGGGATGTTTTTTCGCAGCATGCTTCGGCCGCCCAGCAGACCGAGAGTAACACCATAACGGTAAGCGGCAGAGGTATAGTAAAGGCAAAGCCCGACACAGCATATATAAGGGTAGGGGTGGAGACCAGGAACTCCAATGCAGACAAAGCACAACAGGAAAACGCCCGGATTATGGATAAGGTGGTTTCCAAACTTAAATCCTTAGGGATCAAGGATGACGACATCAAGACGGTGACTTACAGCCTGTATCCCCTTGAGAGGTACGACGAAAACACTAAAAAGTCATATATATACGAATACAGGGTTAACAACATGGTAGAGGTTGTTGTAAGGGATATTGACAATACCGGGGCTGTAATAGACGGCGTTTCCTCGGTGGGCTCCAATAAAATTTCATCCATAAGATTCGGTATAGACAATACCGAAGAATTTTACGCAAAAGCGCTTAACATGGCGGTGGCCAATGCCTCAGGAAAGGCCAAGGCTATTGCCGAGGGGTTGGGAGTCACGCTAAAGGGTGCAATCAACGTTCAGGAAGTAGGCAGCGGCGGACCGATAGTTGTCCGGGATAATGTAAGCTTTGCAAAAACCATAGAATCGGCCGACCTGGCGGCAACGCCAATATCCACAGGAGAGATGGAGATAAGTGCAATGGTGTCGGTTCAATACAAGTATTAGAATATAAAGCAGGGAACAGTAATTGGTTCGATAATGCTCTATCGGTTGATTAGATGCCGGCAGGGCATTATTTGTAGGGGTACCCGTTTTTGTATTTGGTACAAGGGATCTGTCCCTCTGCTCTGGAGTAGGTTATCTGTTCATGATTTTACGATACCCGGAAGGCGCAACCCCTACCTTCCGTTTGAAAAAGGTAGAGAAATTGCTTGGGTTGTTAAATCCGCATGCAAAACATATTTCGGTTATACTCAGATTGTTTGAGCTCAAAAGTTCCTTTGCCTTTTGGATTTTGACATACATTAGATATTCATAGGGGGTCTTACCCGTGTAGGATTTGAAAACCTTAATAAAATGATAAGGACTTAAGTAGGCCACCTTAGCCGCTTCTTCAAGAGAGTATTCCCTATCGTACTGATCTCTCAGGTATTCAATAGCTTTATCTATATTCTTCTTTGAAGTATTATAGTCAGACGATATAAGGGTGGGCATGTTATTTTCAATATGCCTGAGCAGATACACCACTATTTGTGTGCTAAGGCTTTTAAGAACCAGTTTACGGCCGGGCTGGGTGCCGTTGTATTCCTCGATGAATGATTTCATCATGGTTTTCAGTTCATTTGTGAAAACATAGTTACCATGTTTGAAACACACATTGGATTTACCGTAAATTGTATAGGCAACTTCGTTCAAAGTATCCTTGTCAACATTTAGAGATATAAGATGTCTGTTGAGCATACGATTGTTGGGGCCGTGAGTCTGGCCTGAATTCATAGGATATATCTTACCCTTTTCTCCGGAATAAATTTTCCCTCCCAGGCTTAGATAAGGCATTGTGGTATAAGGTACTGTAAATTCGTAGCTGTCGTGAACATGCTGGGCCTTCTCAAGGAAATCGATACCCGACTTTGATGATATTATGCAGATGCCGGCATCCATGCACATGTTGACTTTTTTGATGAAACTGTCCATGGGCAAGGGGTAAGGCCCTTCACCCATCATTTTAAGCATATCTACGCCCAATTTATACCCCCCCAAAAAACTTTCAAAGAATATTCTGAAGATACTATTGTCACACCTAATTTTATATGTTATTGCCGGGCATGTAATCACCCCTGGGGTGATTTTGATTTTAATAACAGCAATATTTAAACAAATAACAACAATATTTCAAAAGAAGTAAATCCGCAGTTTATATATTATAACCATTGAAGAAAGCGAACCAGACCCGGAGGTTTAATAAATTGAAGTATATTCCAAGGATGGAACAACGGCCATGGTAAGTAACGCCATGCTCACTGAATTTGGAGCCGCCGGCAAAGATATGATTGTGGCAAATATAATATATTTAAAAACCCGGATATTGAGAGGTATGGCCTTACAGAGCCGGTGAAAGATGTTTTTGAGACAAAACGATATTTTTCTCTGACAGATTTGAAAGTGCCTCTCAAATCTATTAGAGAATGCTATAAAATAGATAATTGCATATCGCTTCCATATACAAGGATGTAACAGGGTTCCCGATAACAGACAGCCGGGGAGAGGTGGCGTATGTAGTAATCATCTTCATTACCAGAAGGATATACGGGGGAAAAGAGAGCATTGTTAAAGCTTTGGAGTACTTCAGGAACAATTGGCAGAATGATTATGACATATTTGAGCATCAAAATTGAAAGTATAAAAGCAAAGATGACCGAAGAATATCCAAAAGTTCTCAGGGTGCACTTATAGCCTTACTTTTTTTAGCGAAATAAAAGCAATACTGTAACTAATTATAGCATTATGCCCCATATTTATTAAATCCGGTTCGACATATAAACATGTTAGCGGTGAAAAACCCATAATGGACATGGGAGGGATATATATTTGAATGATAATGGAATAAAGCGGGTGTTAGCCGGAGAAACCGTCTTCTTATTTGACCTTAAAGATACACTGAAAACCTTTAGCCAATCCTATGGAATGATTGGCAGGGGTATCCCGGCCTGTCAGGATGCTATTTTTTTCCCCATTACAGATAACGACGGAAAAGTATGCTATGCGGTGGCAGTACTGATAAGTCAACAGGATAGTTAAAGGGCCGGTAAGCATTGGGCGGTATCCCGGGGAATCAACCGGGGAGGAGTTTGCTTTTAAAAATCAGCAAAGAAGTTTAATTATTAAGGAGGAGAGAAAATGTTTAACAGTTTTTCCAGGAGGGGATTTCAGTACTTGCAGCTTAAGCGGATATGGCTTCCGGTTTTGGTTGCTCTGGCTGTAACCATAAGCGGTATGGCCGTATGCATCCCCGAGACAGTCAAAGCCGGAACAGTCGCCGACATAGATGCGCCGGAGGTAATAACCTACTATACCGCCGATGACGGCGCCGAATTACCTGCCGACATGACCCAGTTTATTCTTACCTTTAATGAAAAGGTATGGGGTCAGCCCAATAAGGAGATACACATATTCGAAACTGAAGGAGATAATTGTATTTGCGACCTTAGTGTGGCAGGCAAGGCAGCAAACTCTTCGAATATGGTTATGCTGGACTTACCCGAAACATTTAAATTTAAGTTTAATACAGCCTATCACATTACCATTGACCGGGGAGCTTTCAAGGATGAGGCGGGCAATGAGTACGCCGGGATAGACGACAGCACAACCTGGAATTTCTCCACCCAGGCCGATACAATGATACCCAACGCGCCTGCCAACCTTAGGCTGGTGTCCAAGACAGGCACCGGTGTAAGCCTGGAGTGGGATGAGTCCACCGATAACGATGGAGTAGACTATTATGAAGTCCACATGTATCGCATGGGTAGCGGAGAAGGGTTTGCGGTTGGCGCTTCTTCCAGTGTAAACTCGTGTAACCTTACCGGTCTCAGTCCTGAAACCACCTATCGTTTCCGGGTTCATGCATATGATTTTTCAGGTAACAGGTCTTGGTGCTCCAATGAAGTGGAGGTTAATATCGGGTCGGGTGATGCAACATATAACTATGGCAATACGGTGCCCGGAAGCGACATTAATCTTGATACCGGTATCATAACAGGACAGCCGGTTGGACTTTCATCATCACTGGTATTGCAGGCACAGGCCGGCGCCGGGTATGTGAAGCTTGACTGGAACGCCATAACCCATTCTGGGGGGGTATCGGGGTACTATATATACAGGGCGACAAGTCCCGGAGGACAAACAGAGCTGCCTCTTACGGATTTTTGGATTAATGATATAACCTATAATGATACAAAGGTTACTGCCGGTACAACCTACTATTATATAGTCAAGCCTGTTTACGGCGATAGCAGCATAGGGGAAGGGTCAAATGAGGTGTTTGCAGCGCCGGAGGGAGGCGCAGTTATAATCAATATGACCATCGGGGATCCGATGATGCTGGTAAACGGCATATCCAAGGAAATAGACCCCGGCCAGGGAACAGCACCAGTCCTTACCGAGGGGAGGACCTTCCTGCCAGTCAGGGCTGTTATTGAGGAAATGGGCGGTACCATAGGCTGGGAGGGCACAGAGAGCAAGGTAATAATTCAGTTGAACGAAAAGACCCTCGAGCTTTGGATTGGCAGTACCGTAATGAGGGTAAACGGTGTCGAGCAAACCCTGGATGTGGCGCCGTATATATCCGATACGGGAAGAACAATGCTGCCGCTCCGGTTTGTCGGGGAAAGCCTGGGCTGCGTTATGTCCTGGGATGGCAATACAAGTACCGCAACCATACTCTATGATTTGGGCAATGCATCCGGTAACGATATTAGCAATGGAACAGGCACACAGACCGGAACAACAACGCCGGGTACAACAACAGATATGGGAACATCAAACCAGCAGCAGGGAAGTTCCCCCTGGACAGGAGTATGGAAGATAGACATGGGCATGTTAATCCTTACACAGACGGGAAACAGTGTAACGGGTACCTATGGTGAATGGGACGATAACTATGTGATAAATGGCACGGCAAATGGCAGTAAACTTACAGGCACTCTTGATTATTATGACCAACCGGGCACATTTGAATTCAATATATCGGCCAACGGAAGCATTGGCGGATGGTGTCGTCCCGACGGTTATGAAGACTGGGAGGATTCTATTGAATTCTCGGGAGTCAAAACATCAGATTCCTTCGGTTCCCCCGGAACCGCCTGGGGAGGAGTTTGGTATACGGATTTTGGCCCCATGGTGCTTACGCAGAACGGTTCAAGCGTAAGCGGTGTTTACAGACCCTATACCGATGTGTCGGTCTTTCAGATTGAGGGAACGGTTTCCGGCGATACCTTTTCCGGCAGGATTCGGGAAGACGAATTCGAAGGGACATTCGAATTCGAACTGGAAAGCGGCGGAGAGGTCTTCACCGGGCGCTATGCCTACGATGGAGATGAAACAGTGTGGACCAATTGGAGCGGAATAAAAAAGAAATAGGGGGGTCATTATGAAAAGAGCATTAACTATTGTACTGGCAATTTTACTGGTTTTTTCCCTTGCTGCATGCGGTGGCGATACTAAGCCGGCGGGCAATGAGCCGCCGGGCAGCGGGAAGGCAGAACCGGAACAGGCCGGACAGGACGAGCAGCAGGAACAGACGGGGGCACCTGTCAAGGCCGGTGACCAAAACGGTATCATCAGTGTGAACTACAATGCCTATAACGATGCCAAATATGAATTTGACGATTATGTGCTGGAGCAGAGTTACGAGCATGAGATTGTTTCAGCCAGTTTGACTATGGCCACCGTTACAGAACTGAAGATTTTAGAATATCTTCTCCCATTGGAATTCATGGGAGAATCCGTCAAAAGCCTTGGCAAATATGACGCAGACTTTGAATTGGTGATGTTCCAAACTGCATTTGGCGATGATACGGAGGTTACCCACAATGAGGATACCGGTTATGTGGTAAAGTTCTCCGATGCAAAAGGCAGCACAATCGAAGTTAAAGCTGTGTACCATACGGATGCCGATTCGCTGCGGCTTGAGGGGTACAAAGACGGGGACCTTGCCCTTGTCTTTGAATACATCGAAATTGCGGGAGGATATGCGGCCCAGTACCACTATCAAACCGTAACAGGCTATGACAAAGCAACGCCCATAGAAGGTCTGTGTACCTACAGGATCATTTTCGAAGGCTCTGATGGTTCCTGCGCAAGGTTTGACAACGTGGCTTCGCAGCCGGAATCCATCTTGGGCAGCGTCCCGGATGCCGGGTCCTTCATTGAAGGGGCCACCCACTGGTTTACCATAACCGACGGCAGCTTTACGGGAAACCTTGGAGGAAAGGCATTTTAAAGAGAGTTTACAGAAATGTAATATAAACAAAGGGAGGTAAAAGAATGGAGAGGAAAATAATTTCATTTGTCATTATTGGTGTAATGGCATTAACCACTATTCTTGGGGAAACTGCAATGGCAGCCGGCCCAGCGCTGGAAGCCCCGCAAAGCTTAACGGTGGAGGTAAAAGAACATCCGGACGGCAAACCTTATTTTCTGCTTAAATGGAACAATCCCAAAAGTATTTTGGAACTGGTAGAGTACTGGGACGATAATGGCGAAGCCTATACGGGTTATCAGATTGACATGAAAGTGGCAAACGGAAGATGGGATTATGAAATTGAAGGGGATACAATAACAGGGAACTCACTTCATGCCGGATACGATGAAACCGGGGTTTTTGCAGTTTGTGAAGCAGCGTATGACCCAATTAATGACGGGGAACTGGATACTGTTGATATAAAGGCAAATGTGTATCAGTTTAGGGTAAGGTATTCATATCTTTATTCCGAAGACGAGGAGAGGGTAGAAGAATACTATATATACAGCCCATTCTCGAATGTCGCCAGTATTGGCATGGAAAAGTACTATAAGAACGCTTCCGGCTGGGCAACAGCCGAGCTTGACAAGGCGGCCAGTTACGGGCTAATCACCGACAGCATAAAGGATAATATGAGCGGTCCCATTACAAGGGAAGAGTTTGCCGAGCTTGCCACCAGGCTTTATGAAGTTTATACCGGCAAAACGGCCCAGGCGGCTCCTGCATCGACATTTACCGATACCACAAATCCCGAAATACTCAAAGCATTTAATTTAGGTATTGTAAACGGCGTTGGCGGCAATAAATTCGATCCTAAGACCCTAACCAACCGCGAACAGATTGCAGCCATGCTTTATAGGGCCGTAACGGTCATTAACCCCGATGCGGATATGTCTATAGAAGGCGCACCGGCCTTTGCAGACCAAAGTCAAATTGAGTCCTACTTTATGGACAACGTAAAATTTATGGGCAAAAACGGATTTATAACCGGCATGGGTAACAACACATTTGCCCCCAAAGCTCAATGCACCCGTGAAGCGGCAGTTTTGATAGCCGTAAGGGTATACGAAGCGTACAAGTAAAGGGAAACGGTACTGATTTAAATGAGGGTTTGAGGAAGTTAAAAAAAGCATGTATTATTGCTATGACTTAAACCATCAATCTACCCGGGAAGCATCCGCACATTTACGTATTATACCGGTACAAAAGGAGCGGATGCTTCTTTTTTTTGTCTCTATGGAGGTTTTTTACACATTATGGTGAAATACTATAAGGGAAGCGAGAGGGAGTGTCTTGATTGGGTAATCTCAAAATGGTTATTATTGATGGAAACAGCCTTGTAAACAGGGCTTTTTATGCGTTACCGCCCCTTACCACAAGGCAGGGGCTGCCCACCAACGCCGTTTACGGCTTTCTTACAATGCTTTTTAAGATACTGGAGGAATACAGTCCGGATTGTATCAGCGTAGCCTTCGACAGGAAGGAAGCCACCTTCCGGCATGACCAGTATGACGGGTACAAGGCGCAGAGGAAGGGCATGCCCGAGGATCTGGCCCGGCAGATGCCCATATTGAAGGACGTGCTGGATGTTATGGGTATAAACCGGCTTGAAGCCGCAGGCTTTGAAGCCGACGATATAATTGGCACCCTTTCCCGGTACGGCGAAGCGGAAGGAATGGACGTATTTATTGTAACGGGGGACAGGGATGCTCTGCAGCTGATAAGCAGCAGAGTGAAGGTTGTCTATACCAAAAAGGGAGTATCGGACTTTGAGTTGTACGATACCGAGGGTGTGAAAGAAAGGTACAAGCTGGAACCGGTTAAATTGATAGACCTTAAGGGTCTTATGGGTGATAAATCGGACAATATACCGGGAGTTCCGGGGGTTGGCGAAAAAACCGCCCTCAAGCTTTTGCACCAGTTCCAAAGCCTGGAGTCGGTGCTGGATAACATAAGCACCATGCCCGAAGGAAAGCTTAAGGAGAACCTTGCACAGAACGTGCAGCAGGCCCTTCTCAGCAAAAAGCTTGCTACCATTCACAGGAATATACCCGTGGACATTGATATGGAGGAATGTAGATCACCCGACCCGGATACCCGCGATGTGGTAAAAAAGCTGTCCGAGCTGGAATTTAACAGCCTTATTGAAAGGGCAAAAAAGCTTTTCGGTACCGGGGATGCGCTTCAAACCACCGAAAGGGAAACGGAAGAATGCAATTATGTTTGCCTTGAAACCCTTGAAGATATAGACAAAATACTGGGAAAAATACAGGAAAACAAGTGCATGGCCTTCGAAATTGTAACCAGTACCGATGACGATATCGAGTTTGAAGTGTACGGCATATCCATGGCCTGGAGCCAAAGGGATGGCGTGTACATTCCCATAGGTCATGAGGGGTACGATCTGGAAGGGGAGAAGGTATTCAAAGCCATAAAGCCGGTTATGGAGGACGGGGATATCCGGAAGCTGGGGCATCACCTCAAGCAGGATATTATAGCCCTAGAGCAAAGGGGTGTTAAGCTTGTCAATTACACCTTTGATGCCGAAGTCTTTGCATATTTGCTGGACCCGACAACCAGCGGGTATGAGCTGGAGAAGATTGTTCTGAAGTATCTTGGTGAAAACATTGCCGGCCTGGAGGAGATTGCGGGCAAGGGCAAAAACCGCACAGATTTTGGTCTGATCGAAATGGAGCAGGTGTGCCGGTACCTTTCTGCCAGGGCAAGGTGCATGTTTGCACTTGAAAGTATTATGGAGCGGCAAATAAAAGATACAGGTATGGGGAATTTGGCCCATAGGGTGGAGCTGCCTCTTATTCAGGTGTTGGCCTATATGGAACAAAACGGTATCAAGCTGGACAGGCAGGCACTGGAAGAGTATTCACAGGAGCTGCAGAGCAGTATAAATGGCCTGACCCAAGAAATATATTCTCTGGCGGGGGATGAGTTCAATATAAATTCTACAAAGCAGCTGGGGGATGTATTATTCGTAAAGCTGGGTCTTCCGCCCTTGAAAAAGACCAAAACGGGCTATTCAACCGACGCCGAGGTGCTGGAACAGCTTAAGGAAAGGCACCCCATTGTAGAGAAGGTGCTGGAGTACAGGCAGCTTGTAAAGTTAGAGTCAACCTATGCGGTAGGCCTCATGAAGGCTATAAACGCACATACCGGGAGGGTGCACTCAAGCTTCAAACAGACGGTGACCGCCACCGGAAGGATAAGCAGTACCGAGCCCAATTTGCAGAATATACCCGTCAAGCTGCAGCTGGGAAGGGAAATAAGGAAGGTATTTATTCCTGAAAGCCGGGAATACCTGTTTGTAGCCGCCGATTATTCCCAGATAGAGCTGAGGGTCCTGGCCCATATATCCGGCGACGAGAATCTGCTGAAAGCTTTCAGAGACAGACAGGATATCCATACCCAGACCGCAGCCCAGGTGTTTGGGGTAAAGACAACCGATGTAACCCCTGCCATGAGGAGCAGCGCCAAGGCGGTCAATTTCGGGATAATATACGGCATCAGCGATTACGGACTATCCCAGAACCTGCACATTTCACGCAAAAAAGCGTCGGAGTATATAGAAAGATATTTTAAAAACTTCAGCGGTGTAAAAGAATATATGGATAGGGTGGTAAAAGAGGGGCAGGAGAAGGGAATGGTAAAGACCATGCTGGGGAGGATACGTTATCTGCCCGAATTAAAATCCGGCAACAGGAATATAAGGAGTTTTGGAGAAAGGCTGGCAATGAATACTCCTATACAGGGAACCGCAGCCGACATTATCAAGCTGGCAATGAATATGGTGTACATGAGGCTTATGAAGGAAGGACTGAAATCCCGGCTTGTACTGCAGGTCCATGATGAGCTTATAATAGAGACCCGCAGAGATGAGCTTGAAAGGGTAAAGGTACTTTTGAGGGAGTGTATGGAAGGAGCAGCGGAGCTTAAGGTTCCACTGGAGGTGGAGATGTCGGTGGGAGCAAATTGGTATGAGACCAAATAGATTACAGGTGCTAGGTGCTAGGTACATGATGCAGATGGTAGCTGGCCATGATGCAGATGGTAGCTGGAAATTGGTAGTCTGGTGACCACTAGCCACTGGTCACTGTCCACTGAAATAGAACGGGAGGCAAGGGCATTGTATAAAATTGGTCTTACCGGAGGGGTTGCAACCGGGAAATCAACCGTCAGCAATATTTTGAGAAACCTGGGGGCAGTGATAATAGACGCCGATGTGATTGCAAGGGAAGTGGTGGCCAAGGGAAGCCCCTGCCTGGACAAGATTGCTGCATATTTTGGGAATGACGTTTTGCTTGAGGATGGAAGCCTGGATAGAAAAAAACTTGGGGACATGGTTTTTGCGGACAAAGCCAAGCTTGAGCGGCTGAACGCAATAGTGCATCCTGCTATTATTGACAGGGTGGCAGAGTGTCTGGGCGTGCTGGATAAAAAACAGGGTAGCATCACAGCGGTTATAGATGCGGCCATTTTGATAGAAACGGGACTTGACAGGATGGTGGATTGTATATGGCTGGTATGGGCGGACAGGGAAACCCAGCTGGAAAGGCTGATTGCAAGAGATGGTATATCACGGGAGAAAGCCCAAAACATTATCCGCTCGCAGATGCCTATGGAGGATAAGGTAAAATTTGCAGATGTAATAATAGACAATATCGGTTCCATGGAGAACCTTGAAGCCAGGGTCAGAGAGTTATGGAGAAAAGAATAAACATATTGCATATACAGGCAGGCAAATAATATAATAGGGTAGTATACATTCTGGGAGTGTTATATTTGAACGCAGTATCCCGAAAACGCAGAATTCTAATCACATTATTGATAACGGCTGTTCTTATTGTTGTTTTGATAAATAGCGCTGCCTGGATAATGAAAATCCTGTTTCCTGTATACCATAGGGAGCTGATATTCAGGTATTCGGAAAAATATCAGGTGGACCCATATCTTATTGCTGCTATTATCAGGACCGAGAGTAAGTTTTACCACAGGGCTCAATCCAAGAAGGATGCCCGGGGTCTTATGCAGATATCCCCAATCACAGGCAAATGGGCTGCCGAAGTATTGGGGATAGAGGAGTACAGTCCGGAAAAACTATTTGAACCCGAAACCAATATAATGGTAGGGTGCTGGTATGTACATATACTCGGGCAGGAATTCGGGGGAAAGCTGGAAAACATTATTGCCGCGTATAATGGGGGCAGCGGAAACGTAAGCAGGTGGCTCAAGGACAAAAGATACAGCAAAGACGGTCAGAACCTTGACAATATCCCCTTTGGAGAAACCGAGAGGTATGTGGAAAAGGTCATATATAATTATAAAATTTACAGTAATCTGTACAAGTGAAATTTCCAAGTTTCAGGAACTGGATAATGTAATAAGGCTGGTAACCGGAGTTAAACGTCAAACCGGGTTGTATAAAACACTATTAGGGAAGGAAGGTACACCATGGTAAAGAGGGGAGAGTTAAAAACACTTAAGGATGTACTGGATTATGAAGTTGATGGGGACAGGCCCCTGCATTCTGCCACCCATGAAGAAATATTATCGGGCAGGACTACAGATGTATATTTTATTAGGACTATGGAAATCCTAACGCATCTCAAACTGCAGGATAGAAAAGTGACCGCCGAGATATTTCCGAGAAAGCCCGGAATAATAGCGGGTGTAAAAGAGGCAATCAATATACTGGGGGAAAAGGAAATAAAGCTTTGGGCCATTGACGAAGGAGAAAGCTTTGAGCCGTTGGATACCGTTATAAGGATCGAAGGACCTTACGGCGAATTTGGCATTTACGAGACGGTTATTCTAGGCTGTCTTGCCAGCGCAAGCGGTTGGGCCACCGCTGCATTCCAATGCAGACAGGCATGCGGGGACAAGCCCTTTGTATGCTTTGGGTCGAGGCATGTGCATCCGTCGGTGGCACCGGTTATGGAGAGGGCAGCCCTTATAGGAGGGGCTGATAATGCCAGCTGTATACTTGGCGCAAAGCTTATGGGCAAAGAGCCCACCGGAACCGTACCCCATGCCGCTTTTATCATAGCGGGAGATACTCTTAAGGTGGCCGAAGCCTATGACCAAATAACGCCGGAAGATCACAACAGGATTATACTGGTGGATACCTTTAAGGACGAAGCTGAGGAGACTCTCCGGGTGGCGCATCATTTAAAACAAAGGCTGGGTGGAATAAGGCTGGATACCCCCAGTGAAAGAGGCGGCGTTACACCGGGGCTCATTAAGGAAATAAGGGCAAGACTGGACCAGGAGAGCTTTAACGGGGTAAAGATATTTGTATCCGGAGGGCTGGACCCCGAAAGGATACAGCTTCTATCCCGAGCCGGAGCGGATGCCTTTGGTGTCGGAAGCTATATTTCTTCCACATCACCCATCGATATGACAATGGACATCAAGGAAGTCGAAGGTAAAGCCATAGCTAAAAGGGGTAGAATCCCCGGGCTTATTAATAACCAAAAGCTAAAACGTATAAAATAAAAGGGGGAGGTTTCATTGTTTGGCACAAAAAGGGTTTTGGCGGGAATACTGGTTTTAATGCTGATGACTGCACTAACCGGATGTAAACCTCACATTGAACATCCGGAAGAGCAGCCCGTAGTTGAAGAAGACCCCGTTAAGGGAGGAAAGGTTGTCTTTGCCGGAATTGAGCCAAAGACCTTTAACCCTATAATGAACACCGAAAGGGACTCTTACTATTTTCTTAAACTGGTCTTTGAAGGGTTGGTAGACTACGATAAAGAGCTTAAGATAAAATCTGCTCTGGCTGAGGACTGGAGCGTGTCCGAAATCGGCAACTCATGCACCTTTAATTTAAGAAAGGATGCAGTATGGCATGATGGTACCCCGGTGACGTCCAGGGATGTTATATTTACTCTTGAATACTTAAAGGCTCTGGAGGATGCAAACAGCCTGTATACTGCAAATATTGCCAGAGTGATATATTTTGAAGCCCTGGGTGATCATTCGATTAAGGTGGTTTTCGACCAATGGTTTAACGGAGCTCTTGATATAATGACTTTTCCGGTGCTGCCTAGCCATTTGTACAATTCACCCCAGGACCTTGCCAATAGTTTGGCGGAATTTGTTATGGTAGGCACCGGGCCTTATAAGCTAAAGGAGCACCAGCCCTATAAATTCCTGGGTCTGGAACTAAATCCCGACTGGTGGGGCGGCCAGCCGTATATTTCCGAGATTGAAATGCAGTTTGTGACCGATGAAAATACCGCACTCACTTCCTTTAAGACCGGACAGGTAGACCTTGCCGTGGCCACATATCCCGACTGGGAAAGATACAGAGAGGGCGGAAAAGCTTATATTAAGGATTTTACCAGCAACAAGCTCGATTTTATGGGGTTAAACTTTACCAAGCCCATTTTTCAGGATTCTGCGCTGCGCAAAGCTATCCAATACGGGATAGACAGGAAAAAAATAGTGGAGAAGGTATATTTGAAGCACGCTGTAATAGTAGATACACCAATACCTCCTCACACATGGCTATGCTCGGATGAATCCGTTTCATATAGTTATGACCTGGAAACGGCACAATCCATTCTTGCAGAGGCGGGTTGGGCCGACAGGGATAACGACGGTTTGCTGGAGAAGGAGATTGACGGGGTCAAGCATGATTTGGTATTCAGTCTGATGGTGAATTCGGATAATCCCAAAAGGTTTGAAGCGGCGCAAATGATCAGGGATCACCTTAAAGCTCTGGGGATGTCGGTCGAGCTGGAGGAGCATACATGGGAAGAACTGCTTAAAAGAGTAACCAGAAAAGAATTTGATGCGGTGATACTGGGTTGGAATCTGGCCAATTACCTTGACCTGTCCTTTGCCTTTCATTCCAGCCAAATAGAAAAGGGTAGCAATTATATATCCTACAACAGCCAGGAGATGGATAACCTGCTTCAGCAGGACTTCAGAGCAACCGACCAAAACAGGAAGCAGACCAGTGCCGACCTGCAGAAGTTTATAGCAGAAGAGTTACCCTATAACAGCCTGTATTTTAAAAAAGCAGCTCTGTTGGTAAAAAGCAGGGTCAGAGGCGGTGTGGAACCAGGAGAACACAATATATTTCTGGATATCCAAAAGTGGTATATTCCGGAGCTTGAGCAATAGGTATTGACATAACAATCTATAGTTTATATAATATTATCTGCAACTAAATTTGATGTTTTTGAGCCGTGGTGGTGGAATAGGCAGACACGCTATCTTGAGGGGGTAGTGAGCAAGTGCTCGTGCTGGTTCGAGTCCAGTCCACGGCACCAGTAATACCAAGAGACTCCATCTCTTGGTATTTTTTTGTTTTTATATGTTAAGAGCCATCGCAATGTATTACTGAAGACTTTCAGGAGGCGGCTGTCGGTGTTCATTATTCACCACCTCGTCAAATATATTCGGAGGCTGAGGCTGCTGCTGTGGCTGGGGCACAACAAGATTTGCAAGCATTTTTTCCATTTCACCTATGGTAACCGGTTTTGCGCTTCTCATCAGCTCATACCCCAGCTGTCCATTGGGCTCCAGGGTAGCGGTTTTTACATAGCTTATGCTTTCGATGCCCTGTTGTCTTAACCTGGTTTCCAGCCTGTCAACGGTGAGACGCAACTTTTTTAAATTTTTAACGACGGGTTGTCCGTCCTGAATCACCACCAATGCCCTGCCCCTTAGCAGAGTTTCGATAAAATCGAATTTGAGACCTAAAAATTCCATGGATATTACAAACAGCACAAAGGATGAAGCTGCTATCAGTGTATTCGATATACTCTTGGTGATTATGGGTTGTGTGATAATGGTGCCTATTGATATCATAAGTATGGTTTGGCCGATGGTTGTCTGCGATATGGATTTTCTTCCGAAAAATCTGAGCAGCAAAGTGCCGGCGGAAATGAGTGCAATGGATTTTAAAACGGTTTCCAATACAGTATTCAAAACCTGCACCTCCATGTAACGGTCTAAACATTAGTATGAATTTAGCGCAGATTTAATATTCGATAACTTTTTGCGGTTAATATATGAGTAGTTTCAGTAATATACCGATCGGGTGATGGTATTGTAATCATAGAGGAGTTTATTTACCATTTGGAATTGTATATAATAATAATAAAGAACAGCAATATTTGGCTAAGGAGGCTGTGTTTTTATGATTGCCAACAGTGAGATTGCCAGGTCCATGACGGTTAAGCTTGACGATGTTTTTGCAGATCTGCCGCAAATGCCCGGGTTTGAGGAGGGGATAAGAAGAGCGCCAAAAAGGGATTTTACTTTGAACAAAGAGGAAACAAAACTGGCGTTGAAAAACGCCCTCCGGTATATACCCGAGAAATGGCACAGTAAGCTGGCGCCTGAGTTTTTAGATGAGCTGCTGACCAGAGGCAGGATATACGGCTACCGTTTCCGGCCCAAAGGTGCCATAAAGGGCAGGCCTATAGATGAATACAAAGGAGAGTGTATCGAAGGCAGAGCCTTTCAGGTTATGATAGACAATAATCTTGATTTCGATGTCGCTCTTTACCCCTATGAGCTGGTTACCTACGGCGAAACGGGACAGGTTTGCCAGAACTGGATGCAGTACAACCTTATTAAAAGATATCTTGAAATAATGACAGATAAGCAGACCCTTGTTATTGAATCCGGACACCCTCTGGGGCTGTTCAGATCGGCTCCCCATGCTCCCAGGGTTATACTTACAAATGCTCTGATGGTGGGCCTGTTTGACGACCAGGCCAACTGGAGCAGGGCTATGGCCCTTGGGGTGGCCAACTATGGGCAGATGACGGCCGGCGGGTGGATGTATATAGGACCTCAGGGAATAGTTCACGGTACCTATTCAACCATATTAAATGCCGGCAGGGACAAGCTGGGCATTCCCGCCGACAGTGACCTTAAGGGGCGTTTGTATGTCACATCGGGTCTGGGAGGTATGAGCGGGGCCCAGGGTAAAGCGGTGACCATAGCCAACGGTGTGGGCATTATTGCCGAGGTGGATGCTTCAAGAATAAAGACAAGGCATGACCAGGGCTGGGTTGACGAGGTGGCGGACAATCCCGGAGAAGCATTTCGCCTTGCCCGGGAGTATCAGGCCAGGAAACAAGGCCGGGCCATAGCTTTTTACGGTAATATAGTGGATTTGCTTGAATATGCCGTAGAGAACAACGTTCACATAGACCTCCTGTCGGATCAGACATCCTGCCATGCGGTATACGACGGAGGGTACTGTCCCCAGGGGTTAACCTTTGAGGAACGGACCGATTTGCTGGCCGTAGACAAGGCAAAGTTTGGAACAATGGTGGATAAATCCCTGAAAAGGCATTACGAGCTGATAAAGATACTTGTGGACAGAGGCGTTTATTTCTTTGATTATGGGAATAGTTTCTTAAAGGCCATATACGATGCCGGTGTAAAGGAGATATGTAAAAACGGTCAGGATTCCAATGACGGGTTTATATTCCCATCCTACGTGGAGGATATCATGGGTCCCGTGTTGTTTGATTATGGCTACGGCCCCTTCAGATGGGTATGCCTCAGCGGTAATGATGAGGACCTGCGCAGGACCGACCGGGCTGCTATGGAATGTATAGACCCCGACAGGCGGTTCCAGGACAGGGATAATTTTGTATGGATAAGGGATGCGGAAAAGAACAAAATGGTGGTGGGAACAAAGGCCAGGATACTCTACCAGGATGCAATGGGCAGAATGAGAATTGCCCTTAAATTCAATGAGATGGTAAGAAAAGGGGAAATAGGGCCTGTAATGCTTGGCAGGGACCATCACGACACCGGAGGCACCGATTCGCCCTTCAGGGAAACCTCAAACATAAAGGACGGCAGCAACATAATGGCCGACATGGCCACCCAGTGCTTTGCCGGAAACGCAGCCCGGGGTATGAGCCTTGTTGCACTGCATAATGGCGGCGGGGTGGGCATCGGTAAAGCCATTAACGGGGGGTTTGGACTGGTTCTGGACGGAAGCGAAAGGGTTGACCATATCATAGCAGATGCAATCCCCTGGGATGTAATGGGCGGTGTCGCAAGACGGGCCTGGGCAAGGAATATGAATTCAATAGAAACCTGTATGGAATATAATCAAACGAGGAAGGGAACCGATCATATCACCATACCCTATATTCCCGATGAGAACCTGGTGGAAGATTTGGTTGAAAGCAAGTATATGGCTTGAAGGAGGTGAGGTCAGTGAAGGATAAGATATTGGAGTGCGTGCCCAATTTCAGCGAAGGTAAGGACAGGGAAATAATAGAGAGAATAGTTGAGCCTTTCAGGAGGGTAGAAGGGGTTAAGCTTTTGGACTATTCGGCTGATATAGACCATAACAGGCTGGTGGTTACGGTTATAGGGGATCCTGACGGTTTGAAAGAATCGCTGCTGGATGCAATGGAGGTTGCCGTCCGGGAGATAGATATGAACAGCCACAGGGGGGAACACCCAAGGATGGGTGCCGTGGATGTAGTACCCTTCATACCGGTTAAGAATGTGACCATCGATGAGGCCATAGAGTTGTCCAATCAAGTGGCCCGCCAGGCAGCCCGGAGGTTTAACCTGCCAATATATATGTACGAAAATTCTGCCACTGCACCCGAAAGGCAGAACCTGGCAAACATACGTAAGGGCCAGTTTGAAGGTTTTTCGGAAAAGATACGTCTCCCCGAATGGAAACCCGACTATGGTCCTTCGGAAATACATAAGACAGCCGGGGTTACAGCTATTGGGGCCCGTATGCCTCTGGTGGCATTTAATGTGAATCTGGATACCCATAAGCTTGACATAGCAAATGCAATAGCAAAAAAGATACGCAATTCGGGGGGAGGATTAAGGTTTTGCAAGGCAATCGGGGTAAGCCTTAAGGAAAAGGAAATGGTTCAGGTATCCATGAATATGACCGACTATACCAGGACTTCCCTGTACCAGTCCTTTGAGATGATAAAAATGGAGGCCAGAAGATACGGCGTAAATGTTGTCGGCAGCGAACTGGTTGGTATTCTGCCCATGCAGGCACTGACCGATGTTGCAGCCTATTATCTCGGCCTGGAGAATTTTTGTGAAGAACAGATACTGGAAAACAGGCTGCTTTGGGAAGACTAAGTATATGTACACAATGGTGAAAAGGAGGAACAAACGGTGCTGGCAGATAAAAGCGTAAAAGAATTTATAGCTCAGACTGCTTCCAGTGCTCCGGCTCCGGGAGGAGGCAGCATTGCGGCTCTCAGTGGAGCACTTGCCTGCGCTCTTGTATCCATGGTTGCATCCCTTACGGTGAACAATCAGAAATATAAGGGCGTCAGCCGGCAGATGGAAGAATTAATCGATACAAGCTCGGGGCTTATTGATTTTTTCATCCGGCAGATGGACGCCGATGCACAGGCCTTTGACAAGGTTATAGAAGCGTACAAAATGCCTAAATCCACCCAGCAGGAGAAGTCTGTCCGCAGTGAAATTATACGGCAGCGTCTTAAGACGGCGGCAGAGGTTCCCATGGCGGTTGCGGTAAAAGCCCTTGAGGCTATGGATATGATTGGGGCAGCGATAGAAAAGGGAAACAGTCAGGCCGTCACCGACGGAGCCGTTTCAGCCATGATGGCAAGGACTGCCGTGTTGTCGGCATTATATAACGTTGAGATAAACCTGGCATCAATAAAGGACAATGGATACAGAGAAGAGATGAAGGGACGGCTGGGAGAATTAAGAGAAAAGGCGGCTGCCCGGGAGAAAGAAATGCTGGATAAGGTAAAGATTTAGCAGATAACAGTTTACTGTTGCACCAGAGTTTGGAAGGCTTAACAGCCTTCCATTTTTTGTATCGGACATAAATTCTTATTCACAAAAAACCACATAAAAGCATAGCATATAGTGCAGTAAGATACATGGAGGTGAAAGACAGTGGAAGATAAGGGCTTATTTGGCGGCGGCGGATTTGGCGTAACATTTTTACTGTTGATAATCATAATAATATTCTTCGCAGGCGGAAGCAAGTGGTAAAGTGAACAATCGCTGTGCGATAAAATGTTGATCAAACAGACATAGCAAAGATGCCGGTGTTTCTAGGCATCTTTGCTTTTGGGTCTGCTTGTTCATGGCGTCTGTCTAACATTTGGCTATATGTAACTCCGGATTCCTATGCTATAATAATATCAGGATGACATAAAAAAGCGGTGATAAACATGAGAAAAAGAAGAAGAGAGAAGCCATACAAATCGAATATAATAAGGGTATTTTTGTTGCTGGCTGTATTAATACCCCTTGTTGGAATTGTGCTTGGCTATGGAGTATCCAAAATTCTGATTATCCCCTATCTGTCCCAGCACCAGGATGATACTACCAAGGCTCCGTCGGAGCAGGTTGCTTCGAAAGATACTTCCCGTCAGCAGCCTCCAAAGGATGAAGGCACCGGAGATGAAAGCCAGGCCGTGGATGCATTTCAGCAGGTGTTTGATGTGGAAGGAATTGAACTCTACCGTATTCAGGTAGGAGCTTTTTCCAAGCAGGAAAATGCTCTCGGGCTGGCCGAAGAGCTCAACAATAAGGGTATGGCGGCAACGGTGGACATGGAGAATATGTACAAGGTGTATACGCTGTATTCTTTTTCAAGGGATGCGGCCATGGACCGGTTGGAGCAGGTTAGAAGGCAATACAAGGATGCGCATGTTTCGCAAATCAGGTATCCTTTGGTGAGGATAAATTACCCGGATTCCTCATCAAAGGAGGTTCTTATACTAAGGGACCAGCTTAAGGAATGTAGGGACATGCTGATCGATATAATGGCGGGGGATGTTGACGGGAATGACATAACCGGCATTATTCAGGAACAAAAAGACCGAATCGGGCAGTTTGATGAGCAGATTTCACAAACAAGCTGGCCGTCATTCATGGAAAAATACATACAACAAGTAACAATGGTTTATGCTGCAATGCTGGAAAGTTACACCGATTACAATGAACAGACCAATATACCCGGTCAGATTTCTATGGAACTGGTCAACTGTTATGTGAGGTTATTAGAGGCATTAAGTCTTATCATATAGGAGGTTAATATGTATTTATATGAAATTAGGGGAATTCTTGATGCTGAAGTCATAGCCGGTAAATCCAGAATGGACAGAGATGTGGAATTTGCATTCGGAGCGGATCTGATGAGTGATGTATTGGCCTTTGTTAACGAAAGGACGGTACTTCTAACAGGTTTGACAAATCCACAAGTGGTCAGGACTGCAGAAATGATGGATATTGCAGCTATTATATACGTTAGAGGAAAAAGACCGGATACCGCTTCTCTGGAACTGGCTGAGGAAAACGGTATTACAATAATGTGTACTCCTTTTACTCTCTACACTACAAGCGGAATACTATACCGGGCGGGGTTGAAAGGAATTGACGAGTTGGGAGCTGTCAGATGAATAGCCAGGACATGGTAAAGCTGAATTACAAAGTAAACCCTGAGGATATAGCAAAGGCCGGCGATGCCTCAAGCAATACAAAAAAGGTATTAAAGAAACTTGGTATTCCTTCGGATATAACAAGACGGGTGGCTGTAGCTACGTATGAAGCCGAGATGAATATTATAATTCATTCGGCCGGCGGAGAAATTATTGTAAATATCTGGACCACTAAGGTTGAAATCATCGCAAGGGACTACGGACCAGGCATCCCCGACATCAACAGAGCAATGCAAAAAGGGTATTCCACCGCTTCGGACCATGTGCGGGAAATGGGTTTTGGTGCCGGGATGGGGTTACCCAATATGAAACGATGCAGCGATGAATTTGTAATAAATTCTAAGGCAGGCCAGGGCACCGAGGTCACTATGACTTTATACATCAATGATTAAGAAGGTGGTAAAATGGGGAATTACTTTCACTCGGTAGTGTTGTCGGAATCCAGCTGCAACGGATGCACCCATTGTATGAAGAGGTGTCCAACAGAAGCCATAAGAGTAAGAAATAGAAAGGCCAGCATATTTGGCGAGAAGTGTATAGATTGCGGTGAATGTATAAGGGTATGTCCCTATCATGCGCAGAGGGCTGTTACCGACGGCTTGGAGGATATTAATAAATATAAGCACAAAATAGCCCTGGTACCTCCGGCGGTACATGCTCAGTTTGATATCGGTACCGGACTGGGCAAAATCATGAAGGCGGTTGAGATGCTGGGTTTCGATAAAGCCTACGACATTTCGCCCTATTGCGATATTGCTTCTGCAATAATACAAAAACATTATCTTGAAGAAAAGAAGGTAGCAAGACCGGCAATTTACAGTGACTGCCCGGTGATAATCCGTCTGATACAGCTTAGATATCCTGATTTGCTGGATAACGTAATACCATTGGTTTCCCCAATGGAGATTGCCGCAAGGCTTATTAAAACAGATATGGCGAGTGGGAAAAATTTTCATTCGGGAGACATTGGAGTGTTCTGCCTGACGCCCTGCCCTGCAAGGGTAACCAGCATAAGGGTACCTATAGGCATAGGTTCCCCATATACCGATGGATTAATCTCCATTAGGAAAATATACGGGAGCCTGTCCAAAAATCTGAAGGAATTACGGGATACCAAGAATGTGGAAGGCTATAAGTTTTCCGGCAGGGGGCTCAGATGGGGCAGAACAGGCGGACAGAGCCATTCCATTGGCTGCAGGAACTATCTGGCAGTGGACGGAATCGAAAATGTGATAAATATTTTCGAAGACCTCGAGATGGATAAGATAAGGGGTGTGGATTTCATTGAAGCCTATGCATGTACCGGCGGATGTGTAGGCGGTCCGTTGCTTGTGGAAAATACCTTTGTTGCAAAGGTCAGGGCCAAACATCTGTCGGATATGGTTGCTTCTCCCGAACTAATAGGTAAAGCAGAGGTTGAGAAGTTACTTGATACAGGACTTTTCAATTGGACAGAGGAAATAAAACCCAAAAAATTGGTAAGCCTGGACCTGGATATCAAGAAGGCTATTCAGAAGATGGAGAAGGTGGAGGAAATATTAAAGAACCTGCCTGGTATAGACTGCGGTTCCTGTGGCGCACCTACCTGCAGGGCGCTGGCCGAAGACATAGTAAATGGAAGGGCCAGGGAAGCCGATTGTGTATTCAGGCTTAGAGGGAAGATTGAATAGATAGGGGGTAGATTTGAATGAATGTAGAACAGTTGTGCCAAAACCTAAAGCTTAATCCCGTAGCGGGTATGAACGGTATGGACAGAGAGATTGACGGGGCCTATTCCGGCGATTTGTTGAGTTATGTAATGGCCAATGCTGCCAAGGGGAACCTGTGGGTCACTATTCAGGCACATTCAAATATTGTTGCGGTTGCCTGTCTGTTGGAGCTGTCATGCATTGTAATTGCCGGTGGTGTCGAGGCCGAGCAGGATACTGTGCAGAAAGCCAACCAGGAGGGGATACCAATACTGTCTACAGATTATGACGTGTATACCCTTTGCTGCAAATTGAACAGTCTAGGTATTTAACAATTACTATGAATATTGCACTGGATTTACACATACATTCAGCCCTTTCCCCCTGCGGCGACAACAGCATGACGCCCAATAACATAATAAATATGGCCAATCTGAAAGGACTTGATGCTATCGCTGTAACCGACCACAATTCTATGGAAAACGTGCCGGCGGTTATGAAACTCGGGTCAAAGAAGGGAATGATTGTAATTCCCGGTATGGAGGTGCAGTCCAGGGAGGAGGTACACCTGCTCTGTTACTTTGGGAGCATTGAACAGGCTTTGTCTTTTCAGCATACGGTTTATCGGAACCTTGAGGGTGAGAACAATCCCGGCTTTTTCGGAGAACAGCTTATAATGGATGAAATGGACAAAGTGACGGGACATAACCACGGGCTTTTGATAGGGTCGGTGAATCTTACGGTTGAACAAATTGTTGATCTGGCCGGCGGGATGGGCGGAAGAGTGGTGCCTGCCCATGTGGACAGAAAAACATATAGTATTATATCAAATCTTGGTTTTATTCCGCCGGGCCTGGATATAAGAAGTGTTGAAGTCAGCAGGCCGGAGGATATTTACAGGCTGCTCCGGCAGCACAATCGATTGAAATTGTATAAGATAATACACTCCTCGGATGCCCACCGGCTTGAAGATATACTGGAGCGAAAATTCTTTATGGAAGTAGAGGAAAAAAGCATTTCCGGAATATTGGCACAGCTGTAATTCAGATCACAAACCGTCCCCCTTATTTCACAGATGAGTATAACCTGGAGAGGAGTGTGACTATGAGAGATATTTCGCTTCACGTTCTTGATATAGCCAACAATTCACTGGAAGCGGGTGCCGGCCTGATTGAGATTTCAGTGTCGGAAGATGTCGCAGGCAATATTCTAAGTATGAGGATAAACGATAATGGTCGTGGTATGGATGAAGAGACGGTTAAGAGGGCAGTTGACCCCTTTTACACCTCTAGAAAAACACGGAGTGTGGGGTTGGGTCTTCCTCTTTTGAAGGCGTCCTGTGAAAGGTGCGGCGGTACTTTTTACATAAGGTCAAAACCAGGTCAGGGTACCGAGATAAACGCCAGCTTTGAATACGACAATATTGACCGCCCTCCCCTTGGAGATATGCCCGAGACCATTTTCAGCCTTGTCTTTCTAAACCCTTCGATAGATTTCGTGTATTGTCACTGCTTCAACGAACAGAGGTTCGATATGGATACAAGGGAGTTGAGGGAGGTGCTGCAGGACGTCCCGTTCAATAACCCCGAGGTTTCGGGATGGCTCAGCGATTATTTGAAAGAAGGGATTTCGAAACTGAGATCCGCGCCTTGCTTATAATTCACACATACCATTTAAATTTATTATTTGCAGCAGTGAGGGGATAATGATAATTTATTTGAAAATATTTTGATATTTTCAAATAAATGTTGATTATTTGTTTTATATATATTAAAATATGAGGAGAATATTTGTACTATATTTTATCCGGACAATAAACAGTGTATTTTAAGTCGTACAACTTAATATGATTAACGATAGGTATACATTATCAAAAAATGCTTCGAGTCTGTAATTCTAAGGGAGACTATGAATTCAGACCGATAGGGTATAACCGGAAACGGTTATGCCTCCCGGTGTGGAAAGAAGTGATTTGGATAAATACCAGATTTTCACATGGGGCTAAACTTTTAAGTTTAGCTTTATTTGTCCACAGCTTTTATGATACCGGGAACAAAATTTGTTTCTGGTATCTTTTATTTTCTGAAGGAATGTAAAGAGCTGTAACTGAGTATTGCGTGAAGTGGAAGGAGAATTGTTGAATGAAGGATGACGTTATAAGATTACATCAGTTGCTACGAGAGGG
Organism: Clostridium thermobutyricum; assembly: GCA_016841565.1. Taxonomy (GTDB): domain Bacteria; phylum Bacillota; class Clostridia; order Ch29; family Ch29; genus JAENYX01. The sequence goes on along the minus strand of JAENYX010000017.1, from coordinate 23,200 downwards.
CAAATGCTGCGCCAGCGCTATAGTACAGTTAGGTCTTGAGATAAATGGCCAGGAAAACGAGCAGCTTGTTCAGGCAGCAAGCGGGCTTTGTCTTGGAGTGCGGAGCGGGCTGCTTTGCGGAGCACTGACCGGAGCGGCTTGTATGATGAACATGCTTGATCCCGGGAATGCAAATGCAGAATTAATCCCGGAGCTTGTTGAATGGTTCACGGCTGTTTATGGGAATGAATACGGCGGTATAGACTGTAAAAGTATCTCCGGAGATACTCCTGCCAACCGCACACAACGCTGCCCTGCACTTATTGAGGCAACGTATATACAGGCAAAAAGGATCTTGACGGATTATGGGTATTGCTTTGATTGACGGTTTCCCATTTTTGGTGTTTGGGACTAAAAATAGAAGAATGGAGGTATGAAAATGAAACTAAAAAAAATGTGGCTTAACATCAACGGCGTAAACCGTATGTTTGCCTGTGACCCGGAAAAGGATACGCTGGCCGAAGTGCTGCGCCGCCTCGGGCTGACGGGTGTTAAGGTAGGCTGCGGTACCGGAGTGTGCGGAGCATGCTCGGTAATACTTGACGGAAAGGTTATCCGCTCCTGTACAAGAAAAATCGGTTCGATCAAAGAGTACAGCAAGGTTATTACCATAGAGGGCATTGGCACACCCACCAACTTGCACCCGCTGCAGGTGGCCTTTATGAACAATGGCGCCGTCCAGTGCGGCTTCTGTACGCCGGGGTTTATCGTTTCGGCATACGGACTTTTAAAGGAAAACGACAGCCCCACCCGCCAGGAGGTAAGGGATTGGTTCCACAAGCACCGCAACGTCTGCCGCTGTACGGGATATAAACAGATAGTGGATGCGGTTATGGACGCGGCGAAGGTTATACGCGGGGAAGCCACTATTGAGGATATTACCTACAAGCTTCCCCAGGACAAGGAATACTACGGCAAGCCCCTGGTACGTCCGACGGCCATTGCAAAGGTCTGCGGCCTAGCCGATTATGGAGAGGACCAGGCACTCAAGATGCCTAAGGAAACATTGCACGTGTCGGTAGTACAGCCAAAAATTGCCCACCATGCAAAAATTCTTAAGATAGATACCTCCGAAGCCGAAAAGATGCCCGGAGTTGTGAGGGTCATTACATATAAGGAATTAAAAGAAGCCGGAGGTACAAACGTAATGGCCGAGGGCCAGATGCACGAGCGTACAACGGTCATGGTTCCCAGCAGAAAGGTGCTGGCAGAGGATAAGATATACCGCTACGGCGATGTTGTAGCCCTTGTTGCTGCGGATACAAAGAACCATGCCCGGGAAGCCGCGGCAAAGGTAAAGGTGGAAATTGAAAAGCTTCCGGAATACTTAAGCTTTCTGGATGCTGCTATGCCGGATGCCATACGTATCCATGAGGATACACCAAATATTTTCTCCAAGCAGCCTGTCCTTAAAGGTGTGGGGCTGGAGGAGCCTTCCAAGGTGCAGAAAATGATTGATAATTCGGTTTATAGCGTGTCAGGTAGCTTTTATGCCACCCGCCAGCCCCATTTGTCGGTAGAGGGCACCACCGTTCAGGCCTATTTTGACGAGGATGACAATCTGACATTCCAGTGCAAGTCCCAGGGAGTCTACTCAGCAAAGGGACGCATAGGTAATTCACTTGGCGTTCCCAAGGAAAAATTGCGTGTAATAATGAACTCTACCGGAGCAAGCTTCGGATGGTCCACCAACGCCGGTGACCTCTGCCTTGCCGGTGCCGCTGCGGTGGTTACCAAAATGCCGGTGGCCCTGTCTTTAAGTTATGAAGAGCACCAGCATTTTTCCGGAAAACGCAGTCCATGTCATTCCAACGGTCGTGTAGCCTGTGATGAAAACGGGAAGATTACTGCTGCCGAGTTTGAATTCGGTATGGACCACGGGGCCTATTCCTGGGGCGCGGACGATAAAATGACAAAACCGGTCCGTTTTGCATTCTTCCCCTATAACGTACCCAATGTGGCCGGGCTTATCCGGGTAGCCAACACAAACCATAACTTTGGTACTGCATACCGCAGCTACGGTTCACCCCAGGCCTATACCCTGTCCGAGGCACTTATGGATATGCTTGCAGAGAAGGCGGGTATTGACCCCTTCGAGTTCCGCTGGATAAACATAGCACGGGAAGGCGATACCAACATCAACAGCTATCCCTTCCGCCAGTATCCGATGGAGGAAATGATGAAAATAATGCGGCCAATATATGAAAAAGCGGTTGCGGAAGCCAAAGCCGCCGATACTCCTGAGAAACGCCGGGGCGTTGGCATCTCCTGGGGAGGATTTAACGTTACCGAGGGCGGTACCGACAAGGCAACGGTAGCCCTTGAACTGGGGCCGGACAACATGATTATAAAGTACGATACATATCAGAATATGGGTCAGGGAGGCGATATAGGCTCATTAATGCTGACGCTGGAAGCCTTAAAACCCCTTGGTATAACCCCGGATCAGGTAAGACTTGTGCAAAACGATACCAAGATTTGCCCCGACAGCGGAATGTCGGGGGCCAGTCGTACTCATTTTATGAGCGGTAATGCCACCATAGCTGCCGCCGAGAAGCTTATGAACGCCATGCGCAAGCCTGATGGCACTTATCGAACCTATGAAGAGATGGTTGCGGAGGGCATAGAGACCAAGTACTATGGCACCTATGAGACCACTACCGTTCCCGGACTTTGCCGACTTGACCCCAATACCGGTATTGGCGACCCCACGCCGGCATTTACGTACTGCCTGAACCTCGCTGAGGTGGAGGTGGATACCGCCACCGGTAAGACAGAAGTTCTTCGCTTTATCTGTGTAGACGATGTGGGCAAGATAGGTAACATCCACGCTGTTAATGGCCAGGCCTACGGTGCAATCTCCCATGCCATAGGTTTTGCCCTAAGAGAAAACTATCATGACGTGGAAAAACATGCAAACATGTATGGTGCCGGTATATCGTATATTAAGGATGTTCCTGATGAAATTAACGCAATTCATTACGAGCGGCCGGATGAGGAGGGACCCTTTGGTTCCTCGGGTGCTTCCGAAGGTTTCCAGTCCTCTGGACATATGGCGGTATTAAACGCCATATATAACGCCTGCGGTGTGCGTATTTACGAGATGCCCGCAACGCCGGAAAAGGTAAAGGCAGGACTGGATATTATAGCTGCCGGAGGAAAGGTAGAGCCGCCGAAGAAATACTTCCTGGGCTCCGACCTGTATGATGATCTTGAAGACATGAAGGCCAATCCCGTTAAGTACGGAGGAGATGATTTCTTTATTCCGCTGGGCGGCGGAGACGGCGAGAGATTTTTCTAGTATGCCAGTGTATTGTGTTTGTGTCCGGACTGTGGTAATTTTCACAGTCCGGATGCCGCAATAACTGTTTTGGAGTACAAAATAACAAAAAATAGCCTATATATAATGTTATAAAGGCTTTGCACAACTGTCATCCTGAGCCAAGCGAAGGTCTTGCGTAAGCGAAGAATCTTTCGGAAGGCAAATAAAGATAATTCAGTCGTTCCTCCTCAGGATGACACATGTTATGTAACTTTATTAATACTTAATATTTAATAATGGAGCCTGTTATGGAAAAGTTTAAGGAGAAAATTAAAACCTGTCTGCAAAATGAGCCTGCTTTCTGCACTGTTGCCTGCCCCTTTGGGCTGGATATCAGGGATTTTATTCCCAAAATTCAGCGGGGTGCTTTTAATGCTGCGTACAGAACTTACCTGAACGCGGTTGGGTTTCCCGGCATAGTATCGGAAATATGCCATGAGCCCTGCAAAGACGTATGCCTCAGGCGCTTTAAGGACCAGGCCGTTGCAATGAGGCTTCTTGAAAAGTCGGCTATAGACTACGCGCGAAACATAAAACCAAACAGCTATAACCTGCCTGCAAAAAACAAAAAGATAGCGGTAATCGGAGCAGGTATAAGCGGGCTTGGGTGTGCTCTCCGCCTGTCATCCAAAAAATATGACGTTACTGTTTTGGAAAAGTCGGGTAGAATCGGGGGTCATCTGTGGGACCTACTGCCTCCGGAGGTTTTTCTGGCCGAGATTGAAAGACAGTTTATGTATGAGGATTATACGCTGCTTCTTAATAGCGAAATTAAAAGCTTGGAACAACTGGATTTTGATGCCGTGTACATTGCCACCGGAGCAGGCGGTACCGATTTCGGACTGAAATCCGACCCAAGGGGAGCCTTTGCAAGCAACAAACCCGGAGTATTCCTCGGCGGGGAGCTTTGCGGCAGGAACATAATAGAGGCCATAGCAGACGGTTTGAATGTGACAAAGGCCATAGAACGGTATATAAAGACCGGTGGTATGAACCAGCCCTTGGAAGAGGGAGAAACAAAAATCCAGTTAAACCCCGAATTTATTACTATTCAGGAGCAGGCGCTGCTTGCCCGGGGAGAACCCTTTACTCAGGACCATGCCGTGAACGAGGCCAGGCGCTGTCTTTTATGCAGCTGTGACGCCTGTATCCGTCACTGCGATTTAATGCGCTATTACAGCAAGTTCCCCAAGCGCATAGGAGAAGAGGCCGAGATTACCGTTCATCCCGGTACCCTTGACGGGGACGGTACCGTGGCAACGCGTCTTATATCCACCTGCAACCAGTGCGGACTGTGTAAAGAGGTGTGTCCTCAAGGGATAGATACCGGCGACTTGCTGCTTCAAAGTCATCGCGCCATGCGCCAAAAGGGGGCTATGCCCTGGGCGTTCCATGACTTCTGGCTTCGGGACATGGAGTTTACAAACAGTCATGAGGCAGCACTTTGTAAGCTGCCGAAGGGGCACACCAAAAGCAGGTACGTGTTTTTCCCGGGCTGCCAGTTGGGGGCGTCGGACCCCCGGTATGTTACCGAGAGCTATCGGCTCCTTACGACACACCACCCAGATACCGCCCTCATGCTGGGCTGCTGCGGAGCTCCCGCCGAATGGGCGGGGGAAGGCCCTATTCACAGGGATGTAGTAGAAAGGCTGCGGGAAGATTGGATTTCCCTTGGAAAGCCAGCCGCAGTCTTTGCCTGTCCCACCTGCAAGCAGATGTTCGGGAAATACTTACCCGAAGTGCAGGGCGTTTTCCTTTACAACTTGATATCGGAACTGGGTATTTACCCGGCCAGGGATGCAGGCGGTGAAACCGTTTCGGTTTTTGACCCCTGTACCGGCAGAAACGAACCAGAGCTCCATCAGGCGGTACGACAACTGGCCGGGCAGGCAGGCTTCAGCCTTCAAAGGCTCCCCTATGAGGGAAAATATGCCCGGTGCTGCAGCTGGGGCGGACAGGTATCTGCCGCCAACCCCTCATTTGCCCGTGAGGTGGTAAAGGTGAGAATTGCGCAGAGTGACAATCCCTATATAGCATACTGTGCAAATTGCCGGGACATCTTTGCGTCGGCAGGGAAGCCGTGTTATCACATATTGGATGTAATATTCGGCCTGAATGACGCTGTCAGAAAACCTCCCACCCTGACGGGGCGAAGATACAATAGAACCCAGCTTAAACGCAAGCTGTTGGAGGAATACTGGAAGAAAGAAGCGGAGGAAGAACAAATGGAAAACAAAATAAAACTGTACATTTCCCCGGGCCTTAAGCAAAAGCTGAGCGATGAAATGATACTGGAATCCGATATTGAGAAAGTGGTGGAACACTGCGAACTAAGTGGAAGGAAGATTGAGGATGCAAACTCCAACTCCTTTGCCGGGCATTTGATGATTGGTTGTATGACCTACTGGGCTCTGTACCGCAAGAGGGATGACGGGTTTGAATTGCTGAACGCGTACAGCCACCGAATGAAGATAGAGGAGGAATAACGGCATGAAAGAAAAGAATACGCTCATTTGTCATAGGTGCAGGGTGGAGCTTAAAGCCCAGAAGACATATTTCGAGTATTTGGGACACAGCTTCCATGCCGATATTCTGAGATGTCCGGAATGCGGCGAGGTTTATATTCCGGAGGACCTGGCCAAAGGCCGGATAGCAGAAGTGGAAATGCAGTTGGAGGACAAGTAAATGGGAGATAGGGAGATTATCCGAAATACTTACAGTGTCTGTCCGGTATGCCTTAAGAGACTGCCGGCCAGTTATGTGCGAATAAAGGGCAGTATATACATGCAGAAGGAATGTCCCGATCACGGAGGTTTTTCCACCGTTATATGGCGCGGGCATGTGGATATGGATGACTGGACCAAAAACGCGGGAGAAACGGGTGATGGAGGGAACCCTAACTGTCCCAATGACTGCGGCCTTTGCTCGTACCATGCCCAGGACACTTGCTGTACTCTGCTGGAGGTTACCGACCGTTGCAACCTTAACTGCCGTTTTTGCTTTGCCGACAATAAGGGCAGCCCCGACCCGACGTTGGAGCAAATCCGCCTTTGGTTAAACCGGCTGGCAAAACCGGGAGAAACATTGGTGCAGCTAAGCGGCGGCGAGCCCACTGTGCGCGACGACCTGCCGCAGATAGTTGCCGCGGCAAAGGAAGCCGGATGCAGGTACGTACAGTTAAACAGCAACGGCATACGCCTGGCCGGGGACAAGGGATACCTGGAGAAGCTTGCCCGGGCGGGGCTGTCCTTTGTATTCATGCAGTTTGACGGCACCGAGGACGCCATACACCAAAAGCTGCGCGGGAGAAGGCTACTTAAAGTAAAGCAGCGGGCTATTGACAACTGTGCAGAATACAATATAGGCGTAACCCTTGTGCCGACGCTGGTTCCCGGGATTAACACCCATAACATAGGAGATATACTGAAGTTTGCCGTGTCCCGGTCGCCGGCGGTTCGCGGCGTGCATTTCCAGCCGGTAAGCTATTTTGGCCGCATACCCGAACTGCCCGCGGATGATATGCGGTTTACGTTGGATGAGCTTCTTTTTGGGATTGAGGAACAGGCCGGCGGGCTCATTAAGCTGGAAAACATAATTCCATCCCGCTGCAACCATCCCTTGTGCGGCTTTCACGGCAATTTCGTTGTGATGCCGGATAGGCTTGTACCCTTATCGCATCGCGAACAGGCCGGGGAAGGGTGTTGCACTCCTACCCCTGCCGAAAAAAACCGTGCATTTATATCCCGCCGCTGGCAGCGGCAGCCGCAGGTCCAAAATGATAAGCCATGCTGCTGCAGTAATGAGCCGGATATAAACAGCATGGAATACTTCCTGCAGCGGGTAAAGACCCACGGCTTCACGGTGACGGCTATGGCATTCCAGGATGCCGGTAATATAGATATGGAGCGTCTGCGCCGGTGCAGCCTCCATGTATTCGATAAGGACAGGTTTGTGCCCTTTTGTTCTTATTATCTTTCAAGGTGGCAAAAGCCATGATTATGAATAAGGCGGAAGTTTGCAATACCGGAGTTTGCCGTCCGGGAGGGTTTACCATAACCGACAGGGCAATGGAGTTTTGCAATTTTACCAAAGGCGCAAAGCTGCTCGACGTGGGCTGCGGTTTGGGCGCTACGGTGAGGCATGTCGCAGGTAAATACGGGCTGGACACCTACGGCATCGAAAAGGATGCTGAGGTTTTGGCACAGGCCAAGGCTTACCCGCAGTCAGACTGGCTGCGGCTCGGCGATGCTTTGCACATGCCCTTCGGTGACCGGGAGATGGACGGGATGTTTTTTGAGTGCAGCCTGTCCAAAATGAAAAACCCCGATGCGGTATTAAGTGAAGTTACCCGTATTCTGAAGCCTGACGGATATTTAATAATTTCCGACATCTATGCCCGGGGCCAACCGGCGCAGCTTTGCGGTCTGCTGGGGCGGGTAGCCTCCAGGGAAGAACTCTGCAGGCAACTTCAGAGCAATAATTTTTCGGTTGAACTATTTGAAGATTATTCAGACCTCCTGCGGGCAACCTGGGGACAGATGATTTTTGAGTACGGCATAAATGCGCTGTATGCCAATTTGAAAACCGACTGCTGCAAGATGCGGGCTGTTAAGTGCGGATACTGCCTTATTATTGCCAAAAAGGAGTGCATATAGATGATTTCACCGGTTCAGGCATGGGTGGCCCGGCGTACCGGTTTAAAGGAACGGCTTACGGCGGAAACCCTTAAGAAGTGGCAGATGGAAAAAGTAAAAGAGACCATAGAATACGCCCGGGGAAATTGCAGGTATTATGCCGAAAGGCTTCAGGGAGTTGATACCGCAAGGCTTGAATGGGTGCATGATATGCAGGATATTCCCTTTACCCGGCCGGAGGATGTTGTCTGCAACCCTGAGAGCTTTCTCTGCGTACCGCAGCGGGAGGTATCACGTATTGTTACGCTGTCCACCTCCGGCAGCTCGGGAAGGCCTAAAAGGATTTTTTTCACCGGGCAGGATTTGGAGAAAACGGCCGATTTCTTTGCCTGCGGCATGTCTACAATGACGCAAAGCGGAGAGAAAACCCTTGTTTTGATGTCGGGAGCAACCCAATACAGTATAGGCGATTTATTGCAGAAAGCGCTGTCACGGATTGGCGCGGAGGCGCATATACACGGCAATGTAAAGGATGTGCAAAGGGCGATTGATGCAGCCAAGGGGTTTGACTGCCTGGTGGGGGTACCTGCTGAGGTAATACATATGGCCCGTACGGATGGAAATTTACGTCCCAAAAGCGTGCTGCTAAGTGCCGATTATGTGCCGGAAAGTATTATAAAGGATTTGGTGGACAGGTGGAAGTGCCGTGTGTTTACCCATTACGGGATGACCGAAACGGGTTTCGGCGGCGGTGTCCAATGCAGGGCGGGATTAGGTTATCATTTGCGTGACGCCGACCTGCTGTTTGAGATTGTGGACCCGGAGTCGGGAAGACAGGCTGTGCCAGGTCAGTACGGTGAGGTTGTGATTACAACGCTTGCCCGGGAGGCCATGCCGCTTATACGCTACCGTACCGGGGATATGGCACGAATGCTGACAGGGGCCTGTTTCTGCGGTGGTATCCTGCCACGACTTGACAAGGTTATGGGCCGGTACGCCAATACCATATCATTAAAAGGCGGGGAAGGCTTGAGTATACATAAACTGGACGAGGTCATGTTTGCGGTTCCCGGTATTCGCAACTACGGTGCCAAGCTTATCGTGTCGGACCGGGCGGATGTTTTAAGCCTGACAGTGGAAGCGGTGCAAGATTTGGACAGCAGCAGGCTGTCGTCATATATAAAAACAAATCTTGCCTGTAGCGTTGACATAAGGATAAGCCGCGCTCAGGTCAGCCCCTTTACCGGCGCAGCGAAAAGGCATATCTGCTTAGAACGGAGATAACTTTGAACTTATTCAAAATATTATGTGAGGAGGAGAAGATATGGAATTTAAAAATGCAAGAATAATCAAGAAGGCTAACGTTTATTTTGGCGGCAGGGTAACCAGCAGAACCGTTTATACCGAAAAAGGCGAAAGGAAGACCCTCGGAATCTTTTTGCCGGGCGAGTACGAGTTTAATACGGGTAGTGAAGAACTGATGGAGGTTCTTGGCGGAGAGATGAAAATAATGCGCCGCGGCGAAACGGACTATACTCTTTATAAAGAAGGGGACAGCTTTGTCGTATCTGCCAATTCCAGCTTCAAACTGATAATAAAGGGTGTAGCCGACTACTGCTGCTCCTATCGTGATTAAGATGTCCTATAGCCGGTTATCTGGGAAGAAGGGATAAGGTCAGGATACTAAAACAGGTTACATCAAAAGGAGGTAATGGCATGAAAACCGGAGCGGTGGTGGTGGCGGCCGGATTGTCTTCAAGGATGAAGGCTTTTAAACCAATGTTGCAGATTTCAGGTTCGACTGTGATTAAGACTGCTATTTCAACCCTGAAGTCTGCAGGAGTATCAACAGTGGTGGTGGTCACCGGGAATAATGCCGGGGAGCTACGCAAACACCTGTCCGGGCTTAACGTAATGTGCTTATATAACGAAAGATACGCCAGTACTGATATGTTCCATTCGGCATGTATGGGACTAAACCATATTCAGGACAAGGCCAACCGGGTGTTCTTTTTGCCGGGAGATGTGCCGCTTTTTTCCCGCCAGAGTTTGTTTACCATGATAGGATATATGTATTATAGCGACTGCAGCATTTTATTGCCTACACATAATGGGAAAAGGGGACACCCAGTACTAATAAAAAGCCATATAATACCCCGGCTTGTTTCCTATAAAGGAGATGGGGGTCTAAAAGGGGCTATTGATGCATTCGACGGTACTAAGAAGACCATTGAGCTCCCGGATAAGGGAATTACTATTGATGTCGATAGGCCGGAGGACTACCATCTGCTTAAAAGGTATGCGGAAAGCATAAAATTTAATAAATAGACCAAAACGTGGCGAAGAATTATGAATGGTTGTTCTGAGGAGTGGAATTTTTAAAACAAATGGCAGAGGAAGGTTAGTAATAATGATACCAACAAGTGAGCAGTGCATTCAGGTGTTGTCTGATTATCACGTGCCGGTAAGAGTGCAGCAGCATTGTCGTTTGGTTGCCCGGGTGGCGGTATTTTTAGCACAACTCTTAAACAGCAAAGGGTATGGTTTGGATGTACCGGTCATTGAAGCGGCGGCGCTGCTGCACGATATTGCGAGAACAGAGCGTGACCATGCAGTAGTGGGTGCAGATATCCTTTTATACAAAGGTTTTGTTGAAATAGCGGATATTGTACGCCAACACATGAAGCCTGACCCGGAAGAACAGGGCAGGATATCCGAAGTGACGGTTATTTACCTTGCCGACAAATATGTGGGTGATGACGGGATAGTTGCATTGGAGCAGAGATTTATGGAGAAGATGAATGTTTTTTATGAAGACCCGGAAGCCCTAAAGTCGATAGAGGAGAACTATCGGACAGCATTGGTACTGCACGACATCATGGAAAAAGAAATCAGATGCAGCGGCGGACTTTTTGCACTTCTAACGCAGGAATACAATGAGAAAGAAGGAGGTTTTCAAGAGTGAAAGGACTTTTTCAAGCTCTCAGGCAATGCATGCTGGATGGAGATAATACAGTACTTGTTACCGTTATTGCAAGCTCGGGATCAACACCCCGCGGAGCGGGGGCAAGAATGCTGGTGAGTAAAAATGGCCGTCTGTATGGTACCATAGGTGGGGGAATCATAGAGTACAAGGCCGGGCAGCTTGCCGAAGAAATCCTCAAAGATAAAAGGTCCTATACAAAAGGTTATAAGCTTGCGCCCAAGCAGGTGGAAGATTTAGGAATGATCTGCGGTGGTGATGTGGTGGTGTATTATCAGTTTGTATCAGCCGGCGAGCAAAGTTTTCTTTCCCTTGTGGAACGTATCCTTACCTTGCTGGATAATGACGAGGATTCCTGGATAATCACAGACATTACCGATGAAACGGCGTGGAGTATGGGCGTTTACAGTAAAACCACAGGGATGGCTGGACTGGAATTGAGCGAAAATGAACTAGAGCCTCTACTGAAAGGACGCAGCTTGCAAATCAATGCAGGAGGAAAGAAATACTATACCGAACCGCTTGTACGGGCAGGAAAGGTGGTTATTTTTGGCGGGGGCCACATAGCACAGGAGTTGGTTCCGGTTATAGCTCATATAGGATTTCGCTGCACAGTCATGGACGACCGGAAAGAATTTGCAAACAGTAAGCTGTTTCCAATGGCGGATGATGTTATAGTCGGCAATTTTGAAAAGATCCACGAGAGCGTAGTCGTGACAGAAAACGACTATGTTGTTATAGCCACCCGGGGTCATAACTATGATTTGATTGTACAGGAGCAGGCACTTCGTACCCCTGCCTGCTATATTGGTGTGATAGGAAGCAGACAAAAAATTGCCAAGACTAACGCCAGATTGCTGGAAGCAGGGATACCGAAGGAGGCCCTTGAACGTGTGTATACCCCTATCGGTGTTTCAATCAAGGCAGAGACTCCCGCAGAGATTGCTATCAGTATCGCAGGAGAGCTTATTATGGTGAGAGCCTGGCGCACAGAGCAGAGGGCGGCGACCGTTTAAGAGACAGGATTACTTTCTTAAAAAGAGTATGAGAATAGACCGAGGTGAGAATTGATGAGTAATAATTTATTTTTAGCGGGGGATTTACATGTAGGGAAAAGCACATTAATTGACAAAGTTATTGATAATCTCACTTTCTTTCATATTTCGGGATTTAGAACCTCACGCTACTTTAAAAATAAAAGATTAGAGGGTTTCTATATAGAAGACATCCGACAAGGAAGCAAAGAACAAAAGAATATTTTTATTGGCAGATGTATAAATGAGAATCATTGGGTTTCCATACCTTCAACTTTTGACGATTATGGAGTTAAGATATTGGAAGATTGTCTTAAGGGCAATCCGGATTTAATCGTGATGGACGAGTTGGGCTTTTTTGAAAGCAATGCTATTCGGTTTCAAGATATGGTATTGAATATTTTGGATTCCGACACGCCTGTTCTGGGAGTTCTCAAGCTAAAGGAAACACCTTTTCTTAACACCATTCGAAACAGGAAGGACGTAAGAGTCTTTGCGATTACACAAGAAAACAGGGACGCAATGTTTTCGGTAATTATTGATAAAATAGAAAATGTAATATGTCGGAACAGGGAAAAAAAACAAGTAAGTATCGACGCTTTGGATTTTGAGAAAACGGTTAATGAAGTATTTGCACCTGTATATCCGATAATAGCTAAGCAAATCAAAAATAGAACCCAAATAACCGACGGAATCTGTCTGGATGTAGGTAGCGGTACCGGTCATCTGGGTATAGAGATGGCAAAGGTAACAAATCTTGAAGTATATTTATTGGATAAATCCAAAGATATGCTGTCTTTAGCAGAGCAAAACATAGCAAGAAGCTGTATGGAAAACAGGCTTAACACTGTCCTTGGGGATGTTTACTGCATACCAATGGGGGACAATACTGTAGACTTGGTTATCAGCAGAGGTTCGTTATTCTTCTGGGAGGACAGGGAAAAGGCTTTTAAAGAGATAAACAGGGTATTGGCACCCGGTGGGATGGCGTATGTTGGCGGAGGTTTTGGGACATATCGGTTAAAAAAGAAGATAGATATTGAGATGCAGAAAAGGGACAGCCATTGGAGAAAAAATATGGTGAAGAAAGTTGACAGTACCAATATTGATTATCATGAGCTGCTAAAAGCTTTGGATATCTCAGATATTCAGGTTATTAATAATGAGGCAAATATGTGGGTGATTTTAAGAAAAGGAATGAAAGAAAATTCCGCGGCAGCACATCAAAAAACGTTAAATCTTTAACTAATAATTAAGCCTATGCGTTAAGTCGGCATAAGCTATAGTTAAGGCCTTACACAGCAGGATATATAAGTGTTTACCTCGGATTGCATACTAAAGCTTAACATAAATATTAATGTCGAATATGATATTAATATTGTATAATTGCAAGAATTATGTTATAATTATATCAATAAAATAATAATTCTCTTCGAGTCCGTTGGCCTAAAGTTTGACCATGGCCTTCAGACCGTTAGGGTATGTTCGGAAACGGATATGCCTCCCAGTGCGGAAAGAAGAGGAGCGTGTTATGGTATTGCAAAAAAACCGCTTCCGGAATTCCAGGGGGCGGTTCTTTATATCAATGTCTTCTAAAAACTAAGACATTAAGCTAGTGGGGTGATACAGGAAAAAGACATAAGAATTAATGGATGAGTTAGGATAAATGATTAGTCTTGATAAGGAGGGAAACCAATGGCAGTAAAAGAGGTTCGGGATCCAGTGGACGTACCGGAGAACTTTGACAAACTGAAGGAGATAATTGACGAGTACAGGGAAAAGAGAGGATCACTAATTCCCGTGCTGCAGAAAGCCCAGGATATTTTCGGGTATCTGCCTCTGGAAGTACAAAAGTTCATTGCTGAAGGAATGAATGTCTCCCTTCAGGAGATTTACGGAGTTTCGACATTTTATGCACAGTTTACACTAAAACCAAAGGGAGAGCATACCATAGGCCTTTGCATGGGTACCGCCTGCTACGTAAAGGGAGCAAAGAGCATACTGGAGAAAGTGAAAGAAGAGCTTGGTATTGATGTGGGCGATACAACCGAGGATTTAAAATTCACCCTGGAAGCCACCAGATGCCTGGGGGCATGCGGACTGGCACCGGTAATGATGATAGACGACAATGTATACGGCAGGCTAACGGTAGATAAAATTCCGGATATTCTTAAACAGTATAAGTAGTCAGCGTTTGCTGATAGAATACGGAAGGTTTGTTTGTTGTCAGAAATGCCTTTGATGGATATGCAAACAAATAAGATGGGGGTGTAAATTGTGAAGACAATCCAGGAATTGGAGGAAATAAGGAATAAAACGCTGGAAAAGATAAATATCCGTAAGGAAAGGAAGGGTACAAGGATTGTTGTGGGGATGGCTACCTGTGGTATAGCAGCCGGAGCCAGGCCGGTCCTTTTATCCTTTGTAGAAGAAGTAAATAAAAGGAAACTGCAGGATGTGGTAGTGTCCCAGACAGGGTGTATAGGAGTATGCGAGTACGAGCCTATTGCTGAGGTTTATAAGCCTGGCGAAGAAAAGGTAACCTATGTCAGAATGACGCCCGATAAGGTTGCCAAGGTTATAGCAGAGCATATCGTAAACGGAAAAGTCGTTAAAGAGTATACCATAGGAAGTGTAGATAAATAGAGTTTTGGAATGTAGAGAATGTAGAGGGAGGGTAAACACATGGATATATTTCGTTCCCATGTACTGATTTGTGCAGGCACAGGCTGTACTTCCTCAGGGTCAAATATTGTAGCAAACGAATTTAACAGACTTATCAAGGAAGAAGGGCTTGAGCGGGAAGTAAAGGTGGTTAGAACGGGATGCTTCGGGCTGTGCGAGATGGGTCCGGTGGTAATAGTCTATCCCGAGGGAGCCTTTTATAAGAAAGTTGAAGAAAAGGACGTAGAGGAGATAGTAAAGGAGCACCTTATAAAGGGGAGGATAGTAAAACGCCTTCTCTATGAAGAATCCGTTGAAAAGGACAGTATCAAGTCTTTAAACCAGGTAGATTTTTACAAGAAGCAGTTGCGGGTAGCTCTTAGGAACTGCGGGGTAATAGACCCCGAGAACATTGATGAATATATAGCCATGGACGGTTACAAGGCTATTACAAAGGTTCTTACAGAAATGACCCCTGAGCAGGTAATAGAAGAGATAAAGAAATCAGGCTTAAGGGGAAGAGGCGGAGCCGGTTTCCCCACCGGTATGAAGTGGCAGTTTGCGTACAATTCAAAGGACGACAAGAAATATGTATGCTGTAACGCCGACGAAGGGGACCCGGGTGCTTTTATGGACAGGAGCGTACTGGAAGGTGATCCCCATGCGGTACTGGAGGCAATGTCGATAGCAGGCTATGCCATAGGCTCGGATCAGGGTTATATATATGTAAGGGCTGAATATCCCATAGCAGTAAAAAGGCTTCAGATAGCCATAGACCAGGCAAGGGAATACGGAGTACTGGGCAACAATATACTGGGTACGGGATTTAACTTTGATATAGACCTGAAGATAGGCGCCGGTGCCTTTGTGTGCGGCGAGGAAACTGCACTGTTAAACTCCATTGAAGGTAAAAGAGGCGAACCCAGGCCAAGGCCACCATTCCCGGCGGTCAAGGGTCTGTGGCAAAAGCCTACAATACTAAACAATGTTGAGACCTACGCCAACATCTGCCAGATAATATTAAAGGGCGGAGACTGGTTTGCAGGTATAGGTACCGAAAGAAGCAAGGGCACCAAGGTATTTGCACTGGGAGGCAAGATAAACAATACCGGCCTTGTGGAAATACCAATGGGAACAACCGTACGGGAGGTAATATATGAGATTGGCGGCGGCTGCCCCAACGGGAAGGAATTTAAGGCGGTACAGACCGGAGGGCCCTCCGGAGGGTGTATACCTGCAGAGTGTATAGATACGCCCATAGAATATGACACCCTGGTTCAGATAGGTTCTATGATGGGCTCGGGCGGAATGATAGTAATGGACGAGGATAACTGTATGGTTGATATCGCCAGGTTCTTCCTGGATTTCACCTGCGATGAATCCTGCGGTAAATGTACGCCCTGCAGAATTGGTACAAAGCGCATGCTTGAAATACTAACAAGAATTACCCAAGGTAAAGGCGAAGAAGGAGATATCGAGATGCTTGAGCAGTTGGCAACAAACATTAAAGATTCTGCTTTGTGTGCTCTGGGGCAGACTGCGCCCAACCCCATATTGTCAACCCTGAGATATTTCAGACATGAATATGAGGCTCATATAAAGGACAAGAAATGTCCTGCCGGTGTATGCACTGCCCTTTTGCAGTATGTCATTGATGAAGACAAATGTAAAGGCTGCGGCATATGCGCCAAAAACTGTCCTGCCAATTGTATTTCGGGCAAACCAAAGACACCGTATACAATAGATGCGGAACAGTGTATCAAATGCGGGACCTGTCAGGAGAAATGCCCGTTTGATGCCATATATAAAAAATAACCATATGTTAATGGAAGGAGTGTAGGATATGGAAAAAGTAACACTTACAATTGACCGAATAAGAGTGGAAGTCCCAAAAGACTATACAATTCTCAAAGCGGCTCGAAGTGTTAATATTGACATACCGACCCTGTGTTATTTGGAAGGGATAAATGAGATTGGCGCCTGCAGGATGTGCCTGGTTGAAGTCGAGAAGGCCAAAAGCCTGCAAGCGGCGTGTGTAATTCCGGTATCGGAGGGTATGGTTGTATATACAAATACAAAACGGGTCAGGGAAGCAAGAAAGGCAAATCTTGAGCTTATTTTGTCCAACCACAATGGAGACTGCAATACCTGTGTGAGAAGTGGAAATTGTGAACTCCAAAAGCTGGCTAAGGATCTTGGCGTTAAAGAAATAAGATTTAAAGGGAATAACATTGAGTATGAACTTGATGAAAAATCGCCTTCCATTGTCAGAGACGCCAATAAATGCATACTCTGCAGGAGATGCGAAAGTGTGTGTGGTAACATACAGACAGTACATGCCATAGGTGCAACAGACAGAGGTTTCGGCACAATGATAAAACCTGCTTTTGAAAGGAGTATAAGCGAGGTTAATTGTATCAACTGTGGTCAATGCATAGTGAATTGCCCGGTGGGCGCTTTAAGGGAAAAGGATGATACCGACAGAGTATGGGAAGCCCTTTCCGACCCTGAAAAATATGTGGTATTACAGACAGCGCCTGCGGTCAGGGTGGCTATTGGGGAAGAATTCGGAATGCCAATAGGTACAAGGGCTACCGGGAAAATGGCGGCAGCAGCCAGGAGACTTGGATTTGACAGGATATTTGACACCGACTTTACTGCAGACCTTACAATAATGGAGGAGGGCATGGAACTGCTAAACAGGGTGAAAAACGGAGGGAAGCTTCCTTTGATAACCTCTTGCAGTCCGGGATGGATAAAGTTCTGTGAGCACAACTTTCCAGAGCTTCTTGATAATGTGTCCACATGCAAATCCCCGCAGCAGATGATGGGTTCGGTCATAAAATCATATTTTGCCGAAAAGAACAGTATTGACCCCGGGAAGATTTGTACGATATCGGTGATGCCGTGTACTGCCAAAAAATTTGAAGCCCAAAGGCCTGAGTTCAGTAAGAACGGATATCCGGACGTTGACGTTGTTATAACTACAAGGGAATTCGCAAGCATGATAAAGCAGGCAAATATAGATTTTGCCAAACTGGAGGACGAAGTTTTCGATAATCCCCTTGGCCAATCCACAGGTGCAGGAGTAATATTCGGAGCCACAGGGGGAGTAATGGAAGCCGCGTTGAGGACGGTATATGAGCTGGTTACCGGTAAGACACTTGACAGTATTGATTTTAACGGAGTAAGAGGCATTGAAGGAGTAAAGGAAGCAGCTGTTATGGTGGGAGACTTGGAAGTTAAGGTTGCAGTAGCCCACGGTACCGGCAATGCCAGAAAGCTGATGGACAAAATATTATCGGGAGAAAAGGAATATCACTTCATCGAAGTGATGGCCTGTCCAGGGGGCTGCCTCAACGGTGGAGGTCAACCAATAGTAGACGCGAAGACCAGGATGGAGATCGATCCTAAGGTTGCCAGGGCCAGAGCTATATATGAAGAGGATAAGGATATGCCCTTTAGAAAATCCCATGAAAATCCCATGATTAAAAAGATCTATGAGGAATACTTTAAAGAGCCAAACAGTCATAAGGCCCATGAGCTGCTTCATACACACTATACTAAGAGGGAGAAAATAGTATAGATAACCTGTAAGTAATAATCTGATGCATAGCTTAAAAAGAAAAAAAGTCAATCCGACATGGCCTTAAGGCAGTTTCAAATGGTTTGAGATATTTTCTTGAATTATTTGTTAGCAGGATATGGCTTGTACCTGACGGGAAAGGTATATCTAACCCGAAAGGGAATTAGGGCAATCATTTTGTTTCCTAGCTTCCGTTTCGGCGGAAGTTTTTATTTATAAGTATATATTAACAATAACGGAGTTATGGTTCAAACATCCGTATATGGAAAGGCTGTCAGCCGAAAAACTTAAGTATTCAGGAGGAAACCATGAATAAGCGTATTGCGGTCATAGGGGCCATACTGGAGGAGCCCCGTGAGATACAGTCACAGTTTAATAATATAGTCTCAGAATTTAAGGAAATAATTAAAGGGCGTATGGGTATCCCTTTCGAAAAAGAAGATATATCGGTTATTGCCATTACAGTTTTGGGGACATTGGACCAGATAAACAGTCTTACCGGGAAGCTTGGTAATTTAAAGAATGTAAATATCAGAACATCAATTTCTAAGAAAGAAATATAAATAACTTTTAATAAGGGGGTCGGTTTTATCAATGAATAACATAAAATTTGTAACAAGAACGGCACTGCTGCTTGCTGTGACAGTTGTATGCCAGATGCTGAGGCCTTTGATTGCACTTCCGGGATTAGGCTCAACTCTTATAATAGGAAGTCTGGTAAATGCATCTCTTGCTGTATCTTCTGTGGTTGTGGGAGTATGGGGGGGCATAATTATAAGTATTATTGCTCCAATAATAGCCTTTATGCAGCAGCACATTGCGTTTGTATGGCTGATACCCATAGTCTCAGTGGGTAACTTGATACTGGTAATAATATATGGCCGATGGTACGCGAAAAGCAAATGGACAGCGATAGGTCTTTCATCTTTTTTAAAAGCTGTAGCCCTTTATTTGATGATAAAGGTCTTCATTAATGCATTAATAGTACCTGTACCGGCAGCAAAAATGATGAGTATGATGTTTAGTTGGCCTCAATTCATAACGGCTGTGGCCGGAGGGTTTTTGGCCTCTCTTATTTTGAAGGTTTTGACAGATACGGGAAAAATATAATTGCTCTGAGCCGGCTTATCAGTTTCCGGGCATATTACTAAACAAAAAACACTTTTTTAGTGTTTTTTGTTTTTTGAAGGATTTTGTTGAAAATAACTATACCAAGCCGATTACAAATCAGCTTTTGCTTGATAAATGGAAAACAAGTATTATTAGAAAACAATAACTTGTACATAAATGTTATGTTAAAATAGTATTGATTGATAAATAACAAACGTTTTATACCCTGCATGTCCGTTACAGCATATAAAGCGGGCCTTTATAAAGCTATGACATGGATGGCAATATCAGACTGAAGCCGGCAGTTTATATCCGGAAAGTGAGGGCTTGCTGTTAACCGATTGCATGAATTTGCATCGGTCTGGATTATAGGCCATATAAATAGTTCTGTTTTTATTTAATAATTTATGTAGTATTTCCAAAGAATCACTTATATATACCTATTTTTTTTGAATATATCTATATTTTTTTTAAATTATATGTTAGAATTGAATCAGGATTGATAGATAAATAACAAACATGGAGTAATGGGAGGGAAACCAATGGCAGTAAAAGAGGTTCGGGATCCAGTGGACGTACCGGAGAACTTTGACAAACTGAAGGAGATAATTGACGAGTACAGGGAAAAGAGAGGATCACTAATTCCCGTGCTGCAGAAAGCCCAGGATATTTTCGGGTATCTGCCTCTGGAAGTACAAAAGTTCATTGCTGAAGGAATGAATGTCTCCCTTCAGGAGATTTACGGAGTTTCGACATTTTATGCACAGTTTACACTAAAACCAAAGGGAGAGCATACCATAGGCCTTTGCATGGGTACCGCCTGCTACGTAAAGGGAGCAAAGAGCATACTGGAGAAAGTGAAAGAAGAGCTTGGTATTGATGTGGGCGATACAACCGAGGATTTAAAATTCACCCTGGAAGCCACCAGATGCCTGGGGGCATGCGGACTGGCACCGGTAATGATGATAGACGACAATGTATACGGCAGGCTAACGGTAGATAAAATTCCGGATATTCTTAAACAGTATAAGTAGTCAGCGTTTGCTGATAGAATACGGAAGGTTTGTTTGTTGTCAGAAATGCCTTTGATGGATATGCAAACAAATAAGATGGGGGTGTAAATTGTGAAGACAATCCAGGAATTGGAGGAAATAAGGAATAAAACGCTGGAAAAGATAAATATCCGTAAGGAAAGGAAGGGTACAAGGATTGTTGTGGGGATGGCTACCTGTGGTATAGCAGCCGGAGCCAGGCCGGTCCTTTTATCCTTTGTAGAAGAAGTAAATAAAAGGAAACTGCAGGATGTGGTAGTGTCCCAGACAGGGTGTATAGGAGTATGCGAGTACGAGCCTATTGCTGAGGTTTATAAGCCTGGCGAAGAAAAGGTAACCTATGTCAGAATGACGCCCGATAAGGTTGCCAAGGTTATAGCAGAGCATATCGTAAACGGAAAAGTCGTTAAAGAGTATACCATAGGAAGTGTAGATAAATAGAGTTTTGGAATGTAGAGAATGTAGAGGGAGGGTAAACACATGGATATATTTCGTTCCCATGTACTGATTTGTGCAGGCACAGGCTGTACTTCCTCAGGGTCAAATATTGTAGCAAACGAATTTAACAGACTTATCAAGGAAGAAGGGCTTGAGCGGGAAGTAAAGGTGGTTAGAACGGGATGCTTCGGGCTGTGCGAGATGGGTCCGGTGGTAATAGTCTATCCCGAGGGAGCCTTTTATAAGAAAGTTGAAGAAAAGGACGTAGAGGAGATAGTAAAGGAGCACCTTATAAAGGGGAGGATAGTAAAACGCCTTCTCTATGAAGAATCCGTTGAAAAGGACAGTATCAAGTCTTTAAACCAGGTAGATTTTTACAAGAAGCAGTTGCGGGTAGCTCTTAGGAACTGCGGGGTAATAGACCCCGAGAACATTGATGAATATATAGCCATGGACGGTTACAAGGCTATTACAAAGGTTCTTACAGAAATGACCCCTGAGCAGGTAATAGAAGAGATAAAGAAATCAGGCTTAAGGGGAAGAGGCGGAGCCGGTTTCCCCACCGGTATGAAGTGGCAGTTTGCGTACAATTCAAAGGACGACAAGAAATATGTATGCTGTAACGCCGACGAAGGGGACCCGGGTGCTTTTATGGACAGGAGCGTACTGGAAGGTGATCCCCATGCGGTACTGGAGGCAATGTCGATAGCAGGCTATGCCATAGGCTCGGATCAGGGTTATATATATGTAAGGGCTGAATATCCCATAGCAGTAAAAAGGCTTCAGATAGCCATAGACCAGGCAAGGGAATACGGAGTACTGGGCAACAATATACTGGGTACGGGATTTAACTTTGATATAGACCTGAAGATAGGCGCCGGTGCCTTTGTGTGCGGCGAGGAAACTGCACTGTTAAACTCCATTGAAGGTAAAAGAGGCGAACCCAGGCCAAGGCCACCATTCCCGGCGGTCAAGGGTCTGTGGCAAAAGCCTACAATACTAAACAATGTTGAGACCTACGCCAACATCTGCCAGATAATATTAAAGGGCGGAGACTGGTTTGCAGGTATAGGTACCGAAAGAAGCAAGGGCACCAAGGTATTTGCACTGGGAGGCAAGATAAACAATACCGGCCTTGTGGAAATACCAATGGGAACAACCGTACGGGAGGTAATATATGAGATTGGCGGCGGCTGCCCCAACGGGAAGGAATTTAAGGCGGTACAGACCGGAGGGCCCTCCGGAGGGTGTATACCTGCAGAGTGTATAGATACGCCCATAGAATATGACACCCTGGTTCAGATAGGTTCTATGATGGGCTCGGGCGGAATGATAGTAATGGACGAGGATAACTGTATGGTTGATATCGCCAGGTTCTTCCTGGATTTCACCTGCGATGAATCCTGCGGTAAATGCACCGCTTGCAGGGAAGGTACCAGGAGGATGCTGGAGATACTTGAAAGGATAACTGAGGGAAAAGGTGAAATGGAGGATATTGACAAGCTGGAAAGCCTTGCAAAAAATATAAAAGCATCGGCGTTGTGTGCTCTGGGACAGACTGCGCCCAACCCCATACTGTCAACACTTAGGTATTTCAGGCATGAATATGAGGCTCATATAAATGACAAGAAATGTCCTGCCGGTGTGTGCACGGCCCTATTGCAGTATGTCATTGATGAAGACAAGTGTAAAGGTTGCGGCATATGCGCCAAGAACTGTCCTGCCAATTGTATATCGGGCAAGCCAAAGACACCGTATACAATAAATGCGGAACAGTGTATCAAATGCGGGACCTGTCAGGAGAAATGTCCGTTTGGTGCCATAACCAGGAAATAGCACAGTTTAGTATTAAGGCAGACTAAATCAAACAATGTGCAATTGCCAATAGCAATTGATTACCGCATTATAACGAGGTAAAGGTAAAGCACATTACCATATTGAGTGTTTATTATGCTTAGGAAAGGAGTAAACGGTATGAAGATGATAAATCTTACCATTAATGGCGTCAATGTTCAGGTACCCGAGGGTACAACAATACTGAATGCTGCCATCAGCCTGGGTATTGATGTGCCAACTCTGTGCCATGACCCCCGGTTAAAACCCGACGGTGCATGCAGGATGTGTGTAGTGGAGGTTGAGAAAGCAAGGAGCCTTGTAACGTCCTGTTCAACTCCAGTGGGAGAGGGCATGGTGGTATATACAGAAAGCCCCAGTGTAGTAGAAGCAAGAAAAGAGATATTAAGACTTATGTGGGCCAACCACCCATACAATTGTCTGACCTGTGAAAAGGCAGGTAACTGCAAGCTTCAGGATTACAGCTACCGGTATGGAATAACCG
>JAENYX010000081.1 GCA_016841565.1 Clostridium thermobutyricum | reverse complement strand
TGCATGGTAATTCATCACAATCACCACATGTGCTAAAATCTTTTTTTGAGCAACAGCCAAATAACTCACACCCTGTTTCAGTCCAAAATGGTATCCCGTTGACTTCCTGACAGCCTTCACATTGAGTCTTGTAAAAATCACATTCCTTACAATCCAAACCGCATATACTTAGTTTCATTAAATAATCCCCCCTAGAATTTTTCTGATATAAGAATGAATTCTTCTGTCTCCTAAATATAATATTCACCCAGTATTGCTTAGTCACGGTAGACGCGCCTGTTAGCCAACACACCCCGCACCAGATCCCGGCGGGCGGAACTACCGCACCGGGCTCTTCAGGTATACCCGCTTCCGTAATCGGTTATGTGCTGCAGGCACATACTCTCTTGCTATTTTCTGCAGTGAGGTTTGCACCATTTATCCAGCCCTGCATGCCCGGTAGGTGTTTCCTTTTTATCTTCATCAATTAATCTACCAGCTATTATTTCTCCAGGGCTTAACCAGCAACATTTTTTAGAAAAGACTTTGTTATATATGATTACAGCTATTATTTCGGAAATCAAGACAATTACTAAATACATTAAGGATATTTTAACAATAGGTCTTTTTATAACTGCTTCAATAACTGCTATAGATCCCGAAATTACAACGGAGAGCAGATAAAAATCAATAAGTCCTGCTAAAAATGGATGGGCTTTGCGTACTGTTTGCTAATAATCTTTTTCTCATTCATTCTCATTCATTCTCATTCCCCCTAATTTTGGTGCCCTATCGCCTATCGTCTGTGGCTTCCCGACGCTCCTGAGCCAAACCCTCGAAACCCTTATCCCTGGCGTGCTTACCACCCGGCGAAGGGACGGCGCGCCTGCCTCAGCCCCGCCCTAAATCCTTCCCGCACCGAGATCGCTTACCGCGCCCTTGTGGGAAGACATGGTTATACGATGGCCCTTTTTCATTTAAAAACACTGACCAAATTAATTATGATCAGTGCTTAATGTCTATCTAAGACTCTTTTCACTTTTTCTTTCAGATGGGGAATCTCATTCTGAACTACATTCCAGACCCTCTGGTTATCTACCCCAAATAATCATGTATAAGAATATCCCTTAATCCTGCCATTTCACGCCATGGAATCTCAGGAAAGTCCTTTTTCAATTCATTAGATATCTTTTTTGCTGCTTCTCCAATGACTTCCAAGTTTCTTATAACAGCATGTTGAATCATCTTTGTAATGAGATATTCTTCTTCTCCGCCCTTTGTAAAATCCTCAATGTTTTCGATGCTTTCAAGTATACTGATTAAATAAACCTTGTCATCTTTCATATTTCAATCGCCTCTTGTATAATTTTTTCTTTGATATACCAATGAACAGAATCCTCGGTAACAACATCAACTTTACGTCCTAATAGTTCTTCGAGGTCGTTCTTCAAAGCTATCAAGTCAAATAATGATCTTCCCTCTTCAAGATTAACTATAACATCAACATCACTCCCAGGTTTATCTTCCCCCCTGGCAAATGACCCGAATACTTTAATCTCTTTAGCCCCATGCTTTGTGGCGATACTTAGAATTGAATTTCTTTTACTACCAAGAACTGTATTCATGTAAATCACCTCTAAGATTATTATACCTTATTCATACAATTGGACAAGCATTTTCGCTATTGTCTTTTATGGGGCTATCGTAGTCACGGTAGACGCGCCGGTTACCCGGCGCACCCCGCACAGATCCCGGCGTGCGGAACTACCGCACCGGGCTCCTCAGGTATACTCGCTTCCGTAATCGGTTATGTGCTGCAGGCACATAACTCTCTTGCTATTTTCTGCAGTGAGGTTTGCATTATTTCCTCCAGTCCAGCAGTCCGGATAATGTTTCCTTTGCGGGCTACGTATATTTGTTTACCCCTTCCCCATGTAAACGGCTCTCCCGTTCTCGGAGTACTATGGGTAAATCCGAATTCCTGTGTGCATTGGCCGTCCTCTTTTTACGATTGGATGGGCCTACCTGCTTTTATTCTTTTGCAGGAGCAACAGGAACCTCCCAAGTTCCTGATGTTTCTCTCCATACATGCCACGGTCTCTGACCCCGGCAGACCCTCCGAAACCTCACCTTTTGCGGTTTCTTTGTTTTGACTTCCGTGACGTTAAACACGTGGTCGTCTGCTTTAGCGTTTACGAGGCTGAATGTGCTTCAGGAGTTACGGTCCTCCTTATGGCCTATATGGTTCTCTGTGTACACTTCACCTAGCTGTTACCAGTTTCGGCGCAACACTCGATATGAGTGCTTGGTTAGAGCTTACTCAACAAGGACTTTCACTCTATCAGAAGCGCCAAGCTTGCTTGGCGCACTAACGTTCCGGCTTCACAACGCCTCTGAACCGGACCCTCAGAGCCTTTCTTTATGACTTGGCTCATCCGCACCCCTGCGCGAGTGCTTTGTTCTCCGATGCCACACGCCCCCAGATTCAGCTGCTGCCAAGGACGGCGGCTCCTCAGAACCATTCAAACATTCTTGATAATTCTACTAATATGCATTCTGAGAGGCTCGTTAAAGCATTCGATATAGATAGGGAGAGAGGCTAAGATTCCGTTGCTTCAAATATTGGCTCTTTCCTTACGATTTCTCATTCAGTATAAAAGTGATGTCATTTACGAATTCAATCGTCTTTCTTTCAATATGTTTCTTGAGTTCTTCAGGATGATCAAAATCCGGCTGCTCAGCTATTATAGACTCAATAATGGAATCTACTCCCGGAAGAATCTGCGACAGTTTATATTCACCTAAACTTTTGCCGCTCATTAACTTGATATACTCAGCTTGGATCTTTCTGTTACTTCCACCCAGCCAAACTTCGAATCTACCTTGTTCATGCAAATATACGATGGCAATCTTTAGCTTCTTATTTCTCAAATCGGAAGGGGTAAAAGCGAAATATGTCATATCCATGTAGCCAAAATATAAGGCGCTAGCGGTATATTCCGGATATATGCTCTCTAGATATGTTCTCAGGCCAGACATGAAAGTCATGATTCCTTTGTAATCTTTCTGGATCTGCCCTTTGCTTAGTTGAATCGTATATTCCCTAACATGATTGTTTAGTGAGTCCATAAGTCTACTCCTCATTTCATCTATATTTTTTCCGCAACGTCCCAAGATTACATTATTCACAGGCCTGATGCTCATTATTAGCCTTTTATGATGTTTTCCAAAACTTCGCACACACGCCAGGACAGAGCGGTCTATGCGACCGATTTCATTTAACGTCCCGTGAATTTGCGAAGTCTGGTTATTACTTGCATATTCTCTCAGATTTTGCAGATTCGCTGTTTTGCGATGTACCCTGCCCCGCAATTTAGAGTGCATCATGGACGGTGCACCCTTAATAATACTTAGAAGATAACTTCATTGATTAAAGAACGCTCCATTATGTTTAATATCTCTATATTCCGCAATAATGTATGTTAACAAAGCACTTACAATAATCGGATAAATTATAGATTGCAGAGCTATTTCCACAAACTTTCTTGCATCATAACCATAAATAATCGATACCAAATTAAAATTCTCAACTTTTGTTAAATAATCATTCAAATATCGAGTAGGTATAAAGTTCAAAATATATGAACCAACTAAATATAAAGCTGTTGACACCTGAGCAAGAATCAAAGTTGCCATTTTTACAACTTTTATCTGACCAAAGCTTACAACTAATATCCATATAGAAATATACCCTACCGAAATTAAAGCTACTTCGTTTATAAAGGTATCCTCTATTATCTTGTTTGTTATTAAGACTTCTGATATTCCAACTCCCAAAATAGGAGCAATAAAAATTAAGTAATATATACAATTCCCAATATTTTTAAGAGCTGACCGTGATATAGAAACAAATATCATCAATATAAGAAGCCCCGATGAATATAACGCAATTGACTTGAAGCTAATAGATAGTATATAAAAAAGCGCTGCCAAGATAAATACTAAGAGTTTCTTATATTTAAGTAAAAAAATTCACAATAACCTCCTTAGAATAATTCCTAAAATATTTGCGCCATGGATAGCGACTCCTTAGATGTCACATTGCTTTATACCTATTCTCAGCGTTAGGTTTTTTAAGTCGATAATAACTCCTAACTTCATTAGTAAATCAAGTCCTAATATCTGTTTTATTTCAACTTCAATTTTTTCTTTTCCGGTATGATACACAAGAAAGTCATCTTTTGCCCTTACTAACTCTCTTATTGCTTCTGCATTATCATCAAAAGCTTTTATTACTGCCATTTCATCAATATATCTTATATTCCCATCAATGTGAGATTCTAAAATCTGAATTTTGACAAATCTATTAGGATATATTTTTCTTACTTTTTCCCATTTTATGATTCACACCACCTTTTATGGTTTATATAACTATTATAGCATTTTTGAATTCAATCAAATATATTTTGCATCAAAGTTAACTCCCATAATTTGCTGCGCACGGATGCGCATTGCCTTTTGCACCCGGTCACGTGGTCAAATACCTGGGACGATATACCCATAGGGTTGCCATCAG
>JAENYX010000080.1 GCA_016841565.1 Clostridium thermobutyricum | reverse complement strand
GCAAATAAGCCAATGTCATGTATATTTTTCTTTGAATCATAGAAGGATGAAAACTGGTTGCAGTAGAGTAAAACATGAAAAGTGAAGCTGCTGCAATAATAGATAATATCTGAAATACTGTTACTTTGTTAAATTTTTCAAGCATGTTTAACCTCCACATTTATGACTTTTTAAAATTATATGATAAACATAATATACCCTGTGGTCTACCTCCTCCCAGTATACCTCCTCGGCCTCCGGCCGGCAGTAGGGTCCTCCCGAGATTGGATAAACCTGCCTTAACACGAACATCCTCATTACAAAGTCTCTGCTGCGGCCTATATCGTTTCTTTGAACGCCTCTTGTAAAATAAAAATCAGCATTAAGTATGTCCCCGGTCTTGTACACCTCATGCCTTTCCAAATCTTTCATCCCAAGTTCTTCCCGAAAAAAAACTTCCGCCGTCTCGTCCCGGAAGTACTCCCTTTCAGCCTCATCGGCCATATCCTTCAACGTCACATCACCGGTTTCCTGTATATAACCGCTCTGGCATCCGGTAATTAAAAGGCCCAATGCCAGCACCAACATACTTATACTTTTCATGATTTGCCTTCTCCATATTTTTAATACAAGCCCGCAAATCCAGTGTTATATTAGTCTTCATCTGCCACTATTTATAGTCTATAATAAAAATCACCTTTTGTTGGGATGGATGATTAATCTTCCGACACCATCTCTGGCGCAAGAGCCTTAATAAAATCCCGAACAGCTTTTGATAGGATAACTACTAGGTTCAAAACCAAGGGTGGGGTACTACTGCGCCGATGAATCTGTCACCATACCCCATTTCCAATTCAATGCTTTTATCTGAATTTCACTAAAAAATATGGCAGCTGTCCATCAGGCAGCCTTTTCATGTCGATAGTATACTTTTTCGCCAAATCTTTTAGAACCACAATAAGATATATCTTGTTATCCTTTTGTTCTATCTCATATGAAGATATGAACTGGTTGTCATCTATGCTTACTTTTTTCATACCTTTTAATCCTTCCCCCAAGTGCTTGGTTCCGATTTCGAAAGTCATTTGCTTCTTATCTTTATCATAGGAAGTTTTTGTTGGAGGGATATCTGTAATTGCTGCATAGAAAAGTGCCTCTTTACCCTTTATTGGTTTAAATAACACTTCCAAACCTTCAAAAGTAATATTCAAATCGGACATTATGCATTCATGCTTAATTCCCGATTGGACCACATCCTCTAAACTGAAATATTTTTCCTCAAATAATGCTATAAAATCATCAGACTCGTTTAAATCAGTCTTTATTCTAATGCATTTTATCAGGCACGGAAAGGTTCCCATCGGGCTCTGGCTATTTTTTCCGCTGGATAAGAAAACAAAATAATTCTCGTTCTCTATATTTTCCAAAGTCACAAAATAAGGCATTGTTGGTAGGGTATCCATATCTCTTGTTTTTAAATTATAAAGATCAAACCTGTTTGCAAAGGTATCCTTTTGTGATTCGACAAGCAGGTATTCCTCGCCGATGTTTTGAATATTCTTAATATTTGTGTCAGTATACCTTTCCTTTATTTCGTCCAAAGTTAATACCGATTGGGTAGTATCTTCATTGGCGTTGTCTACTTGCCCTCCGGGTATGTTATTTGCATCTTTTTCATTTCCAGCGGTACACCCACTAAAAATAATAGGAAGAAATAATATTAAGACAAACAATAATACCGGTGTTATTTTTCTCATAATTTTATACTCCTTTGCTCCATTAATTTTCAATATTCCTGCCGAAGAAGTCGTAGTTCATCCAGTCTTCCCCTATCCATTCCTTTTCTCCGCCGTTATAGAATAATTCTTCATGGTACTTGTTATTCCAGGAGTAAAGCTGCAGCACCAGCCCCAGGTAATCCATGTTCTGCTTGTACTTTTCCATTGACGCCGCTTCCAGCACCGGCGCCAGGTCCTTTTCTATCCTGCTTTTTATATCCTGGATGGCCTTATCGTTGTACTTTTTCCAGCCCTTAAGCTTTATTATAAGAACATTGCCCTTGTAACTTCTTTCCATAAGTATATCCCGCACCGCCCAGTAGCTTCTCTTTATCTCCTTTGAAAACTCCTGGGTAATATCTTGGTCAATCATTCGCGATGCAAGCTCTAGATCGGTGTTTTCGTAGTAATTGCTTGAAAACTGCCCGTCTTGCTGTAGATTAAGGCTCTCCCTCAATACCAGCGCACCGTCTATATATGCTCTGTAGTCCACCTGCTCCCAGGATACTCCCTCGGCCACCGGCCGGCAGTAGGGTCCTCCCCCTATCGGGTATACTTGCCTTAACACGAACATCCTCATAACAAAATCCCTGCTTCTGCTTATTTCGTTTCTTTGGACGTCTCTTGCAAAGTAAAAGTCCGCATTAAGTGTGTCACCGGTCTTGTACACCTGATGATTTTCCAAACCTTTCATCCCAAGCTCTTCCCGAAAAAACCCCTCCGCAGTTTCGTCCCGGAAGTATTCCCTTTCAGCCTCATCGGCCATATCCTCCGTTAAAGCTCCGCCGGTTTCCTGAATACTACTTGCATGACATCCGGTAACAAAAATGCTTAACGCCAGTACCAGCATACAAATCCTTTTCATGGTTTCCTCCTTTCAGTTCTCACTGCCTATTGTCTGTATAAGGTGACGGTCAAGCATCTGCGTCTTTACCCGTACCAGTACAGTTCTTTATTGTATTTACTATCACCAAAGTACACACCACTACTATGGCACATAAAAATGATGTGGCAGCAACTACAAGCCCTGCATCATAAGGCCCTGCCCCGAGAGAATACCCGATATTCACAGACAGCAGCTCCACTACAAAAAAGGTTACAATACCTGCAAGAATGTAGGTTAAATAATCCATTCCTCTTCCCACTTTCTTTAAATACATTGTACCACAGGTTTCCTCAAGGCCCTGCAAAATACCTCCACTTGAATTGCCAAATCCCAGTATTATGCTTGGCTTACTCTACCAGCTTAATCGAATTATCCTCCGCCGAAACGATTAAAATCCGGTCATTGTATGCAAAAACATTTGAAACCTGGTCTGCAATTGCTAAGTCCAGAGCTCCAGATTTGTCCAATACCTTTACTCCGTAGTCTTCTCCCGGCATGAGTTTACATATTATTTTGCCGTCTGCCAATTGGACGCTTTCTAAGGGCTCTTCCAGAACAAGCGTATCTTCTTCGGATAACTCCGCCCTGTAAAGGTTTAACTCTCCTTCTGTTTTGGATGCAGTATAATAGATGCTGCCGTCAATTTCCCCGTACCAACCGTTATTTACCGCAACCTCGTAATCGGACAGTTTTCGTTCACCTGTCCCGTTCAGATTTGACGAATATAAATTTTTGCCTTCATTTTTTACATAATAAAGCCTGTCATTTATAATTTTGAAATCCCTGACCTCGGAATCGGTGATTTTTACCGTTTCATCTGTGCTTAGGTCTATCCTGTAAATCTTATTTAAATCCCTTTTCTCCACCGGATGGGATGATGCCAACACATATACCTCATTCCCTATTACGGTGGTAGAATAATTGGCGCTATATAATCTCCCGGTTTCATCAACTGTTATACGCCACCCGTAAACCAGATCCGGGTCGCCAATACTTTTTCCATCCTTCATCTCCTGGCCGACCGCCAAAAATTTTAGATTGTTCCATCCCGGCGGTACATAATGCTGGATTATCACCAGCCCCCCGGGAGCACTTTTAAAATCAAGATATCCTGCAAGCTCTACTGTGGCTTTTCCATCTTCATTTACCCTGCAGTACACATCGTGGCCCATTGTAGCACCGCCGATATGATATGAAAGCCACAGTTGATCGTCTCTTATATCAAATTGCAGATAAGTCCTGAAAATATAGTCGCTGTTCCAGTTATAGGAATACACCTGTTCCCTGGCTTCTGTGTCATTTTCCGGAACCCTGTATATCCTGTTTGTTTCTCCTTCTGTTTCGGTGAAATAATAATAGCCTTCAAACAATGCAATGTCATTTTTGCCTGCATATTCAGGAAGATCTACCTTTTTCAGTTGCGGGTTGTTGGAGCTGATAGCAAGCCCTTCTGAATCATCCCACACGTATTCCCAGCCAAATTCATCATGGGCAAATCTCCATGTCAAAGGGAAGTAGGTAACATTTCTGAAACTTAAGAGAGGATATTCCTCCTTTTCATTATCCACCGGCTTGCCATTGACCGTAATTTTGAACTCAGGTATTGTAGCATTATAACTTTTTGAATTCCTCTGCTTTGTTTGATATGGCCTGTAGGATGACGTCACCTTGCTTTGGAAGACCTTCAGGCCTTCCTCCTGGGTCCATTCGGTTTTCAGTCCCAGCAGCCTGCAATCGTACCATGTCATCGGGAGGTATGTAACGTCTTTATATAGTAAGAAGGGATACTCCCGGTATTGATTATCGACCCTGTTTCCATTCAGCTTCACGGTAAACCCCGGCAAAGTAACCCTTACATTATCCTCCGCCGCAAAGCCTTCTGCAGCGGGCAGAACGATACTTAGACAAAGGATTAGCAGAATTCCCGATAAAAATATTCTCTTGCTCATACTAAACCACTCCCTTGCTATTTATACCCCGGCCACTCTATATAATTTAACATTAGAAGTAGCTAAATTAATGTAAATAATTAACATATATA
>JAENYX010000079.1 GCA_016841565.1 Clostridium thermobutyricum | reverse complement strand
AGCATACCATTTTCATCATAGCTCCAATTTGTATGAATAAGAATTGATGTACAACTGATTTTTGACAAAATATCTTCATGAGTCAAATCACCGTGCCATGATCCATAATAAAAAGCATCTCCAAAGTGTGGGTCATATAAATCCATAGCTCTGAACTGCTCATTAATTATCGGAGGTAAGAAAAATATTTTTAAAGAAATATCAGGATGTCTTTCCCTGTATGATAAACAATAATTAGTAATAAATTGCTGACCATTTTTAAAAAATTTTAACCATTCACAGTTTTTAATATAATATTTTACAAAATCATTCTCTTGACTCTGATTAACAAAATTGTGACAAGTTAAACTTGTATCAGTATATGCAAAAGTATCTTTATATCTTGGTAATTCCGAAGAAAAAAATGGCGGGTCTTCAATAACAACCCCAACAATATTTTCAGGAGAATATGCAGCTAACCAGGCTGTTAATAGGCCACCTGATGAATGACCAGAAATAATCACTGGTTTATTTATAACCTGTTTTATAAATAAAACAAAATCCTTACCCATTGATTCAATGTTGTATTTTTCAAGGTTTTTACTTGAATTACCATGTCCATGACAATCAACTGCATATATATGAAAACTTTTTGATAAATCGGATAGGACTTTTACATAACTTTCCCAATTTGTAGTCTGTCCATGAATAAGTAAAAGTGCAGGGCCATTAGAAGGTCCTTCAGCATAATTTAATACCATATCATCAAATACAAATTTCTTTTCATAAAATCCAGCTTTTTTTGTTTTATACTTATACCTTCTAAAATAATATAAATTGTTCAATATATAGCCAATTGCAAATACTAATATTAGACCTACTAAAACAAGCACGATTTTGATTATTATAGCCATCGATTTCCTCCATCTTAATTTTTTTTGAAACTTATCAAACATAGGGTTTTTCAGAGTCACGGTAGACGCGCCGGTTACCCGGCGCACCCCGCTCAGATCCCGGCGTGCGGAACTACCGCACCGGGCTCCTCAGGTATACTCGCTTCCGTAATCGGTTATGTGCTGCAGGCACATAACTCTCTTGCTATTTTCTGCAGTGAGGTTTGCACCATTTATCCAGTCCTGCATGTCCGGTAGGTGTTTCCTTTGCAGACTACGTATACCTGTCAACCCCTTCCCCATGTAGCCGGCTCTCCCGACCTCGGAGTACTATGGGTTAATCCGACTTCCTATAAGTCATCGGTCAGCCTCTTTTTCGATTGTACTTTCCTACCAGTCAGTTAACTGGAACCTATAGGATATCCCAAGTTCCTGACGCTTCTCTCCACACATGCCACGTTCTTGGACCCCGGCAGACCCTCGGAAATCTCACCCTTAATGATTTCTCTGTGTTGGCTTCTGTGACGTTAAACACATCGCCATCTGCTTTACCGTTTACGAGGCTCAATATACTTCAGGAGTTACGGTCCTCCCTATGGCCTATATGGTTCTCTGTGTACGCTTCACCTTACTGTTACCAGCCTCGGTGAAACACTCGGTATGGGTGGCTGGTTAGGCCTTACCCAATAGAGACTTTCACTCTATCAGAAGCGCCAAGCTTGCTTGGCGCACTAACGTTATGCACTCACGACGCCAAGAGCCTTAGATAGCTCTTACCTTAGGCTCGCAGGTGTGGTGCTGACTTACCCTAAATTTCTCTTCTGCACCCAAGGGGCGTAGCCCCGCAGTGGGAAAACTGTGCTATGTGCCGTGCACAATAAGTATACATTTATACAAACAATATTGACCCGTACTATTATACGTATTATAATATGAGTGTGGAGGGAAAGTGTATGAAAGCCTATTCTTCATTTGAACTAATCAAAATACTTAAAGCGCATGGATGGTATTTTTATAAGGCCAACGGAAGCCATCATCACTATAAACATCCTATTGAAAATAACAAAGTCACTATCCCCCATCCCAAAAAGAATATCCCGAGTAAAACAGTAATAAGTATCCTTAAACAAGCAAAGATAAAACCATAAACAGTATTGCAAAATAAATATCCCAGAAAAGGAGTATGTACTATGAAAAAAGATCACTATATATATCCAGCTATATTTGACTATGCAAATGACGGTATCTCTATTTCATTTCCCGATTTACCAAGTTGTTTTTCTTGTGCTGATACAGATGAAGAAGCTCTTTATATGGCTAAAGAAGCATTAGCACTTCATTTATATAGTATGGAAGAAGATAATGACGTAATCCCTGAACCAACAACTGTAAATCAAATATTCCTTGAAGAAAATCAAGCAGTTGTGCTTGTTGAGGTAGTGATGCCGATTCTGCGCGAAGCTATTGAAAACTACTCAGTTAAAAAAACTCTATCTATACCCCAATGGCTGAATAAATTAGCAATAGATAATAATGTTAATTTCTCACAAGTTCTACAGAAAGCGCTAAAAGAACACCTTGGAATTAAGGAGAGACATTAAGGTCTCTCTTTTTTCTTTAAACCCATACAGTAAATACGCATGGCACATAACGTTTATAGCTTCCAGACGCCCCTGAGCCGGACATACAGAGCCATTCATCCTGGCGGTTCTTGTCACCCGGCGAAGGGACGGCGCGCAGGCTTCAGCCCCGCCCAAAAACCTGCTACGTTGAACTTGCTACCGCACCGCATGGAAAGCTGCTGTTATCGGAAGTAGACCTTTTGAAAGATGTGCCCTTTGATTATATTTTTGTAAACTCTATACTGCATTATTTTGATGGAGGGTATGTATATTGTACGTATCCTTGACTGGATAATCCCATAATCTCTATGTTTTTAAGATCGTAGGAAACTTGTTTAAACCATAGTCGATAGCCTTTTGTGTTTATTTTCGTTGCATCCTCGAAGGATTGGTTAACAGATTGATTATCTCCAATTTCTTTTAGTTGAACTTTTTCTATATTAGGATTTTGAATGATTCCGTATATTAAAAGAAATTCCTTATCACCTGCTCTAAAAATGTCCCACTCTAAGTCTTCACCCCTTATACCAACACCCATAGAGGATATAGATTCCCAGCCTTGTTTTTGATTCCCTTTCACTAAAGCAATACCTATGCCTTTTTGCCCGTCGCTGTGAATATAGTCATAGAAAACAATTGAGCCGACGTACATCTGCTCAATATATAATATCTGATTGTAATCCTTTCCTTCTTTTCTTAAAAACTCTTCTATAGTATTAGGTACACAACCAACAATCGTAAAAACTATAATGAATGTCACAGTTAGAAATAAGTTTCTCTTAAGCAAAACTGACCCTCCTCAATCTTTACTAGGCTTCTCTGCATAAAGACCTGTATGCAAGGCTATTTTCGATAACGTCTGGCACTCGCGACGTCCGCCAGCCTTAGGATAACTCCTATCTTAGGCTGGTGGATGTGGGCAGGATGACCTCCTGACCCTACTCCAGAGCCTTTCCCCCTGCTATGCCCTTTGCGCCGAGTGCTTTGTTATATGCTGGACCACTCCGCTGCAAAGTCTATACAAAAAAACCCTAAGATTATCCTGAAAAATCCCAAGGGTGTGAATTACTTAAGTCTCTTGCTCCGTGAACAATAGTTAAAATGAAAATCTCATTGTCCTTAATCTCATATATTAATCTGTAGTTGTAAAATAAAACTTCCCTTATATTGTTAGTTTTGTATTCTGGCACCTCACGTCCTAACTGTGGAAAAAGAGCAATCTTCTCTACTGCAATAATAATTCTTTCGACAAATAATGAAGCATAGTATTCTGAATCTTTTGATATATAGTCTCTAATACTTTCCAGGTCTATTACTGCCGGTTCTGTCCATACTAACTTCATTTCTTTAGTACCCTTTTCTTAACATCATCATGTGAAAGCACATTACCACTCTCTGCAGCATCTAATCCGTCAATAATTTTTTTCTTTACGTAAAACTGATACATTATATCATTCCATGTTGCTTTGTCCGGCATATTATCAATCAGCTTTTTAGCCTCTTCCTTGGGGATACTCATTATACTCACCTCAAATCAAAATATTTCCATACTATTATTATATCATAAACAGAATAATGCTATCACCTTGGTTTTTTAAGAATTTAATCTTCAAAGAACATCCTTCTATAGAGTGGTCTGTCATATAACGTCCGCCCGTTCCTGACGTTTTCAAAACCTAGTGGCGACGCCGACTTGGTTTTGAAAACGTGGGCGAGACTTCCTCACGAATAAACTTCATTGAGATGCCTCATGAATTGACCACTTCTTCGAGTTAACTTTCTTTGACTATCCGAGCTCCGAAGCAGGAACGGAGCTGTTCTACGTCGGACAGAGCCCCACAGAAACAAGAGCAGCATGGATGCTGCGATCTTAAGAATACTCTAATTGGTAATATGTAAAGAACCCGAATTAATTTGATCTCCTATTATGCTCATAATCTAAATATTCAATTCCTCGCTATAGTCCTCATACATTACTGTATCCTCAAGCGGTTTTCTTTCGGTTTTATGGCGGTCAGGGCTCAAAAAACCTTTTTCAGGATAACCTAAGATAAGTAACGCAGTTGGTTCAATGTATTCGGGTATGTTAAACTCTTTTCTTATAATTTTGGGATCAAACAATCCAACCATTACGCTTCCAATATTTAATTCTCTTGCAGCTATATAATTTAAACTTTAAGCTGACTAATTACCAATAATTACAGCTTAATAGT
>JAENYX010000016.1:38394-53656 GCA_016841565.1 Clostridium thermobutyricum | reverse complement strand
TGATGGTACTGAGGTGGTGACGCCTTGGGAGAGTAAGTCGCTGCCGGGTTTATTGTAAGATAAGGAGCAGATGGAGCACCCATCCGCTCCTTATCTTTTTTGCGTAGGGTACGGTTCTTTGTCCTGTTTTGTTGTACAATAAAATAGTAATTTGAAAAAGGCAAGCGGGAACACTAATATAGTACAAAAATGCATATAGCATTGGAAAGGCTAATATTTGCGCAAATTATGGCAGGAATTTGTGGCATTTTACAGAATATGATTATATACTTTTAAGTGAAACTTTCGGTAATGAAAGTATTATTGGAAGCAGGCACGGGTACATAGAAAAATACAAAGGAGGAGAAGAGCTAAGTGGACTATAAAAGCGATATAGAAATAGCTCAGCAAGCCAAGCTGAAGCCGGCATATGAAATAGCCGAAAAACTGGGGATTGGGGAAGACCACATAGAAGCCTACGGCAAGTACAAGGCCAAGATTGACTATAATATTTTAAAGAAGTACAAGAACTCTCCCACCGGAAAGTTGATACTGGTTACTGCTATAACACCCACTCCTGCCGGAGAAGGCAAAACAACCACAACGGTAGGGCTGGGAGATGCGCTCAACCGTCTTGGGAAAAAAGCAATGATAGCATTACGGGAGCCGTCCTTGGGTCCGGTGTTCGGCGTAAAGGGCGGGGCAGCAGGAGGAGGATATGCACAGGTAGTTCCAATGGAGGATATCAACCTTCATTTTACAGGAGACCTTCACGCTATAGGAGCCGCAAACAACCTGCTGGCTGCTATGCTTGATAACCATATTCATCAGGGCAATGCCCTGGGAATAGACACCAGAAGAATAGTCTGGAGAAGGGCAGTGGATATGAACGACCGCCAATTGAGAAGCATAGTCAATGGACTGGGCGGTAAAGGAAATGGAGTGCCCAGGGAGGACGGCTTTGATATAACAGTGGCGTCCGAAATAATGGCTGTCATGTGCCTTTCAGAAGACATAAGCGATTTGAAGCAGAGGGTGTCCAACATAATTGTGGCCTATAACAGGGATAATGAACCCGTCACGGCAGGTCGGCTGAACGCCCAGGGGGCACTGGCTGCCTTATTAAAGGATGCTTTAAAGCCCAACCTGGTGCAGACCCTGGAGAACAACCCGGCCTTTGTTCATGGAGGTCCTTTTGCGAACATTGCCCATGGCTGCAACAGTATTATTGCTACAAAAATGGCGCTGAAGCTGTGTGATTATGTAGTGACCGAGGCCGGTTTTGGTGCCGATCTGGGTGCTGAAAAGTTTTTTGATATAAAATGCCGTAAAGCAGGTCTCACTCCCGATGCCGTAGTTATAGTAGCCTCTGTAAGAGCGCTTAAGCATCACGGAGGCGTTTCAAGGGATAAGCTTGGCCAGGAGGACCTTGATGCGCTGAAAAGGGGTATTCCAAACCTGTTGAAGCACGTAGAAAACATTACCCAAAAATTCGGGCTTCCTGCTGTGGTAGCCATAAACAAATTCCCCAATGATACCGATAATGAGCTTGAGCTCATAAGCCAGCAGTGTTCACGATATGGGGTTGAGGTGGCCCTGTCGGAAGTATGGGGCAAAGGAGGCAAGGGAGGACAGGAGCTTGCTGAGAAAGTCCTTGCAACCATCGAAAAAGGGAAAAATGAATTTAAGCTTGTCTATAAGGACCAAGACAGCATCATGGACAAGATAAGGAAGATATCGGTTGAAATATATGGCGCAAAGGGTGTTGTTTTTAGCAGCAAGGCGGTACAGGCAATCAGAAAGGCCGAGGAAATGGGTTTATCCCGGCTGCCGGTTTGCATGGCAAAAACGCAATACTCCCTTTCGGATGACCCAAAACTTCTTGCCAGACCGGAAAACTTCGAGATTTCGGTAAGAGATATAAGAATATCAGCCGGAGCAGGATTTATAGTAGCCGTGACCGGCGATATTATGACAATGCCTGGTCTGCCGAAGGTACCGGCGGCAGAGGCTATAGATGTTGATAGTGAAGGAAGGATTTCAGGACTTTTCTAGCCGGACAGTCAAATATATTTTGAGCCGGCACTGCAATTGGTCAGGGAGGGATTGGTATGGCGGTCATATTAAAGGGTGCTGATGTGGCACAAGCAAAAAAACCGGCAATAATGGCAAGGGTAGATGCCCTTAAAGCCATGGGTATATGCCCTGCCCTCGGGATTGTTATGGTTGGAAACAGAGATGATTCACAGGCCTATGCCAGAGGGGCGCTGAAAGCTCTTTCGGCCTGCGGAATAGACTGCAATGTAGCTAATTTCCCCCGGGATATTAAACAACAGCAGCTGCTTGAAGAAATCAGGGCTATGAATGCAGATATAAAAGTCCATGGCATTTTGGTTATGAGACCCATACCTCCGGCAATTGAATGGGAAGCCGTAGAGAATATGGTATCTCCCCAAAAAGATGTGGACTGTATAGCTTCGCAGAACCTTTCCAAAGTATTCAAGGGTGAGAGAGACGGTTTCAATCCCTGCACTGCCCAGGCGGTTATGGAAGTGCTTGAGCATTATGGAATCAGCGTTGCGGGAAAAAGGGCGGTTGTTATAGGCAGAAGCCTGGTGGTGGGTAAACCGGTGGCAATGATGCTATTGCAAAGGAATGCTACCGTCACAATATGCCATTCCAAGACCTCTGAACTTGCCCGGGTAACATCCGGGGCGGATATAATAGTAGCTGCTGCAGGAACTGCAGGTTTGGTGAAGTCAGAGCATGTTAAAAAAGGGAGTATTGTCCTTGATGTGGGCATCAACGTAGTGGATGGGAAGCTGACGGGAGATGTTGATTTTAAGCAGGTGGAGCCATATGTCTCCATGATTACGCCGGTGCCCGGAGGCATCGGGTCGGTAACCACCTCGGTATTGATGGAAAACATTCTTACCGCTGCCGAAAGATTGGCCGGTAAGACCTGATAAAAAACTGTTTTTGGCATGGTTATACGGGGCAACTACTATATCAGGGTTGACCCTTAGTATAAAAAAGAAGGGGGAAACACCAATGGTTATCAAACGTATTGATGTAAGACTTGTAGTTCTACTGATTGTTCCAATTCTGCTGTTTGGGTGTAGTGCGGACAATAAGCCGGAAGCACAGGAAGAGCAGCAGGAAAAGCAGGTGTTTAAACTGGGGCATGCGGTCAACGAGCAGCATCCATATCATTCCGGAGCTATGAAGTTCAAAGAAATAGTGGAGAAGGAAACCAACGGAATGGTGGAAATAAGGTTATACCCGAACAATCAATTGGGCTCGGGCGAAAGGGATATGATAGAGGGACTTCAGCTTGGCACCGTAGACCTTGTGGTAACTTCCACCGGTCCCTTAAGCGGGTTTGAAAAGAAATTTATACTCTTTGACTTTCCTTTCCTGTTCAAGGACAAACAGCATGCCTACCGTGCGCTTGACGGGGAAATCGGCCAATATGTGCTAAGCCTCCTGGAAGAACAGGGCATCAAAGGGCTGGCCTGGTATGAAAACGGTTTCAGGCACCTTACAAATTCAAAGAAAGAAGTATTTGTTCCCGATGATGTGAAAGGAATAAAGCTAAGGACAATGGAAAACAAGGTTCATATGGGTATTTGGACAGCCCTTGATGCTATTCCCACTCCTATGGCGTGGGGAGAAGTGTTTACGGCTCTTCAGCTGCATACCGTTGACGGACAGGAAAACCCCATACCAATTATATATACCCAAAAGGTTTATGAGGCACAGAAATACCTTACCCTGACCGGCCATGTATATTCTCCTGCGGTACTTCTTATGAGCAAGAACCAGTACGACAGCCTTCCGGAGGAGTATAGGGAAATATTTCTCCAGGCTGCGAAGGAATCGGGTACCCTTGAAAGGAATCTCATAACCGAAATGGAAAACCAACAGGTGGAGCTGTTGGAGCAGGCCGGGATGAAGGTTACCACCCCGGACAAGGAGGCATTTTTACAGAAAACCATGCCGGTATATGATACCTATAAGGATGAGCTTGGCCAGGACGCCGGGCTGCTGGATCAAATTATCAATATGGAGTAGCAGCAAAGGGACCAAACACAAAGACGGTTCTTTTGCTATTAATACATTGATGGGGTTGGCGGTATGTTTTCTGCTGACCCCGATTAAATTATCTGTTTACAGACCGGGAAGGAGTTTTTATATGGAGCTTTTTGGAAGAGTACTGGACAAGCTCAACCGGGCAGTTGAGATAATATCGGCAGGCATGCTGGTGCTTATGGTTATCGCGATATTTCTGCAGGTGGTGTTTAGGGATTTGGTTAAGTCGGCCATACCCTGGTCGGAGGAACTGGCAAGGTACCTTATGGTGTGGATATCATTCCTGGGAGCCAGTATAGCTGTCAGGAGAAAGGGCCATATAGGAGTGGAGGCCTTGACACGGGTTTTGTCTTCATCCGGCAAAAAATGCATCTGCCTCCTTGCTAATGCTTTATCCATGGTATTCTTTGCAGGCATAGTGCTGCTGGGTTACAGTATATTGAATATTGTCGGGCCGCAACTTTCTCCGGCAATGGAATTATCCATGGCGGTGCCCTATTCGGCTATATTGGCCGGCGGCGTATTAATGCTGTTGTATTCCCTGTATAATTTTTTGGAAGTTTATAAGGCTGGGGAGGAGAATTAGATGGTTGCAGCGCTTTTTATCAGCTTTATTTTATTTGCCATAATCAATATACCGATAGCAGTGGCAATTGCCCTGTCTTCAATGGTAGCAATAACGGTTCAGGGTGGTATACCCTATATAATAGTGGTGCAGAAAATGTTCACTGCGGTGGATTCCTTTCCCTTTATGGCTGTTCCCTTTTTCATATTGGCAGGCCTCTTAATGGAATATGGCGGCATATCACGCAGACTTGTGGATTTTGCCAACTCCATAGCGGGTAAAACCTCCGGCGGGCTTGCCCTGGTGGCGGTGGTATCCAGTATGTTCTTTGGCGCCATATCCGGCTCGGCGGCTGCTACTGCGGCGGCTATAGGCTCAATTATGATACCTGCCATGGTGGAAAAGGGATACGGGAGAAATTACGCTACTGCCGTACAGGCGTCGGCGGGGACCCTGGGAGTAATGATTCCCCCCAGCATTCCCCTTGTGGTATATGGGGTTCTTACAGGGGTTCCGGTAGGGGAGTTGTTTATCGGAGGTGTACTGCCCGGCTTGATGGTGGGTATTAGCTTAATGCTGGTGGCATGGAGGCTGGCCAGGAAAAAGGGTTATGGAAGGGCTGAAGATCCCGGGTTAAAGAATATATTCGCTTCCTTTAAGGATGCAATATTCGCATTGTTTATGCCGGTGATAATCCTGGGAGGTATATATGGCGGATATTTTACTCCCACCGAAGCTGCCGTTATAGCGGTGGTATACGGGTTTATTGTCGGCTTTTTTATTTATAAGGAGCTAAGGGTTGAGAGTATGGGAAAGATACTGGTCAGCGCGGTGACCAATACTGCCGTAATTATGTTCATTATTGCCACCGCATCGGTATTCGGATGGATTCTGGCCTCCGAGCAGGTACCTCAGTCTGTTGCAGCCTCATTGCTTTCTTTGACTGAAAACCCCATTTTGGTTCTGGCTTTTATAAATATCCTGCTTTTGCTGCTGGGTACTTTTCTGGAAACCACTGCAGCCATAATAATAACAGCGCCGGTATTTCTGCCGGTTGTTTCCCAGATGGGAATAGATCCGCTTCACTTTGGTATTATAATGGTGGTAAACCTGGCGGTGGGAATGCTGACTCCGCCCCTTGGAGTGTGTTTATTTGTTGGATGCGGTATTGCCGGCATATCTCTGGAAGACATAACAAGGGCAATCTGGCCTTTTCTGATAGTAATGATTATTGACATAGCAATAATAACCTATTTGCCGGCCGTATCCACCCTGCTTCCCAAACTCATGGGGATGTAGGACAGGCATACAATATATGCTATAATACATATAGTGGACTGTGGCCAGCAACCGGTGCCTTCGATCTGAACATATTCGTTGGTGGAAGGAAGATGCAAATGGATATAATACTAAAGGAGAGAAATTGCCAGGAAAAAACCTCCGGCGGTAAGATTTTCGCATTCATTGTCGGGGTAGTATTTCTAATTAATATAATTGTTGTTGCCATAAACAGGCTGACACCGCTGGCAGCGGGGGTTGCCAGCATTTTGCTCATTCTATTGGTGATGGGTATTGCATATAAGGTTATGACCGGCAAGGTTACCGAGTATTATTATATCCTTACTCCAAAGGGGCTTTTGTTCCACAGAGCCATGGGAATAAGGGAAATAGCCTTAATGGAAATACCCTTTGACAGTATACTGCACTTTAAACCCATTGAGGATTATAGGGGAGACGTCAAG
Source organism: Clostridium thermobutyricum (assembly GCA_016841565.1). Taxonomy (GTDB): domain Bacteria; phylum Bacillota; class Clostridia; order Ch29; family Ch29; genus JAENYX01. The sequence continues at coordinate 47,278 of JAENYX010000016.1, read as the reverse complement.
CTGTACTATTTTTTATGCAACAGAAAAGATGACCGGAGGAAGCTTCTGGTTTTTAACCATAAAGGAGAAACCGCAGGCGTGGTATTTAGTCCAAGCAGGGAGATGGCCGAGGCAATAATGAAAAAAACAGGCAATGCATAATCATCTTATGGCCTGCCTGTTCTAAGGTTGTTTTTTTGTTTATTTTCCATCCATGATTCCAGGTTTAGCTGGCGTTGTATGGATCGAACCTCCTGTTCCGAGAGACCGGTATCCTGAGCCAATTCAGCATCGGTTTTAAATTTCCGGTATAATTTTATATAGTCCTTTAAACTGTTCATGCCATCCCTCCTGCCAATAGTTTTACCTTTGGGCTGCAAATGTATCCTTAATACCGCCCCGGGGCATATGGAAGTTATAACCGGACAATCATTAAAGGAGACAATGGAATGAAGGCAAAGAGACCGTTGGTGGAAAAACTGAAGAGCCATTTTATAGACAATCCCGTCAGCTTCCATGTGCCGGGGCATAAGGGGAACATGGCGTGTATGGACGCAGGGACGCACTTTTGGGACAGGATCTTGCAGTATGATGCTACCGAACTGCCCGGTCTGGATAACCTTCATTGTCCCACCGGGGTGATAAAGGATGCCCAGGATCTTGCGGCAAGGGCTTATGGAGTGGAGAATACATACTTTTTAGTCAACGGCAGCACGGCGGGAATTCTGGCATCGCTGCTTGCAGTTACCCATCCGGGGGACACCGTAATTGTTGACAGACACTGCCATTCTTCGGTGTTCAACGGATTGATGCTGGGCAGACTAAAGCCGGTTTATATCGGCAGACCTGTGGACGACATCACAGGAATACCCCTGTCCATAGATATGCAGGAGATGGACAGAGTCCTTGAGGCAAACAAAGGAGCAAAGGCTGTCATTATAACCAGCCCCAGCTATTATGGTGTTTGTTCGGATGTAAAAGCAATAGCCGACAGAGCCGGCAATAACGGTGCTACCCTTATTGTTGATGAGGCCCATGGCGCCCATTTAAAATTCGGTGACCGGCTGCCGGCCAGCGCAGTTGATGCCGGAGCCCATATTATCATACAAAGTGCCCACAAGACTCTGCCTGCCATGACCCAGGGCTCCTGGCTCCATGTGAAGGGCAAAGGGGTGGACCGGGACAGGCTGGAAAGGATGCTGGGGATATTTCAGACCACCAGCCCCTCTTACCTCATTATGGCCTCTCTTGATGCCGCCCGGTATACCATGGAAACCACCGGTGCACAAAGGCTAAAGGAAATCCTGGAACAGGCGGAAAATGCAAGACAGAGTATAAACGATATTGGCAGCGGCCTGTTTTGCCCCGGCAGTCAATACTTCAGGAAAAAGGGCTGTTATGATTTCGATGAGACCAAGCTGCTGATAAACTGTATTGGAGCAGGTATCAGCGGAGATGAGCTGGATTATAAACTTAGAACGACGGCAGATATTTACGGGGAATTATATGATATGGCAAATTGGCTGGGTGTAATCACTATAGCCATGAAACAAAGCGACCTGGACAGGCTTGTGGAAGGCTGCAGAGGTATTAAGCCACAGAGGCCGGCTAAAAAAATTCCACCGGCTTGCCTGGACAACCGGGCAGACTGCAACGGAGCAGATCCCTGGGAGGTGCTGGACAGAAATTGTGTCAGCACAGCTCTGGATAAAGCCCGGGGCATGATTGCCTGCTCGGGTATCATACCCTATCCGCCGGGGATACCCCTGGTATGCCCGGGCGAAAGGATCAGCGCCCGGTCGATAGAACTAATGAAGGAGTACCAGGCGCTGGGTATAAGTATTAAGGGCTGCAAAGACGGACGGGTTGAAGTAGTTGAAGAATAAATTCTCGGAGGTTGGCCATGAAGGGTAAGCTTATTATTATAGAATCCGGTTCGGATGCAAGCGGTAAAGCGACGCAAACTGCAATGCTTTACGAAAGGCTGCAAAAAGAAGGGAAAAATATTAAGAGAATAGAATTCCCTAACTATCAGAGCGATTCCTCCATATTTATAAAGATGTATCTTGGCGGTAAATTTGGAGAAGACCCCAAGACCGTCGACCCATATATTGTAAGCCCCATGTTTACATTGGACAGGTATTGCAGCTTCCTGGACCTGTGGGGAGATTTTTACAATGCAGGCGGGTTGGTGCTGGCAGACAGATACACAACGTCAAATATGGTGCATCAGGCATCCAAAATAGCAGATCCCGATAAAAGGGACAGGTTTCTTGACTGGCTCTGTCAGCTGGAGTACGGTATATACCGTCTTCCGGAACCCGATCTGGTGGTATTTCTGGATGTTCCCCCCCAGATTAGCCGGATACTAATGCGGCAGAGAGCCAGCAAGTCTCTCTGCCAGCGAAATAAGGATATACATGAAGAGGATTATGAGTACCTGGAAAAGACCTATCTGAATGCCTTGTATATAGCCAGGAAATATGGATGGCAAAGGATACAGTGCCTGGACAGGGAGGGAAACCGGATTTTACCTGTCGAGGTAATACACCAAAGGGTATATGATATAGTTTCAACCATAATTTGATTGACATGGTAATCGATTGACAGTGATACCCTATGGGAGGGGATAATATGAAGATAAGGAAAGTAACCACCGGCTCCACAGAACCTTTTACCGGAAAGGTCACCGACGAGAAAGCCCAAAAGATAAGAGTGGATCAAAAAAAGTTTGAGGACAGCCTTACCCGGGAACAGTCTCACAGGTTTCAGGAAAGGATTGAAATCCTGTTGCAGGAGATTGAAGAACAGGGCAAGAAGATGGCTAATTCTCTCAACCTGAAGGAACTGTTGATCTATAAAAATAAGATTAAGGCTTTCATGGAAGAAACCATTGAAGGAATGTTCAAATACACAAGAAGTTCTACTATGGATAGAAGAGGGCGGCACAGAATTTTTTCACTGGTAAAAAAAATAAACCTTGAACTTGAAGAGCTTACAAACGACATGATGAGCGGACAGAAGGACAAGCTAAAAATACTTGAGAAAGCAGATAATATCAGAGGTCTGCTTATTGACTTGTATACCTGATTGGAGGTATTGGGTTGGATATTATAAATTTAATAACCAGGGCAATACAATCGGATAAAGTATCCCATGCTTATATTATAAACGGAAGCCAGGATGAGGCCAGAGCTCTGGCAAATTATATGGCTAAAGGCGTCAATTGTCTGTCGGGTGCGGGGAAGCCCTGTGAAACCTGCAGCTCCTGCAGGAAGATAAACAATCTGAACCATCCCGACGTGTCCATAACCCATACAGAGGGGGCAAGCATAGGCATTGACCAAATACGTCAGCTTCAGAAGGAAGTGTTCATAAAACCCTATGAAGGCAGAAAAAGGGTCAATATTATCTGCCAGGGAGAAAAAATGACGGTGCAGGCGCAGAACTGCCTGTTAAAGGTTTTGGAAGATCCTCCCGGAACCGGCATCATAATAATTTGCACTGTCAACCTTGATTTTCTTTTACCCACCATAGTTTCCCGATGCCAGATTTTAAAGCTGGATGGGGGCAGCCCAATTATCAATAATGAGCTATACAGGGAGACTTTTCTATGTTTCATGGAAGAGGGGTTTACCCGGGCCTCTGCCATGATAGATCTGCTGGTCAGGGATACCGAAAAATCGGTGGAGGATTTCCTGGACTACATGCTGGTCCAATTAAGGGATATTCTAGTGTTAAAGGTTGCTCAAAACAAAGATTTGCTGTATATTAGAGACAATGAGGAATTTGCACAAAGGACAGCGGCGGGATTAACTTTGGGTAAGTTGGATAGATTGGTTAACGCTGTATCTAAAGCAAGGGAAGATCTAAGGCTCAATGTCAATGCGCAGTTGGCAGTGGAAGTTCTTTTGTTAGAAATACAGGAGGTATAAATATGTTGACTGTAGTTGGGGTCCGGTTTAAACGGGCGGGTAAAATATACTATTTTGATCCCGGGGAATTGGAAGTACAATCCGGGCAGAAGGTTATAGTGGAAACGGTAAGAGGGATTGAACTGGGAGATATAGCAGTAGGTCCCAAACAAGTGAGGGAAGAGGACATTATTGCTCCGCTCAAACAGGTGATAAGAGTCGCTACCCATGATGATATTGCCACCGAAGAGGAAAACAGAGAGAAAGAAAAGGAAGCCTTTGAAATATGCTTGAATGAGATTGCCAAGCACAATCTGGAGATGAAGCTGGTAGATGTGGAGTATACCTTTGATACCAACAAGGTGATATTTTACTTTACTGCCGACGGGCGGGTGGACTTCAGGGAACTGGTCAAGGATCTGGCTTCGGTTTTTAAAACCAGAATAGAGCTCAGACAGATTGGCGTCAGAGACGAAGCCAAAATGCTGGGAGGACTGGGACCTTGTGGCAGACCGCTTTGCTGCTCAACATTTTTAGGAGATTTTGAGCCGGTGTCAATAAAAATGGCCAAGGAACAGAATTTATCCTTAAATCCTACAAAGATATCGGGGATATGCGGACGACTAATGTGCTGTCTTAAATATGAGGAGGAAGTATACGAAATAATCAAGCAGGATATACCGCCTATAGGGACCAAGGTATCAACTTCCGCCGGTGAGGGCATAGTAGTTGATACCAACCTTTTAAAACAGATGGTTAAGGTAAAGCTTGTCGATGAAGAAGAGACCGACATTAAGGAATACCATGTGTCCCAGATAGAGCTTGTATCGGATGAAGTATAGAGATTTTATTTAAAAGGCATATTTTTCTTTGAAAAACTTTGTTTCAGTGTTACAATATTATGGGAACAAATAGGTTGTATATACTCAAGGAGGTGAGCATTATGGCATATGTAATTACTGATGATTGCATTAGCTGCGGTGCATGTGAGCCCGAATGCCCTGAGGGGGTTATAAGCGAAGGCGATGATAAGTATGTTATTGACCCGGAGGGGTGCATTGAGTGTGGTGCGTGTGCAGATGTTTGTCCGGTAGACGCGCCTAAACCTGAATCTGAAGCCTAAAAAAGACAAAAGACCCTGACCAAGGGTCTTTTATCGTATTGTCGGTGGTTGTATCTTATTGGCAACCGATGCGCACCATAAAAAGGGCAGCAGTGCTTTTCAAGGATAAATAAGCATTGTATTTGCAGCAGCAATAGTTAAGATCAAGACTGGAGGTGTTTGCATGAAGAAATGGGCTATGGCTGTAGCTGCGGTACTGTCGGTTGCTTTGATTGTATGGATAATCCTGTCCGGGAACAACATTCCTCCCCAAACGGGCGACCGGGACAACAGCCCGAACCAGCCCGGAGTATCCCGGGATGGGGAAGATGGACAAAACACTCCCGGAGCCGGCATAGAAAACCCAACCAACCGGTCGAATGAGGATTACGGGATATACCCCGGCGACAAGGCTTATGTATTTGAATTAACCGATCTTGAGGATAACATTGTGAGTCTGTCCTATTACAGCGATAAAGTGGTGCTGATAAATTTCTGGCAAACCACCTGCAGTTGGTGTCAGGATGAACTGCCGCTTCTGGATGAGCTGTACAAGAATTATAAGGACAATGGCTTGGTAGTCCTTGCAATAAACATCGGAGAGGAAAAAGAAAAGGTTTTACAGTTGGTGGAGGAAAAAGGGTTTACATTTCCGGTGCTTTTGGACCGGGAGGCAGAGGTTGCCAAGAAGTTTCTTATATCCAATCTTCCCACCAATTATATAATAAACCCTAATGGCAGCATTAGCGCCATGCATATCGGATATATGGAATACCGGCAGATGGAGAGCTATATTGAAGCTGCCTTCAGGGAGGACAGGTAGCAGGGAGAGCTGATTATGGAAAAGTTTGTTAGGGATGGAGAAAGGGTAGATCACCTTAATATCGGGGATCTTAAGATAATACAAAATCCAAGGAAGTTCTGTTTTGGCATAGACGCGGTAATGCTGGCCAACTTCGTCACCGTGAAAAAAGGGGATACCGTTGTGGACTTTGGAACCGGGACCGGTATCATTCCGATAATCCTTGCCGGAAAGACCGGGGCGGCAAGGATTATCGGAATTGAGATACAGGAAGATATGGTGGATATGGCCAACAGGAGTATTAACATGAACAAGCTTGATGACCGTATTAAGCTGTTTGCGGGTGATATAAAGAATGCACATTCATTTATCCGGCAGGGGTCGGCTGACCTTGTGGTTTCAAATCCTCCCTACATGGATCATGGTCATGGCCTGATAAATCCCGATGACAGTAAGGCTATAGCCAGGCATGAGATATTGTGTACCCTTGAAGACATAGTTAAATCGGCCGGCCGGGTACTTAGAAACGGAGGAAGGCTGGCTTTGATACACAGGAGCAGTCGTTTGGCAGACGTGCTGCTGTGCATGAGGGAATACGAAATAGAGCCCAAGCGTCTCAGGATGGTCCATTCACATTCCGACAGTCAGTCCAATCTTTTTCTTGTGGAAGGTATAAAAGAAGGGGGAAGGTTTTTGAAAGTATTAAAGCCCCTTGTAATATACGCCGGGGACAGTGAATACACCCATGAAATAAACAGTATATATTACCGGGGAGAAAGGATGTAAGGCTTATGTCAGGTGAAGGTATACTATACATATGTCCGACGCCAATTGGTAATCTGGAAGATATAACGCTGAGAGCGCTGAGGGTGTTGTCGGAGGCCGACCTGATTGCAGCTGAGGACACAAGAAGAACTGTTAAGCTTCTCAACCATTATGATATAAAAACTCCTTTGACCAGCTATCATGAGCATAACCGCACTAAGAAGGGGCAATACCTGAAAAAGCTGCTTGAGGAAGGAAAGAAAATCGCACTGGTCTCGGATGCCGGGACCCCCGGCATCTCCGATCCGGGTTTTGAGCTTGTAAAGGATTGGATTGGCTTAAAGGGAGAGGTGGTATCTCTGCCGGGGGCAACGGCAATAATAACCGCATTGGTGGCTTCGGGGCTGCCAACAGACAGGTTCTTCTTTGAAGGGTTCTTACCGAAGGATTCAAAACATAGGAGAAGGAGCCTTGAAGAACTGAAATGCCAGCCGGGTACAATAATCCTCTATGCACCTCCCCATGGATTGTTGGGTGTATTAAAGGATTGTATGGATGTGTTGGGCAATAGAGAAGCAGTGATAGCCAGGGAACTTACAAAAAAATACGAAGAATTCATCAGAGGCAATCTGGAGGATGTAATAGACAGGGTCAAAAGCAAAGAGATCAGAGGGGAATATGTGCTTTTACTGCAGGGAGCATCCGGCCCAAGGCAGGAAAAAGCTGAGCCATGGCAGGAGATGAGCATAAGAGAACATTTGTTTTGGAACATGGAGAAGGGGCTCTCCAAAAAGGAAGCCATAACAATAACCGCCCGCCAGCGGAATATACCAAAGAAACTGGTATACGCCGAAAGCATAGAAGCAGAAGCATAGGGACGGTTCTCTTGCTTCGGAAGCATAGGGACGGTTCTCTCGCTTCAGCCGTTAAGTACCTGAGACCCTTATCTTACTTTTTGTTGTAAAAAAAATAGCCGTTCTACGGCTATTTTTCGCTATTACAATTTTGAATTCTTAAGCTCAAGCGCACAATCCGGGCAGATATTTTTTCCCTTGTAGTTGGTTACATTTCTTGCGTTGCCGCAGAATATGCAGGCCGGCTCGTATTTCTTCAGAATTATATGCTCCCCGTCCACATATATTTCCAAAGCATCCTTCTCGGCTATATTTAGAGTTCTTCTTAACTCTATAGGTATAACCACCCTGCCTAGTTCGTCTACTTTCCTCACAATACCTGTCGATTTCATCATTTTCGCCCCTTTCATAATCCAGCTTATATTTCGACATTATTTTCAATTAAAAGCATACCAGAAATACCAATTAAAGTCAATGCGTAAATTTATAAATATTCATTTGACAGAAATTACAGAAATTGATTATACTGTATGCTCCACGGCACTGTTTATAAAGGAAATATGCACCTGTGCTCCCTTTTGTTGTGGACGTAATGCCATGGGTATAATAAAATAATAGTATAATTAATCCGTATGGGCTTAAGGGGATACCCTGCAGTGGGCAGCATTATAACAACTGTGAAAGCTGTTGGGAGGAGAGTAGTTGTGGAAAGATATTCAAGGCAGTTGCTTGTCAGCGGAATAGGAGCAGAGGGTCAGAAGCGCCTGAAAAATTCCAGGGTACTATTGGTGGGATGCGGTGGACTGGGTACAAACATAGCAAATATTCTTGTAAGGGCTGGGGTGGGATTTATTAGGATTATCGACAAAGATTTTGTCGAATTAAGCAACCTCCAAAGACAAAGTCTGTACAATGAGAAGGATGTCCGAGATAATCTTCCAAAGGCCGTAGCTGCATGTAAAGGATTTGCCGACATAAATTCCAGTGTTGAAACCGAGGCAGTGGTAGAGGAACTGCATTCAGGCAACATGGACAAATTCATAGGGGATATTGATTTAATAATGGATGGTACCGACAACTTTGCCACCAGATTCCTTATAAACCGGATCAGCGTTGCTAACGGGCTGCCGTGGATTTACGGGGGAGTGGTGGCTACAAACGGTGTAGTTATGAATTTCATTAACAGGAAGGGCCCCTGTCTTGAATGCATATATTCAAGAACCCTGGCCGAAAGGGAGCTCCCTTCCACTAAAACCGCAGGTATTCTTGGTACTCTGACGTCAACGGTTGGAGCCATACAGGCCAATGAGGCAATAAAATATCTCACCGGAAACACAGACAGTTTGCTGGAAGGGATGCTGTATATAGACCTTTGGGATAACAACTTTGAAATCGTTAAGGTATCCAAAAAAGCCGGCTGTGATTGCTGCGGCCAGTAGAATCACAGATCACAGGTCATAGATCACAG
>JAENYX010000016.1:19522-38294 GCA_016841565.1 Clostridium thermobutyricum | reverse complement strand
CCGGCTGTGATTGCTGCGGCCAGTAGAATCACAGATCACAGGTCATAGATCACAGGTCATAGATCACAGGTCATAGATCACAGGTCATAGATCACAGAGCACAGGGACGGGCATCAAGTTAATTAGCCGAAAGGGACTGCGCTGCTTGGCGCGGAATGTCCCCGATTGATAGTCTTTCGGGTCGGGGATCACAGATGTTGGGTGGCAGAACCCGGTTTGTTGCTGACAGGAGGTAGTTGGTAGTTGCCGGGAACAGGCTTGCAAGTTTTTACTGTTTGTTTTATGACGGCTGCAACCTACTGTCAGCTGTTATCTGGAGGTGATACTTTGATAAAGGCTGAAAGGCTGCGTAAAGGTGATGCAGTAGGGCTTATATGCCCGGCAGGACCTGTTAGGGAAGAGCTGCTGACCAGCGGTAGAGCCGCACTCGAAACCATGGGGCTGGAGGTTAGGCTTGGGGATCATGTGAAGTCAAAACGGGGATACCTTGCCGGTAGCGACCGGGACAGGGCTGAGGATATAGACAAAATGTTCCGCGATGCGTCTGTAAAAGGTATTTTTTGCGTCAGAGGGGGCTTTGGAGCAACAAGAATTTTAGAGTTGCTGGACTACCGGACAATTATGCAAAACCCAAAGGTATTTGTAGGATACAGCGATATTACTGCGCTGCACCTGGCACTGGGACTAAGGGCGGGGCTTGTTACCTTTCACGGGCCAATGGCAGCCGAGATGACCGAAAGCTTTCCCTTATACAACCGGAGCTGTCTTGAAAAGGCCGTATTTTGTGCCCAGCCTATAGGACAAGTGGTAAACCCCGAAGGCCAGGAACCCCCGGTTATGGCGTTCCCGGGTGTGGCGCAAGGGCCCCTTAGAGGGGGGAATCTTTCTCTCATATGCTCAACCATAGGTACCCCCTATGAGATAGACACAAAGGGGTGCATACTGTTCCTGGAGGAGATAGGCGAACCGCCTTACAAGATTGACAGGATGCTTAATCACCTTCGGATGGCGGGTAAGTTCAGGGATGCTGCAGCCCTTGTATTCGGGCGATGGAAGGATTGTACCGACAAAAAATATCCCCTCCATGATATGGACAGCATAATTGGGGAAATAGCGGCACGGGAAAAGAAACCATGTCTGTCAAATTTAATGATAGGCCATGATACATTCAACATTACCATACCTATTAACTGCAGGGGCCTGGTAGACAATGGCAGTCTGCACATTACAGAGAGCGGAGTCCTTTAAGTACAATAGACGGGATCCAAGCAGTTTATGCAATATAGATAATACCTAAAGAAGCAGTCACATATAATTAATTGTACGGTTCTCGCAAACAGCTGAGGGAAAGGGAGAATTCCTATGATTAATACGGTGTGGCTGTTCTTAATAATAAGCGGGGTTGCAGTGGCAGCTGCCGGCGGCAGCATGGAGAAAGTGACGGCCGGAATACTGGCCAGCGCTTCGTCTTCGGTTGAATTGTTTATGGGATTGGTGGGGATAATGGCTCTTTGGACCGGTGTCATGCGGGTGGCTGAAAAATCCGGTCTGGTGGAGGCCATATCCGAGGTCATAAGGCCGGTATTAAGGTTTGTGTTTCCTGACATACCAAAGCACCACCCGGCTATGGGGGCGGTGGTTATGAATATGGCCGCAAATATGCTGGGCCTCGGAAATGCGGCCACCCCCATCGGCATAAATGCCATGAAGGAGCTTCAGAAGCTAAACCCCCGGTCAACCAGAGCTACAAATGCCATGTGTACATTTCTTGTGCTTAACACATCCTCGGTGCAGTTAATCCCTGCTACCGTCATTGGTCTCCGGGCTGCGGCAGGGTCGGCAAATCCGACAGAAATAGTGGGAACGGCGCTGATAGCAACAACCGTGTCAACCCTGACGGGTATATTGGTGGTAAAAACAATGCAAAGGCTGTATTAGGGTGAGGCCATGTATAGTATTGTAAAAGTGATTTCTGTGATGTCCATCCCCCTGATAGTTTCATTGGTCCTTGTTCATGGGTATTTGAAGGGCGTTAAGGTATACGAGGTGTTTGTGGAGGGCGCAGCCGAAGGAATAAAAACTGCAGTAAGAATACTTCCTAATTTAATTGCCATACTAATGGCAATAGGAATTTTTCGAAGTTCAGGAGCCATGGACCTTTTACTGCTTTTGTTAAAGGTCCCGGCAAAGCTTGTCGGCATCCCTCCCGAGGTAATGCCGCTTGTGTTGATACGTCCCCTTTCAGGCAGCGGGGCCCTGGGGATGGCTTGTGAAATATTTGAAACCTACGGGCCTGATTCCTTTGCCGGCAGGGTTGCCGGTACAATGATGGGTTCCACCGAAACAATATTTTATACAATAGCCGTATATTTCGGGGCAATAGGTATAAAGGATACACGGCATGTTCTGCCTTCAGCCCTGCTGGCCGATTTGGCAGGAGTAATGGCATCGGTGGCGGTTTGCAGTCTTATCTTCAGATAACCATTGACAAAAGGAAGAATCTTCTGTATATTCTATGGAAAGGGGATACGAAATTGAGATGTAAGAAGTGGGAGGCTGGAAATGAGAATCCCATATCTTATATCGCATATCCTGGAGAAACAGGCGATGAAGGGAAGAGTAAGGATACGGTCGGTGCTTAAGAGAACCGGGAAGGGTGGAAACCGGTGCATAAATGTATCCCGAACATGGCCCCCGAGCCTTGCCGCTGAAAATCCAGTAGGCGGCAACGGTTGCTCCCGTTAGAAGGGCAGGCAATCATTCGGTTGCCGGAAGAGGCTGTTGGTTAAAACAGCGAAATAGGGTGGTAACGTGGCCATTGACCGCCCCTATCGGAAACGGTGGGGGCGTTTTATTGTTGCCGGGTATTCAGAGGACAGATCACAGATAACAGACGGCAGGGAAAAGTTTAAGGGATAAAACCTAAAAGCAACAATTAAGATACCTGTGACCTGCCAACTACGAACTACCAACTACGAGCTACGAGCTACCAACTACCAACTTAATAAAGGAGGAGATGAAATGGAGAGAAAAACTTATTATATCACTACCCCCATCTATTATCCAAGTGACAAACTGCATATCGGGCACGCATACTGTACCGTGGCCGCCGATGCTATGGCAAGATTTAAGAGACTGACCGGATATGACGTTATGTTTCTAACCGGCACCGACGAACACGGACAGAAGATACAGAGAGTGGCCGAGGCCAACGGGGTATCCCCCCAGGAGTATGTGGACAACATAGTGGAGGGTATCGTCAAACTGTGGAAGCTGCTGAACATTTCAAATGATGATTTTATAAGGACAACCGAACCCCGACACGTTAAAGCCATACAAAAGATATTCAGAAAGCTGTATCATCAGGGTGACATATACAAGAGCCACTATGAAGGCTGGTATTGTACTCCCTGCGAGGCTTTCTGGACAGAGCACCAAGCTGCCGACGGCAAATGCCCCGACTGCGGCCGGCCGGTGGAGCTTACCCGGGAAGAGGCGTATTTTTTCCGCCTTTCCGCTTACCAGGACAGGCTTATTAAGTTCATAGAGGAAAGCAATTTCATAAGACCTGAGTCCAGGAAGAACGAGATGATAAACAACTTCCTAAAGCCGGGCCTGGAAGATTTGTGCGTTTCCCGGACCTCCTTCGACTGGGGAATACCGGTGGACTTTGATGAGGACCATGTGGTGTATGTCTGGGTTGATGCCCTGTCCAACTATATTACCGCTCTTGGTTACCTTTCGGAGGATAGGGCAAAATTCGACAGGTACTGGCCTGCCGACGTACATCTTGTTGGAAAGGAGATTATCCGGTTCCATACCATAATATGGCCTGCAATGCTGATGGCCCTTGGCGAGGAACTCCCCAAGAAAGTGTTCGGACACGGCTGGCTCATACTTGAAGGGGGCAAAATGTCCAAATCCAAGGGCAATGTGGTGGACCCGGTGGTACTGGCCGACAGGTATGGAGTGGATGCCATAAGGTATTTCCTATTGAGAGAGGTACCCTTTGGGGCCGACGGAGTGTTTTCCAATGAGGCCCTGGAGGGCAGGATAAATGCCGACCTGGCCAATGACCTGGGCAACCTGATAAACAGGACAATCACAATGGTGGAGAAATACTTCAGCGGTATCATACCAAAGCCATCGACTGAGGCAGACCCCGATCAGGACCTTAAGGCCATGGCAGTTTCAACCCCGGGAATTGTTGAAGAATATATGGATAATCTGCAGTTCAGCAATGCCCTGGCGGAAGTTTGGAAGCTGATATCAAGGGCCAATAAGTATATTGACCAGACTATGCCCTGGATTTTGGCAAAGGATGAGAGTAAAAAGGACAGACTGGCCACCGTAATATATAACCTTGCCGATTGTATTAGAATAATCTCTGTCCTTATCAGTTCCTTTATGCCCAATACGCCGGCTTTAATATGGGCACAGCTGGGTATGGACCACGGTCAGGGGACCGATTGGGAGGATATAAAACAGTTTGGAAAGCTGCCCACCGGTATAAAGGTGAGGAAGGGGGAAATAATTTTTCCCAGAATAGAGCAGGACCGGCCGCAGCAGAACCGGAATACCAAGGAAAAGGAGGAGAATACCATGGAAGACAATATGATAACCATTGACGATTTTGCCAAGATAGATTTGAGAGTAGCCAGAGTACTGGAATGCCAAAAGGTGGAGAAATCCAATAAGCTGCTCAAATTAAAGATTGAGGTGGGCCAGGAAACAAGGCAGGTAGTGTCGGGAATATCTAAATTTTACAATCCCGAGGAACTGGTAGGGAAACTGGTTGTAGTAGTTGCTAATCTGAAGCCTGCCAAACTTATGGGAATTGAATCCCAGGGCATGATTCTTGCGGCCTCTACCCCCGGTGATGAGGAGTTGGCTGTGCTTGCTCTGGATAGGGAAATACCAGCCGGCTCAAAGATAACCTAGGAGGTGGAGTGCATGCTTATTGATACCCACGCCCATCTGGATGATAAAAGGTTCGATGGTGACAGAGAACAAATAATAAACCAATGTGTAGAGGAGGGGATGGTCTGCATAATCAATGCAGGATCCAACCTTTCCTCCAGCGTTAAGTCAATTGCACTGGCTGCTGATTATCCTATTATTTATGCGGCAGTGGGTATACATCCCCATGATGCGGCAACAGCTGACCAAAATACCATTGAGGTACTGGGTGCCCTTGCGGCAAAGAAAAAGGTGGTGGCCATAGGGGAAATAGGGCTGGATTATCATTATGACTTTTCTCCAAGAGAGCTGCAGAAGCAGGTTTTGGCAGATCAAATCGGCCTGGCGAGAGAGTTGAAGCTGCCCATAATAATACACGACAGAGAATCCCACCGGGATGTGGTTGAAATACTCAAAAAAGAGAAGGCCCGGGAAGTCGGCGGAGTAATGCACTGTTTCTCGGGCAGCAGGGAGATGGCAAAAGAATGCATGGATATGGGTTTCTACATATCCTTTGCCGGACCGGTCACATTTGACAATGCGAAAAGAGCCAGGGAGGTGGCCGGCTATGTTCCTGAAGACAGGCTGCTGATTGAAACAGACTGTCCATACCTCACTCCCGCCCCCCTGAGGGGAAGAAGAAATTATCCCGGTAATGTAAAATATATAGCCGACGAAATAGGCAGGATTAAGGGGCTGGACAATGACAGACTGATGGAATCTGTTCTAAATAACACCGGAAGACTTTTTAATATTGATATATGAATATGCTATAATATCCCTTGGCTGTCTATGTGTTATCCAGGAGGGATTTGAATGCTGACCTACGAGTTGAAGAAAAGCCTGTACATAAATCTTACCAACAAATGTACCAACAAATGTAGTTTCTGTATAAGGGATACCAGCCAGGGTATAGGCGACAGCATATTGTGGCTGGAAAAAGAGCCTGACACACAGGAAGTAATCCAAGCCATAGGCAACCCCCAAAGGTACAGGGAAGTTGTTTTCTGCGGCTTTGGGGAGCCTCTGATGCGGCTTGAGGAGGTTCTGGAGATAAGCAGGCACCTTAAGGCAAACTATAATACAAGAATCCGGCTGAACACAAATGGTCAGGCAAATCTGGTATACGGCAGTAATATTGTTCCTCTGCTGGAGGAGCTGATTGATGTGGTGTCGGTCAGCCTTAACGCAAAGAACGCCGAGCAATATCAAGAATTATGCAGCCCGGAGTTTGGGGAGGAATCCTATTATGCGGTTTTGGACTTTATAAAGGAATGCAGGAAATATATTCCTGAGGTGATAGTTAGCGTGGTTGATATTATACCTCCCGACGATATTAAACAGTGTTCATCCATTGCAGAGGAGTTGGGAGTGCAATTCAGGGTGAGGAAGCTGTCTAAATAATATATTCCAGTAACTACCTTCCGAAATAAACATATAATGATATTGAAGTAAAGGTGATTGGGGGGAATTGTTAATTGGATAATATGTGGAATCACATGGCTGGCTTGCCTTATTCCGCTATGAATAACGGTGGTATGAATGGGCCTGTGTTTGGAGATGTGCCTGCGCATGACCCATGGATGGGCCCCGGCACAGGCCCTGGTTTTGGCCCTGGTCCCGGACCCGGTCCTTGCCCATGGGATGGATACAAACCCATGCCGCCAAAACCTGAAATGGATTGCTGTGCCATACTACGCTGCATTCATCAGTGTATGAGACATTACATGGATAATATGCCGTATGAAGATCCAATGGCAGGTTACGACATGGGTTACGGACCAACAGGATACCGGCCCGGCCCGGTCGCAGGATATGGACCCGGGTATTCACCCGGACCCAATGTACCGGCGGTACCACCTATGGGTGAGTAAAACAAGAGAAGCAGCATACAGGAGTCCCGGGTCTCAGCCCGGGGCTCCTGTTTTTATGCAGTTAGCTCCTGAAAAAGGAGGATTCTCCCAGAGAAAAATAAATGGATTTCTGATATAATTACCATTAAAGTGGCACAAATAGACCCAAGCGAATACATATGTTACCGGAAACAGATAATATACTATAGGCTGTCAAAGAATGGGAGGAATAACCGTGAAGAGGAAAGGCACAATTATCATGGCCTCACTGGGCTTGCTGATTATTCTGACTATCGTATACGGCATGCTTGGCAAACAGGTAACTATTATCGATGGTCAAGATACAATACAGGTAGTATGCTTTAAAAGCAGTGTAGAGGATTTGATTGAGGAGCAGGGGATAATGCTGGAGGCTGAGGACCGTATTGCTCCCCCGCCAGGAACTCTTCTGAAAGATGGTCTGGAAGTTATAATCGAGAGGGCGGTTCCTTTCTCGGTGGCTGTCGACGGGGAGGTTAAGCTCCTTATGACACCGGCCCATACGGTGGGTGAGGCTTTAAACCGAGCGGGAATTCAAACAACAAGCCGGGATATAATAGAACCGGATGTTAACAGTCCGGTTGAAAGTGATATGGAAGTAACGGTTGTAAGGGTGTCTCGCCAAACAGTAAAACAGGAGAGGGATGTTCCCTTTGAAACCATAGTTAAGTATAACGATACCATGCTTAAGGGCATGGAAAATGTAGTAGAAAAGGGACAGGTGGGAAAAATCCAGGAAGAAATTATGGTGGTATACCATGACGGAAATGAGGTGAGCCGCCAGAAGGTAAATCAGGAGGTGCTTATAGAGCCGGCCAATCGGATTGTGGAAAGGGGCACCAATGACTTACTTGCAACCTCCAGGGGTACCGTCAATTTTAAAAAGGCCATAAAAATGAGCGCTACTGCCTATGACGCAACCTTTGAAAGTACCGGCAAAAACCCCGGACATCCGCAGTATGGTATAACACGGAGTGGGACCCATGTAAGGCCGGGGGTGGTGGCGGTTGATCCAAAAGTAATTCCTCTGGGTACCAAGCTATATGTCAAATCGCTGGATGGAAGCCCCGATTATGGTTTTGCCAGTGCCGAGGATACCGGTGGGGCCATAAAGGGCAATAAGATAGATTTGTATTTCGAATCACCCGCCGATGTCAAAAAGTTTGGAAGACGAAACGTCTTGGTATATATACTCGAATAATGTTTAAGGCAGGGGACCTGGGACCGGAATAGTCCCCTGCCTGTTTGATGGAGGTGCCCATGCTTAAGGAAGTAATTGTAGTAGAAGGAAGGAACGATTATAACGCAGTTAAGAGAGCGGTGGATGCCGAAGTGATAACCACCGGCGGTTTTGGATTGAACCGGCAAACCCTAGACTTGATTGCCAGGACCGGACAAAGTAGAGGTATAATCATCTTAACCGACCCGGATTATGCAGGGGAGAAAATAAGGGACATGTTAGCTGCTTTTGTACCGGGAAGCAAACATGCTTTTATTTCCCGCAAGGATGCCTCCGACAAAAACGGCAGAGTAGGCGTGGAGTATGCTTTGCCCGAAGCAATAAGACAAGCCTTGTCTGCAGCGCGTATTGAAGAGGAGCAGAACCAACCCCCGATAACCATGGGGGATATGCTGAAGGCAGGCCTGGTAGGAAAAGGGGGCGCAAAGGCCAAAAGGGACCGTCTGGGTGACATTCTCGGAATAGGAATGGGAAGCGCCAAGAAAATACTTCGGAGGCTGAATAGTTTCAGAATAACCAGGGAAGAGTTTATCCTGGCAGTGGGAAAAATAACAGAGAGTGGGGAAGGGTAGTGTCCAACGGATATACATACAGTCAAACCAGAGAATTAATGAGGCAGTTTCAGATAAAACCCAGTAAGGGGTTGGGGCAGAATTTTCTCACCGATAAAAACATACTGGGCAGAATGGTGGATGCAGCCGAAATTGAAAAAGAGGATGAGGTGCTGGAAATCGGTCCGGGTATAGGGACGCTTACCCGGCAACTGGCAGCAAGGGCCGGCAAAGTGGTGGCGGTGGAAATAGACAAACGGCTGCTCCCGGTACTGGAATATACCGTTGAACCCCTGGGTAACGTTAAGGTGATTAACGGGGACATACTGTCCCTCGATTTAAAAACCCTTTGGAGAGATTGCTTTGCAGGCAAGGTCAAAGTTGTTGCCAACCTGCCCTACTATGTTACCTCTCCAATAGTTATGAAACTGCTTGAGGAGGGCCCACCACTGCAGAGGATTGTAATAATGGTCCAGAGGGAAGTTGCCCAACGGATGAGCGCCTGCCCCGGCAGAAAGGACTACGGAGCCCTTAGCATAGCCGTTCAATATCATTCACAGCCCAGTATTGTAGCTGTAGTACCACCAACCGTATTTATACCACCCCCCAAGGTTAATTCCGCAATAGTCAGGCTGGATATCGGGAACTCAAAGCGGTATGCGGTGAAGGATGAAAGGCTGTTATTCCAATTGGTCAGGGCCGCCTTCGGGCAAAGACGGAAAACACTGCTAAATGCACTAAGCGGTGGATTTACTCAGCTGGACAGACAGGGACTAAATGAGAGTCTTACATACTGCGGGATAGATCCCGGCAGAAGAGGGGAGACCCTTTCTATACAAGAGTTCTGCTGCCTTGCAGATTACATATATGAGAAAATCGGTAACTAATCTCCCAGGGGCGAATATACTAATATCATAGTATTTTTGTCGGGGGGAGGTTTACAAGTGGCAGCAGCAAGAAATTATCGCAGGGAATTGTTGATGTTGTATCAACAAGACACAGGCTTTGGAATAGACGCTGACAAAAAACCCGCAGGTTTTATAAAGCTGGAGATTAAAGGGAGTACAGGGGTGTTGACTGCTCTTGTTCAGAACCTTAAGGATATAAAGGAAGAGGGTCTGGTATATAAGGGGTTTATGTCATCAATAGGAGAAAAGCCGGTATTTGTTAATACCGGTACCATACCGGTCGACAGCAGGGGCAATGGGGAAAGCAGCTGGAGGTTCGACCCTGAAAACATAGACAATTCAGGGTACGGCATAGACAAGTTTAATGTATTCGGTATAATGGTTTGCAGCTTTGAGGGCGGGGAACAGGAATTTGTCTGCCCCCTTGCGGGTCATTCCGGAAAGCTCCCAAAGGATTGGAAGAAAATGTTACAGAACCGGGATGGAAATCAAACTGCTGGCGTTCATGAATTGGTTGATTATGAGCTGCCAGAAGCAGTGCCAGAAGCAACTCACGAAGCAGTGCCCGAAGCAGCTTCCGAAGTAGCACCTGAAACAGTGCCCCAAACAGTGCCCCAAGCAGTGCCTGAGAAAGGGTCTGAAAGGGTGACCCAAGATTTGACTCGGCAGCCCGAAGCCTTTGAGCAGATGACAGATCCACAAACACTCCAAGAACAGCAAAAGCAGCAAAAGCAGGCATCAAAGTCCGAATGTCCTGCCAACTACCAATTAGAGGGCTATTTCCAAGAGGTGCTTAAGTTTTACCCCCGGGTACAGCCCTTTGAGTATCCGGTTGAAGGCTGCCAGTGGCGGCGGATTAACAGCTACAATTATTTGTTTGGCATAATGTATGACCCCGACGGAAGAATTAAATATTATACATACGGGATACCGGGCATGTATGATACACAAGTGCATAAGCAGATGGCGGCTTACGGCTTCAGTCAATGGCGCCCCCAAAGGGGTTGGGGATATACCCGGGGGGAGTGCGGATACTGGCTTGCCTTTGTGGATGCCAAAACAGGAGCCTTGGCAGAACCATAAAAGAACAGGAGGGTTATCCTCCTGTTCTTTTATGCCTTAACCCCATAGCTTATTCTGAGATATTTACATCCGTAAGCAGTATTCCTGTGATGGCACCGGAAGTATTCTTTACCGGCACTGCTATGGATATGCAGAAGTCATCAGTTACAGAAGATATATAGGGCTCGGATTGATAGGTGTTTCCCTTAATGCTTTCCCGGAAGTAGTTTCTATGGGACACGTCATCGCCCTTAGCAATATCCGTGGACGATGTTTGGAGCAATCCATCCGAGTCTATGTAAGCAAGCAATTCAATATTTTCATTTTGAGCTGCACTTTCTTTTATCAGTTTTTCAATACCCGGCAGGTCGCCGGCTCTGAAGGCTGGGGTATTGACCAGCCCCGAGGCAATGGTTACGGCTTTTTCCACTCTGGATCTTTCTGCAGATCCCAGTTCCAATCCCTTCCTATAATCTATGAAGCTGTCGTTTAGTCCTTTGGCCATTCCATCAAGGTTTTTAATGAGTTCAAATACCTGTTCCATGGCGGCCGATTGCTGTTGGGCGCCTGCGGCAGCCTGCTGTGCTCCCGCCGAAGACTGCTGGACAGAGGCCACTATATCCTCCATTAGAGATTTTATCTCTCCGGCCCTTTCTTTCTGCTGACGGGACAAGTCAAGTACTTCATGGAAAGAACGTACTGTGGTTTGGGTAACGGTATCAACCTTTCCAAAATCCTCCTTGGACATATCGGCCAAACCGACGTCCTCTTTGGCTTTAGATGCCTGGGTTCTCATTGATTCTGCAACGAGAGCAACCTGTTTGGAAATTGCGGCAATTAATTCATGTATTTTAGCGGCTGAGACAGTGGACTGCTCGGCAAGTTTTTTTACCTCCTCGGCTACCACTGCAAAACCTCTGCCCTGATCTCCTGCGCGGGCTGCTTCAATTGCCGCATTTAATGCCAGAAGGTTGGTCTGCTCACTTATATCCTCTACCTCCATTGTTATTCCGGATATTTGCTTTGCATATTCCTCCAGCGTAGCCACTTCCTGTGCAAGAGTGTTGTTGATATCCGAGTTATTCCGAATTCTTTCAACCAGGTCGGCTAGTCTTCCCATACTGGCGTCGGTGGCTTGCTGCATTTCTTCGGATTCTGTCAGAGTTTTATTTGAAAACTGCTCAATCTGTTCGGATGATTGGACCATTCTATGGACGCTGTCCATGGTTTGTGTAGCAGCTTCAGATATGATTTCAACACCCTTGGCTATTTCGGATATCGTCACAGCTATTTCTTCTGCCGAACGGCTTGTATCTTCTACATTAGCTAATAAGTTGTTAACATAGTTTTTTGTCTTCTCGGCGGAGGTCAGTATATTTCCCATAAGCTTTTTGTTGTTAAGCAGAATTTTGTTCATTGAATCTGTGATTTTTTTGTAAGCGCCTTTGAGGTCTCCGGGCAGCTTTTTCATCATGTCTCCATTTTCAATTGAAGTCAGGCTATTTTCTATTCTTTTGATAGCTTTGTTTGAAGAACCGGTTATAAGTATATAGAATAGGATTAGTATGGCCAGGATGGATACCGTCAATATCAGCCAGTAGTTGACGGATATTGGGTTTAGATAGGCAAACAGGTCTTGGGCAGCATGCTCGGCCGCTATTGATATAAGCGCCTTTGGCAGATTAACCACAATAAGGACATAACCCACCCCTGCAATAAAAAATTCCAGCAGCAACAGAGTCAGAAATCCGGTTTTTTTCATTAATACACCCCCAGACTGCTTTTCTATATTAGTTCAATATTTATGGAGAAATCCCTCTTGATTGAGAATACTTTGTCGGCATATGCCCGGCTATACAAAAAAACTACCCTGCATACCGGGGCAGGGTAGTAAGCACATCATTTTCAGGGCAGCTGATACTCTGCTAACCCATGTTCAGCGAAGGGCCCAGTATCAGCATAGCCATATTAAAGTAAACCAAAAGGGCCAGAGCGTCAATGATGGTAGTCAGCAATGGAGCGGCAATAAGGGCCGGGTCCAGTCCGACGGCTTTGGCCATAATAGGGAGAACCGATCCTGTAAGCTTGGCGAGAGCAATGGTAACAAAAATGGTAATGGATACCGTAAGGGCCATGGGGATGCTTTGGCCTTCGAAAACAAGTATCCTTGCAAAGTTAATTATGCCTAAGGCAAGCCCCACCACCAAAGAAACTCTTAACTCCTTGTATAGGATTTTTATAGTATCCTTTTGCCGCAGTTCTCCCACAGCCATGCCTCTTATGACAAGAGTAGAGGACTGAGCCCCTGCATTCCCTCCCGTTCCCATCAGCATGGGAATAAAAATGGCAAGACCTATGGCCGAATTCAGAACCGGCTGGAAGTGTTCAATGATACTGCCGGTCAGGGTTGCGGAAACCATAAGCACCATCAGCCAGATCAGCCTTTTTTTTGCCAGTGAGAATACCCCCGCTGTCAGGTAGGCATCCTCGGTTGCTTCTATGGCAGCCATTTTGTAGAAGTCCTCGGTGCCTTCCTCCTCAATAACATCGATTATGTCGTCTATGGTTATTATGCCTATAAGTCTGTTTTCATGATCCAATACCGGTACCGAAAGCAGGTCATACTTTTTAAACAGGGCGGCTACTTCCTCCTGGTCGTCTGTTGTCCGTACAGATATGGTTTTCCCTTCCATCAAATCCCCTATGGTCATATCTTCATTGGCCATAATTATGTCCTTCAGGGAAATTATGCCCTGAAGATACCTGTTGTTGTCGATAATATAGCATGTATATATGGTTTCCTTGTCCACCCCTGTCTTTCTTATATGTTCCAGCGCATAGGGTATGGTATAATGTTTCTTCAGGTCCACGTATTCTATTGTCATTATGGACCCTGCAGAGTTTTCGGGGAAGTTAAGGAACTGATTTATAATTTTTCTTTCGTCTCCCGATACATTTTGCAGCACTTTTTTTGCTATATGTGCAGGCATCTCTTCCAGAAGGTCAATTTTGTCATCGAAGGCCAGTCCCGACAACAGCTGCTGAAGATTGTGATCGGTAATGGAATTTATCAGGTCCAACTGTTCATCCGAATCCATATACGAAAAGACACTTGCCGCCAAATCCTTCTTAAGAAACCTGAAAAGGATAATTTTCTCATCTTTGTTCAATTCTCTGAAATATTCGGCCAGGTCTGCTTCATGCTGGTTGTTAAGACTGCGAATAAGTTCCTTGAAGTTCTTCTGCTGGTATAATTCCTGAAATCGCAGCATGATATCGCCTCCTTTATCCAATGATACTAAAAAACTTCTTCAACAAAGAAGAAGCCTAATAAAAATAACTTCCCCTCGTTGAGTTTTGGCACTGCACAGCTTTGGATTTTCACCAGCTGCGTTAGATAGAACCTTACTCCGGTAATACCTGTTAACCCGTTGGCGTCTCTCGACATTTCCGGGCAGCAGCGTTTATCTGTACAGGAGCCTCACCTAACGAAATATTTTATTCTAACCATATTATATTAAATATCACAGCATATTGCCATAACAAATATTTTGAAGTTAGGTACAAGGCACCGGCCACCGGTCATTGATTAAAATGCTGAAAATTGAAAACCGTCCCCCTGGCGCAATTTCCCTATCGCATAAACTTGGTTGGGGAACTACGTTTTTGATTAAGGTCAGGGAACACACTTTCATGCCCCTTCATAATATATACTAATCGATTTTTATTACATTATACCAGGAGGGATAGATATGAGCGGAATCAAGATTGGAGACCTGGTTGCACGAAAGTCCTATAACTGCGATATCCTTTTCAAGGTTACCGAGATAATCAACCAATCCGGAAAGGAAAGGGTTTATATATTAAAGGGAGTTAATATGAGAATTATGGTGGATGCCCCCGAAGCGGATTTAACTATACAGACAGAAAAGGACTTGCATGGCTTCGAAAGATTAAACCACGATACTGTCAACGGACGTATAAGCAGCATTATGAATTCCAGGAAGAGTAAGAATAATTCCAGAGGTATTAAGAGTGCTTTTTTATATAAAAGCAGAAATTCCTTCGGCCGGTCGGGAAAGATCCTGCACCTGGATGGTGACAGGGATTATCTGGATATGTGCATGGAAGCCTATAGGAAAATGGAGCTTAACGTACAGGGGGAATATCTGCCCGAAAGCCAGCAGGCCAATAGCGTGGGGGATATGCTTAAAACATATCTTCCGGATATACTTGTGCTGACCGGCCATGATTCGGTTGAAAAGAACAAGGACTTTAACGATATCAATCATTATAGGAATTCCAGGTATTATGTTGCCGCTGTCAGAGAGGCAAGAAGATTTGAGTCTTCCTATGATGACCTTGTCATATTTGCAGGGGCGTGCCAGTCTCATTTTGAGGCCATACTTGATGCCGGGGCAAACTATGCCAGTTCCCCCAACAGAGTTTTAATACATGCATTGGATCCTGTATTCATATGCGAAAAGATTGCTTATTCCAGTGTTGACAGCATTGTTTCGGTGGAGGAGCTGGTGTCCAAAACCATAACCGGTATTGAAGGCATTGGAGGATTGCAAACAAGGGGCAAATACAGAGAAGGTTTACCCAGGTCTGTTCAACTTAAAGGGTAGAGGAGGTAAGGGGTTGAGCCAATACACCGATATCAATGTAAGAGTATATGATGATAAGGAAGGAAAGTGCCTTTCAATACCGCTTGAAACCCTTGTGGCAGAAATTTTGCCCTCCCAAATACCTGTAGAGTTTAATGAAGAGGCCATAAAAGCCCAGGCAGTTATTGTCCGGACAAATATTGTCGGGCAGCAATCAATTTATGACGGCAGGGGCTGCCAACTGTACCCGGATGCCGACCTGTGCAATACCGGTCATTGCATTGAGTGGCTGCCCCGATGGCAGGTGGAAAAAAACTGGGGGGATAAAAAAGACCAAAATTGGGCAAAAATAATATCAGCAGCGGATAGTACCCGGGGAGAAATAATTGTTGTTAACAACAGACCCATCAAAGCGCATTACCATGCATGCTGTGGTGGAGCTACCGAGAATTCCGAAAAGGTTATTGGAAACAGGGTTGTCTATCTGAGAAAGGTGCTGTGCAGCTACTGCAAAAATTCAGCCCTGTGGGAACATCAGCAGGACCTTTCGGTCGAAGAGATAGAGGAGAAGCTTGGCATAAAGGTGGACGGTTATAATTCCGTCAAAGGTTCACCCATTGACGGCTTCATAGATGAAATTGACAGGGATAATGAAGGCAGGATAAGAAGTATACGAATAGGCGGGAAATATTTTAAGGGCAGCGATGTAAGAGACCTTCTTGGCCTGGCCTCTACCCGGTTTGGATGGAAACCTGTAACCCTGAAGTTTTTCATAGGCGGCAAAGGCCACGGCCTGGGGATGTGCCAGTACGGCGCTGTTGCTATGGCATCGGAGGGCAGAAGTTATAAAGAGATTATCAATTACTATTTTACCGGTGTGGAAATTAAATCCATTAAAGGGTTTGGCGAGGACACTCCACTGGTAGGAAGAGTGTTTATGCTTGATCCCGGACACGGGGGGGACAACAGCGGCAATGGGGGCCCCGGTGGATTGCAGGAAAAGGATGTAAACCTGGATATTGCCATGCAATTAGAGACACTGCTTGTGAAAGCCGGGGCGGAAGTTCATATGACCCGGCGGGAGGATATGGATGTATTGCTGTCGTATAGGATCGATATGGCCAATAAAATAAAGCCCCACTTCTTTATAAGCATACACCAGAACGCTTTCTATAACCCCGGAGTTTCAGGCACCGAAATCTATTACTATGAAGGGGATAAAGAGGGAGAAAAGCTGGGGAACAGTATAATGAAGCGGTTGGAGCAGGAAATGCGTGTGCTCAATAAAGGAGTAAAGACAGCCAACTTTTTCATTCTAAGGGAGGCAAAGGTCAGGTCTGTCCAACTGGAATTATTTTATATAACAAACCCCCAAGAAGAGGAGAAACTGAGATCGGATGATTTCAGGGCCGGTGTGGCCAGGGCAATTTTCAACGGGATATTGAGTTTTTATAGAGAATAAGGTAGTAATAATCATAAATGCCAAGCTCCGGCCTTGCGGCCACTGTTTTTTAGTAAATTTTGCGATTGACAAAGGCATGTATCCACTGGTACAATTATAGTTTGATTTTAGTCCGGATTCATGATAAAATATAGTTGTTACAGGGTAGCAGAAAGAGGTGATACCGGGTGCGGGTGAACAATTCGCTCGACAGGATTAAAAAAGACGTTGAAACGTGTGTTGGGGAGAAGGTCAGGTTAAAAGCCAATAAAGGCAGGAAAAAAACCTTTATAAAGGAAGGCATACTTGAGTCTACCTACCCGTGCATATTTGTTGTGAAATTTGATTCCGACCAGGATTCATTCAGAAGGGTTTCCTATAGCTATTCAGATATACTTACCGAAACCGTCGAATTGACGGTTTGCAGTGAAAACCGGAAAATAAAATGCAGTTGACCGGAAAAACAGCGGCGAAACAGCCGCTTTTATTATTTTTTGCCAACAAAATTTTTTATACAGTAATTGGGCATATATTTAATATGCCGACTCTCGTAAAAGCCTTGAACCCTTTGGAGGATTTTGCGCATTACTACGGCTTTGCGGCCCCAAAGGACCGAGGGGCCTGCTTGGTGTACAAAGGAATGCTCAATTGAATTATTATTCAATATAATTACATAATATGTCAATAATGTAATACTGTAGAATTCCGGTCTTCTTGTATTAAAAAAATAAAGATAATATACTAATATTGTCGACAATAACAGAAAACACTATCAATGGTTGCATAATCCTAGAGAAGGGGTGATAATATATGCCTATGGGAAACGGTATTTCGGTGAATTCCGAAATAGGCAAACTAAAGGCCGTTATTTTGCATAGACCAGGTGGTGAGCTTGAAAGGCTTACTCCGGAGTATCTGGCGGAAATGCTGTTTGATGATATTCCATGGCTCAAAAAGATGACCGAAGAACACGACGGATTTGCCGACACTTTAAGGGCCAGGGGTTCCCATGTATATTACATGAAGGAAATGCTGGAGGATATTCTGGAAACAGACGGAGTAAAAGCTCATATGATACGGGAAACGCTGGACTTGAGCGGTATTGAAAATCCCGACCGTAGGGAAGCCATAACCGAACACCTTCAAGGATTGACCACCCATGAGCTTGCAAACAAACTGATTACCGGGCTCCCCAAACCGGATATAACGGGCATAGAGAAACATCTAAGCCTGGTAGACCATATCAATGAGGGATACCCTTACTATATCAATCCATTGCCCAATATGTACTTTACCAGGGATCCGGCGTCGGTAATAGGCAATGGTATATCCATAAACACAATGAGAGTGGAGGCCAGGAAAAGGGAAGGACTGCTGATGAAATATTTCTATAAATATCATCCGATATTTAATGCCAGTCCCACTCCTCTCTGGTATAATTATAATAATAAGCACAGCCTCGAGGGGGGGGATATCCTTGTGCTCAGCAAGGAAGTCCTGGCCATAGGGTGCAGTGAAAGGACTTCTCCCCAGGGTATTGAGCTGCTCTGCCGGAATCTGTTTGAAGGGATACAGGAGCTGGACCATATATTGGTTATGCTGATACCCCACATCAGGGCATTTATGCACCTTGATACTGTATTTACAATGGTGGATTACGACAAGTTTACAATATATCCCGGGGTGGAAAGACACGTCAAGGTGTTTAAGGTGACAAGAAACAGCAAGCCTTACAGCCTGCACGTGGAATCCGAGGATAACCTGTCGCTGGCCATAAAAAAATCTCTTAAGCTTCCCGCCGTCAAGCTGATTAAAAGCGGAGGAGGAGACGAGATTACCGCCGCCAGGGAGCAGTGGAATGACAGCACAAACACGCTGGCCATAGCTCCGGGCGTTGTTATTACCTACAACCGCAACGAAGCCTCCAATGAGGTTCTCAGGAACAATGGAGTAGAGGTGGTTGAGATTGACGGGCAGGAATTGGTCAGGGGCAGAGGCGGCCCAAGATGCATGACCATGCCCATACTGAGAGAAGAGCTATAGAAGCAGGGGTAAGAAGCAGGGGGACGGTTCTCTTGCTTCGACGGAAGCGTGATATACAATATTGTA
>JAENYX010000016.1:0-19422 GCA_016841565.1 Clostridium thermobutyricum | reverse complement strand
AGAAGCAGGGGGACGGTTCTCTTGCTTCGACGGAAGCGTGATATACAATATTGTAAATGAGGAAAAGGCCTGCGGGTCTTTTCCGGTGATTGCGAACCAATCCTAACAAAAAGAGCCATAAGAAAGGGGGATGTATAAATGCCATTTAATTTAAAGGGAAGGAGTTTTCTTACTCTCAGGGACTTTACCCCGCAGGAAATAGGATACCTTCTGGGACTGTCCGAGGAACTGAAAAAAGCCAAATACATAGGAACGGAAAAGAAGAATCTTAAAGGGAAGAACGTTGCCCTTATCTTTGAAAAACCTTCTACCAGAACCCGATGTGCCTTTGTAGTGGCGTGTATTGACCAGGGAGCCCACGGTGAATATCTGGGCAAGGGAGACATACAGCTTGGGAAAAAGGAATCGGTAGAGGATACGGCAAAGGTGCTGGGCAGGATGTTTGACGGAATAGAGTTCAGAGGATTCAAGCATGAGACTGCAGAGCTGTTGGCACTGCACTCGGGAGTTCCTGTTTGGAACGGGCTGACCGACCTATACCATCCTACCCAGGTGTTGGCCGACTTTCTTACAATAAAAGAGCGCATAGGATACCTAAAGGGTATAGCCTTTGCATACGTGGGCGATGGCAGGAACAATGTGGCCAACTCACTTATGATAGGCGCAGCAAAGATGGGGCTGGATTTCAGGGTGGTAACGCCTAAAGAGCTGTTTCCGGCCGAGGAACTGGTGGCCTATTGCAGGCAGGAGGCAGCCCAAACCGGAGCCTCCGTTACCGTTACCGATAATATAAAATCGGGCGTTAAAGGCTGCCATGTGCTGTACACGGATGTGTGGGTATCTATGGGGGAAGAGGACCTCTATGACCAGAGGATAAAACTCTTAAGAGACTACCAGGTAAATATGGATATGATAAGGGCCACCGGCAGGGAAAACTGCATCTTCCTGCACTGCCTGCCTGCATTCCATGATACAAATACGACAACCGGCAAGGAAATCTTTGAAAAGTACGGTTTAAAGGAAATGGAAGTCACCGATGAGGTGTTCAGGAGCAAGCACTCGGCGGTGTTTGACGAAGCCGAAAACAGGGTTCATACCATAAAGGCTGTAATGGTAGCCACTTTATAGACCAACATGACAAGCTAAGGGATGCATCCTCCGATGCACCCCTTTTACGTTATTCCTTCAGCAGCTTTGCAACGTATTCCTTCCGCTCGGATATCCGGTCCCTGGATGGGGGAAGCAGGTCCTTTAATGAATACTCTCTTCCAAGATGTCTGTAAGTATCGGTGCCAAGTCGGTGATAGGGCAGCAGCTCTATGTCCTTAAGCTTTTTAAGGGAGCTGCAAAACTGCACTGCCTGCATCAGGTTTGTATCGGTATCGTTTACGCCGGGTATCATGGGGATGCGCACAATAATCTCCAAGGGGTACTTCGTTCCGTCAACTTTACCGAGATTACAGAGAATGGTTTCATTATCAGCGCCAACCCACTGTTTATGAAGCCCGCCATCCATATGCTTAATATCAACATAAAGCACGTCCAGCCAGGGCAGAATCTTTTCGATGCTTTCCCAGGGTGCATATAGACTGGTTTCAATGGCCGTGTGGATTCCCAAGCTTCTGCATTGCCGCAGGATTTCCGCAACAAAACCGGGCTGGCTCAAAGGTTCACCACCGCTGATTGTAATACCGCCCCCCGAATGGAAGTAGAAAATCTCATCCTTGCAAATTTCCTTCATAACCTGTTCCACCGACATGGTGTTCCCGTATTTTTTAAGTGCACCCTTCGGGCATTTGTCCACGCAGACAAAACAATCCTTGCATTTGGTTTGATCAATTATTATTCCCGGGCTGCCCTGCGGTATTGTAATGGCTTGGGAAGGGCAGGCCTGTACGCATGTCCCGCATCCGGTACAACGCTCACTCATATATCCTTTTTCAGGCTGAAAACCCTGAGATTCGGGGGTTGAACACCAGCGGCACTCAAGGGGGCACCCTTTCAGGAAAAGCACAGTGCGCAGCCCCTGCCCGTCGTGAATGGAGGTTCTTTCAATTCTTAAAACTGTTCCGGTAAGCGTCCTATTCTGATCCATGGGCATCACCCTGCCGAAATGCCGTGCTGTAATGTACGTCCAATGATTTCATCCTGAACGTCTTTTCCCAGCTCCACAAAATATGCAGTATAACCTGCCACCCGAATCAGCAACCCTTTGTATTCATCGGGGTTCTTTTGGGCACGGATGAGCTTTTCCTGGTCAATAACATTAAACTGCACATGAAAAACCCCAAGGCTGCACATGCTTTTCAGCATAGCCATCATTTGGTTAATACCGTTATCGGTGGATAGCATTGAAGGTTCCACCTTCATATTTAGCAAGGTCCCCTGAACAAAGCGGGCATGGGGAATGTTTGCCACCGATTTCAGTACAGAACCCGGGCCATTGAAGTCGGTTCCCCCGCTTGGGCTGACCCCGTCGGCCAAGGGCTTCCATGCACGGCGGCCCGACGGCAGTGCGCCAACCTCAAGGCCAAAGGGCGTATTGCCCGATACCGGCAGGATGCCGGGAGTCATACGTCCGAATTTGCTGCTGTATTTTTCAATTTCGTCTGCTATAAATGTAAACATGTCTCCGGCAATATCATCCACCAACGGGTGGTCATTACCGTATTTAGGGGCATCAAGACACAGCTTGAGAATTCCTTCACAGCCCGTGAAATCCTTATCAAGGGCTTCCAAAACCTCAGCCATTGAGGCCTGCTTTGTCTGGTAAACAATATATCGTATGGCGGCAATGCTGTTTATTAAATCTGCCACCCCAATCAGAATGATTCCATTTCCTACATTGTACTTTGCACCGCCCCAGGCATAGTCCTTTGCATTCTCAATGCATTCCTTGAAAGAGAGCGAAAGAGCCGGGACCGGCCTGTTTCTGCAAATCTCATCAATGACATGACTTCCCTTTACAACAGCCCGGGTTATATAGCTTATCTGCCGTTTAACTGCCGCCAGAAAATCCTCATAGGTTTCAAACTCCAGCGGATTTCCTGTCCGGGCCGATATATATTGTCCGCTTTTTCTGTTTTTTCCGTCCAAGAGTGCAAATTCTACCACGCTCCCAAGGTTTATGTCTGCAAGGGCGGTGTATTGGCGCATTCGCCCCTCCAGATTGGTTTCAACACAACCGCACGGATTCCAATCGAAAGCTTCCTTGAGCGGAACCCCCTTGTTCATAAGCATTCTGATTCCCACCTCATCGTTGTGGAATGCGGGAAATCCTGTTCCCAGACTTATTAGCTCCACTACCTTCTTCAAAAAGGAGTTGGGGTTTTTGGCCAGGCTGTAGCGAACCGATAATGAGGGCTGATAGAGCTGCACATCCATTGTTGCCTGAAGAATCATATAGGATAGGTCATTTACGGCGTCCCGGCCGGTGTCATCCACGCCTCCGACGCAAACATTCTGAAACATGGGGTATCCTGCGGCAAATTCCGCCGTGACGGCATCCTGGAACAGACAGGGCTCGGAGAACTTTACCCAAAGACAGTCAAGAAGCTCCTGGGCCTCCTCCTGTGTAATGCGCCCTGCGTCAAGGTCGGCTTTGTAATATGGCCATAGGTATTGATCCATCCGCCCCGGGTTGTAGCTGGCGGCGTTTTGTTCCATAAAAATGCAGGTCTGATAGAAATATAAAGATTGCAGTGCTTCCCTGAAGGTTGTGGCGGGATGCTCAGGGACCCGGCGGCAGGTCTTTGCTATTTGCAGCAGCTCCTTTTTTCTTTTTTCATCCGTTTCAAGGCCTGCCAACCGCTCTGCCTCCATGGAATAGCGTCCGGCCAGTTCAATTATGCCCTCTGCTGCTATCAACAGGGATTTCAGGTAATAATCCTTTTCATAATCTCCCGGTACCGTCAAATCCAGCCGGGATTTTCTTTGCTTCACCGCCTTAATGATACCCGAAACACCCTGGCCAATCAGCCATTTATAACCGGCTGTGGTTTCTCCCCAGCCGCGAACCGCTTTCCGGTTAATATATACAACTCCGTGATCCCGCAATTCCTTTGTATCATCGGGAATCTGAGCCAGCCATTCCTCATAATTGGAACGTCCGTTCCAATAGGGACGGATTTCTTCCTCAAAGGCACTTTTGTCCTGGGGGTCCAGATAAAAAGGGTCGTATGGCCTTGAGCTTATGGTATCCAATTCATCATTGAGTACCGACCAGCAGGTGTCTGCGCACAGAATGCCGCCCCGTATTTTACTGCCGGAACAGCCCACAATAAGTTCATCATCCCATATGGTAACGGTTTTTTTCATGCATTGTTTCCTAAAAGCCATGGCTTTTTTTACCACCAGGGGCTGGCCTTTCGACTCCCGGAAACCCTCGGTAAGAATCCTTGCGTTCTCCAGATCCATCTCGGGGCGTGTTGAAAGGACTCTGCTCTTCAGACGGTTTATGCGGTCCATATATTTGGGCGTTTGTATTATTTTACTCACATTGACACCTCCCTGGAAGGAATTAGACTCCTATCTCATTTCCGCTTGAATATCTTCTGGCGGATGCCCCATATTACCAATGCTCCATATGTACCCTGGACTTATCATACCTGTCTGCCGGTTTTTTCTGTTCATCCTTATGTCCTACAACCACCATACCTATGGGAATTATGGTTGAGGGCAGGTTAAGCAGCTTGGAGGTTGGTTTGGTCAGCTGGGGCATAGGATACAGTCCGCACCAAACAGCGCCCAGGCCAATACCGTGGGCTGCCAGCAGCATATTTTGTATGGCCGCCGAGCAGTCTGCTACAATGAAACCCGGTTCTGCCTGTTTCTCTTCATCTCCGCATACTATAATTCCACATCCGGCCTGGGGCAGCATTTTGGCGTGGGGGTGAAACTGCGCTATACCTTCAAGAATACTTTTTTCCCTTACTATTATAAAATGCCATGGCTGGTAATTGTGGGCCGATGGCGCTTGAAAGCCGGCTTTTAAAAGGGTATTCAGGTCCTGTTCCGAAACCGGCTGTCCGGTGTATCTGCGAATACTTCTGCGGGTGGCAATAGCCTGCAAAACATCCACTTTATTTCCTCTCCTTTCAAAGGGATATGGTTTATCAAATGCCCTAAAGACCCCTGCCTCTACAGGCGGGGGATAAACTTACTTTTGCTTTAAGTGGCGGGTTCAATCCCCCATTGAATGGGCATTTGATAAAGGATAAGCGGCGCGGTGCATACAAAACGCAATGGGTAGGCGCTTTAGCGCCCGCGTTTTGGCGCACAATTCGCGCAAGTGCTCATTGAATAATACCATTTTATCATTATTTGCGTATTAAATCCATATGCTCCGCCCTGCCGCAACCGGGCTTTTTTATTAGTTTTTTGCGGGGCTTAACATATTTTCGGACACTGGGTAATATTATTCTAATAGGTTGTATTAAGAAAGAAAATGAGGGGAGGAGTAAGGATGGCTCTTGAGTTGGTAAGAGACCTGATAAGAATAGATCAGGTTATAGGAGAAGAAGTGACCCAGGCCATGGTGGAAGGAGATGTTGTTGTCCCGGATAGCAAGCCGGATGTAGATAATATACTCAGCATAGATGGCTGGGTGGCAATAACCGATAAAGAGGTTTTAGAAAATAAAGTTATTGTTGAAGGAGTAGTTAACGTTAAGTCGTTGTATTCTCCACATGAAGGGGAACAACCTCTGTATTACATGGAGGGAAGCTTGGGCTTTTCCCAGCAGATAGACCTGCCTGGTATTACCAGCAGAATGGAGGCTGAAGTTAAAGCTGAAATAGAGCATCTGGACAGCAGTATGATTAACAGCAGAAAAGTTAACGTTAAATGCGTAATTAATTTTTCCGGAAAGGTCTCTGAGAGGTCTCAGATAGAAGTTATTAAGGAGGTCAGGGGCGTCCAGGACATCCAGGTGCTGAGAGATTATCTTGAAGTAAGTGATTTGGTAGGGGAAAACGGCTCGCATGTCACAGTTAGGGAGGATTTTGAAATACCTGCAGATAAGCCTTCCATAAAGGAAATACTGACAACCGATGTGACCATAGGGGAGAGGGAGAGCACAATATCCGAGAACAGGATTGCAATTCAGGGGATATTAAGAATAAATACCCTGTACATAGGGGATGATGAAGCAAATTCAATAAACAATGTGAAATATCAGTTACCCTTTAACCATTTTATAGAAGTTGCCGGGGCCATGCCGGGGATGAAGGAAAGGGTGCGGTATTCGATAGAGGATTCCTATTCCACTGTAAAGGAAGATGAAGAAGGGCAGTACAGGGCCATTGAATACGAAGTAGTTGTAAAGGCTCAGGGAAAGGTTGAGACGCTCCAGCCCGCCGAGGTACTTACTGATGCCTATTCGCCATCCGTCAATCTTGAGGTGACAAAATCAGATTTCCAGTTCAGGAAATCCCTTGACACAATAAGCGACGACATAAATATAAAGGAGGAAATAGACCTTCCGGCCGACTGTCCGCAAATAAACCAAATAAATCATATTAAGGCGGTACCTGTGCTGACCGATTTTGGGATATCCGAAGGCCATGTCATTATTGAAGGTGTCTTATGTATCCAGGCGCTATATTCAACCATGGATTATGCAGAAGCAATGTACCTGTACAAGGATGAAATACCCTTCCACCACAGCGTACAGCTTCCCGAAGAGGGCCACCAGATGGATTTGGATATAGATTTGTATCTTGAAGACTTGCAGTATCGTGTGCTGGACGCCGATTTATTTGAAACCAGGGGCAAGGTCAGGGTGGATGTCGGTATTAGCAGGGTCTTTCAAAGGGAAATCCTGTTAGATCTTGAGGAAACCGAGCAAGCCGGAAGTTTGCCCCAGGCCAGCATGGTGGTTTACGTCATTCAGCCCGGCGATAATCTGTGGAAGATAGCAAAGCGGTTTAATACTACCGTAGAGGAGCTTGTCAAGATTAATAATATTGAACAGCCCGATAATCTGGTATCGGGTCAGAAACTGATAGTTACCAGGATAGTCAAATACCAGTTATCTTAAATAAAAAAAGTCCGCGTCAGCGGATTTTTTTTATGCTGCACAAACGGTTCTATATACAACGCACTAATAGTATTACATTCCCTGACATCCTGCCAAACCAACGTTTCCCTGGCATGGTTTTTTAGTATAAAGGATTAACTAGTGGTAAAAATAACAAATGTAGTTTCTGATGACAAGCGCCGCTAATACTCCTGTCCTCATAGGAGGGAATTAATCGGCGATATGTCCCTGGATAACGGTTTCTAAGCCTGGGATGGGGATAAGACTCCATCCCGGACCAGGAATCCTGTTAATAAGGAGGCGCAGCTATGGAAGCAGGCGGCAGGCTGATAATAATCGGGGGAGCGGAGGATAAGCAAGGGGAATGCGAGATACTGAGGGAGGTGGCTAAAGCGGCCGGCGGACAGCGGGGTAAAATCGTGATAGTCACCACTGCCACTCAAAAGCCCCTGCCGGCAGGAAGAATGTATTCGGAAATATTCGCCAGGCTGGGGGTGGGTAGTGTTGCAACCATAAATATAGAGAACAGACAGGATGCCGGGCAATCAGAATTTCAAAAAACTCTCGAGGGGGCAACCTGTATATTTTTCACCGGCGGCGATCAACTCAGGATTACCAGCATTCTAGGTGGCACGGCAATGGGTATCCAGCTCAAACAGCTTTTTGGTTCGGGAATTACTATAGTGGGTACCAGCGCAGGAGCATCGGCCATGAGCAGTACCATGATAGTGGCAGGGGAAGAAGAGGATTCTCCCAGAAAATGTACTGTAAAGATGGCCCCGGGGCTGGATTTGCTGGATGGCTGTGTCATAGACCAGCATTTTGCCCAGAGAGGCAGGATAGGGCGGCTTATGTGCGCAGTTGCCCAAAATCCTCATGTACTTGGTATAGGTATAGACGAAGACACGGCAGTAGTGGTAGAAGGGAGCAGGTTCAAAGTGGTGGGCTCCCGGGCTGTTACGGTGGTGGATGGAAGTTCTCTGTCCTTTAGCAATGTATCGGAGACTAAACCCGACCATCCTCTGGCGCTAATGAATATGATTGTACACGTACTGCCCAGAGGGTATGGATTTGACCTGGAACAAAGAAAACCAACAAACTATCAACCTCAGGAGGATTGAAATGAAAATACTGGAAAAGGGAATATACAGGGGCAGGAATATGTACAGCCACAGTCCGGTGATAAGGCTCAAGGTAGACCTGGAGGGCTACTGCGACATCCCTACCTGTGATATAGCTTCCTTTAATGAAAATTTGCTGCAGCTGCTGCCCGGCCTGGAAAAGCACCACTGCTCAAGGGGCTATACCGGAGGGTTTAAGGAAAGATTGCAGGAGGGTACTTATCTTTCCCACGTTTTTGAACATATAGCCATAGAACTGCAAAATGTCGTGGGTTATGACGTATGGTTCGGCAAAGCCAGGAGAGTGGAAGGAGAAAGCACCTACCATGTTATATATGAATACCTGAATGAGGATGTGGGGCTGGAAGCAGGACGCACAGGCCTCGACCTTATTAACTGCCTGCTTAATAAGGAAAGCATAGATATAAATGCTAAAATCTCTCACCTCAGGGAGATTGCTTTAAAAACAGACCTGGGGCCCAGCACCCTGGCCATAGTAGAAGAGGCAAAGCTGAGAGGTATACCCTTTATGAGGATAGGCAGGGGAAGCATAATACAGCTGGGCTGTGGTAAACATCAGAAGAGAATTGAGGCAACCATTACCGAGAATACCAGCTGCATATCGGTTGATATCGCCTGTGATAAGGTGGTCACCAAAGAATTGCTGTATGAGGCAGGGATACCCGTACCCGAGGGAGGCGTAGCCTATGGACCCGACTCCGCTCTTTCCATAGCTCATGACCTTGGATATCCTGTGGTGGTAAAACCACATAACGGCAATCAGGGGAGGGGGGTATCCCTGAACATCACCTCCGATAAGGAACTGGAAAAAGCTTTTGCCCTGGCATCGGCCATTAGCCAGACGGTAATTGTGGAAAGGCAGATACAGGGAAAAAACTACAGGGTTCTTGTGGTTGGGGGAAATGTTGCAGCCGTAGCCGAAAGGGTACCGGCTGCGGTAGACGGGGACGGTATCCACAGCATACGTGAGCTGATAGAAATTGAAAACGCAGACCCTTTGAGAGGGGAGGGGCATGAAAAGCCCCTTACCAGGATTAAGGTGGACGGTCATATCGTTCTTACGTTGGACAAGCAGGGTATCAGCCTGGACTATATACCTCCCAAAGGCCAAACCGTAATGGTCAGGGAAAACTGCAATTTAAGCACCGGTGGGAAATCGGTGGACAGAACCGATAGAATACATCCCCAGGTTTCAATGATGGCTGTCAGAGCAGCCGGTATAATAGGACTTGACGTGGCCGGCGTTGACGTGACCACACCGGATATTTCCAAACCTCTACAGTTAACGGGCGGGGCCGTAATTGAGGTGAATGCTGCCCCCGGAATCCGTATGCACCACTACCCCACCCGCGGAAAGGTCAGAAATGCTGCACGGTCTGTTGTGGACATGCTTTTTCCCAGAGGAAGTCAGTATTCCATACCTATTGTTTCGATAACAGGTACAAACGGAAAAACTACCACCGCCAGAATGCTCTGCAGCATACTGTCCATTAGCGGGTACAACGTTGGCTGTACCACCACCGGAGGAATATATATAAACAACAAATGTATACTTCATGGTGACACCACCGGACCTTCCAGCGCACGTACCGTGCTTACCGACAGAACTGTAGACATAGCCGTACTGGAGACTGCCAGGGGTGGGCTTGTACGCTCGGGTCTTGGATATGACCTGGCCGACGTGGGCATTATCACCAATATTACCGGTGACCACCTTGGCATTGATGGCATAAATACCCTTGAGGACCTTGCCTATGTAAAAAGCCTGGTTGTGGAAGCGGTCAAGTACAATGGCCATGCCGTATTGAATGCCGATGACAGCATGACAGCAGAAATCGCGGGAAGGGTAAGAAGCGATCTGATATATTTTTCCCAGAGGGATGACAATATGCTGATTCTAAAGCATATAAATAATGGTAGGACAGCGGTATTCATAAAGGACGGGACCATAATTATTGCAAAGAGCGGTAAGTATTATCCCGTTATTGGAATAGATGAGCTGCCCTGTACAATGGGGGGGAGGCTTAAGCACAATATCGAGAATACCCTTGCCGTTGTCAGTGGAGCTTATGCCTTAAGTGTTCCGGTAGGCGATATAGTAAAGGGTCTTAAGACCTTCTACAATGACCATGAGAATAACCCCGGAAGGTTTAACATATACAACGTAGGAAATTTCAGGGTACTGGTTGATTACGGACACAACCCTGCCGGATACAAAGTGGTGGGCAATGCCATATCCACTCTGGGAGCCGAAAGGCTGGTGGGCATTATCGGAGTACCGGGAGACCGCTTGGACCGGGATATGATAGAGGTTGGAAGTATCTGCGCCGGTATATTCGATAAAATTTATATTAAAGAAGACAAGGATCTGAGAGGAAGAAAGCAGGGCGAGGTAGCCGGACATTTATTAGAAGGTCTGAAACAGGAAGCCTTTCCGCAGACCCGGATTGAAATTGAGTATGATGAAACAAAGGCTCTGTACAAAGCCATGATGACAGCCCGCCCCGGTGACCTGATAGTAATATTCTACGAAAATTTGCAGCCGGTTTTGGATACCATCGGAAGAGTCTCTGCAATAGTGCAGGCAAAGCCTAAGGGAAGGGCCATACTTCAAAAGAGCGGAGAAAAATAACCTAAGGGCGGAGTTTTGTATTGGAGAATTTCTCCCATAGGTATATAATTATATATAAAGCAATTCCACTTCCCATAGGAGGAAGATCATGGCCCAAATAGAGCTGCAAGCCAGGGCAAAAATCAACCTTACCCTGGATGTGAATGAAAGACTGAAAAACGGTTATCATGGGGTAGAAATGATAATGCAGCAAATAGACCTGTCGGATGAAGTAAGAATTACCGCCCATCAGAAAAGAGGCCCCGTCCGGGTGGACAGCAACACTGATATTGTGCCCCGGGGCGAAGAAAACATAGCTTACAGGGCGGCACAGCTTATCCGGGATATGTATGGAATAGACCGCCAGGTAACCATTGAGATTAAAAAAAACATACCCCTGGCCGCAGGGCTTGGTGGTGGCAGTGCCGATGCGGCGGTGGTGGTGACAGGTCTAAACAGTGTCTGGGACTTAAATTTAGGTCTTGCCGAAATGATGGAGTTAGGGTCCGGACTGGGCGCCGATGTTCCTTTCTGTATTATGGGGGGGACCGCCCTTGCCCGGGGCATAGGGGACATACTAACTCCAATTCACTGCGCACTACCCCTTGATCTGTTACTGGTTAAACCGGACTTTTCGGTATCCACAGCCTGGGCTTATCAAAATCTGGATATTGAAGCCGTTAATAAAAGGCCTGATAATCCAGGAATGGTTGAGGCGCTGCGGCAAGGGTATAAAAAAGGTATAGCCGACAGGATGGTTAACGTACTGGAAGGGGTGACAGCTTTACGGCATCCCGAAATTATCGGCATAAAAGGCTTAATGATGGATAATGGAGCTCTGGGAGCCGTTATGTCGGGAAGCGGTCCTACCGTTGTAGGACTGTATGAGGACAAAAATAAGGCTCAGGCAGCAGCCGACTTTTTTAAGACACGGTATAAAGAGGTTATTACCACAAAAACAGTGACATTAAAAGAGGGTGAATAGATGATAAATGCCATAATTCTTTCAGGAGATAAAAATAAGACTCTATCGGACGGACATACAAAGGCTTTGGCAAAAATCAACGACAGGGCTATGATTGAGTACGTTGTGGATGCCCTTGCCCAGAGTTCAATGGTGGGCGGGATTGCAGTTGTGGGTTCCGTGGAGCATTTGGGTTCGCTCCTCGGCGACAGGGTTTCGTACATCGTTGAGGGGGCGGATGATCTTATAGACAATACCCTTATAGGAATACAGCTGTTCAGAAAGGATACAAGGGTGCTTGTACTTACCTGTGATATTCCCTTTATCACCCCCGAGGCCATTGACCACTTTATTATCCGGAGTCAGCAGACCAAGGCCGATTTATGCTATCCCATTGTCACAAAGGAGGATAACCAAGCCAAATTTCCCAGTGCAAACAGGACCTATGCAAAGCTGAAAGACGGGACCTTTACCGGCGGAAACATGTTCTATGTAAATCCGCAGGTGGTGGAAAGGTCGGCGGATATTGCAAGGCAGATGGTGGAATACCGGAAGAAACCATGGAAAATGTGCAGGGTATTGGGCTGGGATTTTGTATTACGGCTGTTAACCGGCAGTCTTACAATATCGGGAGTGGAGGAAAGGATGTCAAGCCTTCTTGACATTGAGCTGGCGGCGGTTATATCTCCCTATCCCGAGGTGGGAAACGATGTAGATAAGGTGAGTGATCTGGCTCTTGCCAAGGAATACCTTGAAAATATAAGCTGAGAACTCAATAAAAAACGGCGCAAGCCGTTTTTTTATTTGCACCAATGGGCAATATATAGCGCATTAATAATATTACATTCTGGCCTTAAGCCGGCCACCGGCACCTCCGGGACAAGGTTCCTGCCCCCTTGTCCCGGCCCTTGAGCCGTAACCCGTATCAAATGAAACGTTCCCTTGTCTGCCATGTCTGTGAATAAGTCGGCGGCTTTGTGCAAACATTATATATCAATCGGGGACATTCCTTGTCCATAGCGGAATACCAAATATGAAGCTGTCCCCTGATGTAAATCTGCAACATTGAAGGGAGTCGGAGGGGTGGAGTTTGTAGCCGAAACGGCCAGGGCCTTCTGGAATGGGATTAATGAACTATACAATGTTTACCTTATGCTGCTGGGTATGGGTATAGGTGTTTTTTGCTATTTTAAAGATGGAAACAGCTATAGGAAGAAGGGCCTTAAAAAAGAGACAATTGCCGCCAAGGTGACAGGGCTGGTTTTCTTTATATCCTCTGTCGGCTTATATATTCTTGTATTATTGTTTTAGGAGGCTTAGTATGGGGTTTTTGGGCAAGCTGATGGGTAACAAAGAAAAAAAAGAGTCTGGACAACAGCCCAGGGACAGGGCAGCTTCCTCATTGAACAAAAACCTGGGGTATTTTAAGCAAAAGCTGAAAGATTGTGACGACGTGGTCTACCGGGAATTCAGAGTGGGAAGCAAGCAGCAGTTTAATTTTGCTCTTATTTTTGTAGACGGGCTTATAGACAGGAACATGGTAAACGAAGAAGTGCTCAAATCCCTTATGCTGGAGACCAGGCACGCAAACATGAATCCCGGGATTTTTTTAAAGAATATTTTCAATCTTGTGCAGCATAGTGCGGTAACCACCGGGGAAGTCAAGGAGGAGGAATATCTTGACAAGGCCATGGTTTCCCTGTTGTCGGGCGATTCTTTGCTTTTGGCGGATGGCTACAGCAAGGTTCTGGTCATAGGTTCAAAGGGGTGGCCCAACCGTGGAGTGCAGGAACCCCTGACCGAAGCGGTTATCAGGGGTTCCAGGGATGGTTTCGGCGAGACACTTAGGATAAATACAGCTCTCTTAAGGAGAAGGCTGAGGGATCCCAACCTGAAAATAAAGCAGATTAGAATTGGAGTCCGTTCCAAGACCGACATAGCTGTAGCATATATGGATAACATAGCCGACAAAAAAGTGCTGGAAGAGGTTGAAAAAAAACTTAAAAATATAAGTATCGACGGAGTGCTTGAGAGCGGCTATATAGAGAGCTTTATTGAGAATTCGTGGTTTTCCCCCTTTCCCCAGATACAGAATACCGAGAGACCCGACAGGGTTGCGGCAGCACTGCTGGAGGGAAGGGTGGCCATTATGACCGATAATACCCCCTTCGTCCTTTTGGCTCCTGCCACTCTCAACATACTGTTCCAGTCATCGGAGGATTATTACGAAAGGTGGATTATAGCCAGCTTTATAAGGTTACTTAGGTATGCCGCAGCTCTTACGTCGTTGGTTCTGCCCGCTATTTATATAGCCATAACCTCATACCACCCCGGGCTTATTCCCACCGACCTGGCCTTATATATAGCCGGAACCCGTACCGGAGTACCTTTCCCGGCCTTTATAGAAGCCATAGTCATGGAGATTACCCTGGAGCTTCTCAGGGAAGCGGGCATCCGTCTGCCGGGGCCCATAGGACAGACCATCGGTATAGTAGGAGGTTTGGTTATTGGGCAGTCGGCGGTTCAGGCGGGACTGGTAAGCCCCATCATGGTTATAGTGGTGGCCATAACCGCAATTGCATCCTTTGCGGTGTCGTCTTACAGCCTGGGTGTAGCCTTTAGAATATTAAGGTTTTTCATGATATTGTTTTCGGCCGTATTCGGGCTGTACGGACTAATGCTGGCCTTACTTATAATACTGGTACATCTGTGTTCGCTCAAAAGCTTCGGAATACCCTACCTTTCTCCTCTTGTGGGTAACACCTACTATGAGCTGGAAGACTCCTTTATAAGAATTCCGCTGATTGCAATGCACCGGCGCCCCAAAACCCTGTCGGGAGCCAACAGTATACGTATCAGGTATAAAGCAGAAAACGGACAGGATAAGGGAAAGACTGTACAAGCCGGCAGCAGCAAAGCAGACCAAAAAGGCAAAGAAGTGAAGGACAAGGGAGGAAAGGATAAAGATGAATAGTATGGAGAAAATCACTTCCAATCAGCTTGTGGCAATAATGATTTCCACAATAATAGGCATTGGCATACTGACTCTGCCACGGACGGTAACCGAGGCAGCCGGTCCCGACGGATGGCTGCTGGTGCTGGCAGGGGGTATTGTTGTCATAATTACATCGCTTATTATAGCAAGGCTGGGGATTATGTTCCCGGGACATACTGTGGTGGAATACAGCAAAGACGTGATAACCAAACCCTTGGGTATATTATTCTCCCTGGGATTTTTTGTGTACTTTGCGCTCTTCTCTGCCTTTGAGGCTCGGGTGTTCTCGGAGGTAACCAAACAGTTCCTGCTGGACAGGACTCCCACCGAAGCCGTTGTAATCACCATGCTGCTGAGTTCTTCATATCTTGTGAGGAAGGATATGGCAACCAT
This sequence comes from Clostridium thermobutyricum, assembly GCA_016841565.1. Classification (GTDB taxonomy): domain Bacteria; phylum Bacillota; class Clostridia; order Ch29; family Ch29; genus JAENYX01. The sequence goes on along the minus strand of JAENYX010000016.1, from coordinate 4,278 downwards.
AGGCAGAATGGGAGAAATGGTTATTCCCCTATTCATTTTTCCTGCTTTTATAATATTGTCCACCGCATTACCCGATATGGACTTTACCAATCTCCTTCCCTTTATGAGGACATCCCCATTGAGGCTGCTGGCGGGCATGGGCACAATAGTAACCAGCTATCTGGGGTTCGAGGCCTTACTGCTATTTCAGCCCCTAATGAGCAGACCCCGGGATGCGGGAAAGGCCATGGTGACAGCTATAGCTGTTATAACGCTGATATACACAATAGTGGTGGTAGCATCGGTATCCATTTTCGGGTTGATTGAGGTTCAGAATCTGATATGGCCGGCCTTTAGCATATACAGAGTAGTTGAAATCCCCGGAGCATTTATCGAAAATGTCCACGGCGTTATAATGGCCATATGGGTTGTAGCCATTTATATGACATTGTCGGTATTCTTCTATGCAGCCGTAACCATAATGGCCAGGCTTTTAAGCATAAAGGAGCATTCCTTCATGGTACTGCCCCTGGCCTTTATATTATACTTTCTGGCTCTGGTGCCCGACAATATTCCCCAAGTCTATGAATATCTTGATATGTTCTCGGTATATCTGGGAATACCCTTTGGTTTTGTACTGCCAATACTGATATATATAACGGCAAAGGCTCGCGGTATGGGCATGAAAGGGGGAAAGAAGGATGAAAAAACCCTTAAGGAAGGCAGCTAGCCTATTGATGGCAACACTACTAATGCTGGGTGTCACCGGATGCTGGGACAGGGTGGAAATAAACGAAAGAGCCTTTGTGCTGGCTCTGGCCGTTGACAAGTTTGATTACAGTGAGATAGAAGAAAAAAAGGAACAGGAGCAAAAAGAGCAGGAGCAGGGAGAAACAGGCGGACGGCAGCAACAGGACAGCGTCCGGGACCCGGTTGACAGCCCCCGTAACCGGCTGGTGGTTAGCATGGTATTTCCCAACGTTGGGCTGCTCAAGAGTGAGGGGGCAATTATACCCGAGGATGCGAAGTTTGCATTGTCCACGGTAGGCCCTAATATATTTGAAGCCGTGAGACAACTGAATACCAGGATGAACAGCAAAACATTTTTCGGTCATGTCAAGGCGGTACTTGTAGGGGAGGAGCTGCTGAAGGATAAAAAGCTCTTCCTGGAGGTGCTGGACCAGCTGGAGCGGGACCATGAAATTGGCAGGAAGATATATTTCCTGGCTGTTAAGGGTAAGGCAAAGGATGCCCTTTTTATAAAGCCCCTGGTGGAACCAATAGTAGGAAGATACCTGGACCAAATATTTCAGCAGCGCAGGACAGGGCGGTTCCACGGCAAGAACCTGGGACAAATTGTAACCAGCATTCGTGAAACCGGTGCTGCCCTTGTACCACGGTTGATTGTGGGAGAGAAGGAGTTTAAGGTGGCAGGGGCCTGCGTCATAAAGGACAACAAGCACAGGGGATGGCTGGGGGAGATTGAGACCCGGGCAGCCCAATGGATTGACAATATGGCAGGACAAGGGATAATCTCGGTGGATATAAACGGTATCTCCACTCCCTTTGAACTGACAGAGCTTAAAAGACAGTTGAAAATTTCCAGGGATGAGAGAGGCAATATATATCTTGACATATTGCTGAAAGCCGAGGGAAATATAGCCGGCCATATTCTTGAAGTACACGAGGAAGTCATGGATGAGAAATTTATTGCAAAGGTGGAGGAGGCGGTGAACAAAAATATGGCTGCGCAGTGCTCGGGTGTCATGAACAAGCTGCAGAAGGAATTCCGGGTTGATATTTGGGGCATAGGAGACCATATCAGAAAGTTCCACCCCGAAATTTGGGATGATATAAAGGATAACTGGAAGGAAGTCTTTCCTGAAATGCGGGTGGGCATATCCGCCGACATAAAGGTCAGGAGGGTTGGTATAATCAAATAATTGTTTAAAATATACCACAAATGTAAATACTAAAACTAATAAATTCTGGCGAAGGTGATAGAAATGAGGAAGCTCATAGCATATATAACGGTATTGGTATTTGCAGTTTGTTGTTTTTACATGTTCCCCATGTCGGTGGGCAGCCGCCAGTCGGCAGCCGATGGCCTGCTGCGGTTTCACGTAATTGCCAACAGTGATTCTCCCCGGGACCAGGCATTAAAGCTCAGGGTCAAGGACAGGATTGTCAATGAAATCGGCGGGCAGCTGTCGGGCATGAAGAACAAAGAGCAAATGCTGGAGTATCTGTACGAAAACATGGGATATATTGAAGAGATAGCCCGGCAGGAGATACAGGACGGAAATGAGGATTACAAGGTTAAGGCCGAGGTGGGTTATTTCAGGTTTCCTACCAAATCCTATGGAAGCCTGGCGCTGCCCGCCGGTGACTACCATGCTCTTAGAATAGTAATAGGCCAGGGCAAGGGAGCCAACTGGTGGTGTGTGATGTTCCCTCCTCTTTGCTTTGTGGATTCCAAGAACGGACTGACCCTGACCAGGGACCAGGACAGGGTAAAAGAAATGCTGACAGAGGAAGAGCTTGAAACGCTGGTTAGCACTAACAATATCGAGAAGGTGCCGGTAAGGGTTCGTTTCAAGCTGCTGGAGCTGATAAATGAGTCCAGGTTCAAGCTGGCCGAAGCATTTAAAAGATTATAAAACAAAGCACCCAAACCAAGCCAAGGGGACGGTTCTTCTGGTTGCTGACAACCAGAAGAACCGTCCCCTTGGCTTGAGTAAAAAAACTATTGCATTGAATATTCATTTGTGTTGTAATGTATTAGTACTTCACAACAAAGGGGGAGGTAGATATGTTAAGAAAAGACCAGAACAGAGCGCCGTTGTTTGAAGCATTGAAGGATTATCATTCCAGAAATGTTATCCCCTTCGATGTGCCGGGCCACAAGCACGGTGCGGGGCTGTCGGAATTGGCCGGTTATGTTGGAAAAAAGGTGCTGGAGATTGATGTGAATTCTATGGAGTGCCTTGACAATATAAGCAATCCCATAGGCGTGATAAAGGAAGCTGAGGAACTGGCCGCCCAGGCCTATGGCGCAACAAATGCTTTTTTTCTGGTAAATGGCACCACCTCGGGTGTACAGGCAATGATAATGGCGGCCTGCCGTCCGGGAGAAAAAATAATACTGCCCCGGAATGCGCACAAATCAGCCATTGCCGGCATGATTCTAAGCGGAGCCGTTCCTGTTTATATCCAGCCTGAGATTGATGTGGAACTGGGAATAGCAATGGGGATAACCGAGAGCAGCGTAAGACAGTCCATGGAGAGCAACCCGGATGCCAAGGCGGTCTTTGTGATTCATCCCACTTATTATGGTGCGGTTTCAGACCTTGCATCCATTATAAAAGCCGCACGGGAGTACGAAATGGCGGTATTGGTGGACGAAGCCCACGGAGCCCATTTCCACTTCCATCCTCAGCTGCCGACAGGGGCAATGGAGCTGGGTGCCGATGCCAGTGCTTCCAGCACTCATAAGACGGGGGGCTCACTAACCCAGAGTTCTATGCTTTTAATGAGAGATTCCATACTCGATCCCAAGTACATGAAAACCATATTAAATCTTACCCAGACCACCAGTGCTTCATATCTGCTCATGAGCTCTATCGATATTGCACGAAAGCAGCTGGCTACCCGGGGAAGGGATATTCTCGGGAGAGTGCTGGAAATAGTGCGTGGGGCCAAGGAAGAATTGAATGCGGTGGACGGCCTCTACGCCTTCGGAAAGGAACTAATCGGTTCTCCGGGAGTATTCGATTATGATGATACCAAGCTGGGAATCAACGTCAGGAAGCTGGGGCTTTCGGGCTATGAAACCGAGAAGCTTCTGAGAAAGGAATACAATATTCAGATAGAACTGGCCGATATGTACAATATACTGGCAATAACCGCTGTGGGAGACACCCGGGAATCGGTAGGGGCTCTTGTGCAGGCACTCAAGAGCATTGCAAAAATACACCGCAACGGCAAAACAAGGGAGATAACCCGTGCCATGCTTAAGAATCCTGAGATAGTGGTATCTCCAAGGGACGCCTATTACAGCAGCAAAAAATCGGTAAAGCTGGAGGATGCAATAGGTGCGGTCAGCGGGGAGAGTATAATGGTTTATCCGCCGGGAATACCGCTTATAACCCCCGGTGAGATGATAACCCGCGAGATAGTGGAGCATGTACGCCTCCTCAAAGCGGAGGAGTGTATGCTTCAGGGTACCCAGGATCCCTATGTGGATAGAATCCTCATCCTGGGGAGATAAAACAAGACACGGGCAAGACACGGGGACGG
>JAENYX010000078.1 GCA_016841565.1 Clostridium thermobutyricum | reverse complement strand
TGGTAATAAATAGGCTATGTGTTAGATTGTAAAATATTTATTGCAACTTATATAGTTAGCACCTAGTAGTTCGAATAATCCGGCCTCTAGTAATTGCTTGCTCTGGTCAATAATCCTTTAGGCTATTTGAAGCTGTACTATCAGTTTTTCTAGCAACTATTTGGTACTGCGGAATGCATTTTCGCCATCACGTCATAGCTTATGATATACATTATAAGCACGCCGGGCTCTTCTTTTATAATCGTCTTATCTGCACGGAGTTTGGCCACCACGGAAGTACCAGGCACTCTCTTTTATATATTGCGATTTTTATTTTAGGATTTTATCCTTACAGCTGTACCGTTTTCTTTTACCCTCTTTACTGTTTTGGTAACATATGTTACCCGTGGTTGGGGGTTGTGAAAGGGGCGTTGGGATGTGAAAAGGGATGGGTTTAGTTTGGTGCGGGTGGGGTAAGATGTCAACGCCGGACTGCTTTCGTCCGCACCTCCTATGGGTCAATTATATCCTGGCGGTGACATTAATTTCGTTTTCTAATAAACAACTTCTAAATCCCATCCTATGTTTTAAGTTTGAACAGAAGTCACAGAAAAACTACGCTCTGGCTCGAGAGGACAGAGTTGTCTGTTCTCGGATACATATCGACTATATGATATCATCTTCTGGACACAGCCACACATGCATCAATAAAGCTAAATGGTAAATTCAAATTTTTCTGTAATACTTATTACCTTACCATCTTTTACCTCAACAAAAAATGGATGAGCCGGTGGTGAGTCAGAGTATGATTTATTTAAATGCAGGATAAACTCTTCCTTTTTCGTCGTAGTATATAGTCTGTTACCATCTGCATTTTTAACAAATAGAAGGTTATAGTCAACAAAAGTATAGGCAGTTTCATTTGTGATTTCAAAAGTCTGTTTTTCTTCGTCTGCATTATAAATGGAATATCCATTTGGCATATCAGAATTTTGTTTTAATTCAAGTTCTTCTATTCGTTCTTTATCTTCTAGTGTAATGATTTCAACCTCATCGAGATGTAATAAGTTATCTTCTATTACCATGTATCCTGTTATTAATGTGGACATAGATGGATCGTCTACTACAATCCAAATAGTTGCCTGTCTTTTTGCTCCGTTCTCGTCGGTCAACATTGGCTGAATTAAATTGATCTCCACTTCGCCGTCAGCCCATTTTAATTTGATTACTGCTTTTTTTTCATATGGATCCACATAAGTACCCGACACCTTTGCCCCGGTGAGGTTTAATTGGTCTATGGCTGCCGTCACAGGATTTTCAAGGATTTCTTTCCTGCCTTTATTATGATTTGCATCATCTGCTTGAGATTGATAGGCAGCAGCAAACTTTGTGAAATCAAAGAATCCATATTTGTAAGTCTCATCAAAGCTAGCCTTAGATTCAATCTTATCAAAATCCTTAACGCTCTCCCCTATTGCCTTATACTCACCGTTTATATCCTTAATTGTAACAGTTTCTTTAATTGTATAAACCCTTGGATCTGAGGTTCTGAAATAGTAATATACTTCAAATGTAGATGTATCCACAATGCTTATCACATAATCTCTATTCCAAGGCCATGGACTTGATAAGCCCATCCATAATTGTCCATTCTCTGCCACTTGCCCAATAGTAAAATACAGTTCCTCATTTTCACACAACTCATAAATGGTCTTCGCATCCCTATCTGAATAGGCATTTGCCCATTTTGCAGCAAAATCACTAATCTTTGATTTTTGTTCAGTGCTTATATCATTTGCGTTATTAGGCGCGACCGTAAAGGTACATCCAATGGACAGTATTGCAATAAGCAGTACTATTATTGAGATTGATGTTTTCTTTTTATTGTTCTTTACTATCATTGATACTCTCTCCTTTATTCCATTTTTACTGCAATACATAGTGGTAGCCATTTGCAAAATATTGTTTTTCTGCTCTCTCTGGCTTATCAAATCAACTAAGGTCTTTCCATAGGCCAATCTGTCATCTTCATCTATTCTCTTTATTACTCCATAATCGCAAGCTAATTCACAATCTCTTTTTGACATAACAGCAGCTACCCATACTAAAGGATTGAACCAATAAAATACTAAAAGTCCACATCGGATTACAGACCAAATAAGGTCGTGATGTATGTAATGACACAATTCATGAACCACTGCATAGCGCAGCTTTTCCTGATCCGAAGCAACCTCTGAAGTTACATATATAGCCTCATTCCCTCCATATCCCATAAGGCAAGGCGAATTTAGCCCCTCTACTACATATACAGGCAGACATTTGCTCTTCCTGCCCGTTGTTTCTCTACTTCTTAAGTCCTTTTTATCAGCATCAACATACATTAAAAATGCTCTCCTTTTGAAAAGCATTTTTCTAAACTTATAATTTACAAAAGTGAACCATAACCCTAAAAAGATAATACCTATCGCCCAGACTACCATAATCACAAGTTGCCAGTCTACAGCCGCTACAGCAGAGATTCCTTCACCGCTAGTCGTGACGCCTGTTCTTACATTATCAATAACCAGTGCAGCATTTTCAATCGGTACTGCTTCTACATTACCTGTAATAGCTCTTTCTAATGCTGAATTTCCTCGTATTATTTCAGTAGCATTGCCGGCTACATTCATTACACTTAATGCACTTTCTATCGGAATCATATTCAACCAGCTAAATGCTACTAGTCGTAAGGCTACAAGACTCCAAAGACCATATTGTAACAAAGGATTAATTTTTTCCCTAAAAACGAATCTAATGGCCAATATAATAAAAATTAGTATAGATGAAGATATTATTGTATTCATCATTTTAATTCTTCCTCTGCCCTTTTTAATATGTCGTACAGTTCATCTATTTCTTGCTTTGACAAATTATTTTTTTCAACCAGAGTGTTGACCAACAATCCTAAACTTCCTGAATATACTTTGTCTAGGAAGCTTTCTGTTTCACCCAATACAGTTTCAGTTTGATCAACCGCCGGATAATACTGCTTTGCTCTGATCCCTTCATCATATCTTACTGCTCCCTTTGATTCCATACGTCCAAGCATAGTAATGATAGTATGCTTGCTCCATCCAGTAGATTCTTTCAGAGCGGACGTAAGCTGGGTAATGGTCTTTGGAGCGTCCGCCCATAGAACATTCATGATATTCCATTCACCGTCGGACAAATTTATTCTTTTCATATATTTTAATCCTCCTTCATAAGTAAACAACTGTATACCTCATATTAGCATCTTGGTAAACAGTTGTCAACCTCGAAAGGATATTTCTCACACTGATAGTTAAGTTAATCGGTAGTATTATCATTAATGTGATGGGCAAGATTCCCGAAGGGCGTTTTTGTTTTGCCGGCTTAATAATTGTAACACATGTTACCCGTGGTTGGGGGTTGTGGACGGGGCGTTGGGACGTGAAAAGAGATGGGGTATAGTTGACCCATAACGCCGAGAAGAAAAGTATTTCTTTACTTTTCTTTTCCCAATAAGCCGTATAGAAACAACTTTAGTATTCCCTTTTTGTATTCAGGGCTGGTCTTAAGATAGTCAGACTGCTCAATAATAGAAACTGAGGAAATAAGAAATGCCAGAATCGCATCGTTCGGAATACTTTTGTCAATGGCTCCTTCTTTTTTGCCCAATTCAATGAATTTAACATATACTGATATTGCTTTTGAGTTTACAACCTCCTTATACACCTGCTGCAAGGTTTTATCCGCCCATGCATACTTGCTGAAAGCCGAGCGGCTTAGCTCAGCTGTAACCTTATATTTTTTATCCATAATAAGCTTAAGCTTTTCAAAAAAAGGAATTTCTCTTTCTAATATTTCATCATACCCTTCGATTGTTTTATCCAAATAAGATACAAGTACTTCCTTTGCAAGCGTATTCTTATCACCGAAATAATTGTAGATGGAAACCGGTGAAACTTTGGCCTTTGCAGCTATTTCACTTATACCCACATCAGTTATGCCGCGATTGGAAAAGAGTTCCCAGGCAGCACTAATAATCGAATCCTTTTTAAGTTTTGTTCTTCTTTCATATCCATTCATGTTTCTCACCCGGGTTCAATTATAGCATAGTTTTGAAATATCGCAAATGAAATTTCAAAATATATTGACAATGGTATTTCATAAGTATATTATGAAATAAAAGCAGAAATATTTCAAAACTTTATTTCCCACTCTATTCCGGACAGGGATGGAGCATGGGAAAACGGAGGCTATTAAGTATTATGGGAAATGTGGAGGTGTATTATGAAATCATATATTCTAACTTTCAACGAGATTAATAAAACACATATTATGACCATCGGGGGCAAAGGTGTAAATCTTGGAGAGCTGTCAAAAATTAACGGAATACGGGTACCGGATGGCTTTTGTGTAACAACCGAGGCTTATAGAAAGTCTATAGAAAACAGTGCTGAGCTGGAAGCACTGATTGAAAATCTGAAAGAATTAAAATTCGATGACCGGGACCAGATTTCACAAATAAGTAAAAAAATACGTTCAGTTATTGAGAATCTTAGCATGGAAAGCGATATTCAAAACGCAGTAGATAGGGCATTATCCATGTACGGCAGTAATGAAGCCTATGCAATACGTTCAAGCGCTACAGCCGAGGACCTGCCCCATGCATCCTTCGCCGGACAGCAGGATACCTACTTAAACATCAGAGGGAAGGATGAGGTTATACGGCATATTATTAAGTGCTGGGCATCACTTTTTACTGACCGTGCAGTAACGTATCGTATAAAAAACGGCTTTGACCACGGGAAAGTCTTATTGTCTGTGGTTGTGCAGAAAATGGTTATGTCAGAGGCTTCAGGTATCATGTTTACGGCAGATCCAATGACCTCCGACAGAAAGATCCTTACCATAGACGCAGGGTTTGGACTTGGCGAAGCATTGGTATCCGGACTGGTAAACCCGGATATTTATAAGGTAGTGGATGGCAGGATTACAGAGAAAACCATAGGAACTAAGGAAATCGAAATCAGGACCCACCGAAGTGGAGGTACTCAGAA
>JAENYX010000015.1 GCA_016841565.1 Clostridium thermobutyricum | reverse complement strand
CTAGGTGCTAGGTACTAGGTGCTAGGTACTAGGTGCTAGGTGCTAGGTACTAGGTGCTAGGTGCTAGGTACTAGGTGCTAGGTGCTAGATTCTAGGTACTAGGTGCTAGGTACTAGGTGCTAGATTCTAGGTGCTAAAACATATATCACAGAAGAACAGGCATCAAGTCAATCTGTAGCGGAGTTTTACCCGCACAGTTAAAAGGAGCTCAAGAGGCATACGGATAAGAATTTCCAAGTGTCTGAGCCGCTAGGCGAGTTATTGGAAATTCCCGAAGCCATCAAGCTCAAACCAGACATTCATGCGGGTCTACGCAGCGTATATGACTGATGCCGGTTCATTGATACCAAACCACCAACTGCTTCTCAATCCGACAGCTTCATGTCTCCGGCTTTTATCCAGCCCTTACTTCTCATGTATTCGGAAATAATTAGAGTAACAAAGGCCGGGGCAGCTATGTGCAAAACCAATATCTTTACAAAAACCGCAGTGTTTGTGCCCATTGCCGCAACCGTCCCAAACTGTCCCACAAGACCGCTGGTGCCCATCCCCGCACCCAGGGGGATATTTTCCATTCTGAATATTGTGGTGGCAAAGGGTCCGATAATGGCAGAGGCCAGCGTAGCGGGAATCCATATAAGAGGATTCTTCACAATGTTTGGCACTTGTAGCATGGATGTACCCAAACCCTGGGAAACCAGACCTCCCCAACCATTCTCCCTGTAGCTGGCTACGGCAAATCCTATCATCTGGGCACTGCATCCCACCGTGGCCGCTCCGGCAGCCAGCCCGCCCAGCTGCAGCATAATTGCAAGAGCCGCACTGCTTATGGGCAGCGTAAGTACCATTCCCATCAGCACCGAAACCAGTATGCCCATTGGGACGGGATGCAGTTCGGTAGCCCACATAATCCATTTCCCCAGGCCGGTCATAATTGAAGAAATACCCGGGCCTACAAGCCTGCCGGCCAGTACTCCCATTACTATTGTAACCGCCGGCGTTACCAGTATGTCCACCTTTGTTTCCCTGGATACCATTTTACCAAATTCAGTTCCAATCACTGCTGCCACAAAAGCGCCCACCGGTCCCCCCAGCTGGTTACCCACCAGTCCCGTAATGGTGGATGCAAAGAGTACAAGGGGCGGAGCCTGAAGACCATAGGCCACCGCTACCGCAATGGCCGGACCGGTCATCTGCTGGGCTGCGGGGTAAACCACTTCATAAAGAAAGGGTATATTAAAATTTTCTCCTATTACTTTAAGTATAAGTCCGATGATAAGCGAAGCAAACAAACCCTGAGCCATGGCTCCCAAGGCTTGTACCCCATACCTGTGCAGCGAGATTTCTATGTTTTTCCTCTTAAAGAAGCCAGTTTTTTCTGTCATTTGAAACCCCTCCTTACCTCATTTATTATTGACATCCGGGTTATTAAAGATACCTGTATATACATCTGTCTTGTCTCATATATAATACCACTTTGCCTCGAAATGTCAATAAGGAGGAGGATATAAAACCTGCCTTAAGTATACATTAATGCAGTGAAAAAAAAGGGAAATGAAGAGAAATGTATAATTATTAGATTGAAGTATATTGTAGCAAGGGGTGTATATATGACTGATAATGTGTTAATTGCCGGCTTGCCTTTAAAGACATTATTCATTATCGGAGGACTTTTTACCATCTCCGCGTTATGCCCGTCCATTGCTGCCTTGGTACTCATCAGGAGAGAGAAGGGGTACCCCTATGAGTAAATCTATTAATTATCTGTTTTATTTTGCACTGTACGCTTTTATATTGCTTTTATTTGGTAAAGGCGGCTTCAAAAGGACCAAGAACACCAGAGATTTTTTCGTGGCCGGAAACAGTCTGGGACTAATACCCAGTATCTTTACTTTTACCGCAACATGGTTCAGTGCGGCCTCCATGCAGGGGCTTTCAGGCTCATTATACGCTTACGGATATACGGCTGTTCTATATGCAGTGGTTCCCTGGTTTTTGGGAGCTACGTTTTTAGTGTTCCTGGCAAGCAAACTAAAGCAGTATGACATCATGACCATACCGGAGTATTTCCGAATCAGGTATGAGAGTAAAGCCCTTCAGGCAATGGGAGGAATGATAATAATTACATGTTATATTTTTTATATCATTATCCAAATCAGGGGCTTTGGAATAGTCATATCTGAGTTGCTGGACATCAACTACACCTTTTCCATCATATTGGTCTATCTATTTGTTGTTTATACTACTTTCGGCGGGCTTTTTTCGGTTGCAAAAACCGATGGACTTAACTTTATATTGTTTTTCATTGGTACCCTGATAGCAGCGTCAATCATCCTTAAAGACATAAACGGTATTACCAATATGCATCTAAAGGCAGCCTCCATTACGACAAGACCGTTCTCCAATTTCCCGTTTGTTACGGAACAGGGAGCGCTTCTGGATCCTTTTTCAAAGGGAGCCCAACCGCCTCTTATGACCATTACCTCATTCTTCGGCTGGGGACTGGGATTGGCGGCCAACCCGCAATATGCCATCAGAATCACATCTGCAAAGAACACTAAGACTGCAATGAAGATGATTAGTTATTCGGTACTAATACTGGCAATTATTTATATGGGGATATTCATCATCGGAATAGGGGGAAGAGTATTGGAGCCTTCGGTACAAAATGTCAATTCGGTGGATGAAATTTTCCCTTACATAATTAATAAGGTTATATATTCCCCTTTAAGCGGACTGGTCTTGATTAGTATAGTGGCTGCGGCTATCTCGACTGCCAATTCACAGCTCCTTATTCTGGCAAGCGGCTTCACCTATGATATTTATAAAAATATGTTCAATCCCAATATTAATGAGGATAAGTTCTTGAATTTGAACCGTTTGTTTATATTTTTGGCAGGTTCGGTATCACTGCTTTTATCTATTGATCCGCCAAACAGCCTGCTGGTTTACGGAGGCCAAATATGGGGGTTTTTCTCGGCTACTTTCCTTCTTCCTTTATATGGAGGATTGTTCTGGAAAAAAGCCACAAAGGAAGGGGCATTTGCTTCATTTATCGGCGGCCTGATAACAATCCTCATATTCACAGTTGCAGAGTACTTTATGGCCGGTAATGGGAATGCTGCCATCCACCCTGCATTACCAGGCGTTGCCGTATCCTTCATCCTGTTTTATTTTGTCAGCCGAATTACTTATGAAAGAAAAGGGGATAAAAAGTGAGACTGGATATAGAGAATAAAATACTCATCCCGTTTTTAATCCTATTGTTGCTATCCATAATTGTCCTGGGAACTGTATCTTACCGTAATAGTTACCAGCTTCTGCTGGACAACCAGAAGAAAAATGCAGAGGTCCATCTAAATGAAGCAATACACTTTGTGGATAATATAAACAGGGATGTAGAAAAGGGTATAATCCCCCTGAGAACGGCAAAAAAGACCGTTGTTGACTATTATAGCAGGCTGAACAACGGTGGCTTCATAATCCTTGAAGGAAACCGGATATTATTGAGAAACTTAGTAGATGGAATGGCTCTGCCCGACGATTTTGCCCAAAGGCTTTCGGGCAATACCGAAGGAATGGATACCCCGGAAGATATTATTTTTATTCACAGAGACTATGGCAAATGGAACTGGACGCTTGGATACTGCCTGAGTAAGAGTATTTTTCTGGAGGAGCTCTTGGAAACTCAAAAACATACAATTTTGGCGGTAATAATTTTTCTTATTATCTCCATGCAGGCAACTATATTTATTTCCCACAATATTTCAAGACCAATACAGATGTTGGCCGATATATGCAATAAAATTGCCAACGGAAGCTTACAGGAAAACATTAAGATAAAAAGAAAAGATGAAATAGGAGTACTGGCCGATGCTTTCAACAATATGATTATCAAGCTTAGAATGAATACCACAAAGCTCCTGGAAATGAAACAGTTTAACGAAGATATACTGAGGAGTATTTCTACAGGTATTATAACAACAGACCGGCAGGGTAATCTGGTTTCCATGAATCAAGCCGCAAAAGAAATCCTGGACTGCAGTCAGAACAGCCGTAATAAATGTGAAAATGTTAGAAACGCTTTGTTCAGCCAGATTAAGGATACGCTGAATGCAAGGAAAAATATAAACCATGTCCGCATATTCCATGATGAAAGCAGCGGAAGCAAACAATACTTTGATGTTACTACGACACTGTTAAAAACCCACCATGATATGATAAGCGGAGCTATCTGCAGTTTTAACGATATTACAGAAAGAAAGAAGATAGAAAACGATATGGAAAGAGTGGATCGTTTAACATCCATTGGCCAGCTTGCCGCCGGCATAGCCCACGAGATTCGCAATCCGCTGGCAGGTATGAAAACCAGCATTCAGGTATTGAAAAACAGATTGTATGAACAAAAAACAGACGCAAATCTGGGATTGTTTAATGGGGCATTATTTGAAATAGACAGGATTAATAATTTAATTTCCGATTTGCTGGATTTCGCCCGGCCCAGACTGCCTGATTATGAAGTGGAAAACCCGGTGGAAATCCTCAATAAATCGCTGTACCTTATAAATAAAGAAGCGGTTGAGAAGAACATTGAAATAAATGTAATGATAAATACCGGGAACCTGATGATACTTGTTGATAAATCACAGATAGAACAAGTGTTTTTAAATGTAATAAAAAACGCCATCATGGCAATGGAACCGGGCGGAATACTCAATATCAGTCTTAACAAACTCAGCAGTATAAAAGGGGACCATCTGGAAATTGTTTTTCAGGACAACGGCTGTGGAATTTCCAAGGAGAACATTGGCAGGATTTTCGACCCTTTTTTCACAACACACCCACAGGGGACCGGGTTGGGACTGTCGGTTGTATATGAGTTGGTCTCAGGAAATAATGGCGAAATAGAGATTGACAGCATTATAAATGTGGGCACAAAATTCAGAATTATATTCCCAATATACGGTGGTGAAAATCATGAGAAAGAGAATATTGGTAATTGACGACGAAGATATTATATGTCTCTCGCTCAAGGAGGGTTTGACAGATTTGGGGTATAAAGTTGTAACCGCCTCAAATGGAAAGGAGGGAATGAAGAAGCTTGCCGCCTTTAAACCCCAGGTAGCTTTTCTTGATATGCGATTATCCGATGAAAACGGTCTTGAACTGATTCCGCAGATAAAGAACATTGACAGGGAAGTCGAGATTATCATCATGACAGCCTACGGAGATGTTAAGACTGCTGTTACTGCCATTAAGAGCGGAGCCTTTGACTATATCAATAAGCCCTTCGACCTGGAAGAAATCCACATCACTCTTCAAAAGGCTTTTAATAATATTAATCTGCAGAAAAAGTTATTTCTTTTGGAGAAGGAAAAGGAATTACAGAGTAAATATATGCTGGGAGAACATCCGTTAATCAAAGAAATTTTTAATAAAATTGAAATCCTTGCCCAGAATGAAGAAGTTACCGTATTAATAACCGGGGAAACCGGCACCGGAAAGGAATTGGTTGCATCGGCCATACATCACAAAAGCGCACGCAGGGATTCTTCAATGATTAAAATTAACTGCGGCGCCATCCCCCGGCAGCTCCTGGAAAGTGAATTGTTCGGATTTGAAAAGAATGCTTTTACCGGGGCAGCATCAAGGAAAAAGGGTCTTTTGGAGATGGCCGACGGGGGAACCATTTTTCTGGATGAAATAGCCGAGATACCGATGGATATGCAGTCCAAGCTGCTGAGGTTTCTTGAGGAACGCAGATTTAAAAGAATAGGCGGCCTGGAGGATATTGAGGTAGACGTACGGGTAATTGCCGCAACCAACAAAAACCTGGAAGACGCAATCAGGAACAATGAGTTCCGGCAGGATTTATATTACAGGCTGAATGTGGTGCCAATCCACTTACCACCATTAAGAGATAGGGGAGAGGATATTCTCATTCTGACACAATACTTCCTGAATATATATAACAAAAAGTTCAATAAGAACATTAAGGACTTTACCCAAAGGGCAAAGGATAAGTTGCTCTGCTATGGCTGGCAGGGAAATATCAGGGAATTGAAAAATGTGCTGGAGAGGATTGTAATCCTCCATAATGACCAGTATATTGATTTGCATCACCTGCCGGTGGAAATTTGCAATGCCAATGCATGTTCCCAGACTCTCACTTCAAAGGAAATAAATGTGAACCAAAGGATTTTTACCGGGAACTTTTCCTTACAGGACGAAATACAAAGGCTGGAGCAGGATTACATAAGACAAGCACTGGATTATACTAAGGGTAATTATACCAGAGCTTCTGAAATATTAGGTATTAATAGATTCGCATTAAAACGCAAGATCGATAAGTACTTCCAGTAGAATAACCGGGACAACCACAAAAAAGAGCGGTTTCGCACATATTTACGAATCCGCTCTTTTTTTGTGTGCAAAAATACACTATTGATAAACAGCAGTATTAAGAAACCATGGAAAATCCGGTGTATCCCCACAACACTTTATTGGCATCATTTTTGCGAACATAGAATATTGAAAGACAGACATATTATAGATGGGCTGGTAGTATGGGCCGATTGGGAAGGCTGACATTGCCCGGCACCGGCATCAATGGGAGGGGAGGTGGTGAAAATATATAGAGTTGACCTTAACAGTGACCTCGGCGAAAGCTTCGGCAGTTACAAATTAGGGATGGATGAACAGGTCATAAAGCACGTTACATCGGCAAACATAGCCTGCGGATGGCATGCGGGAGACCCGTCGGTTATGGATAGTACAATAAAAATAGCAAAACGGGAAGGAACAGCCATAGGAGCCCATCCCGGTTTTCCTGATTTAATGGGCTTTGGAAGAAGAAATATGGCTATTGCTCCCGAAGAAATCAAGCTTTATGTCCAATATCAGCTTGGAGCCCTTTTGGCTTTCGCAAAAGCAAATGGTACCAGAATACAGCATCTGAAGGCCCATGGTGCATTGTATAACACGGCGGCCCAGGATTACAAGCTGGCAAGGGCTTTAGCCGAGGCAGTCTACCAGGTGGATAAGGATATCATCTTTGTCGGACTTGCAAACAGTCAGATGATTAAAGCAGGACAAGAGATAGGACTAAAGGTGGCCAACGAAGTATTCGCCGACAGGGCTTACAACGCAGACGGGACTTTGGTATCAAGAAAGCTGGAGGGTGCAGTTATTCACGATGCAGAGCTTGCTATTTCCCGGGTAATAAGGATGGTCAAAGAGGGGAAAGTAAGAACAATGGATGGAAAAGACATTGACATTAAAGCGGAAACAATCTGTGTACATGGTGATAATCCGGAAGCTGTTGAATTTACACAAAAAATAAGAGCCAAATTGGAAGCAGAGGATGTTGAAGTAACCGCCATTTCAAATTTTATTAAATAAATGGAGGGATGTCAAATGAGTTTAAAAGATAAAAGTGCAGTAAAGAAAAATGCCAGCGCATTATTGGGGGCAGCCTTTATTATGGCTACTTCGGCCATCGGTCCGGGATTTCTGACCCAGACGGCTGCATTCACCGCACAATTTGCTGCAAGCTTTGCCTTTGTTATATTGGCTTCGGTCATCCTTGACATAGGCGCCCAGATGAATGTGTGGAGAGTTATTGGTATATCCGGCATGAGGGGTCAGGACATTGCAAACAAAGTTCTGCCGGGTCTTGGATATTTTGTAGCAGTCCTTGTTGCCTTGGGCGGATTGGCCTTCAATATAGGAAATATCGGCGGAGCTGCCCTGGGTGTAAACGTAATGCTGGGAATTGACGTTAATATTTCTGCTTTGGTTTGCGGCATAATAGGTATTCTGATATTTTTGTCCAAGGATGCAGGTCCTGTGATGGATAGATTTACAAAGATACTGGGAGCACTGATGATTATCATAGTCGGGTACGTTGCCATTTCTTCAAATCCTCCGGTAGGAGAAGCTGTTTACAGGAGCGTTGCACCTGAAAACCCGGGAATACTGCTTTTCCCGATAATCACTCTGCTTGGTGGAACGGTAGGAGGTTACATAACCTTTGCGGGAGGCCACAGGCTTATTGATGCCGGGATAACCGGGCACGAAAACATTAAAGAAATCACTAAGAGCTCGGTGACGGGCATCGTTATTGCTTCGATAATGCGTGTGCTTTTGTTCCTGGCCATACTGGGAGTTGTCAGCAAGGGCTTCGCACTGGATCCGTCAAATCCGGCGGCATCTGCTTTCCGGCACGGTGCAGGAACCATCGGCTATAAATTCTTTGGCGTAGTATTATGGTCGGCGGGTATCACTTCGGTTATCGGAGCAGCATATACCTCGGTATCCTTCTTAAAAACGCTGCATCCGATGATAGGCAAATATGAGAAATATGTTATCTCAGGCTTTATTTTAGCTTCCACACTGATAATGGTACTGGTGGGCAGCCCGGCCAAGCTACTGATACTGGCAGGATCATTAAACGGTCTAATCCTTCCGGTAACCCTTGGAACAATGCTGCTGGCTTCGAGAAGAAAGGATATTATGGGGGAATACAAACATCCAACCTGGCTGCTGGTATTTGGAATAGTTATTGTACTGGTGGCAGGATACTCGGGAATATTATCCCTCAGAAATATGGCAAACCTGATACCAAGATAACAACAGCCAGGGCATATTTAACTTGAGTCACTATACAGGCATCCGGAAATACTGCGGCTGAGTAACAGTATGGTCGGATGCCTGTATAGTGTAAGAGGGAGAAGTAAGGAGGTAGCATAGTGTATACGCAAACTAAGTATCTTGTTGCAGGGGACAGTGCGCTGGTAATGGAATTCGGCAA
This sequence comes from Clostridium thermobutyricum, assembly GCA_016841565.1. GTDB lineage: Bacteria > Bacillota > Clostridia > Ch29 > Ch29 > JAENYX01. The sequence continues at coordinate 47,967 of JAENYX010000015.1, read as the reverse complement.
CTCTATTTCTGCAGAAATCAATAATAGGATAAGGTCGGTTTGCATTGCAATGGAAAATAGCAAGATTGACGGGATAACGGAAATAGTACCAACATACCGGTCACTCATGATACATTATAATCCTATGATTATCGAATATGATGCCCTAATGGAAAAGCTTCAAAACCTGGAGGGGCAGCTGGATAATATTGACCTACCGTCGCCGGTTATATATGAAATTCCAACGCTTTACGGCGGTGAATACGGCCCCGATATTGAAAATGTAGCCAAACACAATAATTTATCCTTGGAAGAGGTAATCAGGATACATACATCAAGGGATTATCTGATTTATATGCTGGGATTCACCCCCGGCTTCCCATATCTGGGAGGTATGGACGAAAAAATTGCAACGCCAAGACTGAGCACCCCCAGAACAAAGATAAACGGAGGCACAGTCGGAATCGCCGCATCACAAACGGGTATTTATCCCATAGACAGCCCCGGGGGATGGCAGCTGATTGGCAGGACACCGCTAAGGCTATATGACCCATACAGGGAAAACCCTATTCTGCTTAAAGCGGGAAATTATGTGCGCTTTGTAAGCATAGACCGGAAGGAATATGAGAAAATAGAGCAAGAGGTCGGCAGGGGAGTATACCGGTACCAAATCCATTCCGGAGAAAGGAGCAGTCAATAACCATGGGTAAAATAAAAATTATCAGGCCAGGACTGATGACGTTGGTTGAGGATAAGGGAAGACATGGGTATCAACAATTCGGCGTTCCTGTTTCCGGTGTAATGGATAGCTACTCCCATAGATTGGCCAATATTCTAGTTGGTAACGACCAATACCAGGCTGTCCTGGAGGTTACTATGCTGGGTCCGCAAATCGAGTTTTTGGAGCAAATGGTGATTGCCGTTACCGGCGGTGACCTGTCGCCTGCTCTGAACGGCACCGCAATTCCCATGTGGGAAAGCATTCTTGTGCAAAATGGAGACCGTCTTGCGCTTCAGGGCCTGAGAACGGGAGCAAGGAGCTATATAGCTTTTTCAGGCGGAATAGATGTTCCTGTGGTCATGGGAAGCAAGTCTACCTATACAAGGGGAAGCATTGGCGGCCATCAGGGCAGGGTACTGAAAGCGGATGATATTCTGGAAATCGGAGACCCGACGGAAAACCTGCACCGGCTTAAAGGAAGAAAAATTCCATCACGCTACATCCCGGTTTACCCCGGCACGGTGGAAGCAAGGGTAATAACCGGCCCTCAGGACGACTGTTTTACTTCCAAAGGAATGGATACTTTCTTGTCCGGCCAGTATGTGGTAACAAATGAATGTGACAGAATGGGTTACCGGTTGGACGGCCAAAAGATTGAACACAGGCAGGGTGGAGATATAATATCCGACGGAATAGCAATGGGTGCGGTCCAGGTACCCAGTCATGGTCAACCAATAATAATGATGGCCGACCGGCAAACCACCGGGGGATATACCAAAATTGCAAATATAATTTCAGTGGATTTGCCCAAAATAGCCCAGGCCAAGCCGGGAGATAAAATCAAATTTACAAAGGTAACCATCAATCAGGCCCACCAACTGCTGCGGGGAATGGAGGATGAGATATCCGACATTCTCAAGTCATGTACGTCACAAAATATAGTTTCTACAAAGCTTTTAAAACTAAAAATTAACGGTATATGCTACGATGTGAGGGTAGAGGAGATAGAGCAGCAGTGAGGCAATCAATAGTCTTTTGTTTTTGAAAATAAAAGGCCGGGTTGTTCCATTGAAATCAATGGCCTGGCCTTTTATACATACTTCTTTGCTATTTAAAAGAAAACCCTGTCCTTAAGCGCCGGAAAAGATCTGCGGGTTTTTTCCACTTCATCCATGTCTACTTCTACCCATACCACCGTTTCCTTCTCCCCTCCCGATGCCACACAAACACCGCTGGGATCCACAACCATGCTATTCCCCCCAAAGGTTACCCCCTGATGAGTTCCTGCACAATTGCATGAAATAAGATAGCATTGGTTCTCCACTGCTCTGGCTTTATTAAATAAGGACCAATGGTCCAACCTGGCCAAAGGCCATGCAGCCACCACCAGGAAGCCTTGTGCCCCCCGGTCGATCATTTTTCTGTACAACTCGGGGAATCTCAGGTCATAGCATGTGGTTATTCCCCAAACGCCAAATCTTGTCCCGGCTACCGTAACATCTTTACCCGGTGTCAGAATCCGGGGCTCTTTGGATTGGTAACCAAACAGATGTATCTTCCTGTACTTTGCTGCTATTTCCCCTGCAGGGTCTATCAGAAGTGAGGTGTTGAAAAGGTCCTTTCCTTCCCTCTCCACAAAACTGCCCGTCAGAATATAACATCCCAGTCTGGCTGCCCATGGGGCAAAAGTTGAATAGGTTTGTCCCTGTATCTCTTCGCTTTCACTGGAATAATTGCCAAAGTTGAAGAACCCCGTTGCCCATATTTCGGGCAGCAATACCAGCTGCGGTTGTCTGTCGTTTCGGTGCATTTGAGCCAGAATATCCGTTGCATGAGCAATACGCTCATCCTTTTTTTGATGGGCGTTGACCTCCAATTGCAGCATTGCAACATTCATGGTCCCGTCCTCCTTAATCATAATAAAAACGACAGGGATGATCTCCTTTGTTGGTTTGCATGTCCATAACGGCTGTCATGGTCAAAATGGTAAAATACATCGCCTGCATTATTTGCCTTATTACCCGTCAAAGGCGGCGCTTCCCGCTGCCAGCGTCTGCATACCTGCAACATAATAGGCTATCCGGATGGCCTGCTTTATCTCGTCATCGGTGGCGCCGGCTTCCCTGGCCTGTTTTGCCAGCGTTGCCACACCGGCCGAAGCCCCTTTACTTGCATCAATGGCCAAGGTTATTAGCAGTGCGGTCTTCCTGTCCAGTCCACCTTCAGGATATGCCGTTTCAGCAATTTGCTGTACATTATGGTATAGCTGTTTGTCTATATCGGCGAATTTTTCCGCAAAGGGTGGTAAGCGTTTTGACATGCTCCAATCACTCTCCTTTCATATTATTAGCTGCTTATTCATAAATTTGGGACAAGAAACCTGTCCCCCTGTCCCTGTACCTTGCCGTCCCTGCCGCCGGAGTGGGACAAAGAATCTGTCCCCCTGTCCCAAATAACAGTAATATTATTATATACATAATCAGCTTTTTATTCTACACGGATTACTGTATCCCGTTCCTGTTTATCCGAAAAACAAGAGCAGACCCGCAGGCCTGCTCTTGTTTTTGATTTATATGTTTTGATTAATACCAGCCACGTAATTTCATTGCGGTCGCAACCCTCTTGATTGCAATCATATAGGCAGCTGTTCTCATATCAACCTTCTTCTGATCCTTCAATGCCCATATCTCTTCAAAGGCTTTCTTCATCAGTGTGGTTTCTTTTTCCTGTACCTCTTCGAAGGTCCAGTAGTAATTTTGCAGGTTCTGTACCCACTCGAAGTAGGATACGGTAACTCCGCCCGAATTGGCCAGTATATCCGGAACAAGCGGTATTCCTCTTTCTTTGAGTATGCTGTCCCCTTCAGGAGTAGTTGGGCCATTGGCACCCTCAACCACCAGCTTGGCTTTAATTTTGCCTGCCGTCTCGGCGGTTATCTGGTTCTCCATTGCGCAGGGGCACAGTATCTGAACGTCCATACCCAATATGTCTTCCCTTGGCAGCTCCTTAGTGGCTCCCGGGAAGCCCTTTATCAGGTTTTTGTTGCCCTTTGCATATTCTCTCAGGGCTGCGATATCAAGTCCTTTTTCATTGTATAATGTACAGGATACATCTGATATGGCAACAACCTTTCCGCCAAATTCGTTTAAGTACCTGGCAGTAAAGCTTCCTACATTACCGAAACCCTGTACGGCTAATGTGGCGCCGTTGAAATCCAATCCTACTTTGGCGGCAGCCGTTTTTGCCATCAATGCAACACCGTATCCGGTTGCTTCGGTTCTTGCCAGAGACCCGCCGAATTCCACAGGCTTTCCGGTAATAACGCCCATCTCGGTATACCCTCTTACCTTGCTTATCTCGTCAACCATCCACGACATAATCTGACCGTTGGTGTTTACGTCGGGAGCGGGAATATCCTTTTTATCACCAACGAAATTAGCTATGGCCATTGCATATCCTCTGGACAGCCTTTCCAGCTCGCCCTGGGATAATTGAGTCGGGTCTACAATGATTCCACCCTTGCCTCCGCCGTAAGGAAGACCGATAACGCCGCATTTGAACGTCATCCACATCGACAGGGCTTTAACTTCATCCATTGTTACATCCTGGTGGAATCTCACGCCGCCCTTTGACGGGCCTACCGCATCGTTGTGCTGTGACCTGAAACCTGTGAATGTTTTGATTTCACCATTGTCCATCTTCACAGGTATGCATACTTCCATTACTCTTAGAGGCTGTTTGAGGATTTCATAAACAGCCGGCTCTGTCCCCAGTTTGTCACACGCTGCCTTTATCTGCTGCTGGGCAATTACGAAAGGGTTCAAGCTCTTTTCTGCCATAACACGACCTCCTCTTAATATGTATTATCTAAACTCGGATACAAACCCCCAAATGCACCTATTGAAGGTTATAATAAAACTGCTGATAAACCGTTCGGAAAGCTGTGTGCCAAATAAGCAACAGTGTCCCCAAGTTGAATTATATCATATTAAAAAAAATTGTAAACCTTAAAAAAACGTTGTAAATAGTATATACATGTAGGATTTTAATTAAAAAGGGACCTGCTTATGCAGATCCTTACACTATTTATCATTCAATTATCAAATTTTTAACGGTCACATTAATGGCCAGCACATTCAGCGAAGTCATATGTTCAATTTCTGACTTGACAATACTTTTCATGACCGCCACTCGTTCTCCTATTATAGCCCCGTAGAGTACCGCCGCATCGGTATTAATCACAATACCGTGGGGGTGTATGGCAACCTCTGTATTGTAAATCCTATGTATCCCGTCAACCTTCTCGGCAGCTGTCCGGGCTATCTGAATAATAGCTCTCCCGTATATGGTATACCTGCCCATGTAGCTGTAGGTAGGCCGGACCACAGTTTTTTCATCAATAGTGATGGAATTGTCTCTTCTTTTGGTAAATATCTTAAGGGTATCCAGAAAATATCCCGAAAAATCCTTTTTGACCTCCAAAGTGGGAACCGGAATCACATGCTTTCCTTCAATGAACCTTTGACGACGGGCCAACTCGATTTCTTCTTTCGAGGCGAAGTCTTCAATATACAACCTTGTTTCAGCAGAGGCTATACCCAGGGCCTGTGATATTTTATCCACCATTTCGTCCGAAGTACCCAGGATAAGTATCTTATCGGGTTTATGCAGCTTTATGGCCTCCGACACTTCTTCGCGGTGCTTTGGATCCATAAACAAAGCCCTTCTTACGGCAGCAATCTTTGTATGCTCCTTTTTGGCCGAGGCTCCCGCCAAAATCTTATTTCCCTTGATTAAAAGCCCATCATCGATAATATAGTCAATGATACTGTCCTTAGCAACCACCAAAGCCCTGTAACTTTTCCCGGTTCCACTGGTCCCAACCAAAGACGTGACTTGCATGAGCGCTCCCCCCGCTTCCTGAAAACAGCAAACCGCAGCCCGGCAAATCTGATATGGAATCTGCGGTTTGTTTATTACATTATCACATATTTCATATTCTGTCTCTTTCATTTATCAAATAGGCCAAAACCATAAGGCTCTCGCTTAACTGAACGTTCTCGACTATTACATCCCCGGGCACGTTAAGATCGGTGGGCGAAAAATTCCAAATTGCTTTAATACCTGCTTTGACCAGCCTGTCTGCAACCCCCTGAGATCCTTCCTTTGGAGTACATATTATTCCTACGTTAATTTTCGCTTCTTCAATAAAACCGGCCATTTCATCTATATCCATTATTTTAATGTCCCTAATGCTGATACCCACAAGCCGGGGATTTATATCAAACATAGCTTTTAGCAAAAAACCCGAGCCTCTAAACCCGCTGTAATTTGCAATTGCCTGCCCAAGATTACCGGCGCCAATTATTATTGCATCATTATTTTTATTAAGACCCAATATATTGGCTATTTCATCCCTCAGTTCTTTCACGTTATACCCATAGCCCTGCTGACCGAAGCCGCCAAAGCAGTTTAAATCCTGTCTAATCTGAGAAGCAGTAAAGCCCAGTATTCTACCAAATTCCTTTGAGGATATTCTGGTTACTCCTTTTTCAACCAACTCACTCAGATATCTATAATATTTGGGTAGCCTTCTTATAACCGACATTGATATGCTAGTTTGGGGTTTCTCCATTCTATCCCTCCTCATTCCATAGTATGCCACAGTTTTATCTATTTATTTCCACCTCCCTTAAATTATAACAGTTCGTTAAAATATTATCAATATTAATCTGAGAGCACAGTCTGTTTTCTTTATTTTCTATGCCCGTTTTGTTAAAATGGTAATTGGCAGATTACAGGCACCGGGTATTGCATGCTTTGTGCCGGATACCGGTTTGTAAGTCGTGGGGCTCAGATTAAAGATATCAGTCGGGAGCCGGCAGCTAACTACCAATCACTGGTCACTATATAAGGAGTGAAACAATTGTCAATACTGTTATGTAACAATCTTACCAAAAGTTATGGTGTAGAATCAATATTAAATAATATTAATTTTCAAATACACTCCCGGGATAGAATTGGCGTTGTCGGTGACAACGGAGCGGGCAAAACCACTCTTTTCAAGATTATTTCGGGAACAGAACCTGCAGATTCCGGCAATATAAATATGCCGGCCTGTACTACTATAGGTTTTCTGTCTCAGCACCCGGATTTTAGTACCGGTGAAGTGGTATGGGAGCATCTTATCAAAAATTTTCAACACCTTATTGATATGGAGGAGCAGATAACAGAGCTTGAAACCTGTATGTCCTGTAATTCGGGTTCGAAACTGGAACAGCTCATGAAAGAATATGGTGATGTTACAGAGAGATTTGCCGAAAACGGAGGCTACGAATACAAGAGCCTGATACGTGGAGCCCTTAAGGGGCTGGGTATAGAAGAAACCCAGTATCAAATGCCCCTTGAACTCCTAAGCGGCGGGCAGCAAACCAGAGTTGCCCTAGCCGAATTGCTTCTGAAAAAACATCACCTTCTGCTGCTTGATGAGCCCACCAATTATTTGGACATAAATGCTGTGGAATGGCTGGAAAGCTTCTTATCCGACTATGACGGAGCGGTAATGATAATTTCCCATGACAGATACTTCCTGGACAGAATATGTACCAGAACCTTTGAACTTAGCAATTCAAACCTGTCTGAATTTCAGGGTAATTACACTGATTATATACACCAAAAGCAGATTATGCTTGAGTTGGAGGTCAAAAACTATAAAACCCAGCAAAAAGAAATTAAAAGACAGCAGGAAGTAATCAGAAGACTAAAATCGTACAACAGGGAAAAATCAGTAAAGAGAGCAAACAGCCGTCAGAAGCTTCTTTCCCGAATCCAGCCGTTGGATAAACCTATAGTGGATACAGAGAAGGTTGATATAAGACTGGATCCTCTGGTTAAAAGCGGCAGGGATGCATTAACCCTTGAGAGTATTTCCATGGCTTTTGATGAAAATACTCTTTTCAGGGATGTCAGCCTACGGGTTTTCCGGGGAGAAATAATAGGTATAATCGGTCCCAACGGTATCGGAAAGACCACTCTATTCAATATAATCTCAGGCGAGCTGACACCGGTCTCCGGGAGCGTTATTAGGGGACACAACACCAATATTGAATACTACCACCAACAGCAGGAGAATATGAATCTTGCCAATACGGTACTGGATGAAGTATGGAACGAAAACCCCCGGCTGAGCAATACAGAAATCAGAAACATACTGGGGGCATTTCTCTTCAGCGGGGATGACGTATATAAAACCATAGAGCAATTAAGCGGCGGCGAAAGAAGCAGAGTAGCTCTTGCAAAGCTTATGCTCTCCCGTTCAAACCTTCTTCTACTGGATGAGCCGACAAATCATCTGGATATACAATCAAGACAAGTGCTTGAAAGCGCCCTGATAGATTATTCAGGTACTGTGCTGGTAATATCCCACGATCGATATTTCCTCGACCGGGTTACCACAAAAATTGCCGTGCTTACCTCCGGCGGTATAGACCTTTATCATGGCAACTACAGCTATTACAGAATGAAAAAACAACAGCAGGAGGAAGCAGCGCAGCAGGAGGAAACAAATGTCCAGACCAAAACAGCGCTAAAGCAGCAAAGGAAAAAAGAGAAGGAAGAACGTGAATTCCAAAAGCAGGCAAAGATGAAGCTGCACAGCCTGGAACAGAAGATAGCCGAAACTGAAGAAGAAATATCCCGGCTGGAACAACAGATGTGCCGGCCGGAAATATACTCGGATTCTGATAAAAGCAAGGAACTACATGCCCATGTTAAAGAATTGAAAAACAAGCTGGAATTACTGTACCATGAATGGGAAGAGACAATCGAACAGATGGCGTGATGCTATCCGTATAGACGGTTTTCAAACTCATATTTAATTCTGTCCGCCGTCAGCCCTGCCGATAATAACACCATAAGCTTTATCCTGGCTTTCCATGCCGGCAGGTCTTCGCCCAGAATTACACCCAGGCTCCGTAAATGTTTCTCTCCACCCTCGTATCCATAAGTATCGGTAAGCAGCCGGCCTATGGGAACCCTGGAAGTCATCACAACCGGGATTTCCTTTTCGAGGGCTTTTTTTATTCCGTCTAGCATTGCAGGGGGTACATGCCCTCCTCCAAGTGCTTCTATTACAATACCCGTCGCACCATTTTCCATACTACTGTAAATCATTCTGGAATCAGCACCGATATGGCTGCTTATGATATCTACTCTTTTGTCCGCCGAGTGAATTTCATACACGGATTTTTCCAAAGGCTTTCTATACCAAACAACCCTGTTATTGTTGACAACACCCACCGGTCCGAACTCAAGGCTCTTGAACGTATCAACCCGTGACCTGTGAAACTTTGTCGCTTCCCTCGCAGCAACAATCTCAGACGCAAAAACTATGACAACCCCCATTTCGGGTGTCCTGTTATCGGCGGCGGTGAATATAGCCTCCATCAGGTTAACAGGTCCATCCGAACTTATCAAAGAGGGGTTTCTCTGGGCGCCGGTCAAGACCACCGATATCGGCCTTTGAACGGTAATGTCCAGGAAAAAAGCCGATTCCTCCATGGTATCTGTGCCATGGGTTATGACCACCCCGTCACAGCCCTGGGACTCCAACTGTTCAATATAATCCTTTAGTTGCAGAAGGTCATCCATTGCTATGTATGAACTGGGCACATTCCTGAAAGCCAAAACCTCAATCTCCACCCTATCCTTTAATGACGGTATTGCAGCCATCAACTCATTTCCGTTAAGAACGGGGCTTACAAGACCGGTATGGTCGGCCTTCATGGCAATGGTTCCTCCGGTGGTAATTACAGCTATTCTCTTGATAACAAACACCCCTTATCAAACAAAATTTATCACCAAATGAACCCGGCAGCCACCGGGTCCATCATCAATATATAATTGCCTGCTTTACTCTAATCTCTGGGCATTTTTTCCACATTAAGCCTTGAATTCCTTATATGCTCTACCAGAGCATTTTCTCCTCTTTCTATGTCCTTGGACTTAAAGGCTTCCACTATAGATTTGTGCTCATCCAGCGATTGTCTTGCCCTGCCGGGCGATTTCAGCGAAGCAAGGCGTACTTTCTCTATATAGTATTGAAAATCACTTAGCACCTGCTTTAACGGCCCGCTATTGGTTGACTCAAAAATTATTTCATGAAACCGTGAATTCAATTGGCCGACATGGTCCAGGTCACCCTTACCCGTATAGAATTCCATCAACTCACATATATCTTCCAATTCCTTAAGGGATTCCTTGTCCATTCTTTCTATGGCCCACCGGGCTGCCAAGCCTTCCATTGATTCCCGTATGGCGTATATATCCTCAATATCCTGTCTGGAAATACCCTCCACAACTACGCCTTTATTAGGAATACACGAGACCAGGCCTTCCAACTCAAGTTGTCTTATGGCTTCTCTCACAGGCGTCCTGCTTACACCCATCTCTTCGGCCAGCTTCAATTCAACCAGACTATCTCCAGCCTTGTACCTGCCATCAAGAATGTCCTGACGAAGCTTGAGAAATATCTTTTCTCTCAAAGAATACCCGCCCTGGCTAACCCCTTTTTTCATGGCTGCATCGATAACCTCCTTTATTAATTACATTGTATACAATACTGAAAATAGTGTCAATGTACACTCTTAATCCACTGCTATTTAACCCCGTACCCATAACACTACAGGTACCGGCGGTAAATCTTGCTGCAGCTTTTGCTGTACTCCAGGCAGTAAAACAGCACATTAAAGCCCTGGAATAACCAAGGCTTTTTTAGTTACATAAATTTTATGAAACCATCGGCTTCTGTGGATAAATATTTAAATTTCCACATGTTATCCACACCGTCCACAACTTTATCCACAATACTATAGGGGGTATTCATGAATTGGAGGTAAGTATGTCCACATTATCCACAACTTTCACGCCGGAATTATTCACATAGAGTACACAGCAAAGGTCAACATAAAACTTTGAATTAATAAGAATCAATCTCCATTGAAGCCACTGCATTAAGAGTCATTGGACTGCTAATGCCCCTGCAAAGCCTGTAATACCCTGCAGTTCCTATCATAGCTGCATTATCGGTACACAACAGCTTTGAGGGATATCTTACCTCTATGCCCTGCCCGGCACACCGGCTGTCCAATTCCCGTCTCAGCACGTCGTTGGATGCCACTCCGCCGGCCAGGGCTACAATATCGGCTTTGCATTTCCGGACTGCCATCAGCGTCTTGTCAACTAGTACCTGCACTACTGCGTTTTGAAAACTGGCTGCTATGTCGGCGCTGTTGACGGGTTGTCCTTTCTGGCGGCATACATTGAGGTGGTTAAGTACTGCAGTCTTCAGACCGCTGAAACTAAAATCCAGGCTGCCGGCCTCAAGATAAGTCCTGGGAAAATCAACCGCATTGGGGTTCCCCTTTTGTGCTTCTTTTTCCAGCAACGGACCACCGGGGTATCCCAGCCCCAGCGCCCGGGCGACCTTGTCAAAGGCCTCGCCCGCTGCATCATCCCTTGTCCTTCCCAGTATTTGATATCTGCCATAATCCTTAACATATACAAGATGGCTGTGACCGCCCGAAGCCACCAAACATACAAAGGGCGGTCTCATTTCCTTATACTGCACATAATTGGCGCAAATGTGCCCTTCTATATGGTGCACACCCACAAGGGGCACCTCCAATGCAAAGGCCATTGCTTTGGCATGGGAAACACCCACCAGCAGTGCTCCCACCAGTCCGGGGCCGTTTGTTACAGCTACTGCATCGATATTCTCAAGGCTGACTCCCGCCTTACTCACAGCCTCATCAACTACATAATCAATCAGTTCGATATGCTTCCTGGAAGCTATCTCCGGGACCACCCCGCCGTACTTTTTATGTATCTCTACCTGTGACGATATCACGTTTGACAGAACCTCCCGGCCATTACGTATGACGGCACAGGCAGTCTCGTCACAGGAAGTTTCTATCGCGATAATATTCGTGTCTTGCCGGCTGCCGAATTTCCCGAGTTTTTTTGCTGCTGTTTGAAAATAACTCATTACTTTTCTCCTTCTCCAAAAATTCACACATATATTATACACTACCGCGGTAAAAGATAAAATCAGGGATTGTCTGCACCCTCAAATATACTGCATTGGCCGTCATTCCAGTTGACACAAAACCGGCAGTCGGGATGGTAAATGGTCTCAAGATTGTTCAGGAAGGATATACCGAAATTCTGCACTTGAGCAACAGAGCAGTATTCGGTGCACCCTGAAGCTATACGCCTATATTTCATAAAGCCACCGCCTTTTGGATTTATATTGTTAGCTTCTGTAACAGCACCGATATTATGCTAGGCCGGGAATAATAGTTATAGTGGTTTGTAGGTCATAGTTCGTAGTTCGTAGGTCGTAGGTCATAGGTCGTAGGTCATAGTATTATGATCAGTAACCCGTGATCTGTTCTGTAATCCGTGCAGCTTTCCCTGATATCTGCCAACTACCAGCTGCCGGCCACTGACTTGCATCTGTGCCCTGTAGATAGAGAATGCATAAGAAATTGAGAACCTGTAAACTTTTCTCTGATAACTACGAGCTACCAACTACCAACCATGAAGCAAAGGAGGGAATAAACATGCCAAAACAAAGAAAAACTCTTACCGAAAGAGCTTACAGGGCCAATGTGCTGTCTGATGCGGCCCTGTCCAGAATAGAGAGCCTTGAGGGCACAAACCTTATGCCGCAAAATACTGACTTCGAACAGCTAAGAAGCCTGGTACCGCCCCAAAATGAAAAGGATTCCCCCGCACCGGAAGGTGAGAGCAATCCGCAACAAGGTTAAATCTCCAACCACATTATTACTGCGTCTTCTTTTGTATCGGAATAATACCCCTTTCTTATGCCCGCTTTCACGAAGCCCATATCCTTATACAATTTCATAGCGCCTTGATTACTTTCCCTCACTTCGAGGGTAAAGCTTTTTATCTCATTGGAAACACCGTAGTCAATCATTTCTCTAAGCAGTGTTCTTCCTATTCCCTTGCGCCGGTGCAGCGGATGCACAGCAAGATTTGTAATATGTGCTTCATCAAGGATAAACCACATTCCCCCATAGGCTATCGCCTTGTTATTATCCCTGACGGTAAAATAACGTGCCAGCCTGTTTTGAGACAATTCCTGCACAAAGGCCTGTCTGGGCCAGGGTATGGAGAAGCTTAAACGCTCAATTTCCTCTATATCGTCCAGGTCTTCCATATGCATGGGCGATATCCGGAACTCTATCATTGCTCACCTCTCCCGTCTGCCTTTTTATCATATTCCCTCTCGGCCTGGGATTTTCTCAGGTAAAATGGCACAAACGTATCACCGCTCTGTCCTTCTCCCCGTTCCAATGCCTGGGCTGCCAGCACGGCAATGGATGATGCCCTTTGCCTGTCTGCGTTACGGGGTGCAAACCGGGCTCTGTGTCCCAACTGTTCCCGGAGCAGCTGCCGGTGTACCGGAACGCCGTCTCCCAGGAATACCACCATCTCCTCTTCTGCCTTAAGTTCCTCTATCAGTTCTGACAGGGCAATAGCGCAGTGGGGTTTTATTTTGTAGAAATTCCCCTGGTCCCATTTGTATAACGCCGTATATACCTGGTTTCTCCTGGCGTCCATTATTGGGCATATTATGCCCTGGCAATAGGGTAAATTGAATGCCAGGCCGTCAAGAGTGGAAATCCCTATAACTTTTTTGTTAATGACGTGGGCCAGTCCCTTTGCAGTGGCTGCGCCTATCCGGAGGCCTGTGAATGAACCGGGGCCGCTGGATACCGCAATGGCATCAATTTCCCGGATACTTATGTTACAGCTTTCCAGTACCTGCTCAATGATAGGCATGAGCTGCTCCGAATGGGTCTTTTTATGGTTAATTATGTACTCGGCCACCAGCTTTTCCTGATCCGTCACGGCGGCTGAAGCTACCATAGAGGAAGTATCAATGGCCAGTATTCTCATTACTTACCACCCTCTCTATAAGAGTTCTGTACTTTTCATCCGCCGTCAACTCTATCAGCCTTGTGGATTGGGATTCCTCCAGCCTGGACAGGCTTACCCAGATACAATCATCGGGCAGCATGCCCTTTACCCGGGATGCCCATTCGATTACCGATACTCCCTGTCCATATATAAGGTCCTCTCCTCCTATATTATACAGCTCCTCCTCATCCTCCAGCCGGTAAGCATCGAAATGAAACAACGGAACTGTTCCGGGGTATTGGTTGATTAGAGTATACGTGGGACTGGTGACGCTGCAGTTAATTCCCATTCCCAGGGCTATGCCCTGGGTTAGCAGCGTTTTACCGGCGCCTAGTTCCCCCTCAAGACATACCACATGCCCGGGCTCCAGCAATCGGCCCAGACGGATTCCAAACTCCCGTGTATCCTGGGGGCAGCTACTTACGAAGGAATACTTCAATGCAAACACATCCTTGATGGTAGTTGGTAGTTGGTAGTTCGCAGATCACGGATCACAGATCACAGGTCACAGGTCGCAGGAACAGGCATTAAGTCATGGGCCGCAGATTTTTAGCTGCTGTATACTACCTTCCCATCTATTATGACCCATCGGGTTTTTGCGGCATAGCTGAAGGGATGACCGTCAAATATGGCTATATCCGCATCCTTTCCGGCCGTGAGGCTTCCCACCCTGTCGCTAATTCCGGTAATTTTGGCTGCGTTAATGGTTATGGCCTCCAGGGCTTTGTGTTCTTCCATACCCTCTTTCACGGCAAGGGCCGCGCATATGGGCAGATATTGTATTGGTACCACCGGATGGTCTGTCATTATGGCTATATCCAATCCTGCAGAGGATAAAATCCCCGGCGTTTTAAAGGTAAGGTCCCTCAGTTCGTACTTGGACCTCGATGTAAGACCGGGACCCACCACCAGACCCCTGCCCTCCCGAACCAGAATATCGGTTATCTTATGGCCCTCGGTACAATGCTCAATGGTAATATCTATATCAAACTCCCGGGCCAGACGCAGAGCTGTCAGTATATCGTCCGCCCTGTGGGCGTGTGCCTTTAACGGCAGTTCCTTTTTTAGCACTCTGACCAAGGCTTCCATCTTAACATCCAGCTCGGGCTGTTTGTCGCGACCCTCACATTCCTCCAGCTTCTCCATGTACCTTCTGGCCTTCATTAGGGCTTCACGCAGCAGAGCTGCCGTTGCCATTCTTGTCATGGGAGTTGCTTTCTTCTCAAAGTATACCCTTTTGGGATTTTCTCCGAAGGCACATTTTATTGCAACGGGGTTTTTTATAATCATATCATCCACCCTGCAGCCCACAGTTTTTATTGCCGCAAATTCGCCTCCAAGCACATTTGCGCTGCCGGGACCGGTCACCGCCGTGGTTATACCGCCCTGCACCGCCTCACCAAAGGATTTATCCATGGGATTGATAGCATCTATTGCTCTAAGATGAGGTGTTATTGGGTCTGTCATCTCATTGCCGTCTTCACCCTCAAAGCCTATACCATCTTCAAACAGTCCTATATGACAGTGAGCATCTATAAAGCCCGGCATCACATACATGCCTTGGGCATTTATTACCTGTCCGGCTCTGCTGTCCAATCCATCGGGCATATCCGCCCCTACATCAATTATCTTGCCATTTTCCACAATAACATATCCCCTGTCCAGAATCCTGCCATCCATTGTATAAATCTTTCCGTTCTTTATCAGCAGCATTTTTTACACCTCCGCCTCTTTGCTCTCAAGCCTCAGTATCTAAGACTGTCCTTCGTGCAGTTGCCGATATATATTCCGACAGTTGGTTTCCTTTATAAAAAACGTACTTATCACCGCAATCAAGACCGCCGCCGCACATAGTGACAATGCCCTGCTATATGCCGCCTGCGAATAAATCCTAATACCGTTTTCCAGACGGCCGCTCCAGTTCAGGTCCAGGACATACCCCATAAGGGGCTGTAAAACCGAAGGACCGAGAAATCCTCCTATATTGAGAGTACCTATGGATATACCGGCAATCTGCGGCGGGTTGACTTCCTTGCCTATAGCCCAGGTTATAATAAAGCCGGCAGCCGAAAGACCCATAAGAAAGAACAGCGGATAAAGGACGCCAACCGGAGGCTTCCCTTTATTCCACATAATTAATGCCGACCATACCAATAGATTTACCATTCCAAACGTAATTAACGGTAACTTCCTTTTCCCCAGCTTGTCCGAAACAAACCCGGCCGTAAAACTGCCTATCATCAATCCTGCCATGGCAATCATTGTATAGGAAGACGCCTTTGTCTTGTCCAACCCGTAAACCGCCATCATATAAGGTACGCCCCACATACCGGTAAAAGAGAGGATAGCTCCCGAAAGCCCTGCAAATGCAACAAATCCAGGCCATGTAAACTTATTGGCCACTACAGTTCTGATGCTCTCCATTATAAGAGGCTTTTGAGAAGCAGCTTTGACTTCACGGCCTTCTAAGGATGTAATGCCAGGCAGCCCGATATCCTCCGGCCTGTTCCTGACAATCAGATAGCTTAGAACTGCAACCATTACTGAAATAATGCCCATACCTACAAACACGGCCCTCCAACTGAAGTAACCTACCGCCAGCGCAAGGGGAGTACCTGCCAGTAATGCTCCTCCATTCCCAATAAAGGATGTAAGTCCAGATATGGTGGCGAACTCACTCTCCTTAAACCACTGCGACTGGAATTTTAATATGGACACAAATATTACCGATACACCAAGTCCCACCAGGAATCTGCCTGCATATCCCATGTTGATATTGGGTGCCAGGCCAAACAATACTGAACCGATACCGGCAACCATGGCCCCCATTGCAACCGTTATCCTTGCTCCCAGCGTATCGGCAAACACCCCCGAAGGTATCTGCATGACCATATAAACATAAAAATATACAGCCGATAGATTTCCAAGAGTCGCTCCGGTGACGCTGAATTCCTGCATTAGGTTATCGGCCACCACCGCAGCCGCAATCCTATGAAAAAACACTATTACATAGGCTGTACACATAACACTCCAGACAAGCCATCTATATCGATACCCTTTTTGAATATTCGAATTGATTCCCAAAAGTTCTCCTCCTTAACCCGTTTTAAACTAATTTATAAGTGCAATACTTTTATCTAATTAACCTGTTTCATTGTAAGGGATATCCTGTTCCTGGACAGGTCAACTTCCAGCACTCTTACCTTTACTATATCCCCTACCGAAACCACATCCATGGGGTTCCTGACAAATTTATCACTGAGCTGGGATATGTGCACAAGCCCATCCTGATGCACCCCAATATCCACAAAAGCGCCGAAATCTATCACGTTCCTGACGGTACCAGTCAGCTCCATTCCCGGTTTTAGGTCCTCCAAAGTCATTACCTCCTTTAGAAACACCGGTCCCTGCATATCTTCCCTTGGGTCCCGCCCCGGCTTCCCGAGTTCATTGACTATATCCCTAAGTGTAGGAATACCTATATCCAGTTGTTGTGCCATTTCGTTAATATTTATTTTATCCAGTGCCTCTTTGATGCTTCGCACAGCTCCTGCAGCCATGGATCCCACATCGTATCCCAGCCTTTGGATAAGCTGGCCGGCTGCCGGATAGGATTCCGGGTGAACGGCAGTAGAATCCAGTATATTACCCGGATTATCAACCCTCAAAAAACCGGCACATTGTACAAAGGTCTGATCTCCCAGCCTCTTGACTCCCATTAGTTGCTGCCTGCTTGTAAATCTGCCCAGCTCATCCCGCAGGGATACGATGTTTTTTGCCACCGCCGGACTGATACCCGAGACATACTGCAGCAGCGAAACCGATGCTGTATTCAAGTCTACCCCTACGCTGTTGACACAATCCTCCACCACTGCTCCCAGTGTATCCGAAAGCCTTTTCTGATTCACATCGTGCTGGTATTGACCTACTCCAACGTGCTTGGGGTCTATCCTGACCAAATCGGCCAGCGGATCCTGCAATCTTCTCCCTATGGATATTGCACCCCGCAGTGAAACATTTACATCGGGATACTCTTCCGATGCCAGTTTGGATGCAGAATATACCGAAGCTCCGGCTTCATTTACAATAACATACTTTACATCCCTTTCAATCCCGCCTATCAGCTCGGATACAAACAATTCGGATTCCCTGGAAGCGGTTCCATTGCCGATGGCTATAAGCTCAACCCCGTGCTTTTCAATAAGCCCCTCAAGCACCTGGGCTGCCTTTTGCTTGTCCTGCTGCGGAGGGGTGGGATATACCGTTGCGGTATCCAATAGTTTTCCTGTTGCGTCCACCACCGCTATTTTGCACCCGGTTCTATAGGCAGGGTCAAATCCCATAACCACCTTTCCCTTCACCGGTGCCTGCATAAGCAGATTTTTAAGGTTTATTGCAAATACCTTAATGGCCTGCTCCTCGGCCTTTTCGGTCAGTGTATTTCGTACCTCCCTTTCTATTGAAGGGCCTATAAGCCTTTTATAGGCGTCTTCTGCCGTACGTTCAAGGTATGGTATTGTAATACTCTCCCTGTTTTGTACTATTTTTTCCATAATTAAGTGCAATATATCCTCAACAGGAGCCTGGATTTTTACCGTTAAAAGTCCTTCTCTTTCACCCCTGTTTATTGCAAGAACCCTGTGCGGTACAATGGAGGCAACCGGCTGGGCAAAATCATAATACATCTGAAAATCCGATACCTCCTGGGTAGTGCCGGTTACACATACAATTCCCTTTTTTGTTGTCAGCTGCCTTATGATTTTTCTCATGTCGGCATCATCGGAAATGGCCTCGGCTATTATATCCATTGCTCCTGTCAAAGCTTCCTGGGCTGTATTTATACCTTTTTCAGAATCAATATATTCCAGGGCAATCTGATCCATGTCACCCTGAACAAGCTGCTGGGACAGCAGAATGTCGGCAAGGGGTTCCAGCCCTTTCTCTTTTGCCACCATTGCCCTTGTTCTCCTCTTGGGGCGAAAGGGCCTGTATATATCCTCCACTTCCTGAAGAGTCTCTGAAGTATTAATCTTGTGTTCCAACTCGTCTGTCAGTTTTTCCTGTTCCTTTATAAGCCTTATTACCTCCTGCTTCCTGTTTTCCAAGTTGTTTAGGTATAAAAGCCTGTCTGCCAGATCTCTGAGTACGTCATCCGGCAACCCGCCGGTTGCTTCCTTTCGGTAACGGGCAATGAAGGGGATTGTATTACCCTCGTCTATCAGCTTTATGGTATTTTTAACCTGGAAATCTTTAAGCTTGAATTCCTGGCATAGCCTGTCGGCAATTCTGCTCATATGTAACCTCCTTTAGCTTAATCCACTTTCTGATGATGGGCTTCATGAAACGCAAGCGCATGCTTTAAATGGTTCAGCAAGAAAACTAATTGAAGCTTGGCAGAAAATCCGTAGGCTTGGCAGGACGCCAAGCCAGGCTTTTGCGCCTTGGAGGGCGCATAAAATGCGTTAGGGTTTTCAAGAAGCAAGGTTTAAGTTTTCTCTAAAGCATTTTTCGCATAAGCGGTATTCATGAAGCTTAATTTTGCTTGTCTACAGTCTAAGATACTGCTAGACAGTATCTTTTTGAGCCCTCAGGTAAGCATATATAAACTCGTCAAGATCCCCATCCATGACCTTGTTTACATTTCCCACCTCTGCATTGGTCCTGTGGTCCTTCACCATGCTATAGGGATGAAAAACATAGGATCTTATCTGGCTGCCCCAGGCAATCTGGTTGTACTGACCCTGCAGATCCTCAATCTTCTCCTTATTTTCCTGCTCCTTCAGTTCTATGAGCTTTGATTTAAGCATTCTCATAGCCGTTTCCCGGTTGCTGTGCTGTGACCTCTCGTTCTGGCACTGAACAACTATACCGGTGGGTATATGGGTTATCCTTATGGCCGAATCGGTCTTGTTAACATGCTGTCCTCCGGCACCGCTGGACCTGTAGGTGTCAACCCTGAGATCATCGGGGTTTATGTTGACTTCCACATCATCGTCCAACTCGGGCATTACATCCAGCGAAGCAAAGGAAGTATGCCTTCTTCCCGAAGCATCGAAAGGGGAAATCCTGACCAACCGGTGTACACCCTTCTCGGCCTTAAGGTATCCGTACGCATTCTCTCCCTCGACCAGTAATGCAGCGCTCTTTATGCCCCCCTCGTCGTCGGCCAGCAGGTCAAGCACCTTAACATTATAATCCCTGCTTTCAGCCCAGCGGGTATACATACGCATCAGCATCTGCGCCCAGTCCTGGGCCTCCAGTCCTCCCGCTCCAGAATGTAAGGACAGTATGGCATTATTGCTGTCGTATTTCCCATCCAGCAGCGTCTCTATCCTCAATTCCTCCAAATGCCGGGTAAAATTCTCAAAGCCGTCCTGTATCTCGGCGACAAGGGAAGTATCCTCTTCTCCCAGGGAAAGCTCAAGCATCAGCTTGAGGTTGTTAAATTCCTCTTCAATGGCGCTGTACTTGTCGGCCTTGGCCTTCGCTGCCTTTAAACCGGCAATGACGGCGGCGGCCTTATCACTGTCCTCCCAAAAATCCGGCCTGCTCATTTCCTGTTCCAGCTGAGCTACGCTGTGAATTGAAGCTTCCACGTCAAAGGGAGACCCTCATTTCCTCAATCTGCTTGCTCAACACATCTAGCTGCTGCTGGTATTGTTCCAATTCCAACACTTGTATCACTCCCTATTTTCCACAACACTTCTTATATTTTTTACCGCTGCCGCAGGGACATGGGTCGTTTCGCCCTACCTTTCCCTCTTTCTTAACCGGTTTATTCTCCTTTTCTCCATGGCTGGCTTCCATCGGCTGGGCCACCCTCTCCCGAACCGGCATCTGCTCAACCTGGACCCGGAAAAGGTATCTTACGGTATCCTCCTTTATGCTCTTAATCATATCCTGGAACATATCGTAGCCTTCTTTCTGATATGCTCTCACAGGATCCTCCTGTCCATATGCCCTCAAACCGATACCCTGCCTCAACTGGTCCATATTGTCTATATTTTCCATCCATTTCATGTCCACGACCCGGAGAATTATTACCCTTTCTAGCTCTCTCATCCGTTCACTGCCTATTTTTTCTTCCTTTTCATTGTACGCTCTATTGGCCATCTCCTCCAGCATACCCTCCAGTTCCTCACGGGTAAGCTCTTCCGGATTGTCTATTTTCAGACCGTTCTTTGACAGGAAAACCTTTTGCGCATAATCCTGCAAACCCTTAATATCCCATTCCTCGGGGTACTGGCTGTTTGATGTGTATATGTCCAGCATGGTATATATTGTTTCGCCTATCATGTCCAAAACCTGATGCCTTAGGTTTTCCCCTTCCAGCACCTGTCTTCTCTGGGCATATATGACTTCCCTCTGCTTGTTCATAACGTCATCGTATTGTAAAACATGCTTCCTTATATCAAAGTTACGGGCTTCAACCTTTTTCTGGGCATTCTCTATTGACCTGCTAAGGATAGAGTGCTCAATGGGCTGGGAATCGTCAAATCCAAGCTTGTCTATCATGCCCATTATTTTTTCCGAACCAAACAATCTCATCAGCTCGTCTTCCATGGCAATATAGAACTGTGAAGAACCCGGGTCCCCCTGCCTGCCCGACCGGCCTCTTAGCTGGTTATCTATCCTTCTGCTCTCGTGCCGTTCGGTACCTATTACATGAAGCCCGCCAAGACTCTGTATCCCTTCTCCGAGGACAATGTCGGTACCCCTGCCGGCCATATTGGTGGAAATTGTTACTGCACCCCTCTGTCCCGCCTGCGCTATAATCTGTGCTTCCTTCTCATGGTATTTGGCGTTTAGTACCTGGTGTGCCACTCCTCTTCTGGCAAGCATCCTGCTGAGCAGTTCGGATTTCTCTATGCTGATGGTACCTACAAGTATAGGCTGTCCAATGGAGTGCCTTTGTATAATATCCTCCACCACCGCCTTAAACTTGCCCTCGGTAGACCTGTAAACCACATCCGGCATATCATTCCTGATCATGGGCATGTTGGTGGGTATTTCCACAACATCCATACCGTATATGGCTCTGAACTCCTCCTCCTCGGTTACGGCTGTCCCCGTCATCCCTGACAGCTTGTTATACATCCTGAAATAGTTCTGAAAGGTTATTGTGGCCAATGTCTTGGATTCCCTTTCCACCTTTACCCTTTCCTTGGCCTCGATAGCCTGGTGTAAACCATCGCTGTAACGCCGCCCCAGCATAAGCCTCCCGGTGAATTCGTCAACTATAATCACCTGGTTATCCTTTACTACATAGTCTATGTCCAGGCTCATCAGCCTATGGGCCTTTAACGCTTGATTAATATGATGAGAAATTTCCATATTCTCCGGATCGGCCAGGTTTTCAAGATTGAAATATTGTTCGGATTTTCTGACGCCCTCCTCGGTCAAAGTCACGGTGTTTGCCTTCTCGTCTACGGTAAAATGCTCCTCCGGTCTCAAACCCCTGACAAAGCTGTCAACTATTGAATACAGCTTTGTGGATTTTTCGCCAACGCCCGAAATTATCAAAGGTGTCCTGGCTTCATCTATCAATATGCTGTCCACCTCATCTATTATGGCATAGTTTAGCTCCCTCTGTACCATCTGCTCCTTGTATATAACCATGTTATCCCTGAGATAATCAAAGCCAAACTCATTGTTTGTACCATAGGTAATATCGGCTCCATAGGCCTGTTTTCTCTGCTCAAAGTCCAAACCGTGCACTATCAGCCCGACATCCAGACCAAGAAACTTATATACCTCTCCCATCCATTGGCTGTCCCTTGTGGCAAGGTAATCGTTAACTGTGACAATATGAACACCCTTTTCGGTAAGGGCGTTTAAATAGGCAGGCAGTGTTGCAACCAGGGTTTTTCCTTCACCGGTTTTCATTTCTGATATCCTGCCCTGGTGGAGTACAATGCCACCCATAAGCTGCACCGGGAAATGTCTCATATTAAGAACCCGTGCCGATGCTTCCCTCACCACCGCAAAGGCCTCAGGCAAAAGCTGGTCGGGTGTCTCCCCCTGCGCCAGCCTTTCTTTAAACTCATTGGTTTTTTCTTTCAGCTGGCCGTCTGTCAGACCTTTCATTTCATTCTCCAATGCCTCTATTGCTTCAACCGTTTTGCTCAGTTTCTTTATCTCCCGCTCATTGCTATTTCCCAATATTTTCGAAAAAAAACTCGCCATATTTTTTACACCTCTCGTCCCGAATTCAAACTAAATTTTATCATGAAATATACCATTAGGCAATTTATACATTGGACAGCTAAATGAAAAAACCCCGTAACGGGGCAAAACAAAGTGGTCAGTGATCAGGGTCTGAGCCTATACCCTAGCACCTTTGCTCTGTAACCTACCATCTGCAAACAATCAACTACGAGCTAGTCCCCAGCATCTAGTACCTGTGATCTGTCTAAATCCTGCTCTTATACTTAAACCTTATCATACGGTTTTGTCTCATTAGCTTGTCCTGTAACATGGCCTTTTGAACAAACATAAAAATTCCAATGCAAATTACAAAGTCTCCTATACTCATCAGCTTGGCAAAGGGATATGGAGGAGGAAGTACTATTACATCGGCCAGAAAGGGAAGCTTGGTTAAAGGAGTAAGCGGCTGATGGGTAATTATTCCTCCTGTAGAAATCATCTGCGCTTCCTCGCTCAGTCCGGCTCTATACAAACCCTCAATGGAAATGGGCATGGCTCCTCCGTTTAAAAATATCACAATAAAATTCAAGACCGAGCCGGCAAGAATTACCCACATAGACGGATGCTCTCTATTGGTAAGAATACCTGAAAACAGTATTATATACGAGATGGTATGCAGATACATACTGTATTCCCTTACAGCTTCTATCCCGGCGGACACCGCAAAGAGGGTTCCGAATTCGACGGCAAAGGCCATAATAAACATCCAGGAATTACGGATGGACACCTGACCCAGGCATTTGAACTTCCCCCCCCGTATCTTGGCTATTATCAGTGAAAGCAAAAGACCTTCAATCAGCACCTTTCAACAACCCCTTATCAAATATTTTCACAAAGGCATCTGCCACCCGGGGATGAAACTGCCTCCCCGCTTGTTCTTTTATTACATCACGGGCAGCTTCAATAGTCAATGCCTTCCTGTAAGGCCTGTCATTAGTCATGGCATCAAAGGCATCTGCCACGCCCAAAATATACGACTCTATTGGAACCTGTTCACCGCCCAGGCCATCGGGATAGCCTTGGCCGTCATACCGTTCATGATGGTACCGTATTATTTTTGATGCATCCCTCAAAAAATCTATATCTCTCAGTATATCCGAACCTATGGAGGAATGCTCTTTTATGGCGTTATATTCTTGCTGGGTAAGCTTCCCCGGTTTTTGCAAAATGCTGTCAGCCACACCGATTTTACCTATATCGTGGAGTAGCCCGGCATACATAATGATATCGATTTTTGCCTGGGACAATCCCAGTTGATGAGCTATGGATACCGAGTATTGACTGACCCTTTCCGCGTGGCCGCTGGTTACAGGATCCTTGGCCTCCAGCGCCCTGGAAAGAGCCTGCACCGTTTCCAGGTAGCTGCTCTTTAAGTCGATATATAATTTGAAAGAATACCTGGCCATAAGTAGCGGGCCGAAAAATAGCAATATTCCAAAATACCCGTAATTCTGGTATGCAATTGCCAGGATTACTCCAAGAGGCGCCATTATAAGGTAACTTTGTGCTGTCCATTTAATATTCTTATTCCAAATCGACCTAAAGCTCTTATTCAACAAATTAGAAATTAAAAACGTTACTACAGATGCGTTAACCGCCAGATAGACAAAGGATGCGATTGTTATGGGGATTATTGCATAGGTTAGGCTAATACCTTCATTAGGAATATATAAAGCACCATAAACAATACCAGCCACCAATGATGATACAAAAATGTTGGAGACGTTGAAAGCTGTCTTGTGCAACGGGGTATTGAATAAATGAGCAACCCTTTCATTCCTTTTATATATTGAAAACATATTCCCGGCAGCTATAATCAGACCGGCAGTAAAGGGAGTAAAAAGCATAATTATGCAAACAACTACTGCAAAAACTACTGATACCCTTATCTGATCCGACAATGAAATACTAAGCATTTCTCCGATTACTGCCAATACGGTGAAAAATATTATCTCCTCTATGCTATTATCAATATTCCATGTGTTTGAAAAAAATATTCCGCAGGCTATTGCAGTTAAAACGGTTGCTGCTATTATAAGTTTAACTCCAACAGGAAGTCTGTCCATACTCAATTCTCCTTAAGCTTATATAACTCAATATTCAGGCCGGCCTCATAAACTTAGTGCCAGTTCCAACCGGCTCCGCCTGCAAGCACCAGAGCCATTAAAGATAATAAAACAGATATTACCCTTGCCATTGATATAGCCTCCTTTACAAAAATGTCCGCTTTCCGCTAATTAAGCTAGCTATATCGTCTCCGCTTGTATTGCCCGCCGGCCTGAAATTAGAGTTACCTGCTTATTAGTTTTGTGATTCTTCGGTTTACCGCATCAAGAGTTGCTTTGACAACTGCTTCCTTTATATCCCCTGAATTCATAGAAGAACCGATAAGAAGCTGCTCCCCGCTTTTATCAATACAAGTAACGGCTGCAATAACTACGTTGGTATTTGCGATACCAAGACTGCCCACATCCTCTATTATAAAAATGTCCCCTAAATTCGTAAAATCGGCCACCGCCTTCAGTGTAGCCTGGGCTATGGTTCTATTTATACTGCTGGCTGTATTGACACCCTTCTGCTGACCAAAAAAGTCCCGGTCCCTGTGAGAAAGCATGACTTTTACATCAAGGTCCAGGCCTTTACTCACAACCTCCATACCCTTAAAGACAATACGCAGTTCCCTATTCATTGCACTGTCACAGTTCAGCTGGGCAATGCTTATTATCCTATGGTCAATTTCCAGGGCAAATTTAGCCGTTACAGCCGATTGTATATCTCTGACTATTTGTTTGGCATTTCTGGATTTGTCGGCGAGAGCATGTATCTCTATGGGATTCCCCTTGTCATCCAATTTTACCTTGGAAGAAACAATACCCTCAACATCGTTTATCAGCTCCTGTAATACTGTTTCTGAAACAATTTGTTTATCTCCCATCGTCTTCCCTCTCTTTACCTGTTATCGTAAACCGTATGAGAACGCTGACCCAAACCAGAATAAGTTGTCCCCAGACATTATCTCACACCCAAACCGAATAATTACTATTTCGACTAATATTGTTGGATTCCTTTATTTTTCCAATAAAAATAAAGACAGCAACGAACTTTTTACTTATCGTTACTGTCTTTTAATAAAGACCCGTTTGCTAAAGATTTTTAATCTATTAAAACATTGGCTCTATCAGCCCGTAGTTTCCATCCTTTCGCCTGTAAACAACATTTACCTCATCGGTGTCGCCGTTTGAAAAGACAAAGAAGCTGTGGCCCAGCAGTTCCATCTGCAAAATTGCTTCTTCGACGGGCATTGGCTTCATGGCAAACCTCTTAGTTCTTACCACCTTCGGACTATCCAAATCTTCTTTTCCATTGGCCTCTATGTTCTCAAAAACCATCCTGCTTCCCCGGAATCTTTTTTCCAGTTTTGATTTATGTTTGTTTATCTGACGTTCCAGCTTATCTACTGCCTTGTCGATTGATGTGTACATATCGTCGGTACACTCTTCGCCCCTTATTATAACTCCGTCAAAGGGTATGGTGACCTCAATTATGTGTCGGTTTTTTTCAACGTTCAGCGTTACCTGCACCTCTGTATCCTTTTGAAAGTACTTACCCAGTTTACCTAGCTTTCTTTCCACCGTATCCTTCAAAGCATCGGTCACTTCCATATTCTTCCCGCTCGTAATAATACGCATAAAATCCAGCTCCTCTCATTATTCATAATGTCGTTTGAGACTGCCCGTGCCAGATTGGTGTTATTTATTTATACTGCGGTATTATATATATTATAATCTATTATTATATTTATATCCAATTAGGACCAGTTAAAACTTTTCGCACAAAAAAACAAAATATCCACAGCCTGTTGTACTATTAAAGTTAAGTATTTTGAAAACTGAATAATATTGTCTGTGGAAACAAAAAATGTGGATAGTGTGGATAAGTGTGTGAATAACCCATGGTTCTGTACCAAAAGATGTGAACAAACCGTCACTTTGTTGTGGATAACTTGTTGTCGAATTATACTCATTATCATTACTTTAATGTCAACTTTAATACTGATAATAAAATTATTGGAGTAATAGACAGAATTCTGTAAAAAAATACTCCGGACATCCGCCCGAAGTCGACAAAACCATAATGGAAGCTTATCCGGCTGACCTGGTCTTTGACCCCACACTCGCCTGCTGCAGGTCTCGCTCGGGTTTATGCCTTCACTACCCCCCGTCTCGGTGGAGAATACACTCTACCGGCAGGACTTACACCTAAACCGCACCATGCTCACCGGCATTTTTGCCGGCTTACGTGGGTCGCTTCGCCTGCGATTGGCATCGACTTTCAACCACAGACCCGGATAAGCTGATAATATTATACCATCAGGGACATCCGGCTACAAGGAACATAAAAATGGGAACACTCCCTGGTTATCATGAAGTACCAACCATAAAGGCGTATCCCCGTTTTTTAAATTCCGTTTATTTCTTCTTGTCGATAAAACTTCCCGATGCCGCTTCATTACCGCCGTCATACATTGCAATACTCTTTTGCCCGTTTCTTACCTTCCTTAGTTTTTCTTTAATCTGGTCCATAGACGCAAGTAGTTTTTTGTGATTATCCTTTTCCATTGCCTGTATGCTTTCAATGGTTTCTGTTATTTCTGTGATAATGGCCACAAGCGTCTTTCCCTCTTGTCCGTCATCTATTTCTCTTATATCGTTTAGAGTTTTAACTCCAAGACGCTCCTTAAGCCTTTTCAGCTCATCCTGGAATGCATTGTCGCACCAGTCAATATAGTCTATTACCTTCTGTTTTTCTTCCACCAGAGAATTCAATGCTGCAAGGTCCTGGCTGTCAATGGCGGTTTTCTGCTGCTCTGTGACCTTCTCAATCTGTTTGAGCTTGTCAAGCTTCTCCTGGCTATATCTGACCAGTTTTGTTAGATCAGCCATCCCCATATATCCCCCTATTTCCCGTATTTTATCTGCCTGACCTGCAACAAAGCTTTCTCCCATGAATCCTGCAATTCGGCAGCCATACCCAATACCTCCTGAAGTATGCCTGTATCCTTTGCAATATTCGCCTCCATGAGGTTATTCAATATGTATTCGTATAATGTAAACAGCTGGGTGGATATCTCTTCCTTCATGTCCAGGGATGCCATAAGCTCATATACTATGTCCTGGGCCTTTAATATAACCCTGTTGGCGTTTTCATAGTCCCTGTCTTCCACATACTGTTTCCCCTGCCGAATATTCTTTTCCAGTGCCTTGAACATCATTACGACAAGTTCCTCGGGACTGGCCGTCATTATCGAATTTTGCTTGTAATTGTTGTACGGATTATTTATTGCCATACTAATCCCCCTTTAGTAGCCGCCCATGCCCATCAGCTGCTGGCTCAGCCACATACTCTGGGTATTCATCTCGCCCAAGGCCTTTTCCATGGCTGTAAACTGTCTCCAGTACCTGTCTTCAAGCTGCAGCAGGTGGTCTTCCATTCTGAATATCTTATCGTCAACATCCCTGATACGGTTTCCCATGAAGCTGTTGTCATAGCTGGTCAGGCTGGCTGCACTCCCGGCCTTCTCGGTCACACTGTTTATTGCATTTTTAGCCGCGTCATACAGCCTCACGGCAATACCATCTTCTCCGACTTGGGTGCCGGTCTGTGAAAACAGGGCAACCACGCCTTCCATATTATAGGTCAGGGCTTCTTTAAGCTTGTCCTCATTGATATGCAGCTTGCCCATTTCCTTATAGTTTGATGTTGTAATACCGATTGCGGCAAGCATATTGGTGCCGGAATCCAGCCCCTCCACCTGACTGTACATTATAGAACGCATGTTTGATACTATGGATCTGAGCATCGAGTCGCTCCTCAGCAGACCGCTTTTTGCTTTTTCCTCCCACAACTCAATATCTCTTTCACTCAACGCTGCTTTCTGCTCATCGGTCAGCGGGGGGTAGCCCCTGAATTTCTCTTCGGTCAGCTTGCCGTTTATCAGGTCTATCAGGCCGTTATAATCGTCTACAAAGCTCTTTATTGCATCGTAGGAGGCCTGTATGTCCTTCTGTACGCTTATCTCCACCGTCTCGGCAGATACCTTGTTCAGAGTATAGCTGACTCCGTCTACGGTAAACTTGTTGCTGGAGTTGGTTATTGTAACGCCGTTCAGCTCAATCTCGGACCCGGTGCCGTAATCAACACTGCCGTCAATCTGAAGAGCACCGGCAGCGCCAAACAGGCTGCCCGATATGTTTTCTACCAGTACCTGGGCTCCGGAACCGTATTCCTTGGACTTAATTACCATTTTGTCGGTTATTGAATCGTAATAAGCCTCAACCCCGGTATCGGTATTTTTGTTAATATCACTTATTATGTCACCCAGAGTTTTATTTTCATCGGCTCCTCCCGGACTGAAATCATAGGAAAATGTCTGTCCGTTTATCCTGAATTCTATGATATCTCCCGATGCAAAGGGGTCATTGACAAATTTATCCCCAATGGTTTTTAACGCATCGGTTGTACTTATCTTGAAGCTGTCCCCGTCGTTAAAGCCGAGAACCCCCAGGGCATCATTGGTACCGCTGCCCAGCGTTATCTGAGGCTTATAGTCTCCTCCCGGCTCAAAGGTGAGCCTGTCACCGTTCAATCCTACTGTAATCAAGCTCTCTCCACCGGTGTCTGTACCGAAGGCCTGGTCTACCTTACCTTGGATATCGTCCACCAGGTCATTCAATGTGAAACTAATACCGTCATAATTTCTTTCTGTCAGGGTAATGGTCTTTTGCACACCATCCAAGGTTATATTCATCTCATTGTTTGATGAATCTATGGTTATCGGAACCGCTAACGAACTGCCTTCAATGGGTCTGGATAATGTGCCGCTCTCTTTCAGCGCCTGCTCGGCCAGCTTGTTTACCTTCAGAGTGTATACACCATCCCTGGCCGCCGACCCGGCTATGGCGGTTACAATGCTTTCATTGCTGACGATTGCAGTACTCTTGCTGACCGCCGACTTTAGTTTCATGTTGAAGGCAGAAGTCTGGAAGCTCAATAGGCGAGCATTAATTTCCCTGTAGTATTCCTGCTGCCACTGCAGGGTCTGCTTTCTCTGGTAAAGCGTGTCCACCCTGGTCCTTTCAGCCTTCATCATGTCTGAAACAATCTGGTCAATGTCCATTCCACTGGCCAGGCCGCCTATTCTCATAGGGCTATACATAACTAATCACCTCACTTATTAATTGCGGCCGGTCTATACCGGCCTTAGAGCTTGTCCGCCACAAATATTCATTAAATCTTCCGGTCTATCATTATTCCCACCAGTTCCCACATCTTTGCCACCATATCAAGTATCTTTTCGGGGGGAATCTCCCTTATTATCTCATCTGTGGCATCGTCTATCACCTTAACCATTATCTCGTTTGTGGCTTCGTGGATTGAAAATTCAAACCGCTTGTCCATGCCCTTCAGGGCGGTATTTGCCTTTTCAACCGTCTTAATGAATTCTTGTTCCTTACTGGCTGTTTTATCTATCTGCTCGTTTACTGCCTCAGCAATGGTTTTTTTCATATTTTCCTCAGATTCTTTAAATTGCCTTATTCTTTTCCTATTATCTATTTCACTGCTGTTCCTTACGGCAGGCCTTATTGCGCTAACCCCTTCAACCTTCATAACAAACCCTCCCGATACTGATTTTTCTATTATATTTATCGGTCAAATGGAGCTAAACTTTAATCCTACCGGGTCACACTTAACTCGTTTGATGCTTCCCGTACCTTTCTGCAGTAGAATTCCATCCTGCCCATGCCTTCTTCGGATAATCTTGTATCCAGTACTGCGAAACCTGCACTAATCAGGTAATCGGTCAGAACCGATCTGGGAAAGTATGTAAGGTGGGTTTTCACATACCAGAATGGATTTCTCTCTTTCATCTTTTTGGCATACAGGCTGTCCACTATGGGTGTAGCCACCACAAGCAGCCCCCCATTCGAAATCATACTATTAACCTTTGCTAAGTCTTTAAATGGTGTATATAAATGCTCAATGACCTCAAACATAGTGATTACATCGTACATCCCCGTGTCACCGAGTTGGTAAAAATCCTTCCTTACCAGTTCCAGGCCAAAGTTATCCCTGGCATATTGGCAATCCTCGCCGGTCAGCTCCAGACCCGTTGCATTCCACCCTCGGTCAATGGCCGTGCCAGTAAAAATCCCTGTACCCGCCCCTATATCCAGCAGCCTTTTCCCGCCTTTATTTAATTCCTTGATTATATTAAGCCTGTTATTCGACATCTGAACCTTTTTTTCAAACAAGCTTTCAATATTCCCGTACAAGCCGCCCTGCATTCCCTGGGCATACAGTGAGTAATATTTGTCCATGGTGTCCTTCATAGGCTGAGGGTTTGCATATACCAGCCCGCAATTTCTGCATCTCACCCATATCCTCAAAGGATTTATCAATCCTTTATCAATCTCCGCCAAAGACTGATTGCCCACCCATACGGCATCGCTGTCCTCACACCCGCACCCTATGCAGCATATTTGGGCTTCATCATATACGTCCTTAAATAATACTTTTTGTTCCCTTAAATCGGCCAGCTTCCTGTCCGTTGTCAATGCCTTTCTATGATATTCCTCCGATTTTGCGAAATCCGACAGGGCATTATATGCAACTCCCAGGTAGTAGTAAATATAACCCAGGGGCTCGTTACCCTGCAAATAGTCTTCACATGTCTTTATCACCTGGCTGTACTTTCTTTCCTTAACCATTTGTTTGATCTCGTCAACTGCATTCATGGTTCTTGCATTTGCTATGTACATCTCGGCTTGGGGAATTTCTCTCAGTCTGCCGACAGCAGCATTGATATCGTTGGTTTCTTCCTTACCCGATGCAAGCTTTTCAGCCTCCAGATATATATCCGCAGCTTTGGCGAGTTTCCCCTGCTGTTCATATATGTAACCCAGGTTATATAATAAATCAAAATTCCTTGACGTACTGTTTGCACCCTCTACCAATAGTTTCTCGGCTTCAGTCAGTTTATTCCCGGCTATCAGTATAATTGATTTCATAGAATATACATCCGCATCGTTAATCGCCGCAGCCTGCATTTTCTCCAACTTTTCCCATGCCTGGTCATATTGTCCCCGGTTTATCAAGTCCTGGATTTTACTCTTTATTGAAACAATCTTTTCATCTATATCCGGTTGTCTTTTTATTTTCATATAAACACACCCTCAGTCCTGTTTATGAAACAATTTGTCGTTATACTTTTTTAAGAAAGGGGCCCCGCAGGGGTATACCCGGACGGCTTCCCTGACATATTCTATCCCCCGTTTCAGGTTGCCCCTGTCTGCCTCATTCTTGGCCAAACCCATCAGTATAAGAAACTGCTCCTCTTCACTGTCTATGGTTTTATAGAGCAGCCTGAATTTATCGGGCTGATACAGGCCTTTCAGATAGCTGTTTCCTCTCTCTACAAATATCTCAAATATATCATAATAATAATCTTCGGGGCATGAACCGTTTTCCTTCATTTCTGAAGCCTGGTTGGCCAGCAGAAAACCTGCAATGGCATAATGCATCCTGTTGGTCTGAATATCGCTTTGTCTTACCTGGTTATCCAAAAGGTATTTAATGAAGCATTCCTCAAATCCTTCTTCCTTGGTTAACAGGTATTTGGCTATCCGTCTTATTCTTATGTTCTTGACATTCCTGAATATCTGGGAAAACTGCTGCTCCCTGTTGTCGGAATAAATAAAAATATCTGCATAGCTTAGGGGCACTGCGTTAAAGTCTGTTTTCCCTGTAAGCTTTTGTATAAGACTGTATCTATCACTTTCCCCGGAGATTCTTATTTTGTTAAGAAGCGAGTAATGGTCATCCCCCCGGGCAAAGGTTTTTTCGATACTATTCACAAAGTCCTTTGTCAGGCTTTGCTTCTCCTTTTCCAGACAGTCAATAAAAGAATATTTATCTTTGTCATCCTCCAGATTGCTGTAGTAGTCCCACAGTTCCTCATGCTTTTCATTGACGCACAGTATTTTTACTGTTAACAGGATTTTTTTGTCTTTATGGATTATTTCCCTTTCTTCCACCTTTGCTATCCAATCAAGAGCTTTTTCATACTGACTCAGTTTATAGCAGCAGTACGCCAGATTCTGGTATGCTGAGTTAACCGATTGAGAATCAACATAAATCATGGAATAAGCAGAGTCTTTGGAAATCTTAAGCTCATCATATTTTGCAACTAATGATAAATAGTGTTCCAGGCTTTTGGCAGCTTTGTCCAACTGTCCGAGCTCTATTTGGCAAAGAGCCATTATGTAATAGAGGTCCACATATTGGGGTATAAACCTCAGCCCTTCCTCACAAATGACAACGGTCTCGGAATATTGTTTGTTGCAATGACTTATCCTGGCATACAGACCAAAAATATATGTTTTTGACCTTTGTTTGTCCCTAGGTAGTTTTTTAAACAGCCCGTAGCATTTTTGTATCTCTTCCAGAGCCTTTTTTTTATCAATGCCGAAATATGATGCCGCCAGCTGATACTGGTAGTATATGTTCCCGGGGTCCTTTTCAAGTTCTTTCATAAGCAGGGTTCCAGTCCTGTCAAATTTTCGCTTTATTGTTCCCTTATCCTTGGCCATAAAACCATAGTGAATAAAGGTTATATCTGTATTAACCACAGGTATTTTGAATATGGGCTGGTTATGGACCGCCCCTTCATAGTGAAACTGACCGTCATTCCTGAATATCCGTTCCCAGTTATGCACCGCATAGCGCCCTTGGCTTGTTTTCATGTTTATTAAATGTTTTGCCTTTACCCTGGCAGTATAATACTTGTCCAGCTCTTTTCCTTCAAATAATGCTACGGCTTCCTCGGGATTTTCCAACTCCTCATCGGCATCCACCATAAAAAGCCATTCCCCTTTTGCATAGGAGATTGTGATATTTCTCATGTCGGAAAAATTATCGTTCCAGGGGTGATGATATATCTTGTCGGTATATTCTCTTGCTATATTTACGGTGTCGTCCTTACTGCCGGTATCTACAAAAATAAGCTCTGCATAGGGTTTATCAATAAGCATCTTCAAACTGTCCAGGCATCTCCTGATATGTTTCTCCTCGTTCTTTGCCATAATGCATATACTGACTCTGAAACTATGCTCCATCAGTTCTCCCCCTTAGTGTATTTCTATACGGCTCTCCCAGTATTCAAGCAAGGGTTTTATCTCGTGTTTCAGAATATCCGCCAGCAGTAAGCTGTCGCCGGATTCCATGGCCCCGTACAGCATATTCAGTTTATCCTGCAGCTCGGATAATTCCACCGGAAGTGCGTCTTTGCCCTGCAGTGCATTAATCCCTTCCGTCAGTGTCATCAGGTCCTCTATCAGAAAAACAAGCCTGTCGTCTGCCGTGTCCGCTTCTTCATAGTATTGGCTGCTAATGCTTTCCATCCTAAGAGCCAGGTTGCTTAGCAACTCTTTTACGGTTAACTTTAAGCTGTTACCATCTGCTTCCAATTTTGTCACCTCCAGCTTTTTGTATTCGGAGTAAATATTTTGAAGCGGCCCTGGTACATACCAGAGCCGCTTCGCATTTTGAAATAGCCTATCCCAATAGCTGTAAAACAGTCTGCGGCATCATATTGGCCTGGGCAAGCATTGCTGTAGCCGCCTGGTTCAATATGTTGTTCTTTGTGAACTTCATCATTTCCAGTGCCATGTCTGTATCCCTGATACGGGATTCTGCAGCCTGCAGGTTTTCGGCCGTGGTGCCGATATTCCTTACGGTGCTTTCCATCCTGTTCTGCAGGGCACCGTATGTTGCCCTCTGTGAATTAACGGCTTTTATTGCATCTTCAATATCAGTAATAGTAATAGTAGTAATGTTACCAATAGTAAAGGCAGCTAAAGTTACCACATCAGTCAGAACAGCTGCACTGATTGAAATACCTGTTGTACCGTCATCCGAGACAATAATGTTAAGGTCAGCACTAGTCGTAAGGATACTCATCCCATTAAAGTCGGTAGTATCAACTATATTGTCAATCTCTTCTATAAGCTCAACGAGCTCTAAATTTATGTTGTCCCTGTCGTCAGAACTATAAGTATCGTTGGCTCTTTGTACCAATAGCTCCTTCATCCTTACCAGCATGTTGCTTATTTCGTCCAGTGCACCCTCAGCCGTCTGTATTAGCGATATACCGTCCTGGGCATTCCTCTGTGCCTGGTAGAGACCCCTGATCTGGCCTCTCATCTTCTCGGATATGGACAGGCCTGCGGCATCATCGGCAGCCCTGTTTACCCTGTAACCGGACGACAACTTCTCCATTGACTTTGAAGCTCCCAGCTGGTTGACACCAAGCTGTCTGTGGGTGTTGATAGCCATTAGGTTGTTAGCTATTCTCATATTATCTCCTCCTTGAATTTTGTTATCGGCATCCCTGCCTTGTATTGAAAATTTCATCCCCGGACCCGGCCGACGAACAGGGACAAAACTCCCTTACATTAATAGTATCGAAAGACTATGCCTATAACTTTAGCTTTTCTCAGGTATTTTTTTTGTTTTAATCAGGCTGTCAAGGTCCTTCATGGATATCTCCTTGTTAACCGCCGCCTGGCGATTTTCTTCCTGGATGGACAGGTATACTTCAAAACGGTGTATGCTCACATCCCTGGGGGCTGAGATTCCCAGCTTTACCTTGCCGTCCTCTGCCGAGACAACCTTTATAATTATGTCGTCCCCGATAACTATACTTTCGTCGATTTTACGCGTAAGCAGCAGCAATCATATCCCCCCTATACTACGTCTTTCACCGACTGCGCAACGGGATGCTTAATACTGTATTTGTCGTTTTCCAGCACCACCTGCTCGGCTTTGTTGTTTTTGGAGTTTATAATCACCGGAGCCTTAAGGTTGGTTGTCATTTTGCTGATGTCCTCGGGTACAACGGCTATGGTAAGCACCATGACATCCTCCGGCTTTTCTATGCCAAGCTTCTCTGCCACCCTATCGGGAATATCCAGTTCATAATCCCGGCATATATAATAAGGATTCATTACAACAAAGGCCAGATCGGGCCTGTCCACCGCCTGCAGCCATTTGAATACTCCCCCTGTATCCTGGTTGTCTATCAGCACGTACCTTTTTATATCTTCGAAACCAAGGATACCCCTGCGAAAACTCAGTATGTTGCTATCTTTAAACTCAATTTCCCCGAAGTGCTTTGTGACAATTTTTATAACGATCCCCTCCCCAAGAATTTAGACATATAGTCCGTTTCTTCACTTTGATAAGAAAACGCTTGGCTATCGGTAGTATCAATTGCCGGCGCAATCCCTGTCCTTTACAGTCTTTTATCCACATTGTTTCCCCGGTATGAAATATCGATGTTTGGCTTTTGAAGGAGATAGATGCTTATGTCGGGTTTTGTGGCGCTTACTTCCGGAACCTTCAGCACCGGCTCCACCTCCACGCTGCCCATATCCCACTTAATATCGTATCCGCCCTTAAACTCTATGTCGGGCCTGCTGCGGGGCATTGATACGACGGTAAGCTGATAGTTTTTGTCATACTTCCGGGAGGCCACCGCCGGGATACCGTTGGGGTTTTCCTCTATTTTTGCCAGGAAGTTTCCCTCCTGCACCTTCGCCGCAATTCCACCAAGGCACTGCTTTAAGGATTTTTGCACGACATCCCGCATGAGAACACCGGGGGTCTTGAGCCCCATCTCGTTAAAGCACTGTGTCTGATCTATCTCAACCTGTATCAGCCGGCTTTCCATCCTGCCTTTGGGAAATACCGAATTCAACCTGACGGCAGGCTGACGACTGTCTATACTCATATAGGCATCAGTGGTTCTGATGCCTATCCTGGCCAAACTCTGGTTTATGGTAAGTCCCAATTATATCACCTTCCATACTATCTTATGAAATCCACAAGCGTGGGCAAAATAATCCTGGAGCCTGACGCCAGAGCCGCCCTGTATACATTCTCTTCACTGGTAAGACGTATGATTACATCGGCCATATCGGCATCCTCTGTTTTTGACAGCAGACCCGTAAAGTTTATTTCTTCATCCCTCAGCCTGTTGCTGACAAGCTCCATCCTGTTATATTTTGCTCCCACTTCGGCTGTCCTTTGCAGTATATTTTCAAGATGCCTTTCAAAGTTGCCTATAAGGCTGCCGACGCCGGCATGGTCACCCGTATCCAGGAAATCGTACATATCCTGCATGTCCCTAAGCAAATCATCTCCGCTTGAATTCATAAAGATATCCTCGGCGGTGGTGTTAACGCCTATAATATCACCAACCCCTACCTGGTACCGGATGATACCGCCATCCCCCTGGTAGTCCAGGGAACCGTCGCCGCCATCCAGCTGAACCGGCGCCTGGTCGGTTAAAAAGCCTGAAAAGATGTATTTCCCCACATATGTACTGTTACCAAAGCTGACAAGCTGGTCTCTCAACTCTTTAATCTCCTCGGCTATGGCCCGGGTGTCCTGCTCATCATATGTACCATTAGCCCCCTGGAGAGCCAGCTCCTTAACCCTGTGCATAACATCCCTGATCCCCGTCAACGCTATCTCGGTAGTTTCCAGCCAGGACAACACGTCATCGGTGTTTCGCTTAAGCTGCTCGTTGGCTTTCAAATCCGCTCTCAGTTTCAGACTCCTGGCAACTCCCACCGGGTCGTCGGACGGGACACGTATCCTCTTGCCGCTGGACATCTCATGCTGTATCTTGCCCATACGCCTGAGACTCCTGTTCAGATTGTTTTTCATGTTGCTTATAAGCATATTATTTGTAACACGCATAGTTTAAACACATCCTCTCAATCAGGTTGACAGTCCACAGGCATACGGCCTATCTTCCCACCAGGCCCATTTTGTTTACCACAACCTCTATCATTTCATCCATGGTGGTAATCATCCTTGCAGAAGCGTTGTATGTATGCTGAAACTTAATCATATTGGTCATTTCTTCATCTATGGATACCCCGGCTATGGAAGTTCTGAGGGTAACGGTCTGTGCCACCAGCATATCCTGATTATCCTTCATTCTTACGGCCTCCTGTCCGTCCACTCCCAATGCCGAAACCAGGGACTTGACATAATCCTCCGGTGTTCCATAGGAGGGAAACACCTTGGTGTATCTCAAATCTGCCAATTCCTGGCCCTTGGTGGCATCCCCCGGGATGGTGTCAAAGCTGCCTGCAAAGGATATACTATTGATATCGTTGAATATTTCTTTTGAAATGGTTATGTTGGCAGCCGTAATGTCGGCCATGGGATTTTGTACCCTTGGAGGTCCGGGAGCATACGAATCCATTGTCCCGTCACTGGTGAAAAAGTATATCTTATCCCCTCCGGGCTCTGCATACCCGTCGTCAGCCAGGTCGTATGCCGTTGTATGAATGGCGTTGAATGCATCGGCAAATCCCTTGGCAAACCTGTTTAGCTCCCTCATGTAGTAGGGCACGCCCTTATAGCTTCCGGGGGATCCATCGCCGTCCCTCACGTCCAAAAGTCCCTTCAATTCACCGCTCTTTGTACCAAAGGGCATACCGTCGTCCCATTGTATGTCATACAGGCCCGGCACATCAACGTCGGGGTTTTTATCCACTGTTCTTGCAACAACCGTAAGCTGGTTATAGTCGTTGTGGTTTACCATAAGCCTGCCCCCGACATTTAGTCTGAAACGCCCGTCGGCGTCCTCAAATACCTTTACATCGGCTATCTTTGAAATCTCATCTATTAATAAATCCCGCCTGTCCCGCAGGTCGTTTGCGTTTGAACCGTCCAGTTCATATCTCATTATCTGTTGGTTAAGCTCGCTTATCTGACGCGCGTAGGAATTTATATCATTCACTTTTGTTTCTATTTCAAAGTTGGAATCCGTCTGTATCTTTTTAAACTGTTTATCCATATAATTAAGAGTATTTGTAAATGTAATGGCAGTTTCCCGGACCAGAGTCCTCACATCGGTGCTGCCCGGATCCTTGACCAGTTCATGTAAATTGTTCAAAAACTCACTCAGAACGGAATTCAGCCCGGTATCCGAAGGCTCGTTGAACACCATTTCTATCTCGGACAGCATCTGGCTTTTGGCGTTCCATTCGCCCAGGACAGTATTTTCACCCCAGAATTTAACATCAAGAAATGTATTTCTTATCCTTTCTATATGCTGTACTTCAACTCCGGTACCCAGCATGCCCCTGCCGCCCATAACTTCCATAGGCATGGTGGTTTCCATAACCGCCCTTTGCCGCGCAAAGCCCGGAGTGTTAACATTGGCGATATTGTGTCCGGTGACATCAATTGCCCTTTGCTGGGTAAAAAGACCTTGTACTACAATGTTCAGTCCTGAAAAGGTACTCATAAATATCACTCCTGCCTATACTTTTTGATCGAAAAAGCTTACGCCCTTGTCCTTGCCCTTGCCCTTGGCAGTATTGTAAGTGACATCCGAAGGGCTTCCGGCAATAAGGTTTATAGAAAAGTCTATGTATTCCAATGACTTCTCTATTAGCTGGCTGTTAAGGTCATTGACCTGCTTCAATTCCTTTAATTGGGCAGCTATATCATCCTTGAGGGCAACAAGCCTTTCCTTAAGGTCTGCCCCAACTTTGTCAATGGCAAGGTCTATACTAAGCTGGTCGGCCGGAACGTTAAGACTTCGGGCCAGCTGGTTTACCGCGTCTTCCCTTTGCTGCTCGAGACCGCCTATATTGAGCAGCATTTTTTGTTCCACCCGGGTAATCTGTTCCAGCTCTGCAACCTTTCCTTCCACAATAGTATTGGTCTTATGCCTAGATAACTCAAGAATATCCTTATACAGTCCGCTTTCTTTCTCCAGAATTTCAATCAATTTTTTCCACAGACCTTCCATATCGCTCATCCCCAAATAACGGAATTGTTCAAACCTTTTTGTCCAGAAACAGGCCGTCGATTATCTTGTTTGCCACCTCTTGGGCGTTTACATTGTACTCTCCCGAAGCAATCTTTGCTTTCAATCCCTCAATCTTGCTTTTTCTTATATCAGGCACCCGATTCATTGCCTTTAAAGCCACCTGAAAGTCCTGCGCCTCTGTGGACAGTTCTATTCTATCCACTCCGGGCGTTCCCTTGATACCATTACTCTTTTCAATCCTGGAGGGCTGTATGCCCTGTTTTTTGTATATGCCGAGTATTTTTTCCAACCCGCCGCCATCAATTTTCATAACTCATCCCCCATTTCTACTCCTTCATATGTTATATCGTCATAATACAGGTCGAGATTAATACCATTCAATATTTTTTTCTTCTGTGCGCCGTATACATCCTATCCCTATCCCGGCTTCGCTGCGCCTCCACGCTATAAAAACCCTTTTTAAACTCATTCTCCATGGAAGCCGCACAATCTTTACAATACCTGCCTGTATTTATAGACTTTCCACATCGCTCGCAGCCAAGAATCATATTTGTGTTCTCTCCACTCAGCTCCAGTTTACCCTCCCTTAAAAACTGGAGTATCTTTTCCATCGGAACATCAAGTGCATCGGCTACTTCCATGGTGGTACATTTCGGATGCTTTTCTATGTACTCCTTAACCTTCACGAAAATCTCCTCGTCCTGCTCGGTACATTTTACGCACAGCGGACTGCCGCTGTAGACAAATAATTTTCCGCATCTCCTGCAGTTGCGCAAATCTCCCATTTCCTAACCTCCTTATCTGGGTAATATGTGCTAGATCACATATCATGGATCATAAATATCCAGACTATGCCTTTGGAGATTCTTCCCATAGGCTATCACCTTACCTCATGCATCAGTTATCCGACACCGGCCGGCCATTAAATATTCATGCCGGAAGCCAGTGTGAACGCATACACACAGTTGGCCCCATTATCTTTCAATACTTTGGCACACTGATTAACAGTGGTCCCTGTAGTATATATATCGTCTATAAGCAGCACATTCTTAACATCAACAACGCCGTTGTTTTTCAATTTAAAAGCTCCCCTCATTGTCTCCATTCTCTGAAAGCGTGTCAATCCGCTTAAGGGAGGAGTGTTCCTTTCCCTTATTAAAACATCCCGGGCTTTTTCCCCTTTCAGCCTGCCGCTTATAACATCCGCCAGCAGACGCGATTGATTGTATCCCCTTTGTCTTAACTTCTTACGGTGCAGCGGTACCGGTACTATACAGTCAACCGACTTGTCCAATCTTACTTCCTTAATCCTGTCGGCCATCATCCTGCCGAAGGGACCGGCCAGGTACGACCTGCCGGCATACTTATATGAGTATATCCATTCCTTGACTTTACCATGGTATGCACACATAGAATAAGCCCTGTCGAAATAATGCACATAGCTACGGCAATCGCTGCATAAGCGTCCGGAATCAAGCAGCTTTCCGCACATTTCACAGCTGTTTTCCCTGATAAAAATGAAGCTATCATAACAGTCGGGGCATATACCGTATGTGTGCCGCCTCCGGATTCTGTCGCCGCACAGGCAGCAGTTTACACCCTCGGGATAAAGAAGGTCAAGAAAACCTTCCCAGACTTGCATTAACGGTCCATTCATACATGCCACCCCCGTCTACAGCCTGGATAGTATGTCTCTCATCCTGCCGTCAAGGGCCGAGTATCTTCTGGAAATTCTGTTGTTATCAACCATCCTGCGCAGGTACTCCTCCCTGCCCACAAGAACTGCCAGCTGTTTTGCCCTGGTCAGGGCGGTATACAGCAAATTTCTGGTAATCAGCATGGGAGGGCCCCAGAATACCGGCATTACCATTACCGGAAATTCGCTCCCCTGACTCTTATGCACCGTAACGGCATAGGCCGGTTCCAATTCGTCAAGCTGGTTAAACCGGTAGTCTGCCTTTCTTTCATCATCAAACAGAACCGTCAGCTGTCCCTCCTCCTGGTCAAGGCTCTCAATGATGCCAAGGTCTCCGTTAAAAACGCCTTCCCCCTCGGTCAGGCATCCGTCCTGCAGTGGAGCCTCCCATCTGAGGGAATAATTGTTCTTAACCTGCATTACCCTGTCCCCGACACGGAATACAAAACTGCCCGATTTCCTTTCCTCTTTGTCCCGGCCTGGGGGATTCAAGCTTTCCCTGAGCCTTATATTGAGGTTGTCCACCCCTATGGGACCCTTTCTCATGGGGGATAGTACCTGTATATCGGTCATGGGGTTGTACCCGTTATACCGGGGTAAACGGTTTTTGCACAGGTCTATGATGGTATCCACCACCTGCTGCATGTCGGTCTTCTCAATAAAGAAAAAGTCTCCGTCCCTGGAATTGGTCACCGGATACTGACCCCCGTTAATCCTGTGGGCATTGACCACTATTGAACTCTCTCCCTCCTGACGGAAAATCTTTTTAAGCCTTACCACCTTTACAACTCCGCTGCTTATTATATCCCTGAGCACGTTGCCCGGCCCCACCGAAGGGAGCTGATCCACATCCCCTACCATTACCAGACGGGTGCCCGGCGTGACCGCCTTTAACAGATGGTGCATGAGCAGGATATCTACCATGGATACCTCGTCGATTATAAGAACCTGGCAGTCCAGGGGGTTGTCCTCATCCCGTCCGAAATTTGAGGCATGCTGGTTTTCCTGATAAGAAAACTCAAGCAGCCTGTGAATGGTGCAAGCTTCCCTGTCGCAGGCCTGGGCCATACGCTTTGCCGCCCGGCCTGTGGGAGCCGCCAGGGTAACCTCCAGACCCTTTTCCTCAAATATATCAATTATTGCTTTAATGGTTGTGGTCTTGCCGGTACCCGGCCCTCCCGTTATTACTACTATTCCGTTGTCTATAGACTGGACTACCGCTTCCTTCTGAACCTCATCCAGCGCAATACCGTATCTTTTTTCATAACCTTCTATTTGGCTGTCAATATCCATATCAAAGGTATCATAGTCCATAAGAGACAGCTGGACAAGCTTTGCCGCCACCGAAGATTCTGCATGGTAGAAGGGCATATGATATACAACCTGTCCGTCGGACCCCTGTTCAAGCTTTACCTGGCCGGCAATGGCAAGGGAGCCTATGGCATCCTCAACCTGCTGATGCTCTACCGCCAGGAGCCCTGCCGCCCGATCGGCCAGCATGACCTTTGGCACAAATACATGCCCTGCACCGGCAAATTCTGAAAGCACATGCTTTGTACCGGCAAAAACCCTTCCGGGGGAATTATGCTCCATCCCCATACTCATTGCAATTTTATCTGCCCGTTTAAAGCCTATTCCCTCTATATCATCCACCAGCCTGTACGGATTTTGCTTTATCAGCTTAATGGTCTCTTCCCTGTATTTTTTGAATATCTTTATTGCAAAGGCTGTACTTATATCATAGGCCTGCAGAAACATAAGCACATCGCGAAGGCCTCTCTGTTCTTCAAAGGCCTGGGCAATCCTCTGAGCCTTTTTTTCTCCTATCCCCTCCACCTTGGTCAGCTTGTCGGGATTGTACTGTATTATATCCAGGGCATCCTTCCCCAATACGTCTACAATTTTCCTGGCAGTTTTGGGGCCTATTCCGGGTATAAGGCCGGAGGACAGATATTTTTCAATTCCCTCCAGGGTAGACGGGGTAACGGTCGAATACTCCGACACCTGCACCTGCTCCCCGTAAACCGGATGGTAAACCCATTCACCTTTTACTTTTAAGTCTTCCCCTTCCCGTACAAGGGGCA
This sequence comes from Clostridium thermobutyricum, assembly GCA_016841565.1. Taxonomy (GTDB): domain Bacteria; phylum Bacillota; class Clostridia; order Ch29; family Ch29; genus JAENYX01. Next base: position 4,357 of record JAENYX010000015.1, on the reverse strand, counting down.
TATATCCCACCAGGGTAATAATGTCTCCCTCGCATGCAAACCTTACAATGGAATACCCGTTTTCCTCATTCCTGAATACAATAGAGTTTACGGTACCCTCCAGTTCCAGCATAATCCCAACCTCCCGCACCTTTGCTAGTACAAAATTATATCACATATTTCCCCTGATTTCCCTTATTTCCTTAAGGAGAATGGCAATGTCCGACTTGGTGGCGGGACAATTAAGATAATCCAGGGCAATACGACGGTCGGTTTCCGGAGGCCCTGACAGCCTTTGGTGTGCAAAGTGGCAATTGCTTATATGCTGTTTTATGTTCTTTATGCTGTGCAGGCATTTTACTGTCCTGCCGTCCCTGAGTATTACGTGACATGTGCTTGACCCCTCCTCCTTTACGTCCTTTATTGCAAAGCAATTGATATACCCCCTGGAAGAATCGTTTTTTGAAACCACCTGACGCATCTTCAGCGGAATGAGCAGTACTTGGGCATTGAGCGGTATTGGAGCAGACCGTCCACAGTTTAACAGCTTTCGGTATTTCTCTCTGGCAGCCTTTAAATCAATGGCAAACTCCCTCGCGGTATTCCTGAGCACCGTTTTTACCGTGCGCGGCACCAATAACGACCCGTTGTCAAGGTACATTATTTCGGTAGCGTTTCCCAAACTGCCGTGGTAGCAGGGCACAACAGCAGCTATGGTCTTTTTTGCATCGCTGTCAAGATCACTCAAGCCATCAACCTCCTGTCACAAGCCTATTTCTAAAACATTATAAGCCATGGTTTTATATATTGTGCAAAAAGGCCGGCATAAGCCGATTTCCATCTGAAGAGAAATCAACATAATCCACTTTCAGATACTGGGGCTTCATGGAAAAGCAGCGCATGCTTTAAATGGTTTAGCCAGGAAACTCGCCGAAGCTTTGAAGAAAATCCGTAGACTTGGCAGGACGCCAAGTCAGGCTCCTAAGGCATGGACGCCTTATAGGATGCGTTAGGATTTTCAAGAAGCAAGGCCTAAGTTTCCTCTAAAGCATTTTCCGCATAAGTCGATTTCCATGAAGCCTATTTATATATTGTGCAAAAGGACCGGCATAAGCCGGCCCTTTCCTTACTCTACGGGGATGTCGGTTATTTCTGTTGCCACTATCCTTGCACTGTCGATTGCGGCTATATCTCCTCCGCTGGTACTGAATATCCCACGGCCCACCACCGCCTCCATGGCAGCCTGCACCTCCTGCTGGGTTATATCGTCCCGGGCATTGTCAACCGATATGGTAGACCTTCTCCCGGCTGCATTTGTAAAGATCATCTCCAGTCTCCTGGCCATACTGTCACCTCCTTTTTTCCCATATCACCGGGCGGCCGGGGGCCTACGGCAAATTTTGCCGGCCTTGGCCCCTTGCCTATCCTTCTCCCCGGTGCAGCCTGTAAACGGACTTACACGTTAACCAGTTCTGTCTCGTTTACTCTGTTGATTGAGACCAATGGATAGATCTGCAGTTCTGAAAATGCCATGGCAATGTCATAGACATCCTGGTCCTCGGCTTCTGTCTTAACCCCTGAATAGGTCCTGGATGAATACCTCGGGTTTCCGTCACCATCCACCCCCACCTCAAACCTGAGCCTTAATCTGGAATCCACCGGCTGTGCCTGTAACGGCATATTCCCACCTCCTTTCAATGCAATTGTAGCCGGGGGACATGCTGCGTGTAAAAAAGCCTTGCTGCTGACATAGCATGGCCTCCTCCCCCTATAGAGGCCCAAGAAGTAAAAAAAATACCCGTTTGTGCCCGTTGCAGGCACAATCCCGCTATCTGTATAACCTATTCCTTGTATTTACTTTCTGGGTTTGTTGGTCAGGCAGTCCCTTTGTACAGCCTGTTCGGGGAAAAGTTCAATAAAGATGTGAACATAAAGTGTTATTCTAAAGAATTTCACTTACTTGTTTTTGGGAAATGCTAGGGGGAAGCAAGGGGACGGTTCTCTTGCTTGCAACGGGGGACATTTGGGGACGTACCTTATTTGGCAACTATTTGTGACAATCCGGGTACGTCCCTATTTGTCCACTTTAAACAACAGACAGCGCCTTAAACGCTGCCTGTTGTTTTATTTCGTGCTATTTCCCGAAGGCTTGTTTCCTTAACGCATCGGCCTTATCCAACCTCTCCCACGGCAGGTCGAGGTCCTTCCTCCCAAAGTGCCCGTAAGCCGCCACTTTCTTATACATTGATTTCCTCAAATCAAGGTCCCTTATTATGGCCGCCGGACGGAGGTCGAAGTTGGCATTTATAAGCTTTATTATTTCATCCTCGGAAATCTTTGAAGTCCCGAAGGTATCCACCATCACCGACACCGGCCGGGCGACGCCTATCGCGTAGGCCACCTGCACCTCACACCTGTCGGCTATCCCGGCAGCAACAACGTTCTTTGCCACATACCTGGCGGCATAGGAAGCCGAGCGGTCAACCTTTGTGGGATCCTTGCCCGAAAAAGCCCCTCCTCCATGGCGTGCATAGCCTCCGTATGTATCCACTATTATCTTCCTGCCGGTAAGCCCGGAATCGCCCTGGGGGCCTCCCACCACAAACCTGCCCGTCGGGTTTATATAGTATTTGGTATCCTTGTCCAAAAGCTCGGCCGGCACTACCTTGTTTATGACCTGCTCTATAAGATCCCGACGGATGGTTTCCTGCTCAACCTCGGGATGATGCTGCGTGGAAATAACAATAGTATCAACCCTTACCGGCTTGTCCCCTTCGTATTCGACCGTCACCTGGGATTTTCCGTCGGGCCTTAAGTAAGGCAGTATTTCAGACTTTCTCACCTCGGCAAGCTTCCTGGTCAAGCCATGGGCCAGATAGATCGGAAGGGGCATAAGCGTATCGGTTTCACTGCATGCATAGCCGAACATCATACCCTGGTCTCCCGCTCCCGTCTCCTCCACCTTGGCGTCTGCACCGTCCTGCTTTGCTTCAAACGCCTGATCCACCCCCAAGGCTATGTCGGGCGACTGTTCGTCAATGGATGTAACTACGGCGCATGTATCGCAGTCAAAGCCGTATTTGGCTCTGGTATACCCAATCTCTTCGACCGTCTGTCTTACAATTTTGGGAATATCCACATAACACTGGGTGGTAATCTCCCCCATTACAAGAACAAGTCCGGTGGTTACAGCAGTCTCACAGGCAACCCTTGCAAAGGGATCCTCCGCAAGAATGGCATCCAGCACGGCATCCGAAATCTGGTCGCAAATCTTGTCGGGATGACCTTCGGTAACCGATTCGGATGTAAATAATTTTTTAGCCATTAACATACCCTCCTTAATGTCCCTAATTAAATATTATTGCCTTATTGTAATAAAATAAAAAAGCCTCCTCTGCAAACAAGGAGGTATAAACCACCTTATCTTACAGAATATAAATTCTGTGGGAATTGGCACCGCTGCGTATATACGCCGGTTGCCGGGTTTCACAGGGCCCTTGTCCCTCCACCTCTCTTGATAAGGCAAATATTCGGTTTTCTGATAAAGAATACTATCACAGCATTACCCATATGTCAATCACATTGCTGCAATAATTCCATGACTGACCAGCGTTATAATAAGACCTGCCACCGCATTGCCCAGAAATATTGCCGGAAGCGCATGCTTAAGCCTTATATTCAGCAGTGCCGCCGCCAGGCTGCCGGTCCATACTCCGGTAGATGGCAATGGTACCGCAACAAAAATGAAAAGCCCGGGTATGTAATATTTTTTGATGCCATGGGTCTTTTTCAGAGTATTATCCACTATCTTTTCTGTAATGCTGCGAAACAGGCCTGTCCTCTTTACAAAATTAAAAAACGGCCTGAATACCAGTAGTATAACCGGAGCGGGAAATGTACTTCCCATAAGGGCAAGCAGATATGCATACATAGGATGCAGCCCCAGGGATATTCCCATTGGTATTGCCCCTCTCAATTCTACATAGGGCAGCATAGATACCAAGACCACAGCCCATTCGCTGCCTATAAGCTCAATCATACCGGCAAAAAATCCATTCACTGTCCTGCACCCCCATATAAGATAACATAAAGATTATACAATATTTCTATTAATATGTAAAAATATAGCGGTGCAGAAAACTGCACCGCTTTTTTCTGGTGGAGGGAGATGGATTTGAACCATCGAAGTCACTGACAACAGATTTACAGTCTGCCCCCTTTGGCCACTTGGGTATCCCTCCGTAATGGAGCTGGTGATGGGACTCGAACCCGCAACCTGCTGATTACAAATCAGCTGCTCTGCCGATTGAGCTACACCAGCATATGGTGGGCACAACTGGGCTCGAACCAGTGACCCCCTGCTTGTAAGGCAGGTGCT
>JAENYX010000077.1 GCA_016841565.1 Clostridium thermobutyricum | reverse complement strand
CTTTTCGAGACAGGCCGTCTGGCCGGCATCGGTTCAGGCCCAGGAGACCTGCGAGGTTCTCTTTCTTCCAAGGGAGCGGATTATAGGCCAATGCAGCAAAATGTGCCCCTGGCACAGGAGCCTTATCCGTAATTTTTTAAGCATAATATCAGAAAGAGCCCTTATGCTGAACAAAAAGGTGGAATACCTTACTATTAGAAGTATGCGGGGAAAAATCAGCACGTATCTGCTGGAACAATACAAAAAGACGGGAACCAGGGATATTGTTTTACCGTTGAACCGCAATGAACTGGCAGATTTCCTGAATGTCTCACGTCCCTCCATGTCGAGGGAAATGTGCAAGATGCGGGATGAGGGGGTTATTGACTTTCACCTGAGAGACTTCAGAATTTTGGATCTGGAAGCCCTGAAATCCATGAGTACTCTATAACCGGTAGCACCGGGACTGTCCCGGTCCTTCGGCATTTGGCTCACCCATTGGTTCTTAAATTAACTCATGGGCATCCGGTGTAGTAGAATGGTGAATATGACCATACCCAGCAATGCAAAGGGGTAAACGGCCCCATACCCCGCTGCCGGGTCATCGCTGCCGACAGCATCCAGTGCGGCGCCAAGTCCGGGGGTTGAAGTCATACCTCCACAGATGGATCCCGACAGCATTATCCAGTTTATACCCATCATGTACCTTCCTGCCAGATATCCCGACAGGATGGCAGTAATACCCACCACCAAGGATACAAGAGCCAGATAAACTCCGCCTCCGGCCAGGGCATCAAACACCCTGTAGCCATACCTTAAGCCTACTATGCTCAGGAAAAATGCAAGGGATACCTCCCTTATCACTCCCAGTATTTTGTTATCCATCCTGAAATGAATACCGCCCACCCGGCCAATATAGCCCAGCAGCAGTGCTCCTATCAGCACTCCCCCGGTGGATCCAAGACTGAAATAACCCAAAGGCCCCAGATACAGCCTGACGCTTCCTATGGTATAACCGGCAATTATGGTCAGTACAAACCCTGCAATGTCAAAGGGTACTTCAGGTATCTCTTTAGTGCCTGCCGCTGCCCTTGCCTGAGTCATTTCCCTCTGAAACACTTCCTTTTCGGCCTGTAAATCAATATGGAAGAAAAGCGGTATAAAATTGACCGCCAAAATCACAACCAAAACGCCAAAGGGGTAACCTATGGCATAGCCTGCCCCCACGGCGGCCTCGGCTTCCCTGCCGTACCCCGCCACCGCTTCTATAGCGGCACCAAGACCCGGAGAGCTGGTAAGGGCACCTACATAGACCCCTGATACCTCGAAGGGATTTTGTCCCGGGCTGGCCATCACCATCAAATAGGTTACAACCGCCCCTGTAAAGGTAATTAGAAATCCAAGTATGACAAACCGGAACCCGTACCTCCTGAGCACGGCACCAAGGTCTTTGGATGCCAAAAGCCCTACTGCGGCTACGAAAAGGATTAGAAAAAGGTAGAAAAAATCTATATCAACAACACCGTTCTTTAGTATGTCGGCGGCATACCCGGGGACATTTCCTGCACCCTCATAGGGCAGCGCATATGTCTGGTACACCAACCATCCAATCACAAGACCGGTGAAGAGAGTACCCGATATACCAAAGCTAAACCTTCCTATTTTCAGCCTGCCAAAAGCAACTCCGGTAAACACCGCAACCGGCATGAGTATAAAAGGACTTGTCAGCCAACCTGCCCAATCAAATTCCATCCCGGTACCTCCTTCCTGCTCCTATTTAAGCTTCTCCCTCATTGGTTTCATATAACTGCCCGACCCAATATGTTTGTGGGAATAAATCGCATAGCAGTATTTGCAGCCATGCTGACATCCCCTGTATATGTTCAAATCCCAGTCATAGGGAATCTTCCTTTTCAACCTGGTAAGCGCAGTCTCTGCATTCATAGTTTTAAAGGTGACACTGTTATCCATTTCACACCCACCTGTACATTTCTTTTGCCGAACAACCAAATATTACCAAGTATCGGCAACTATATTGGAAAATACCGGCCAAAACAATTATACCGCACATGACAGCCATATTCTACTATGCCGATATCCTTGTCTGCTGCTCCGGACAGACAAGTACCCTCTCTTGTATCTGCCTATGCCGTATCCTCTGCTGCCCTCTGTTCTGTAGATTACCAAAAGGCCGGCACAAAAGTATGTTCCATACTTCGCCTTCGCCGTTTACAAGCTGGGTAGCGCTGCCCAGTCCGTCGTAGAGGTAATACAGCGGGTCAAACCCCTCGGGCTGCAGGTTATCCACGTTCTCGGCCATGATACGCTCTATACCGTATAGGTATGAAGCGGTGTAGTCGCCCTCTTCGTTGGATACCAAACATACAAAAGGGACAGGTTAGATGCATCTGATGCTCCACTCCTGACCCTGAACAATTGACCTGTCTCTCTGTCATCCTTCCACTAAAGGCGTATCTTCCCTAAAACCAGGTGATAAAGGGTAAAAGCCCAAAATTCTTGACACTACCTCATTTTCCGTATTCTACATCAGATTTTCGAGTTCACACAGAATTCGGGATACTACCAAAAATTTATGCAAAAAAACAGCTTTAAAATGGTTTATTATCACTCCCGTCTAAATCCATGCAAAAAAGCCGATCATTTTCGTAATGAAAAATTTTGTTATCGATTATATATATATTTGTGAAACTTATGTTATCTAGTATCTTCTTCTTACTAGTATCTAAGTTTATTTGGTTGAAAGTTAGATTAGATAAATCCCTATAATAAAGAGTATTATTATGTAAATTCATTGTAATTTCAGGAATTACCGCATTCTTTTCAAGTACTGTTTTCTTTTTTCCGTTAATATTTGTTCTGCAAAGTCTGTTTTGAATAATTTCTCCAGTTAAATAAAAAATATTGTCTTTATATATAAAAAATTTTTTTACATTATCATCCAGAATTATTTCTTTGTCGCTTCCATCGATATCCATTCTGCATAAGTGAACCTTTCCGTTCGAATCTATAACACTTGTATAGTATATATAGTTGTTGTAAAAGAATATACTTGATACTTTATCATTACATATGATTTTTACATTTCTTCCGTCATAATCCATATAATACAGGCTATTATTATACTTTTCAGAAACACTTATAACGTATAAACCCTCTTCAAATGCAATTAGAAAATTCCCTTTAATCTCATTTAATTTTTGATTGTTGTGTCCGTCTATATCCATCTTATAAACTTTATTACTATCTTCGCTATTAATATAATAAATCCAATCATCAATAATATTTAGGTATAAACAGTCTGTTTGGCTTATAATATCCCTGTTTATTCCATTAAAGTCAGACTTGACTAGATATGGTTTTCCATCTTCCCATATCATATGATAAATCCTATCATCATATTGTGCAATTAACCCTAAATTATTTAGATTACCTATACTGTTCCCCATATCACTTAGTTCAGCTAATTCTGAAGTTTGCTTACTACAAGATATAGAAAATAATATAACCGAGAATACTGTCAAAACGAAAATTATTTTACATAATTTGCAAAAGATCGAATTAGTTTTATTAAAGCTGTTTTTTAGCATGTAAGATCTCTCCTATCATCTTTTATGATTTTTATGTGTTATATTATGTTTTTTTACTCTAATTCTTTCATTCTTAGTGTAGGTCTGAATATTCCACATTTTAAACATACAATACCAGCATTCTCGTATTGTTCATAAAACCGAACCCATTCAAAACGTTTATGTACATTCGCTTCCATCATTTTCATCCTTTTTATTTTTCTTATTATCATTTTAATTAAAATGATATCTACGAATCACACACTTTAGCACTATCTCAAAACGATAAGTTGATTGTTTTCATAGTATTCGATACTAAATAGTTGAATCGTTCTCTCTTTCTCTTGCCTTAGTCTTACTGTTAGTTCTTACCATAATACTATCATTTATTAGTTGTTATTGCCCATATACTCCGTAAGTAAATATTCCGACTTTATTTCCAAAGCATCCTATTTGATTATCGTTAAGAGGGCTTATGTAAGTTTCGGTTTCATACTCAGGAAAGTAGTATGTGAAGGTATATATGTTTATGAAGGGGCTTCCGCTTTTTAAACTCGTTTCGAACTGTTTCTTAAGCATTCTATTAGCAATAATATTAGCAATAGCTCCTCCAATAGAATCGCTAATGTTATCTGATAGACCCGAAATAATACTCTCTTCTAAACTGCTAGCGTTATACACTTCGCGCGCCTTATTTATAGGTATAATAATGTATTCAACACTCTGTATATAGCTTATCGCCAAATACGTACCGCCCTCTGTACCCAAATCATACTCAAGTTCTATAGTTTTCCCGTCTTTCCCCATAATATCAACCATAAACTGTAAATCTATAAGCATTTTTGAATATCCTGAATTAGTACCATCATCAACTTTTGTATAAATCGATGTGCCGACTTTTTTTCCATTTTGGTATACATCCAAGTCATAGAAATCTTCATTATTCATTCCGGTATTATCCATCTCGAATGTATAACTGCCAATACTAAATTTATATATGCTTGTAGAAGTATCAATGTCACCACCAAATGCATTAACAAAATCTCTTGCACTTCCATACATACCATTATCCCATCTTGACGTATAACCAATATTTGTACCATTAATAATTAAATCTCCAGGTGCTAGCCCCAATGGATCAACAAATCGAATTGGATTGTTATTAGCATAGACATACCAATTAAGCCCATTTTTTATTGGATCTTTCGTTAGCATGCGTGCAGTTGCTGGATCATAGTACCTTGCCCTTAGGTATATAAGGCCGCTATAGAAATCATGGGCTTCTCCGGTAAAGCCAAAGGGTACATGAAGCAGCTCTTCCTTATGCCTGTTTAGTAGGAGCTTGCCTGCTGCCTTGGGCTCACCGAAGGGTTGGTACATGAATTTATTCCATACTTCGCCGTCGCCGTTTACAAGCTGGGAAGCGCTGCCCAATCCGTCGTAGAGGTAATACAGTGGGTCGAACCTTTCGGGCTGCAGGCCTTCCACGTTCTCGGCCATGATGCGCTCTATTCCGTATAGGTATGATGCGGTATAGTCGCCCTCCTCGTTGGATACCATCAGCACCTGTGTGTATGGCGTATTTATATCGTTAACGTAATGCA
>JAENYX010000076.1 GCA_016841565.1 Clostridium thermobutyricum | reverse complement strand
TTACAGGTCGTCGGGACGGGCTGCCAGCGTTACGTCCACCTTCTTTTGAGAACCCTTTCTAAAGAATACGATACTTATACTGTCGCCGGGCTTGTACTTATACAGCTCCCTCAGCAGCTGGCTCATGCCGTTTATCTTTTTGCCGTTAATATCGGTGATAATATCGCCGGCGGCCAGACCGGCTTTATCCACTGGCGTGCCTTTCTCCACTTCAAAGATATAAACACCTTCATCTACGGCCAGATCTGTGTTGAGCTGCCGTTTTATTGCTTGGACGTCTATACCGCTTATGCCCAGGTATACCATGGTGAATTTGCCCTTTTCTATTAGCTGCTCCAATATGGGTTTTACCTGGTTAATGGGTATGGCAAATCCGAGCCCCTCGGCTACATTGGAGGAAATCTTGGCGGTGTTCATCCCAATCACCTGGCCTTTTGCATTTAAAAGGGGTCCTCCGCTGTTTCCCGGGTTTATGGACGCATCGGTTTGTATCAAATCTTCCATTACTTCGGTCTGCGACATCTCAATGGTTCTATGGAGACCGCTTATGACTCCTGATGTAACGCTTCTCTGGAAATCAAGCCCCAGGGGATTGCCTATGGCTATGGCGAGTTCTCCCACTATGAGCTTGTCGCTGTCTCCCAGGTCCACCACCGGCAGGTTCCTGGCATCCACCTTTAGAACAGCCATATCCAACATACTATTGTTCCACAAAATTTCGGCGGGCTTTTCGGTTCCATCGTTGAACAGCACTGTTATTTTCTTAGCCTGACCGCTGTTAATAACATGGTCATTGGTGAGAATGTATCCGTCGGGATGCACAATAAATCCCGAGCCCACTCCCTGACCCTCGCGCAGTGTTCCAAAGAACATGTCCCTCTGGAGCGTGACTGTGGTTACTCCAACCACTGTCGGGGTGGCCTTTTCGGCAACTGCCGGCACTATTGCAATATCCTGGCCCTTTGGCTCCAGTATTATCTGGGATTGTTGGCCGGGCGGCGGCTGGATAATGTTTTTCTCTAAAATAACAGGCATAAAGTACATAGTCAGCAGGCTTCCTACCATTGCTCCTACAAGAGAAAACACAAAGGCTCTGAAAGCCCCCGTACGGCGGGGACGTTGACGCTCATAATAATGATTGTCAGGGTTTCCGGGTGTATAGTCATCCATAATTATCAGCCTCCTTACCAAGTATTGATACTACTATTTAAACCTACCCTTAATAATATATTTTAAAACCCGGTGTAATAAAAATCAAATATCAATTATCTGAAATGATGCTGCTATATATAACGTGCTTAAGACTTTACATCTGCTAACGTGTCATCCTGAGCCAAGCCAAGGATCTTATATCCATCTTCAAGCCGGATTCTTCGGGATCCGCCCTCTTAAATGACAGGTAGAGGAATGTAATATTTTTAGACAGGAGTTACTGAATATCGTATAAGAATTATATATTTGAATTTAGCAATTAGCAGCAGTTATAAGCCTGTGGCTGTGTTTGTGCTTTGGTATGGAATATGCATAAGTATTTAGATGAAAACTTAATTATATTAACTTCCAACTGTTAAAGGAGGCAATAGATATGCGAAAGGAAACACTAAGGATCCACTGCTCCAACGGCCATCTGGGTTTTGCTCCTACAAAGGAGGAAAGCTTCTGGATCGGTGCCAATACAAAGCCGGATTATTACTGCTGTGACTCGGGCAGCGATGATATCGGCCCGGTGCCTTTAGGAGCAGACAAATGTGCCAGTCATCACGAATGGCAAAAGCACGACCTGGAGCTTATGCTGCTTGCGGCCCGTAAGCAGGGTGTTCCTATGATTATTGGTTCTTCAGGGGATACCGGTAGCAACAGCCGCGTGGATATGTATGTTGATTTTATCCGGGAAATTGCAAAAAAACATAATATGAAGAAGTTCAAATTGGTCTATTTCTATTCTGAAGTAGACAAAAAGTATCTGCGTAAAAAGATGGAAGCCGGACAGACTATCGAAGGTTTGGATGGAAGAAGCAATTTAACCATCGAAGAGCTGGATAAGACCGACCGCATTGTGGCTGTAGCCGGAGTGCATCCATTTATCAAGGCTTTGGAAATGGGCGCTGATGTCATTATCGGTGGGCGCTCCAGCGATGCCTGTGTATTCTCGGCACCGGCAATCTACGAGGGCTTTCCTGAGAACATAGCATATTACTGCGGTAAAGTGCTGGAGTGCGCGTCTTTTTGCGCAGAGCCTTACGGAGCCAAGGAGACGGTCATAGGTACCATTACCAAGGATGATGTTAAGGTTACAGCAATGAGTCCGACCCAAAGGTGCACCGTTGCTTCGGTGGCAGGACACGCTATGTATGAGAGAACAAATCCATATTATGAGTATGTTGCCGGTGGGATGATGGATATGAGGGATTGTGTTTACGAGCAGCATGATGAAAAGACCTGCCGCATAACCGGAGCAAAATTCGTTCCCATAGAGGGCAAAATCAAGGTTAAGCTGGAAGGATCCGGTAAAGTTGGTGAGCGTTATCTAGGTATGGCCGGCATTCGTGACCCATACACAATAAAACATATTGACGAGGTTATCCAATGGGCCAAAGATCAGGTGGAAGAGCGTTTTGCAGGCAAGGATTATAAACTCAGCTACAGAATCTTCGGCAAAAATGGCGTGATGGGTGACTTGGAGCCCATTAAAGAGACCAAATCCCATGAACTCATGATAATTGTCGAAGGCGTTGCACCCACAAAGGAAGTGGCCGAAGAGGTTGCCATGATTGGTATGCGACAGATTTTTTATGCCAGACTGCCCGAAGTTAAGGGCACTGCCGGCACAGCAGCTTTTATCCTTGACGAAGTTGTGGAAGTGTCTTCTGCGTATCAATGGACTCTGAATCATGTTGTGGCTGTGGATGACCCGCTGGAGTTATTCCCGGTTTACGCTACCGAAATAGGCGAATAGGAGGAGAGTGAAATGAAAACAGTTAAATTGGTAGATCTGGCAAAAACCATTCGCAGCAAAAATGCTGGAACCGATAGAATAACCTTTGATATTATCTTTAGAGAAAAGAGCAATTATGAACTGGTCAAAAATAGTGGAGCATTGACAATGAAAACAGTTGCAGAGCTATTTGGCATCCCGGAATCCAGAATAGTCGATTTTGTTGAGTTTGACCCGGCATTTGCCATCAAGTTCACCATTAACAGGTTGGTTCCTAGCGGCTCCTTCGGCGAAGGCGATATTTTCGGATGCCAGCAGTATCCTCCCCTTCTCGATATAGAAATTCCGGTGAAGGATTAGGAAAGATATCAAACAGTTATGAATTGACAGGGCATTTATTATCTCTAAAAGTATCATATAACCCTTCGAGGGTGAAATCTGAAAGGAGATGAAACTTTTGCCTATTGAATTGATATATCTAGGTATTTTGCTTATAGCTATCTGTATTGTATTTGTAGTGATTAAGCGCCCCATCTACGAGGCTATGCTCTTCGGATATCTGGTAATGATTGCAGTTACTAATGAATGGGGAAATATTTTTACTTATCTGCTGAAAACCTCTACCAACACCTTGTTTTACGCTATTTTGGCTTTCATAGCAGTTGCACAAATATTTGGCGGAACCAAGGTAATTGATGCAGTTATTGATGTCATACTATCTATATTTGGGCGTTTCAGAGGCGGTGCCGGTTATATCTCGTTGATCGCCAGTAGCTTCATGGGGTCTCTTTCGGGCTCGGGCGCAGGTAATGTGGCCGCCACCGGCGTATTTACCATCCCGGCAATGAAACGCACCGGGTTTCCGGCCCATTTGGCTGCCAACGTTGAGATGTCGGCCAGCACCATGGGCAACATGATTCCCCCCGCCGGCAGTATAGCAGCGGCTTTCGGTTGTCTGGAGCTGTTGTATCCCGGAAAGTACAGTATGTCCGATTTTTGGATACTGATGTGGGGCATTGCAATTTGGTTTATTATTCAAAGAGCAATTACTCTCTATTTCTTCTCTCGTTACTACAAGGTTGAACCAATGGCCAAGGAAGATATCCCTAAGTTAGGAGATACGTTGAAAAGAGGTTGGAAAGCTCTGCTTATTCCAGTTATAATATTTCTACCCTTCTTTTTGGACTCCAAGCTTAAAACTACATTCTTTACAGCTCGACTTGGCAGCGGTGCAGGTAATATGTCCAGTTGTATACTGATATTTACCCCCGGCCTTGCGGCTCTGTATGGGATGTTCATTTCGAGGAAACATACTGATGTAAGGCCTAAGGCTATTGTGGATATGTTCTCGGAGAAGATAAAGTCTATAGTTCCCGTATGTGCTACCATCTTCTTTGCTTATTCTATCAGTAATTTATTTGCTTCAATGGGGGCCGGTTCGGTCATAGGGGATTATATTGCTTCCCTGGGTATGAGTAAAGTGGTATTGGCTATGTTTATTCCGCTTTTCTGTGCACTTTTAGGAATGATTCTCCCCGGTTCCTCCCAGACGGCCATATTCGGTACAGCAATTATCGCCATTATGGTGTCTGCGGGCGCCAACCCATTTCTGGTGGCCGGGATGCTGCCCGTTATTACAGGTGCTATGGAGGGAATGACACCTCCGTTGGCTCTTTGTATGTATACTGCTATGGGTATTGCAGATTCCGGATTGAAGGAGACTACCCAGAACTGTCTGATTTGGGTAGCATTGCATTATATAATGGCAGTCGCAATAATACTCGGTCTCTTACCCATTTGGGGAATGATATAGGGAGGTGGATATAATGAATAGAAAAGAAATCGCAGCGTTACTGAACAGAATATTCGGCTGGGGTGTCTTTATTTGCCTGATTGCCGGCGGGCTGGCCTTCTTCGGTTTCCTGGCAGGCATCTTTATGGGTGGTCCTAATGCCGAAGCTCTGGCGGTATTTATTCATAAACAGTATTTTCCGGTTGTCATTAGAGTCACTTCCATAATCATTGGCATTGGTCTAATCGGCATGTATTTTGGCAAGATGCAGGCCTTGTCACTGACTGCTGATAAGAAAGAAGCCCAAGAGGAATTGGCGGCAATAAAAAAAGGATAGCCGGGAAATGATTAACCTGATATTCCGACAATAAGGTTCAGTATGCCCTGTCAATACTATTGCCGTACCCGTGTCGAGGGTGCGGTAATAGTATATTAAAACGGGTGGGGGCCGTGTATATGCGTCCGCCAGCCATCCGTACAATATTATATACCAATAGCCATCAGCTGGTGTTATACGCAGCCCGACCGTATATGGTTCTGTTGGTTGTAGAAAGAGGAGGGGGCAGCATGGCAGCCGGGTTGATTGCGGCGGCTTACGGAGTGGTGCAGGTGTCGCTAGCCCTACCGGCGGGTAAATGGATTGACAAACTATAAGCCTCTGATTTTTGGACTTCTGGCCTCTATGATGGGGCTTTCCCGGGTATTCCGGGTAAACGGTGCCGGCCTGACTGTATGTGCAA
>JAENYX010000014.1 GCA_016841565.1 Clostridium thermobutyricum | reverse complement strand
ACTTGTCACTGGTGTCACGTTATGGAGAGGGAGTCCTTCGAGGATCAGGAAGTAGCGAATGTGCTGAACGACTACTATGTTGCCATAAAGGTGGACAGGGAGGAGCGGCCCGACATTGACAGTATTTATATGTCGGTATGCCAGGCCATCACCGGGCAGGGGGGCTGGCCCCTCACCATAATAATGACACCGGATAAGAATCCCTTCTTCGCCGGAACCTATTTCCCCAAGTCGGGCAAATACGGTTATCCGGGGCTTGTTGAGTTGCTGCTGCAGATAAAGGATGCCTGGGCTTCCGAAAGGGAGCAGCTTATTGAAACCGGCAACAGGATTACCCATGCCATAAAGAATTCGCCGCATAGGATTAATGCTGAACAAGCAGGGGAGGATACTGTGCATCAAGCCTTCAGAGGCTATGAATCCTCATTTGATGAAGTTTACGGGGGTTTCAGCGGTGCGCCCAAATTCCCCATGCCCCATAACCTGTCCTTTCTTCTCAGGTATTGGAAGGCTGAGAACAATGACAGGGCCCTTTATATGGTGGAGAAAACCCTTGAGGCAATGTACAAGGGCGGAATATTCGACCATATTGGCTTTGGGTTTTCAAGATATTCCACCGATAAAAAATGGCTGGTGCCTCATTTTGAAAAAATGCTGTATGATAACGCCCTTCTGGCATACTGCTATACCGAGGCCTGGCAGGCCACCGGCAAGGAAATATATAAAGATGTTGCCCGGAAAATATTCACTTATGTCTTAAGGGATATGACCTCAACCGAGGGAGGTTTTTACTCGGCCGAGGATGCGGATTCCGAGGGAGAGGAAGGGAAGTTTTACGTGTGGCAGCCGGAGGGGGTAATTGAAGCGGTAGGCCGGGAGGACGGAGAGTTCTTTTGTAAATATTACGATATAAGCCCACAGGGGAATTTTGAGGGTAAAAGCATTCCAAACCTCATAAATACCCGCCTTAAAGAGCTTGGCCAAGACAGCGGTTTAATGGAGCGTCTAGACACCATTAGGGAAAAACTGTTTCAATGCAGGGAAAAGAGGATACACCCGTACAAGGATGATAAAATACTCACCTCGTGGAACGGGCTTATGATAGCCGCCCTTGCTCTTGGAGGAAGAGCCTTCAACAATGAAGAATATATCCAACGGGCTGAGGCTGCGGCTGACTTTATACAAAAAAAGCTGGTCAGACAGGACGGAAGACTTCTGGCAAGATACAGGGACGGTGAATCGGCGTTGCCGGCATACCTTGACGATTACGCCTTTCTGGTATGGGGACTTATCGAGCTTTATCAAGCTACCTTTAAAACTTACTACCTGGAGAAGGCACTGGATTTGAACAGACAGATGCTTGAGCTGTTCTGGGATAATGATAACGGAGGCTTGTTCCTGTACGGGGAGGACAGCGAACAGCTTATTATGCGCCCCAAGGAGGTATATGATGGGGCGTTGCCATCGGGCAATTCGGTAGCCCTGCTAAACATGTTAAGGCTGGCAAGGATGACAGGAGACGCACAGACAGAAGACAGAGCACGCCGGCAGATGGAAGCCTTCGGAGGCCAGGTGGGTCACAGCCCGAACTCCCATTCATTCTATCTGATGGCGCTTTTGTTCAGCTTACAGCCCACCAGGGAGGTTGTCCTGTCCGCAAAGACCATGGAGGATGCCCGAGCCATGCTGGATAAGATCAACATCAGATTTACACCCTTTTCCACCTTTCTGCTGAATGTGGGCAAGGAGGAACTGTACAAAATAGCTCCCTTTACAAGGCAGCAAAAAATGGTAGGAGAAAAACCTACAGCTTATGTGTGTGAAAATTTTGCGTGTCGGCAGCCTGTTACCGAAGCCGATGTACTGGATGGTATGCTCCGGTAATCAGTTATGCTATCAGAGATTGCGGCGCAACCTGAAGAAAAACCCGGTTATCCGGATATGGAAGACTTCATGAAGCCTAATGGTATTTGTCCGGAATCAATACCCGAGTGGATGCCGGTGCCTAGTCTGTATTCATACCAAGCAGGGTGTCCACAAAAAATCGAAGCATTTCGGGTGCAACATCCAAGAAAAAACTTTTGTTTAGCCGCTCGGTGTATTTGTGGAGGTCTTTGCCCCAGGGACCCAGTATAATACCCGGCACGCCCAGCTTCTTTATCTCTTCAACCGGTATTGAATAAGAGCGTCCCCAAAGGGGCATATTTGGCTTGAACTCCTTTATAACATCTCCGGCGTCCTGAATCGAGCAGTAACTCAAATCAGATATCCCGTCAAAGAAACCGTTAACCTTCAGCGGTATTTCAAATTCACCAGCCGAGTATTCCTTTAGCAAATCCACCGCCTTTAATACATCCGTATCCTTGGGCGACTGCCCGTCTACCGTTACATGGGGGTAATAGGGAGGGGCAAGGGCGATTATTATTTTGGGATCCCGATCGGGGCAGAAAGAGTGCAGTTGGCTTACAATATTAATTGTAATTTCCCTCCAGTCGATACCCCTGGATGACTGGTTATAAATAAAATCCTCAATATATTTTTCAAACGCACTCCCGTGCTTATCAAGACACGTATTGTAAAGCTCTGCGTATGTATAAACCTTGGGCTGCCATGTTAGCTTTTTTATACTGCAGCCCGAGCGGGAATTGTACCCGTCTATCCTTTGATTGACGGTGTCTATTGCGCTTGCAAAGCATCGGGCAGCCGTTTCCCTCAACATGGATATTATCTCCACCGGGGGTCGCCTATAGGTCAGTATGTTGAAATAGCAGGCAGCGGCCGGGGGAGTGGATATTGAATATCCTTCCCTCAGGTCCATGGCTTTAAGGTTTGTAGGGGGCATGGTAATGCTTTCCCCATACCTGTCCGACAGAAGGGTATTGCCCTCAACTTCCCTGATAATCTCAGACATTATAAGGTTGGGATTAATACCCTCAAAGGGTTCCCGGGCATGGGCCTCCCTTCCGAAACAGTAAAGCAGCGGAAGCATTTTACCTATAGATCCGGTATATATATTATAGGTGCCGTCATGGTTGAAACTGCAGGGCTCGGTATTTATGAGGCATATGTATTCCAGGCCCTGTTCCCGGGAAAGCCGATTGAGAAATTCAATGGATCCGGTCATCCCGGCCGAATTGGTCTCTTCATCCGGAACGGCCAGGAACAATAGATTGCCGTTAATCTGGTCCGGTTTTTGGGACATCTGCTCAAGCAGGGACATAAAAAGGGCCAGACCACCCTTCATGTCGGCTGTTCCTCTGCCGAATATCCAATCACCGGAGTTCAGGTCGACCAGTGCGTCCGGTGGTAAGGACCAAGGGTCAAGAGCTTTGCCCATTGTGTCGGTGTTCAGGGCATATTCTTTATAAGGGCCGTAATCTATGGTATCCATCGCATCATAATGGCCCGACAGTATAACGGTTCTTGCACCCTTTCCTTTCAAGAGGGCAACAGCGGCCGACCTTCCATGCCGGTCTCCCGGTATGTCGTGCGTCATAAGATTCTGGGGGTTGGCCTTGAAGTATTCCATTTCGGACAGAAGCCTTATTATCTCCCTTGCCATTTCAGTTTCCTCTATGGTGTCGGTGGTGCTGGGGCAGGCTACAAGGGTTTTGAGAAAGTATAACAAACGGGTAGTATCCATAGTTTGAATCTGCACCTCCATATTTGGCTCTCACTGCCATATATGCACATCAGTCACATTTATTATATACAATTGCCGGTATCGGTTACAATACTGCTGTAATAGCAGTATGAGAGTTTAAGTAATCATGCTGACAGGGTATATTGACATATCTGCAACGCAGTATTATAATAGGCATATGCCAGATATGGCATCATATTAATGCTCCGAGCCTGAACATCTAAGGCTATTGCTAAGATGGAGGGCCGATAAGGTAATCCTGGAAACGGGATTGCCCCCCGGATTTGGAAAGGAGTGATCGGAATGGACATTCTATTAATAGTGCCTCCTTAAATTTCGTTATTGGGTTAACAAAAATAACGATAAGGAGGATTATTTTGTGCTTATAAATAAACGAAAGAGTATTGCGAATGTATTGGTAATTATGATGGTTATGATTTTGCTTCTTCCGGTTGCTTCGGGTTGCAGTCCAAAGGAGAACGGGAATGATGGGCCTCTGCAGGTGTTTGTGGCTGCAGGGATGAAAAAACCCATGGATGTGGTAATAGAAAAATTTCAAGCTGAAAAAGGGGTAAAGGTAGTACCCAATTACGCCTCTTCCGGCGGGCTTTGGGCTCAGATCAGGGAAGGACAGCCCTGTGATTTGTACTACTCGGCCGACTGGATGTACATAGAAATGGCCCAGCAAGAGGACAAGCTAACCGAGGCCAAAGAGTTTCTGTCCGATTGTCTTGTGCTGGTAGTATCGGAAACGGGTGATGGGAAAGTAAACACCATGGATGACCTTGCAAAGCCTGGTGTAACATTTGCAATGGGCGACCCCCAGGCACCGGTTGGAATGTATGCCGAGACCGCTCTTAGAAACCTCGGACTGTGGGACAAGGTTAGCGATACGCTTAAGGCCATGCCGTCAACGGTAAACCAGGTAGCGATAATGGTAAAGGAAGACCAGGTTGATGCAGGGCTTATATATTCCAGCGTGGCAAACGGGAACGGCCTTAAGATAGTACAAAGGCTTGACGAGGAAGTTACCGGCGAGATCATATTTGGAGTAGGCGTAATCAAGGGGGGCAATGAGGAACTCGCCAGGGAATTCAAGGATTTTGCTTTTGAACATGTGGACGAATTCTGCAGCTATGGATGGGAGCCCTATGAATAAAAGCCCTGCGCAGACAAAATTCATGCCTAAAAACTTAATCAGCTGGTTTTTTCTGCCCCTGTTTCTGCTTCTTGTAGTATTTCCGCTGATTGCTCTGGCATGGAATCTTAAACCGGACGGAATTGTTAAGACATTAAAGGACTGGGTCTTCTGGCACAGCTTCGGGAATACCATACTGGCTGCCTTCGCTGCATCTGTTATGGGAACCATACTGGCCGTAGGGTTTGGATATTATCACTTGTTTCACAGGAATACCATCACATACAAACTGGCAAACCTGATGAACGACCTGCCCATAGCTATACCCCACACCGTGGCGGGACTGGCTCTGCTGCTGGCATTCGGGCGCAAAACCTGCGGATTTATAAGCAATACGGGTCTTGCCTTTACCCTATTTGCGGTAGTATTAGCCATGTTCTTCGTATCCTACCCGTTGAGTGCACGGACCATAGCCAGCGGTGTCGATGGCACCGACCGGGAAATGGTGGATGTCGCCCGTACGCTGGGAGATAATCCGGTACAGGCCTATTTCCGGATAGTGCTGCCGCTGATGGGAGAAGCTCTATTTTCAGGGTTTGTACTGGCCTTTTCCAGGGCTTTAAGTGAATTTGCGGCGGTTGTAATGTTCGGCGGCAATCTGCCGGGTTCTACTCAGGTTCTGGCATCCTATGTATTCACTAAGGTTGAAGAAGGGGAGTTGGAGATGGCGGTTACAGCAAGTGTGATCTGTATCCTTCTTTCTCTAATAATAGTTGCTTTGTTAAGCTTCAGGAGGAGAAAATATGCTTAAGGTAAACGGTGTTTATAAATCGTACGGGACGCAGGCAGTTCTTAATGATGCCCACCTTGAAATCAGGCCCGAGGTCAAAGTGCTCATAGGTATAAACGGATGTGGAAAATCCACACTTCTCAAGATAATTGCCGGTATTATAAAGCCTGACAAGGGAAGCGTTTTGCTCAAGGAAAAGAATATTACCGGTCTGGCACCCGAAGAAAGGCGGGTAGGCTATGTACCGCAGCATCCGGCACTCTTTGGGCATAAAAAGGTTATTGATAATATAATGTACGGAATGCGCAACGGCCTCGGATCCGAGGAACTGCTGGAGGATATTATTGGTATGCTGGGCCTTGGAGATATACTGGATAAAAAACCCGGTGAGTTAAGCGGCGGCTACAAGAGCAGGGTGTCTCTTGCCCGTGCCCTTGCGCCCGGGCCCGAGATGATACTGCTTGATGAGCCTTTAAGCGATATTGATGCGGCAGTCAAGGAAAAGCTTCTGCCCGAATTCCGAAGGGTAAGCAAGCTGCTGAATGTTCCGGTATTATATGTGACCCACGATCCGGCAGAGGCCGAACGGATTGGGGATTCCTTTTCGGTGATGCAAGACGGCCAGGTAAAGAGTATAGATTCGGCGTACCAGGCCTTTGAAATAATAAAGAAAGACAAACTCATATCTGCTTAATACTAAAAAAGGAGGTACCGGTAATCCGGCACCTCCTTTTTTAGTAAAACCTCGAATAAAGAAACCGCCGAATGGACGGTGGTATTGACGGTTAATCAAGCTCCTCCGACAGCCATTCGGCAACTTGTTTAATTAGGGGTCTGCATATGGTAGCTCTTATATGCTGTTTGTCCCGGGTGATTTTTTCCAGATCTGCAGGGGTATATCCCAGTATATCAATGCAGTTGGTACTTCCGTACTTTTCAACGAATTTTTCAATAATCCTTCCCGTTCTTGAAGATGACGGTTCTCTGTCATCCTTGACGGTGTTCCGGCCGTATCTCAATCCTATTGCCATAATTGCCCCCGAAAGGGCGCCGCACATATGTTTTCTTTGGTATATGCCTCCTCCAAAGGGTGAGGCTATTTTTGGTATAATTTCACATTCCACGTCCAGCAACTGGCTGAACGAAAGCAGTACCGTCTCACAGCAGCTGTAGCCATTATCAAAGTTCCGTGTGCACTTTTCAACAGCTTGGTCTTTCCCCATTCTACCCAGCCCATCCATATTCTCGCCCCCCATATTATGCAGAATTATTTGCGGCCATCAGGTCGTTTGCCATTCACATTAACATAATATCAGAAATTCCGTCAATTAACCAGCAATTCATATTTGGTTTTGCCGTCATGGGGCAGCCTTGTCTTATGAATACATCCGGGTATTTTTGGGAGACATTTAAATACCGGCTGCATATTATGCTACTGCAAAAAGAGAGAACACCCCCACCGGCTTTACCCCAGCCAAAGTGTTCTCAAACTGTTTAATGGAGGCTGTAATATGAGATTATGCATAATAGGCACAGGATATGTCGGACTTACAACGGGAGTATGCCTTGCTCACCTTGGCAATCATGTAATATGCATTGATAGGGATGCAGACAGGATAGAACAGTTGAAAAAAGGGATTATTCCTATCCATGAGGATGGTCTGGCAGAATTGATGGAAGAAAGCATGGTCGGTGAAAGGCTGGAATTCAGTAAAAGCTTCAGTTACGGAGTGACCAATTCGGATGTGCTCTTTATCACCGTGGGAACGCCTTCGCTGTCCGACGGAGATGTGGATTTAACAGCGGTAAAAGAGGTGGCACAGGATATTGCCAGGTGTATGGACGGCTATAAAATAATAGTGAACAAGAGCACCGTACCGGTAGGGACGCAGAAACTGGTGACCGGCATAATAGAGAAAGGCCTGAGTAGTGATACCGGTTTTGACGTCCTGTCTAACCCTGAGTTTTTACGGGAAGGGAACGCTGTTGTTGATACAATGCACCCCGACAGGGTGGTAATTGGCGCTGACAATATGGAGGCGGCGAAAGTGTTGTCGGGGATATACGCACCCATGGGAGGAAGGATTATGT
This sequence comes from Clostridium thermobutyricum, assembly GCA_016841565.1. Classification (GTDB taxonomy): domain Bacteria; phylum Bacillota; class Clostridia; order Ch29; family Ch29; genus JAENYX01. The sequence goes on along the minus strand of JAENYX010000014.1, from coordinate 55,332 downwards.
TTACCAGTCCCGAAAGCGCCGAGATGATAAAGTACGCTTCCAATGCGTTCCTGGCAGCCAAGATAAGCTTCATCAATGAAATAGCCAACCTCTGTGAAAAGGTGGGGGCGGATGTTTCGGAGGTAGCTCTGGGCGTGGGCCTTGACAGCAGGATTGCCATGGATTTTCTGAAGGCCGGGCTGGGATACGGCGGATCGTGCTTCCCGAAGGATACCCGTGCCCTGGTGAGGTTTGCCGATGGGCATGGCTGCAGCCTGAAGCTGGTCAAAAGCGCCATAGAGATTAATGAGATGCAGAGGCTGCGGCCCATCCAGAAGCTTAAAGATTCTCTGGGTCAGATGGCCGGTAAAATAATTTGTGTCCTTGGACTTTCCTTTAAGCCTAATACCGATGATATCAGGGAGACCCCTTCCCTGGATATAATAAGGGAGATCAAAAAACTGGGGGGGCGGGTGAAGGTTTATGACCCAAAGGCTATGCCCAATGCAAGGAAGGTGCTGGAAGAGGTTGAGTATTGCACCGATGCCTATCAGGCTGCCCGGGATGCCCATGCCCTTATACTGGTCACAGAATGGGAACAGTTCAAGAAGCTGGATCCGGTGAAGCTGAAAAAGCTAATGAAAAGGCCCATATTTATAGACGGAAGAAATGTTTATGATGCAGATTCTATGATAGAGTTAGGTTTTGAATACTACTGCATAGGTAAAAAGGACTACGGGTGGCCGGGAAACGCAAAATAGAGGTATATGGTCCAATCCGGGAATTTCCGGGAGCGGTTTGCTAAAATCCTGTCTTGCAGCCCGCCCCGCTTCCCGGAGATTAGACCGGGCAGCCACAAAAAATGAGAGCATGCAAAAGCCCATACTCCCATCAATCCATATTCTATGTCCTTAGTCATCATCCTCAATATCGGCATCTACGTTGAAGACCTCTAATGTATTCATTATAATTTCTTCATCATGATTTTTCCCGCCGGTATCCTGTCTGAGCGATAAAATATTCAGCATGGCTTCGCCTATGACTTCTACCCCCAGACCGAATTCAACCTGTACGGATACTGAAGGGGAACCGGATTTATTGACCACTGCAGCCCCAAGGGATGCGGGTTTTTGGGAGATCCATGCCAATATTTTTTTGTTCCGATAACTTTCTCCGCCAAGGCATTCAACCGGCACAACTTCTGAAAATTTCGCATTGGTCTTGGCCACATAGGTATCGCCGCCGGCCTCATACCAAACATGTACTTCGAAAATTCCGTTTACCCTTACGTTAACCATTTTATCCATAATTTTATCAAAGCTGCATTCCTTTATTTGTGCCCCTTTTACCGTACAACCCAAGACTTCGGTGGGTTTCTTGCTATCAGTAGGGCTTATATATATTGTAGTGTTGCATATTTGCGTTGCGCTTCCGTAAACTGCATTGGTGATAATTGTCCTTACTCTTCCGGTATCCGGTTGCAGATTGATATCCTCTTCCATTGCTTTCACCCCTTTTGTCAAAATTAAAATCTATTTCTATACTATAGTATTCGGTTGTATTACATATGTGATTAAAGGGTGGTAAATTTTCCGCAATTCACGATTTACATACTGTTGAAATACTATATTTTAGGAAAACACCAGTCTGTAAAGGAGGAATATATATGTTTGCAAATGCGTTGGTAACCGGTTGTGCCGGGTTTATTGGATCCCATCTGTGCGAGACTTTAATTGCCAAAGGATGGAGAGTAATTGGCATAGATGGCTTCTTGGATAATTACCCCAAAGGGGTTAAGCAAAGAAATATATATCCGCTGCTGCCGCATGACAATTTCAAGTTTATCAAGGGAGATTTGACAAGGGCGCCACTGGGAAATATTATCAAAAACGTTGATTATGTATTTCATCTGGCCGGTCAGCCCGGCGTGCGGGACAGCTGGGGCGGGACGTTTGACAGTTATGTTGTAAACAATATACTTGCCACCCAGCGGCTTTTGGAAGCTGTAAAAGAAAAGGATATTAAAAAGTTTGTATATGCATCCTCCTCATCGGTTTATGGCAATATAGGTGTTTTTCCCGCCACCGAACTCAGTCTGCCCAGCCCTTTCTCGCCATATGGGGTAACAAAGCTGGCAGCCGAAAATCTATGCGGCCTGTACTATGAGAATTATGGGGTACCGGCAGTCTCGCTGCGCTATTTTACTGTATATGGACCGCGCCAGCGACCCGATATGGCAATAAGCAGCTTTGTAAATGCCATTCTTAAGGGAAGACCCATAGCCATATATGGGGATGGGAATCAAAAGCGGGATTTTACCTATGTGGATGATGTTGTTACGGCCACCATGCTGGCAGCTCAAAGACCGGTTGTGGGCGAGGTGTTTAATGTAGGCTGCGGACAGCCTGTGGTGCTGATGGAAGTAATACAAATACTGGAGGAGCTTATTGGAGAAAAGGCCCGGATAGAATTCATACGCAGCCAAAGGGGAGACGTAAAGCAAACCTGTGCCGATACCGGAAAAATATCAGAAAAGCTTGGGTTTAGACCATTATATGAGCTTGACAGGGGTCTTGGTAAACAGGTTGAGCATATGGGGAAATTTTTCGTAAGAAAATAAGCACATTCTATTATTCAAGAATACTATATGTACTGTAAAGGGCAATACCAAAATACTGTTAGAAGGGAGATTTTGTATGAAGCATAAAGAAGAATATCTGGGGTCAAAACAGGAATGCCTTGGTTATTTAAGCGAAGCTTTTACCAAGCTGCTTAAAAACAAACTGGTGGTGGATGGGGAAACCGTAGAAATACCGGATGACAAAGAAATGGAATACAAAGTTAAATACGATAACGATGTGATGGAAGGGTCGTTGTCACTGAAAATTGCATGGGCAAATGAAATAGAAGAGGAAGAAGAGGAAGAAGAAGCAGAATAACAGATAGGGGAGCTGTCCCCTATCTGTTATTCTGCCAGGGTCAAACTTTTGTCTAAATAAATAAGCAGTTTGAATGCTCAGAGGAGGATAAAATATGCCGGAAATTTATCAGGAGGACCTGGCGAGTATATTAAAAAATTACACTATTGATGTCATAGATATAAGGACGGAATCCTATAAGAATAAAAAGGGTGTATGGTGGATACGGACTTCCGAAGGGTACAAAATTTTAAAAAAGCATTCCAATTCCGACAGAACACTGGATTTTATTATTGCCGCGGTAGAGTACCTGCAGAGCAAAGGGATAAACATTCCCAAAATCATCCCCGCCGTTAATGGAGAAAAGTATACTTATGGGGATAACAGCTGCTATATTCTCAGCCAGGCCATTACGGGGGAAAACCCCAGCTATGATAACCGCCAACAGCTTATGAAGGTGGTGCGGGAGCTTGCAAGATTCCACAAGGCTTCAGCAGGCTTTGTCCCTCCCAGGGGCTGTAAGCCCAGGATACATCTGGGGAGTTTGCCTGATACCTACCGAAGGAAAATGGATAAACTAAAAAACTATTATGCTTTGGAGAAAGCGTTGGATAAGCATGATGATTTCGGAGCAATCATTATAAAGGAATTCCCTCATTTTTTACAAAGAGTTGAGAATTCCATTAACGGATTGGAAGGCTCATATTATATGCAGTGGGTTAAAGATTCCAGGGAGACCGGCTGCTTGTGTCATCAGGATTTTGCCGCCGGTAATCTCATTCTGACAAATGCCGGGGAAATATACGTGCTGGATATTGATTCTATTACAATTGATATACCCATCAGGGATATAAGAAAATTGTTGTTGAAAGTGAACAAGAAACGGAGCAGTTGGGATATGGGTCTTACCAGGGATATGCTGGCATGGTATCAAGAAGAGAACCCACTGGAATACCGGCAGTGGCAGGTTTTGAAATGGGAGCTTGAATATCCCCATCTGTTTGAAGGTATTATGACTAAGTATTACGAGAAGAGGGAAGAGACCTGGACCCTTGCCAAATATCTAAAGCGACTGCAGGAGATGGTTAAAGTTGAAAAAACCATAGATTCTATCATTATAGATTTTGACGGATTAATTCCACTATAACTATATGAATGGAGGCTAAACATATGATGGAGCAACAGAATGCCATTGATCTGGTCCAGCTGGCCAAAACTGTACTGCTGAACTATGAAATATTCCCTCAACAGGTTCAGATAATTCAGAACAAGGGCCTTAAGACGCTGTGGAAATTTTCCCATAATGGCGGGACAATGTGTCTAAAAAGACTCAGACATTCGGAAGACAAGGCACTGTTTTCGGTATATGGTCAGGTTCATATTTATAATAACGGAGGCAATGTTCCCAGGGTGTTTTTCAACTCCGACAACAGTGCAATTACCAGGCATGAGGGGCAAATATTCGTTTTGTACGGCTGGATTGACGGAAGAGATTTGAATTTTGATAACTCCCATGACCTCGGGTTGGCAATGGAAGGGCTAGCCCGAGTACACAAAGCATCCATTGGGTATAACCCGCCCGAAGGGGCAAGGGTCTCATCAAAGCTGGGCAAGTGGCCGGGGCAATACCTCTCCATGCGGACTAAGCTGTCCGAATGGAAAGAGTTGGCTCTATCCAAGGGACAGCAGCCGGGATATGATTGTTATTTAAAACATGTTGATGGAATAATAGAGATAGCAGACAGTGCCATTGAAGTTATTCAAAATTCCCCCTATGAGCTTATGACTTGCATGGAAAAGCATAAATGCCCGTTGTGTCACCAGGATTACGGCAAGGGTAACGCACTTTTAGCAGGCCAGGAGGTTTACGTGCTGGATTTGGATGGCGCCACCCACGATTTGCCGGCCAGGGATTTGCGAAAGATTATAGGTAAGCAGATGGAAGACGGCGGCGGGTGGAGACAGGGCAGGATAAAGCAAATAATTGAATGGTATGAAAAGGAAAACAAACTGTCAATGGAGGAAAAGGAAATTCTTATGATTGACCTATTATTCCCCCATTGGTTTTTTGCTGAGGTCAAGGATTTGTTTAAAAAGAACAAACCAATAACAGCAAGCAAAATAGAAAGGGCAGCAGTGTTCGAGAAGTCAAAGCTTGATGTTTTACAGGGCCTGTCCGGGGGTAGGAAGCTATGAAAATAGCCATGATATGTACCGAGAAGCTTCCCGTTCCCCCGGTCTCGGGGGGAGCTATTCAGATATACATTGACGGCATACTTCCATTCCTGTCAAAGCACCATGAAATAACGGTATACGGTTTACAAAGCAGCAAGCTTCCCGACCAGGAAGTATCGGGGAATGTACGTTACAAAAGGCTGGCGGGCAGAACCAGGAGTGAGTACCTGAATAACCTTAAGGCCCAAGCCTGGGATGAATATGAGTTGATACACGTATTCAACAGGCCATTATGGGTATTGCCCCTGAGTCAGCAAGCACCCGGCAGCGCCATTAGTCTCAGCCTGCACAATGAAATGTTCCTGCCCAATAAGATTGATGCTAACAGGGCAGTGAAATGCATTAACAGGGTAAGCTTTATTACAACCGTAAGCCGGTTTATTGCCGATGGAGTAAAGGATTTATATCCCATGGCTGAGGAAAAGCTGCACGTGGTGTACTCGGGTGTAGATACAAATCTGTATAAGCCGGTGCATTCAATAAAAAACCTCATGGGCAGGAGAGCGTTACGAAAGAAATACGGTCTTGATAAATCTAAGGTAATTTTGTTTGTCGGACGGCTGAGCAATAAAAAAGGTCCTCATATCCTGATAGAGGCCATGAAGCAAATAATGGATTCTTATCCGCAGACAGCGTTAATGCTGGTGGGAAGCAAGTGGTACGGTGCCAATACCACCGATACTTATACGCAGCATCTGCAAACAATGACCCAGGAGTTAAAGGGATCGGTAATATTTACCGGGTTCTTGCCTCCCGCCGATATACCAAAGTATTTTAGCGCAGGTGATATTTTCGTATGCGTTTCGCAGTGGAGAGAACCGCTGGCAAGAGTCCATTATGAAGCAATGGCTGCGGGGCTGCCTATCATAACCACCAATCGTGGGGGTAATGCTGAAATAATTCAATCAGGCATTAACGGCCTGGTGCTTAATGAATACAATGACCCTGATGCTCTGGCAGAAAGGATTAAGTATTTGTTGGATAATGAAAATATTGCTCTGAGTATTGGGAAAGCGGCCAGGAAGCTGGCAGAAGAAAAATATAATTGGGAGAGGGTAGCCAATGAATTGCTAACTCTTTTTGACAGCGTTTAGTTTTATCTCTACTGCGCCATAATGCTTCCCGGCAGCAGGTTTGGAAACTGGAAACAGGCCGATACCGGCCTGTTTTATGATACACTCAAAGACAAGCTATTGCCGGTATTATGCGGCATTACTGTAATAGGCAAGGATTATTTGCACAAGAACGCTAAAAGCTGTGGTATTATTAATAAAAACAGGAGGCATGTAAATGACTTTTGATGAATTGGTGGCTTCAAGGAGAAGCATAAGACAATATAATGGAAAAAAGGTCGAAAGGGGAGATATAGAGGCGCTGATTAACGCAGCTATATGGGCTCCAACGGCGGGAAATCTTCAGTTATGGCATTTTGTGGTGATACAGGGCCGGGAAACTCTGGAAAAGATCAAATTGTTCGCACCGGGTATGCCTAAAACAGCGCCCTGCGCAATAGTAATCTGTGTTGACCTTGAGGATGCCGGGGACAGAGGCGGGGAATTCACAAAAAAGATTATATCTACAGACGTTGGATTTGCGGCACAGAACATTCTGCTTAAAGCCCACGAGCTGGGACTTGGTGCCTGTGCTGTCAAATCATACAACGAAAAATCGGTAGGCCGGATTTTAAAACTGCCCGCTCACGTCTCGGCACTTATGCTAATAACTGTTGGGCATTATGATAATTTGCCAAAACCGCCGTCCAGGAGAAGTCTTTCGCAAGTAATACGCTATGAAAGCTGGGAACGTGAGGTGAAAGCAAGTGAATAGAGATGATCAGGCCAGAATATTTACTCATTTGCTCACAAGCGCAAGAGGATGCATCGAGGAGCCGCCTTTATATGGCCCGCTAAGACTGCTGGAAGCATACTCTCTGCTGCTGCATATGTTAAAGCGTGAGGAAACCGATGAGTTCTACTATCAACTGGATGAACAGGTCGAAAATTTAAAAGATAAATGTATGGGCCATGAAAAACAATTTATTGAAGGACTTGACCAGGTACTTGAGGCATTAACAGACCATATTATTAGTACATAACTATCAGCAGCCGGGCCGATTGGTTGCAACTCTGCAGAATAATACCTGTACCCGGAGGTTTACCAAAGGAAGGAAAAAGTTTATATGGAGGGATAGCTATGGGCATTAGTGTGAAAGAGGCCTTGGAACTGGATTGTTTCAGAGGGGCAAGGCTTATCGCAGGGCAATCGGGCCTCGACAGGCCTATCAGCCGTGTAAGCGTTTTAGAAAGCCCGGATCTGGATGATTTCGGCAATGCCATGGGCAGAGGAGATTTTTATATATCAAGCTTTTTTGCAATAAAGGATGATCTGGAAGCCCAGATGAATACCTTCAAAATCCTGACCAATACCAGCTCAAGCGGATTGTGCCTTATAGATCTCTATATGGATGATTTGAGCCCCGGGATAAAGGAATACGCCGACAGAGAGGCCTATCCGGTTATGATGATATCCAATTTTGTACCCTATGCTGCCATTATAACCGAAATAATGGGCGCCATAATAAAGCACAAGGAAGATACAATTACCGAGATGACAATCCGCAGTCTTCTACAGCCTATGGTTACAGAGCAGGAAGTTTATAGCATGGCCATGGGTATAAACAATAAATTTCTGGACAGCGTCGGGGCTCTGTACCTGAAGACGGGCTCAGACCAGGAAGCGGATATTGCTGTATTAAAGAATAGCTTCAAGGGTAAGGAGCACTGGTCTTTTTTAAAGTTTGACGGAGGCCTTCTGCTAATAATGAGCTTTGGAAAGGAGTCCAAGGAGCGTATAAATATGCAGTTAAATCAGGTGCTTGACGGCATTGATTACTATTTCAGACATTACAGGATGGGTATCAGCAGGTTTCATCGGTCCCTCGGCAATCTCAATACATGTATAAGGGAGGCATTGATGTCTTATGAAGTGTGCGACAGAAGGAGCGACAATAAGGTCTACTATAACGATCTTGGGGTGTACAGACTGCTGATGCTGATAAAGGACGAGCCGGAGCTCAGGAGGTTTCACGATGAAATGGTGGTACCTCTGGAAAGCTATGACCGGCAGAACGGTACAAGCCTTTTAAATACTGCTATATCATATGTGGATAATGACGGCGATATCAAAAAAACCGCCCAGCACCTCTACCAGCACCAGAACACCATAAGGTACCGGTTGAACAAGGTTAAGGAGATTTTGGACATGAAAGAGATGGGCGGGAGCTTTTATGAAAAATTATCAATAGCAATAAAAATAAACAAGATACTCAAGGAGCGTTTGTAAAAACAACAAATTTATATATCTATATTTGTAAAATAGCCAAAGGGATATAGACTTATATATAGAATAACTTATATTTATACAAGAAAGACTGCTGTTGTTATTTGGATATTAATGCATCGGAAATTGTCGAAAACAGCCGTACTGCAAAGGGCTGGGATGATGATGGCAGGCGCGTGAAGTGATATGCCATGCAAGTTATTTTTTACAGGAGGTGTATATTTATGAAGTTGATATTCAGAAAAAAGAGTATCTTTTTGACGTTAATATTGATAATGCTGGTTGCTTTATCCGGATGGGGCTGCGGCGGGACCGGCACCGGACAGAACAATGACGGGGGAGAGCAGCCGCAGATAGCATTTTATGCTTTTAACAGTGAGCCCATATTGGACTGGGACCCCAGCGTGATGTATTCCAACGGTATAGTGGTACTCAACAATGTTTACGAGACTCTGCTGCGGTATGATGCCATAAACAACGAGATAATACCGGTGCTGGCCTCCGGGTATTCCAAAAGTGAGGACGATCTGACCTGGACCTTTAAGCTCAGAGAAGGGGTAAAGTTCCACGATGGGACCGATTTTACCGCAGATGATGTTAAAGCCTCAATAGACAGAACCATAGCACTGGGTAAAGGGGCGGCCTTTATCTGGTATCCGGTGGAGGAGATAGTGGTAAAAGATGACTATACGGTTGACTTCCTGCTTAAGTATCCCGCTCCCCTTGACCTGATAGCCAGTTCAGGGTATGCAGCATTTATAATGTCGGAGGAAGCGATAGAATCCAATCCCGACGACTGGTTTTCCCTTGGTAATGAGGCCGGAAGCGGCCCGTATAAGCTTGAGAGCTACAAAATGGGCGAAGAGGTTGTGCTGGCAAGGTTCGAAGAATATTGGAACGGATGGGAAGGCAAGCACTTTGATATGGCTGTTATCAAGAAGATTCCCGAAACCGCATCAAGACGTCAGTTGGTGGAAAAGGGAGAGGCAGATATAACCATGGAGCTTCCCTATGAGGATATTGAAGCGCTTAAAGACAGTCCCGGTGTAAGTATACTGGCCGAACCCTCATTCCAGAACCTGCTGTCATTCTTCAATACAGAGAAGGCTCCTCTGGACAACAAGCTGGTCAGGCAGGCACTGTCCTACGCTTTCCCTTACGATGACGTGGTTGAATATGCAATGGGTGGATACGCAACCCAGGGTAAAGGGCCTATTCCTGCGGGGCACTGGGGCCATGGTAAAGATTTGTTCCAGTATGAGCATGATATGGAAAAGGCTAAGGAATTGCTGAATCGAGCCGGGTATCCAGAAGGAGGATTTGAACTTCTGTTCACATACATGGCAGGAGACGAAGCCGAGAAAAAGTCGGCTGAGCTGTTTAAGGCAGAGTTGGCAAAGCTTAATATAGACCTTGAGATTCGAGGAATGCCCTGGGAGAGTCAGTGGGAGTTGTCAAAGAACCCCGATCCCCAAAAGCGGCAGGATATTTTGACAATGTACTGGTGGCCCGATTATGCCAGCCCGTACAGCTGGTTCTATAGCCTGTATCACAGTGAAGAGGAAATACTGTTTAATATGGCATACTGGGAAAATGCCGAATTCGACCGGTTGATAGACCAGGGGAACGAAAAGAGCGGCATAGACAGGCAGGAGGCGGAAAACCTGTACATCCAGGCTCAGGAAATCCTTATTGATGAGGCGCCCTCTATATTTGCCTATGACAAACGATATGTATGGGTAACTAACAGCTCATTCAAAGGGTTTAAGAATAATCCCATATATCCCAACGTAGTATTTTTCTATGACACATACCGCGAGTAAAAACTTAAGGGGCTATGTATTAGCCCCTTTTAAAAATTTCCCGGAGGGGGTGAGTTTATGAGGTCATTTATCGCAAAAAGGATTTTTCTAGGTATTCTGGTTTTATTCGGAGTAGTGCTTATTACCTTTGTGCTTACCAGAGTAATCCCCTCAAACCCTGCTGCACAATGGGTGGGGCATCGTGCAACAGCCGAGCAGATTCAGGCTGCAAGAGTGGAACTGGGACTGGACAAACCTTTGTATGTCCAACTGGGGAAATACCTGGCTGACTTACTCAAAGGCGACCTGGGACGCTCATTAAGGTCGCACCAGCCGGTGGCCAGAGAGCTTAAGGCATATCTTCCCGCCACGGTGGAGCTGGTCTTTCTGTCCACCATAGTGGCCATGTTTATCGGTATACCGCTTGGCGTGGCATCGGCCAGGAGAAAGGACCACCTGGTTGACCATATAAGCAGGTTCTTCTCGGTAGGCGCGGTATCCCTCCCAACCTTCTGGGTAGGTATGTTTTTGCAGCTTATATTCTACAGATGGCTGGAACTGCTCCCTCTGGGGGACCAGCTTAGCATGGGTATAAAGCTCACCCGTGATATTCCCCATATTACAGGGTTTTTACTATTCGACAGCCTTATAACGGGTGATTTTGTGGTTTTCAGGGATGCATTGGCCCACATAATCCTGCCGGGTATAACAATTGCCTTATATCCGATAGGGCTGGTGGCACGGATGACCCGTTCGGCGCTTTTGGAGATACTTGATGAGGACTACATAAGAGCGGCCCGCTCCTACGGGCTGCCCGAAAAAACCGTGCTGTGGTCCTATGCGCTGAAGAATTCGCTTGGCCCTACGGCTACGGTTGTGGCGCTGTCCATAGGTTATACCCTTGTAAATACGTTCCTGGTTGAAGCCATATTCAGCTGGCCGGGGATAGGAAGTTATATTGCATCGGCCGTTATCGGCCTTGATTATCCCGCAATCATGGGAGTTACCATCTTTTCAGCCTGTGCCTATGTGGTGCTAAATCTGGTTGCAGATATCATTATTGCCCTGGATCCCAGAGTCCGGGTATAGGGGGTGTACAGTATGACAAAAAGTTTTGGCATAATGAATTCAATAAAACCCAGGATCAGAGAGACTAAACTATCCTTATACCTTCTGGGCAGAAACAGGCTGACCCGCCTATCTCTGGTGGTGGTTATGCTGCTGATATTTATTGCTGTGGTGTCACCCTATATAGTACCCCATCCCGAGCATATAGAAACCGAAGCAAACCCGAGGGATAAACTGCTGCCTCCTTCAGGTCAATATTTTTTTGGGACCGATGAGCTGGGAAGGGATATATTCAGCCGTGTCCTATACGGTACAAGAATATCACTGCAGACTGCCCTTGTGGCGGTAGGTTTGGCCCTTGTTATCGGTGTACCCCTCGGGGCTGTTGCGGGAGCTACCGGCGGGCTTGCGGATGAAATTATTATGAGAATTACAGATATATTCTTAAGTTTTCCTCCTTTACTTCTGGCAATTGCCGTAGCTGCATTTTTGGGCCCCAGCCTTGAAAATGCAATGATTGCCATAGCCATATCCTGGTGGCCCTGGTACACCAGACTTATAAGGGGGCAGGCCGTGTCCATCAGGGAAAGACAGTTTGTCAAGGCGGCAAAAGCCATAGGTACTCCTCCCATAAGGATAATATTCGGGCATATAGTGCCCAACTGTATTGCACCTGTGATAGTTCAGGCGTCAATGGATATCGGAGGAGTAATCCTCACCATTGCTTCACTCAGCTTTTTGGGCCTTGGAGCACAGTCACCCACCCCGGAGTGGGGATTAATGGTGAGTACCAGCAGAAACTATTTCCTGAATGCCTGGTGGTACAGCATTTTTCCGGGTCTGGCCATTTTTGTAACGGTTTTGGTATTCAACCTTCTTGGGGATGGCCTGAGGGAGATATTGGATCCAAAGACCAGAAAGATTTAAGGAGTGGGAAGCATGGGTGGATATTTTGAGATAAAGGATTTGAAGGTGGGTTTTAAAACCTTTGAGGGAGAAAAAAGTGTACTTGATATTGATTTTCTTGCCCTGGATAAAGGAGAAACATATGGTATCGTAGGGGAAAGCGGAGCAGGAAAAACCGTACTCGCTCTGACAATACTGCGCCTGTTACCTGTTCCCCCGGCTTTTGTAGGAAGCGGCAGTGTGTTATTTAACGGAGAAGAATTGCTGCAAAAGACCGAAAGAGAAATGCGGAAAATCCGGGGCAGGAGTATTTCTATGATATTTCAGGATCCCATGTCGACCTTGAATCCGGTTTTTACGGTGGGGGAACAGATTATACGGGTATTTCGGAACAACAACAGGTTTTCACGTAAAGAAGCGGAAAAAGAAGCCCTTAAGATGATTAATATGGTAAAATTGCCCGACGCCCGCAATATCATGGACAAATATCCCCATGAACTGAGCGGCGGCCAAAGACAGAGGATAGTAATAGCCATCGCTCTTTCCTGCGGAGCCGAGTTCTTAATAGCAGATGAGCCAACGCGGAACCTTGACGTTACAATTCAGGCCGGGATATTGAAGCTGGTGGCCGAACTCCAAAGAGAACTGGGGGTTACGGTATTGTTTATTGCCAACAACCTGGGTCTTGTTTCGGCCGTATGCAACAGAGTTGCCATTCTCCATCAGGGAAGGATTGTTGAAGCGGGTAAGGTCAGAGAAGTATTAAAGGACCCCAGGCACCCCTATACCCTTACACTGATTAATGCCATACCCGGGAACAGGGGTGAAAGGGTTGACTTGGACAGCATATCATACAGGGAAGATAAAGATATATGTAAAGAGGGGTGCCGGTATTATTCCGGATGCCTGAGGAAACAGGATATATGCCGTGCAAGGATGCCCGCTTCAGGTCAGATTACAGCAACGCACACGGTGGCTTGTCATATGGCCTTTAAAGGAGGTGAGGCTGATGTCAAAGAGCATACTCAGGGTTGAAGAATTGAAAAAGTATTTTCCCATTCGGGGCGGTTTTTTTTCAAAACCGGTTGCCTGGGTCAAAGCTGTTGACGGTGTCACCTTTGAGATTGAACAGGGAGAAGTCCTGGGACTGGTTGGAGAGTCGGGATGCGGTAAAACCACTCTGGTAAATGTTTTACTCAAACTTGAAGAACCAACCTCGGGCGAGGTGTTCTTTGACGGTCTGGATTTGTTCAATATGGGCCGTAAGGATTTGAGAAGGATAAGGAAGCATCTGCAGATAGTATTTCAGGACCCCTTCTGGTCGCTTAACCCCAGGCTGTTAATCAGGGATATTGTGGGCGAGCCAATAAAGGTCCATAACAATTGCAGTAGGGGAGAACTGGTCAAAAGAGTGGGCAATCTCCTGGAAATGGTAGGGCTGCCCAAGGATGGCGTATATAAATACCCACACGAATTCAGCGGAGGAGAGAGACAGAGGATTGCCATTGCCCGGGCTCTTGCCCTGAGCCCTAAGCTGGTTGTGCTGGATGAACCCACATCATCCATCGACATACTTTCCCAGGCACAGATATTGGAATTATTGAAGAAGCTTAAGGAAAGCCTGGGATTAACATACATTTTAATATCCCACGACCTGAGCGTTGTGAGTCACATGGCAGACAGGATAGCCGTAATGTATCTGGGCAGAATGGTTGAATACGGTCCTGCCGGTGATGTCTTTGACCGTACCGCCCATCCGTATACAAAGGCACTTTTTGCTGCCATACCAAACCTGGATACCGAGGGCATTGATTCAATAGCCACCATAGAGGGGAACGTACCCAGCGCCATAAACCCTCCTTCAGGCTGCAGGTTTCATACCAGGTGCCCTATGGCCGAAGGTATATGCAAAAAGAATCAGCCGCCCATGATTGATTTGGGAGGAGGACATATGGCTGCCTGCCATTTAATTGAATAGAAGTATTGGGGGTATGCCAATGCGTAAGCTCGAATATGATATCAAAAGAGATATTTTGACAGGCTGTACAATCCTAAGTACCGGTGGAGGGGGAGACCTGAGTTTTTCGGCTTTAATCATGGTTATGTACCTATAGAAGGAAGAATGCAGTAAAGGGGGACTTAATTATGGCAAAGTTATACGAATATGAATTGGGCAAAGCTGCAGACATACTCATGGGGGATATGTTTGCTTTGAAACCCGGGGAGGCGGTTGTGATATCGGCTGATACCGAATCCGATGAGAGGGTTGTTGATGCCGCGGCCAGGAGTGCTTTTGCATTGGGAGCCAAGCCCGTGGTCATCTGGCTACCGGCTGCAAAGGGTGTAGGTAAGGCGGCTGACCCCATGCTGCCGGTTGACGTACTGGCCGGTGCTCTCTGCCATGCCGATGCCTGGGTGGAGTTTAACAACAAGTGGCTGCTTTACTCCACTCCCTTTGAGATAGCAATGAAAAAGAATGCCAGGCTAAGGTATCTGTGTCTTGTGGGCATGGATGCTGATTTGATGATAAGGGTTATAGGAAGGGTGAATAAAGAACTGCTGGCCGGTTTTCTGCACAGGGTTGCGGATATGACGGGCAGCGCCAAAACCATGAAGATTACAACGCCTGCCGGGTGCAACCTTGTATTTGAGATGGAGCCGAAGCACAAGTTAAGCTGTGACGACGGCAGGGCACAAGTACCCGGTATGCATATGCTGGCGGGACAGATTTGCTTTATCCCAAAGCTGGACAGCATAAACGGTACTCTGGTGTTTGACGGTTCTCTGATGCCGCCCTGCGGCTTGTTGAAGGAACCGGTTGTTATGAAGGTTGAAAGAGGCAGGATAACCGATATTGACGGAGGGAGCCAGGCTGCCGAGTTCAAGGCATGGCTTGAAAGCTTTGATGACCCCAATATGTTCAGGCTGGCCCACGGATGCTATGGTTTCAACCCCGGGGCAAAGCTCACCGGGAACATACTTGAAGACGAACGCGTGTGGGGCTGTACCGAATGGGGTATGGGATACCTCAGCCCGATAGATGCACCTCCCGACGGTATAGATGCCAAATCCCATACCGATGGCATATGCCTGAACTCAAGCGTATGGCTGGATGGTGAAATAATTATGGAGAGAGGCTTGGTTGTCCACCCCGAACTAAAAGCAATGGCCGAAATAATAATGAAATGAGTATGTATTTAGCAGCTGAAAAGGAGGCATAAGTATATGAAGAAGCTCAGCAGGCAGGATCTGCACGATATTCTTTTAGGGTGTACAATACTGGGCACAGGAGGCGGAGGGAACCTGGCGGACGGCCTTTCGCTTATAGATAAAGCATTACAGGACGGCAGGGATTTTGTTTTGGCAGGCCTTGACGAGGTACCTGATGATGCACTGGTGGGGATTCCATATAGGTGCGGATCTGTTTCGCCCGGCTCATCGCAGGACGAAATACAGTACCAGGGCTTGTCCAGAGTGGTCGAGGAACCGGCACTCATGGCCTTCGAGGAAATGGAAGAGTATTTAGGCCGGAAGTTTTTTGGAGTTATGTCTACCGAACTGGGCGGGGGAAATACAGCCATAGCCTTATACGTTGGGGCAATGCTGGGCAAGCATATTCTTGATGCCGATCCTGCAGGAAGGTCGGTGCCCGAGTTGCAGCATTCCACTTACTATATCAACGGTCTGCCCATACAGCCCCTTACCGTGGCAAATGAGTTCGGCGATGTTGCAATTGTTAAACAAGTGGTCAATGATGTAAGGGCCGAGGCCCTTGTCAGGGCTATGGCAGTGGCAAGCGGTAACTCGGTGGGAGTTGTCGACCATCCTGCAAAGGCAGGGGATATAAAGAATGCCGTTATACCCGGTGCAATCTCTTACGCACTGGAAATAGGAAGGGCTTTCAGGGAAGCAAAGCAAAACCAAAAAGACCTTGCCGGCCAACTGGCAAGGGCGGGCGGGGGGTGCGTGCTCTTCCGGGGCAGGGTATCCGACTACAAGTGGGATACGGTGGACGGATTCACCGTTGGCCATGTTTGTATTGAAGGTCAGGGGGAATATGACGGTTCAACCTATAAAATATGGTACAAGAACGAGCATATAATATCATGGAAGGATGGCAGCGTTGATGTAACCGTTCCCGATCTTATTTGTATTATAAATGAAGACAGCAAAGAACCCCTTACCAACCCTAACTATAAAACCGGGATGAAGGTATCGGTATTTGGGCTTCCGGCTCCGAAAGAATGGAGAACCAGGGAAGGGATCAAAGCGTTCGGGCCAAGGCACTTCGGTTATGATACGGAGTATACTCCAATCGAAGACAAGTACAGGCTTGGGTAGTTTAGTCAGGCTTTACTGATATGGATAAATAGATGGTATTCTAACAGACCACATTAATATAGCAGAGGGCAGCCCGTTAGCGGAGGCTGCCCTTTGCTATATTAATAATTATATATCAGTCCTGTATAAATCTCAATTCCGCATTCACGGTGCCTTCACCCAGTTCAAGGAGTATATATGATGCCCATCTTTCCCTTCGTTTACGGGTAATAGAGCCGGGGTTGAGCATTAATACCCTGTCCCTTGTCATAATTGAGGGTTGGTGGCTGTGCCCGTAGATTATTATATCTACATTATGGCTTTTGAACTTTTCAAAGGCCCTGTCGGCCGTCTTTCCTTTGTCTCCATGGCCGTGGAAGACTCCCATGGTAAATGCTTCTATCTTTAGTATCTCCTCTTCATTCAGACGGTCTTTAACTGCTTCATGGTCGGCATTTCCCCGGACACCGGCAAATTCTTTGTAACCAATGAGGAAATCCTGTATTTCTGCCGAGCAGTAGTCGCCTGCGTGGATTACCATATCCACGCTGTTAAAGTGTTGATGCATAAACCCCTCGAAGGAAGGAGTACAGCTATTCATATGGGTATCCGATATTATCCCTATCAGCAATGCATGAGCTCCTTTCATACTCTTCCAACATTTGTCCCATAGATATAGTAATTCCTCCTGCCATGCTTTTTCACCCTTCTTTTTTAATACTGTAAGAAATAAAATGGCAGGGTGTCTGGATATACTAATGCCGAGGTGATTATTTTGGATAATAAGCTTGCAAAAAAGTCTCTGCCGTATTTACTGCTGATTCTGCTGCTGTTGGCGGGCAGTGTATGCGCCTGTGGCCGCAAGGAGCAGCGTCCTTCGCCGGCCGGTGAAAAGGAGAGTATACCGTCTGCACTGTCAAAGATTGGAGAGAATTCCCAGGAGGTCATAGAACAGATGGAAAAGCTGCAGCAGGAGATGGACAAGCCGGTACAGCAGCAAGCCGGGCAGCAGGCAGGAGGCCAGGAGCAGGGCGGCCAGGGCGGGGGAGGAGAGCAGCAGGGTGGACAGCAAGGAGGACAGAAGCCACCCGATCCGGCAGAGGAAAAAAAGAAAAAAATTGAAAAGATATGGGAAGATACTCTTAAGATTGTGGAGGAGACTCATAAGCAATGGAATGATTACGAAAGTACGGCGGTCAAAGACAATGCCCGAGATGATACAATGTCGGATTTTGAAGCCTCCCTCAATGCCCTGACCGTTGCGGTGAATAAAAAAGAACTGACAGCAACCATGGAAGAGGCAAACGGCGTGTACCTTATTACTGCAGATTTTTTTGCTTTATATAAGAATAACCCCGATGCAGAGATAACAAGAGTCAGGCACTATTTGCAGCAGACCTGCATAGACGCCCACAAGGATGACTGGGTCAAAGCCGGGCAAAGCGCAAGCTCCGCAAAGCAGGCTATGGAAAAGCTGGAGGCAAAGGTAGAGATGGAGGAAGCCGATAAGGGACTTATGGAAAAGCTGAAACTGTCCATAGACAACATAGAAAATTCAATTGGGAACAGGGACTTGGACCTGCTGAAGATAAAGAAGGATATTGCACTGGCCAATCTCGATGAGGTGGAGCAGAAGGCAAAATGACGGGTGGATTTGCCCGTCATTTTGGTATGTACATTTTATATATGCACTGGTGCTTATCTTTCAAAGCAGCATGACGGTCTCCCGCCGGTCTATACGTCTCCTTCTTCGGGTACTATACACATAAGGATTAGCTTGTCGGAGCCGGTATTTATAAAGGTGTGCTCTTTACCCCCGGGAATATAGGCAAAGGAGCCTTTTTGTATCTCATGGTCGACACCGTCAAGATGTAAAATACCGCTTCCCTCAATTATGTAGTTTATGTGAGGCCAGTCATGGGAGTGCTTTGGGGTATTACCGCCTTTTTCGGCTTCAAACACTCTCATTACATAGCCTTCCCAGCCTTCTGACGGGGAGATTAACACCTTTTTCTCAACGCCGCATACTCCGGGAGCCGCGACTTTGGTTCCTTTAACATTTTTAATATGGGATACTATCATTGATATACCTCCTTATTATTAATTTCTCTGATAATATTATATAACATTCCAGACCAAAACCAAACCGATGGTTGCCGGCTCTATTAAGGAGGAATTTCCCGTCAGAGCGGTGAATAGTACAATTGGAAGTTGATACGAATTTAGTCTTACAGTATTATATGATAAAAGAACACCGGAGGGGGTGCTCAAAATGATGGTGGAATGCGGTGATGTTGTGGTGTTTAATGCCCAGGATAAAGAGTACAGATCCAGGGTATCAAAGGTGGACGGACATGTGGTAAAGCTTTTTGAAGAGGACGGCTCATACAGGCAGATGTCAATGAAGAATTTGGAGGATATGGTCAGGCAGGGTTTCGCGGTCATGGAAAAACCGGATAACAAGCTGTACAAATGAGATGTTACTGCAAGATATACTGCCGTTGTATCAAGTAATACATAGCAATGTCGATTCTATTAAACCAAATTATTCATTACAGGAGGATAAACTATGTCATTAAGAGACCAGGCATTGGAGATGCACAAAAAAAATCGGGGTAAAATCAGGGTGGAGAGTAAAGTTCCCGTTAAAAACGGCAACGATTTGGCGCTGGCTTATACTCCCGGAGTAGCCGAGCCCTGCAAAGAAATACATGCGAATAAGGATGCCGTTTATGACTATACTTCAAAGGGCAATCTGGTGGCGGTGGTATCGGATGGCACTGCGGTATTAGGTCTGGGGAATATTGGTGCTGCAGCCTCAATACCGGTAATGGAAGGAAAAGCGGTACTCTTTAAAGCCTTTAGCGGGGTGGACGCTTTCCCCATATGCCTTTCCACCACCGATGCAGATGAAATAGTAAGAACGGTTAAACTGCTGGAGCCTGTTTTCGGAGGTATAAATCTTGAGGATATAGGTGCACCGGCATGCTTTGAAATAGAAAATAGATTAAAAGAGATTATGGATATCCCGGTATTTCATGACGACCAGCACGGCACTGCAATTGTTGCTCTTGCCGGCTTGATAAACGCAATAAAGATAGTAAAAAAGGAAATAAATCAGATAAAAATTACTGTCAACGGAGCCGGAGCCGCCGCCATGGCTGTGACAAAGCTGATAATGGCTCATGGGGCAGGGAATGTCATAATGTGCGATAGCAAAGGTATAATATATGAAGGAAGAACCGAGGGGATGAACCCCTATAAACAAGAAATGGCCAGGATGACAAACAGGGAAAAACGTCAGGGAGACTTAAAAGAAGCCTTAAAGGGAGCAGATGTATTCATAGGTCTGTCAAAGGCAAATACCGTGACAAAACAGATGATAAAAACCATGGCCACCAATCCTATCATATTTGCCATGGCCAACCCCGTACCTGAAATTATGCCCGATGAAGCCAAGGAAGCCGGTGCAGCTGTTGTAGTGACCGGAAGATCGGATTTTGAAAACCAGATAAACAATGTGCTGGCATTTCCGGGTGTATTCCGTGGAGCGTTGGACACCCGGGCTGAGGTTATTAATGAGGAGATGAAAATTGCCGCAGCCAACGCCATAGCAGGGCTCATAACCGAGGGTGAACTGAGAAGCGATTACATTATACCCAAGCCCTTTGACCCGAGAGTAGCTCCAAAGGTTGCTGCTGCCGTTGCAAGAGCGGCCATGGACACAGGGGTTGCCCGCATAAAGGCGGATCCGGAAGAGATCCAGGAAAGGACCCGGAAACTGGCTTCAATATGAGACCGTTTCAAGGGGTTTCGGACGGGGCGTGCAAACTGGAGCTGCCCAAGCCCAGGCAGCCAAAGGGTGCTAAGTAATCGGAGGCTGAAAAATAGATATTTGGGAGGAAGTTATTTGGCGACTATTGGTTTAAAATACGGAAAAAGCATTGTCGAAGCTGATATTTTACCCCACAATCTGTTGGGTGTTTTAAAGGGTAAATTCCAGGAAGGCCATATTGATGAGGCCTATGAAAAAAGCCGGATTGAGGAAGCTTTGCAGCATCCCATAGGGTCTCAAAAGATTTCCGACCTAGTGGGTAATGGCCGGAAAATAGTAGTTATGGTCAGCGATATAACCCGACCTTCACCCACACAAAAGCTTCTTCCGCCCTTGCTTGACGAACTTGCACAATCAGGGGTGTGCGACAAGGATATTAAAATAATATTCGGTATGGGTATTCATCGTTCCCATACCCGGGAAGAACAAAAGGCTCTTGTAGGCCAACAGATATATAACAGAATTGAGTGCATTGACAGTAATAAGGAAGACTATATTAACATAGGCAAAACATTCAGGGGCACTCCCATCAATATATGCCGTTCGGTGGTAGAGGCCGACGTACGGATATGTACAGGAAACATCGAATACCATTACTTTGCCGGCTATTCGGGGGGCGCAAAAGCCATTATGCCCGGAGCTGTCAATTATGACAGTATAAAATACAACCACAGCTTTCAATTGGAAAGCGGTGCGGTGACCGGGAGGCTTGAAGGCAACCCTGTCCGGGAGGACATAGATGAAATTGGCCGGTTATTGGAAATATCCTTTATACTGAACGTTGTTTTAAACGAGAAGAAGCAAGTGCTGAAAGCCTTTGCAGGACATTACCTGGAAGCCCATCGCGCAGGGTGTAAATTTTTGGACAGTCTGTACAATATCAGCATTCCTCGGCCGGCTGATATAGTTGTGGTTTCGCCCGGGGGCTATCCCAAGGACATCAACCTTTACCAGGCCCAAAAAGCTCTGGACAATGCAAGCCATGTGGTCAAACCGGGTGGATACATTATATTGGTGGCAGAGTGCAGTGAAGGATACGGTGAGCATACATTTGAAGATTGGATTGGCCGGGCGGCTTCACCCCGGGAGCTTACAGAACGACTTAAGAGGGAATTCGTATTGGGTGGGCACAAGGCTGCTGCCATAGCAAGGGTATTGAATAAAGCAAAGGTGTTTATGGTTTCGGCAATGGAAAAGAAAGATATTGAGGCAGTCTTTTTTACCGGGAAGGAATCCGTTCAGCAGGCTCTTGACCATGCCATAAAGGCTGCAGGTGAGGATGCCAAAGTCCTGGTTATACCCCAGGGCGGTTCAATATTTCCCAGCGTAGGGGAGTGAAACTGAAGGCCTGAAAAACGAAACTTATTTTTTTGTTGCGTATGGCGGCCAGCTGCTTGTCGTCCAGATCTCTTATCCTCCTCACTCATACCTTAAGGCATCTATGGGGTCCAGCAACGTTGCCCTATTGGCGGGGTACACGCAAAAGACTATTCCAATGCATGCCGTTACCAGTACCGAAAGAATTGTGGTCTTTACAGACAGAATAAAGGGAAGATTGATCAGTTTCACAAGAATTAGGCCAATACCCGTGCTATTGAAATGCCCGGCAGTATACCCGTTATACCACCGCTAACAGACAACAATACGCATGGTGTCAGGTTAAAAAAATCAAAAACTGTTTCTAATAACGGCTTTATCAGAAACATTGCATACCAGCGGGGGACATTCCTCTCACTCAGGAGCCATACTCCGAATGGAAGGCGTGTCCCCGCTCATTAAGCTCATTTAATTATGTCTGCTGAAGAGTCTGTTATTGGTTGTATATACCGGCGCTGCCCGACACCGTCTCAATGGTTATTGAATTGTCTCCCCGGCCTACGGTACCCCTCAGGCCCCGCTTGGATATGGAGCCGGTGACGGTAACGGGGAATTGGCAGCTAATATCCCCCGAAACGGTGCTGGCATCCAGGTTGAAGGCGGCATTGGCCGGCAGCTTTATCTTGACATCTCCCGAAACCGTTTTTCCGCGGATATCAGAGTCAAAGGCGGTATATCCGACATCCAGGTCTCCGGATACCGAATTAAATTCGAGGTCTCCCGAAAAGCCATCCAATCGGATATTTCCGGAAGTGGTTTCAACTGAGGCCCCGGTTGTATTTATCGAAAAAAAGTCAATTTCTCCCGAAACGGATTTGGCGGCAAGCCGGCTAAGCCCAAGATTGCTTGCAGCCATGTCACCCGACACCGTATCCAGGCGCATTTCCTCATTAAAGCTTTCGGGTACATATATATCCAGTACCACGTTGCTGCTGCCGAATAAGGATGTATTTGGTCTGTGTTTTACCTCTATTACCAGTTTGCCGCCCTGGGATTTCGCAGTCAATTCCACAACGGGACCGGATATGCCGGATACCGCTTTTCCGTGTAAGTGGGCCTTAATTTCCCGGTCGTCAACCGTAATTATATTTATATCAGGGCTTACGGTCCTGACTTGAATCTCATTAATACCTTCTTGAGGGAATACCCTCTCTTCATCCACCGTAGTGGTAAACCGGTCTTGGTTACTGTTCTGAGTTAAGCTGCCCGGTGTATAGCCCGAAACTACTGCAATCACCGCTGCAACGGACAGACTGACAACCATTATGACTACAAGCCAAAGCACAATTTTTTTGATATCCATTTCTGTTTCCTCCCTACTTCTTAATAATATTTAAATTAAATTTCAAATAGCTTAATACAAGCCCGTAAAAAAGTCTGGCAAGATAACAATCCCCAATAAGGAAAAGCAGGCCAAAGGCTGTTGCTCCGAGTGATGCAAACATAATTACCACCTTGTTTATCCCGGGGACGGCTGCCGCTGTGACAGTAAAGGGCAGGTAGGGGTGGAGAAGTACTCCCAGGAAGGTGCCCATCCCGGCTATGGTTATTCCAAAGGCGGCGGCGAACAATCCCATCAAAATGCCCACAAGTCCGATAAAGGGACCCAGAACGAATACCAGATTGAAAAAACCCAGGCTAACCGAGGCAATCACCGCTCTTAACAGGTTTCCGGTGGTTGTCTTTGTCTCGGCCCGCTCTAAAGCATAATTGGCACGGTAATGCCTTGCGATAGCCTTGGGTTCTCCCAATGCCTGAGCAATAGCCTCTTCCGTTTTTCCTTCTTCCAACCCGTTTCTAAAATGCTCTTCGTAATCGTATAATATGTCCTCCCTGGTAGCCTGGGGTAAATCACCCAGCAGCCGACCCAGTTCTTCCAGATACTTAGTTTTTGTCATCGCTATTCCCCCTTACTATCTTTGTAACACCATCAACGAATAAATACCATTCCCTGCAGAGTTCATCCCGGGTTTTTTTACCGTAATCGGTCAGACGGTAATATTTGCGGGGAGGGCCTTCCTGGGATTCCTGCAGGTAGGTGGTGAAGTATCCTTCATCCATCAAGCGCCTCAGCAGGGGATATATGGTACCTTCGGAAATGGAGATATTTTTTGAGATTTCGTTTACCAGTTCATAACCGTAGCAATCTTTGCGGCCAAGGACCGATAAAACGCATAATTCAAGAACTCCTTTTTTAAACTGTATGTTCATGTAGGCTCCTTCCTTTGCATAGGTTATAACCGATTATTGATTTTAGGGTTGATATTATTCAACGGATTACATTCTATCACAAGCTACCTTACAATGCAAGGTATTAAATTATACTTTTTACCGCCGGAGTAGTTGACATATGTCATAAATAGCAATACAATCATTATGAACATAAGTCAATAATACATCTCCGAAAGGATGTGAAAAAGAAAACTGCTGTATGAATACTGGGTTATCATGTCCGGTCTCCATAGCACTTATTGAAGCCTTAAATAACGGTTTAGCGGTTGTATTTTAAGGGTATGGGCAGGACCGGCAAGGTAAAAACGGAGTCTTGAGAAGGAGTGATTTTATGGAGGTTTTCGGACCGGTTCCTTCAAGGCGTTTGGGGCAAAGCCTTGGAATTAACAACATTCCCCCAAAGTTTTGCTCTTATTCGTGCATATACTGCCAGTTGGGGAGAACAGACAAAATGAAGATTGAAAGGGCCGGGTTCTACCGGCCTATGGATATTTTGAAAAAAACCGGTGCAAAAATGGATGAGCTGGTAGCGGCCGGTGAGAAGGTTGACTATATTACTTTTGTGGCTGATGGAGAGCCTACCCTTGATGAGAACCTGGGACTGGAAATTGAGCTGATGCGGTCATTGGGTCCAAAAACAGCCGTTATTTCAAATGCTTCTCTGATTTGGATGGACCGGGTAAAGGAAGATCTGAGCAAAGCCGACTGGGTTTCATTAAAAGTTGATGCTGTGGATGAGGATACCTGGCGGTCGGCCGACA
Organism: Clostridium thermobutyricum; assembly: GCA_016841565.1. Classification (GTDB taxonomy): domain Bacteria; phylum Bacillota; class Clostridia; order Ch29; family Ch29; genus JAENYX01. The sequence continues at coordinate 30,560 of JAENYX010000014.1, read as the reverse complement.
GACCCCATGGTCAGTTGGATTTAAGCAAGATTCTGGAGGGAATAAAGGATTTTGCAGCCGGTTATAAAGGCACCCTGGTTACCGAAACCATGCTGGTAAAGGGAGTCAACGATAATCAGGAAACCATATTGAGAACCGCTGATTACCTGGCCGGGATAAAGTCTTCAATGACATATCTTCTGGTACCCTCGAGGCCGCCCTCGGAAGGATGGGTTGAGCGGCCTGATATGGATAGCCTCAAAAGGATATATGCAGCTATGACACAAAAAATAGGCCCTACGGTTGAATTGATTGGAGGAGATGAGGGAGACAGTTTCTTCTTTACCGATGACATAGTAAAAGATATATTGAGCATTACTTCGGTTCATCCAATAAGGGAGGATGTCATAGACAGACTTCTCGCTGAGAGAGGCTGCAGTTGGGATACAATCAAAAGACTGGTGCAGCAGGGAGTGCTGCAGCAATTTGATTATGAAAATAAAAGATTTTATGTAAGAAAAGTAGGCGAGAGGGGTAAGGGGTAAGGATTTTGCAGGCTTGGCAAGGGAGGTGTCGGTAAATGCTTGAAGAAGCTTATCATCTGCTTAAGGAGCAGAAGGTAAGAATTACTCCTCAGAGGAAGGCTATTCTTAGAATTCTCTATGATAACAGAGGGCATCATCTGGAAATAGAGGACATACACCGACTGCTTGCTGTCGGGAAAAGTGAAGCGGGCAGGGAGAGAGCAGGGCTGGCCACAGTGTATCGAACCATAGAGTTGTTTCGTAAAGCCGGACTGGTTTCGAGGCTGGCTATGGAGGATTCTCCTGCAAGGTATGAATTTATCGGCCCCAGAGCGGCGGGACATCACCATCTTATCTGTTTGTCATGCGGAAGGGTAGAGGAGATTGATGACGGGCTGGCCGACGGTTTTAAAAAGCAGGTGTTGCAGGAAAAGGATTTTTTAATGGCTGGAATGCCCATCAAGATATATGGTTATTGCAGCAGGTGCAGAAGCAAACAAAAGCTGGCGGGCAACTGAATTATAAAGGTTAGGCATTCGATATGCGGTGGAAAAATAATATCAAAAAACTATTGCGAAGTGAGAAAATTGGTGTATAATAATATTAGTATTACTATAAATATTGTTTACAGGCAATGGCGTCTGTTGGACACGGGGTGCAAACCCTTTATCCGGGGACGTTTTTTTTATTATCTTTTACATTAATAAAAGCAGCGCTGTCCCCATTACACTAATAAGGAGGATGTAATATGTCAAAAAAAATGAGCAAAGAAGATGTATTAAAGAAAGCCAGGGAAATGGATGTCCAGTTTATTCACCTGCAGTTTACCGATATACTGGGGGTTATGAAGAATGTGTCCATTACCATTGAGCAGTTGGAAAAGGCATTGAACAATGAAATAATGTTCGACGGTTCCTCCATAGACGGATTTGTCCGGATAGAAGAATCCGATATGTATCTTATCCCGGATCCTTCTACATTTGTTGTATTTCCATGGATTTCACAGCAAAGGGAAGCAAGGCTTATCTGTGACGTATACACAAAGGAAGGGGAGCCCTTCGCCGGTTGTCCAAGGAATACATTAAAGCGCATACTGAAAGAGGCCGAGACCATGGGCTATAAAATGAACGTCGGTCCCGAGTGCGAATTCTTTTTATTTCATACCGATGAAAGGGGTAGACCCTCTTTAGAGACCCATGATAATGCAGGCTATTTTGATCTGGCGCCCATAGATCTTGGGGAAAGCGCCAGGAGGGATATGGTACTTACCCTTAAGCAAATGGGATTTGAGATTGAGGCTTCCCACCATGAAGTAGCGCCGGGGCAGCACGAGATTGACTTCAAATACGATGATGCTCTTACTACGGCCGATAATATTATGACCTTTAAAATGGTAGTGAGGATAATAGCCCAGAGACACGGTCTTCATGCCACCTTTATGCCCAAGCCGGTATTTGGTATCCCGGGCTCGGGTATGCACGTCAATATGTCGCTATACAACCTGGATGGTAAAAATGCGTTCTACGATGAGAAGAGTGAGCTGCAGCTATCCAAAATAGCTTACAACTATCTTGGCGGGTTGCTGGAGCACGCCCGGGGGTTTGCCGCCATCACCAACCCCACCGTTAACTCATATAAAAGACTGGTTCCAGGCTATGAAGCTCCGGTATATGTTGCCTGGTCGGCTGCCAATCGAAGCCCTCTTATAAGAGTGCCGTCCAAGAGAGGTGATTCAACCAGGTTCGAGCTCAGAAATCCGGACCCGGCGGCAAATCCGTATATTGCCCTTGCGGTGGTACTAAAAGCAGGACTTGATGGTATCAAAAATGAAACCCAACCGCCGGCACCTATTAACCGCAATGTGTATGATATGGATAAGCTGGACAGGAGGGAAAATGGCATAGACAATCTCCCCTACAACCTTTTTGAAGCATTAACCGAGCTTAAGAAGGATGAACTGGTTAAATCAGCCCTCGGGGACCATGTTTATAACAGGTTTGTGGAGGCTGCCATGATAGAGTGGAACGAATACAGGACTAAGGTGAGCGAGTGGGAGATACAAAAATACCTGACCAAATTCTAGGTCTGAAGGGGCGTGAATGCGCCCTTTTTTTATTGCTTTTATCTTGGCCGTTTGTTGTGTAATGGTTTGGGTTTACTCATTCAAGCCGTTATGGTACGGATTAAATTTTGTTTATTTGGGCAGTATAAGCTAAAGGAATGTCTTCCTTTCAAAATGCAGTTACTCAATAACGTTTCTATATCAAAGGCAAGGAGTGGTCATCATAAAAGCTGTTATTATGGCAGGCGGCGAAGGAACAAGGCTGAGGCCGTTAACCTGTGACATGCCCAAACCAATGGTTCCAATACTCAACAAGCCGGTTATGGAGTATACAATTAAGCTGCTAAAAAAGCACAACATAGAAGATATTTCTGTAACATTGGCATATCTGCCTTCTGTAATTACAGAATACTTTGACAACGGGAAAGAATGGGGAGTGAACCTGAACTATTTTATAGAGGAGACGCCCCTTGGAACAGGAGGAAGCGTAAAGAATGCCCAGGAATATCTGGACAGCACATTTGTAGTAATAAGCGGGGATGCGTTGACAGATCTTGATTTGAATAAGGCCATAGAATACCACAGGTCAAAAAAATCAAAGGCCACACTGGTCCTAAAAAGGGAATCGGTACCTCTGGAATATGGAGTAATAATAACAGACCAAAACGGCAGAATTATCAGATTCCTCGAAAAGCCGAGCTGGGGAGAGGTCTTCAGCGATACCATAAATACCGGAATATACATACTTGAACCCGAAGTACTGGAGTATTATAACAGGGGAGAAAATTTTGATTTCAGTAAGGATTTGTTTCCCAAACTGCTGGAGGACAAGGTCCCAATGTTCGGCTACGTAACCCGGGATTATTGGTGCGATATTGGAGACCTGGAATCATACAAGCAAACGCAGTTTGACATACTAAACGGTATGGTTAAGATTGACATTGGGGCGCGCCAGGCAGAGCAAGGGATATGGATAGACCAGGGCGTCCGGATGGGAGACAATGTTGCAATATCACCACCGGTATACCTGGGCAGAAATAGCAGTATAGAAAGCAGCTGCGATATTCACCCCTATACAATAATAGGGGAAAACTGCGGAATAAGCCGGAACACAACTTTAAAAAAGAGCATTCTCTGGAAAAATGTACGGGTGGGGACCAACTGCCACCTTCGGGGAGCTGTGGCCTGTACAAATGTCCAAATAAAAAACGGTGTTAACCTTCTGGAAAATTCAGTAATAGGCAGGGACAGCAGGATAGCTTCGAATGTTACAGTTAAGCCGGGTATTAAAATATGGCCCGACAAAAGAGTTGACGAGGGTATGAGTGTCAGCCAGAATCTTATATGGGGAACCAAGGGAACCAAGACGCTTTTTGGATACAGGGATATAAATGGAGACATAAATACCGATATTACACCTGAATTTGCCTCCCGCCTCGGGGCGGCCTTTGCCACATTGATGGATGACCATGCGGTAATAGTGGTAAGCTGTGATAATACCAACAGGTCAAGGCTGGTCAAGGATTCAATAATGTGCGGGATTCTGTCCACCGGAATTGGTGTAATTGATATAAAGGATGCCTGGGTGCCGGCAAACCGGCTGGCTGTGACTTATTTCAAAGCCGATGGAGGAGTGCACGTCAGGGGTGATTGCTCGGAAGAGAACTTGGTACATATAGAACTACTAGGCAACAATGGCGCCAATATTGGCAGAAGTGTTGAAAGAAAGATTGAAAACCTGTTCAATCGGGATGACTATGAGCGATGCAATGCCGATCAGGTAAACCAGCCCGTCAGTATTGATAACTTTGCAGCCGTATATGTAAAAAAAGGAGCCATGCTGCTGGAAAGTATGGATGACATAAAAGTCAAAAGCCCCAGAATACTCATTAGCGCAAGGTCGGAAACCATATTGGAGCTGGCAGCGCGGTTTTTGAGACATATTGGGTGCCGGGTGGAGACCGACAATCTTGGCGGCCGTCACCTGTCGGTGGACAGCTACAGGGATTTCATTTCCAACCACGTGGTCAGCAATAAGCTGCAGATGGGAATAATTTTCGGCGAGAATGGGGAAAATTTAATTCTGATTGACGACAGGGGCAGAGTGATAGACAGTGAGAAATACACTGCTTTAGTGTCGCTGATTTTATTAAAGACCGGGGCTGTCGATAACCTGGTACTTCCCCATACCGCTTCGGCAACCATAGAAGCTATGGCAAAGGGGTATGGCGTAGGAGTCATAAGAACAAAATCCGATCTGTCCTGCTGGATGAATGAGACACTTAAGGAAGGGGGACTGGGTGCCGGAATACAGCTTCAGTATGCGCTTAATTTTGACGCCATATGGGGTGCCGGAAGCGTAATCGATTTTTTGGTGGGCAATCGAATGAGTTTAAGCCGGCTGGTGGATGAGCTGCCCCAATTTTATTATATTAAGAAAGAGATTGAATGCGGCTGGAAGGACAAGGGCAGAATTATTAAGGAAATAATTCACCAGAACAGGGACAATGACATAGAGCTGTTCGAAGGGGTTAAGATAAAAAACGATAAGGGATGGGCATTGGTACTGCCGGACTCTGAAAGGCCGGTGTTTAACGTATACGCAGAAGGGTTTTCGGAGGAGTATGCCACAGAGCTTTCAACATCTTTAAGCCAAAGAGTAAAGGAGCTTCTGGAAAATCAGAGACAATAAAAGGTCTTTGATTTTTTCCCATAGGCAGTGTATTGAATGTTGACAGATACTGATACAGTAGGGGAGGAAGGATACAACCGTTATGGGATTTTTATTATTTTTACCGGTAATAGGTCTGCTGCTGTTAATAGGCCTACATAGATATATGAATACAAGGGATGAAGAAGCGGGGACTATTAAGGATGTGCTGCTGCAACCCGATCAGCTTCAGAATCATGCTGCCCAGATAGCAAGGGAGCATGTCGTATCAACCAGGCCGCGGTTTGTCAAATCCCTTACCGGGCGGCTTGACAACAATTTCAAAACCATAACCATGGTGTACAAAAGCATAAACTCCCATGAAAAAAAAGACAGCCAGTTGACTCCCGCTTCAGAATGGCTTCTGGACAATTACTACAAAATAGAGGAGCAGGTTAAGGAAATAAGGCAGAACCTGACAAGGGAAAAACTGCGTCAGCTAAACATATTGAGCAACGGTATTTTGAAGGGATATCCCAGGGTGTACGCCCTTGTACTGGAACTCATATCCCACACCGACGGCAGACTGGACCAGAATCTCCTGATAGATTTTGTGAAAGCCTATCAGCGTCACAGCAAGCTGTCCAGTGCAGAGGTTTGGTCATTATCCCTGATGACCAGGCTGGCTTTGATTGAGAATATCAAATTCATATGCGAGAGGATACATACAACCCAGCTGGAATGGAAAAGGGCCGAGGAGTTTATTTCGGCAAACGGCAGCAACCTGCTTCCGGTTCTCAGGGAACAGATAAAAGAGATTACCCATGTTACCCCCACATACATAGAACACTTGTTGCGCAGGTTGAGAAAGGATGGAATAGACAGTGGAGAGATAATTGAGTTTTTCGATAGCAAGCTGTTTGATTATGGTATAACGGTGAGGGAATTGATTGAGCAGGAGCACAAAGACCAGGCAGCAAGAAAGATTTCGGTGGGAAACGCAATAACCAGTCTCAGCGTGGTGGCTGTATTGGACTGGAACGATATATTCGAGTCTTTGTGTGCCATTCATGAAATATTGAAGGAGGACCCCTCCGGTGTGTACCTCCATATGGATTTTGAATCCAGGGATTACTACAGAAAGTTGGTAGAAAAGATAGCAGGCAGGGTGCGGGTTTCTCAAATCAGCGTGGTGAGGAAAGCGGTGGAATGCGCCAAAGAGGCCTGTGACAACGGCCTCGATGGGAAAGAATGCCATGTGGGATATTATATTGCCGGAAAGGGCAGAGCACAGCTGCTGCAGGAACTGGGGAGAGATAACGTAAGAGACAGATTTCATGACTACAGCGTGCCCTTTTACCTTTTTTGTATAATTTTGATAACCCTCATTATTACGTCGGGACTTTTGTATTACTCGTATTCTTATGTCGGCGATCACAGCATACTGCTCAACATGCTGATCGCAATTACAGTATTGATACCGGCCAGCCATGTGGCAATATCCATGGCAAACTGGGGCTTTATCAACAGTACCCTGCCTACCTTTTTGCCCAAGCTTGAGTACAGGGAGGGTATCCCGGATTCCGCCGGCACGCTGATAGTAATACCAACCCTGCTGCCCGACAGGAAAAGGGTGAAGGAGCTAATAAACCGTCTGGAGGTTTATTACCATGCCAACAGGGAAGACAACCTGTACTTTGCTCTGGCAGGAGACTTCAGGGATGGGGACAAACCGGTTATGTCCGGAGATGCAGAAATTATAAATGAAGGCTTGGCCGGCATTGAGCGGCTGAACAAAAAATACTCGGGAGATAAGGAACTCTTTTTTTTCCTGCACAGGCACAGACAGTACAACCAAAAGCAGGATAAATGGATGGGATGGGAGAGAAAAAGAGGAGCAATACTGGAACTAAATGCCCTTTTGGGTGGAGCCGGGGATACGTCCTACTCGACAATTTCGGGGGACATTTCCCGCCTGAAGGATGTAAAATATGTAATTACACTGGATGCAGACACCAATCTGACCATGGACACCGCCAAGAAGCTGGTAGGAACCATATCCCATCCGCTGAACAGGGCAGTCTGGAATGAAAGGTCGGGGATAATACGCGATGGATATGGTATAATACAGCCCAGAATCGGTATAGACGTGGAAAGCGCCAACCGTTCGGTATTCACAAGGATTTTTGCGGGACAGGGAGGTATTGACCCTTATACCACTGCCATATCAGATATATATCAGGATCTATTTGGAGAGGGCATATTCACCGGAAAGGGAATATATGATATAGACGTTTTCAACAGGATTCTAAAGGATGCATTTCCCGACAACCGGGTGCTTAGTCACGACCTGCTGGAAGGAAACTTCGCCCGGGTAGGCCTTGCCACCGATATTGAGTTGATTGACGGATATCCTTCGGGATACGGCTCTTATATGATGCGCCTGCACCGGTGGGTAAGAGGGGACTGGCAGCTGCTTGGGTGGCTGGGCTCAAGGATAAAGAACAGAGAGGGTCAGATACTGGATAACCCTCTTTCACTCTTGTCCAGGTGGAAAATATTTGACAACCTGAGGAGAAGTCTGGTGCCTATATTTCAGGTTTTGCTGATTATCCTCGGACTTATGATATTTCCCGGCAATATTGCGGTTTGGGTGGGGTTTTCATTAACCACCGTAGGTTTTCAGTTTCTGCTGGAAGTCATAGACCACGTTGTTTCCAGGTCCTATACCGGCTTTAGGGATAAGATAAACGGCAATGCCATATTGGGTCTTAAAGGCTCGTTATACCAAACTCTGCTTATAATTGCATTCCTGCCCTATCATGCTTATGTAACAGCCGACGGCATAATAAGGACATTGCACAGGATGTATGTTTCGAATAAGAACTTATTGGAATGGGTTACCGCTTCGGAGGTTGAAAAGAGATTTCAAAATGACCAGATCGGCTATATAAGAAAAATGAGGATTCCTGTGGCCGGTTCGGTTGTCATACTGGCGTCAATCCTCATTTTCAGGTCGTACAGCCTTCCATATGTGCTGGCAATTGGAGCGGTATGGGCTGCTGCACCGCGCATTGCATATAGGATAAGCCTTCCGGAGAAGAGCATAAAACCGCAGGAGGTGGACCAGAAGGATATTGCCGGTTTAAGAAGGCTGACAAGAAAGACATGGGCATACTACGAAGATTTTGCCGGGGCTGAAAGCAGTTTCCTTGCACCGGATAATGTCCAGATAGACCCTCCCAATGGAATTGCTCACAGAACGTCTCCTACAAATATAGGCTTTATGCTCATTTCCATACTTTCAGCCAGAGATTTTGGGTATATCTCTACTATAGATATGGTGGACAGGCTGGACCGGACTATAACCACCATGGAAGGTATGGAGACCTGGAGAGGCCACCTTTACAATTGGTATGATACCAGGACCCTGGAAGTGTTAAGGCCGTTTTTCGTTTCCACCGTGGACAGCGGAAACCTGGTAGGATATCTTATTTGTCTGAGACAGGGAATCGAGGATTATAAAAACTATCCGATTATTAACACAGGACGGGTGGGAGGACTTGTTGATACGGCCGGGCTTATGGAGAAGGAGGCGGCAAATGTCCGTGATATACTGGACCTGGCCCTTAAGGAGGATTGTATCACTCCCATGGCATGGAGGGAACTGTTGGAGCGGCTGGGGGAGGTTGAGCTTGGCAGCCATACCTGGGCGCAGAAGCTAAAAAAAACCGTGGAATCCTTTATTGCGGAAACTGAAGAATTGTTTCCCGACCAACTTCTGATTGCCAAAGCGCAATTTTTTATCCATGATGAGGATGACTACGGCAAGGTATTATCGCTGGTAAGGGATATGGATAAGGGTATTTCTCTGAGGGGTCTGCTGGAGACTTACGACAGCCTGATTACCCAGATTGATAGCATTCAAAGAGTCAGGAAGGACAAACAGGACCGGGCTGATTATATTTTTTCGCTGAAGGATGAAGTGGTGAGGTGCAGGGCCAATGCAGCCGGCCTGATCCGACGAATGGATGCATTGATTGACCGTATAAGCAGGCTTATAGATGCCACAGAATTCGCTCCGCTGTACGATACTACAAGACACCTTTTTTCCATCGGCTATAATGTGGAGGAGGAAAAACTGATTAACTCCTACTACGACCTGCTGGCATCCGAGGCCAGAATTACCAGCTATATCGCCATTGCAAGGCGGGAGGTACCCAAGAAGCATTGGTTCAAGCTGGGCCGCGCCCTTTCGGTCGTTGACGGATACAGGGGCTTGGTATCCTGGGCAGGGACAATCTTTGAATATCTTATGCCCCTGCTTGTAATGAAAAATTACAGGAATACACTGATGGACGAGACCTACGGCACAATAGTGAAGGCTCAGAAAATGTACGGGGATAAGAGAAACGTTCCCTGGGGCATATCGGAGTCGGGATATTATGGTTTCGACATGCTTTTGAATTATCAGTACAAGGCCTTTGGTATTCCCGATTTTGGTCTTAAAAGAGGACTGGCCGAAGAAACGGTGGTATCTCCGTACTCAACCCTGCTTGCGCTTCAGGTAAACCCGCAGCTGGCCGTAGAAAATATAAAACGGTTAAAGGAAGAAGGGCTGGAGGGCGAATACGGCTTGTACGAAGCGGCCGATTATACCCCGGGCAGGCTTACGCGGGGCAGGAAAAAGGTAATAGTCAAAAGCTATATGGCCCATCACCAGGGCATGGGTTTTATTGCTCTCAACAACTATTTAAACCATAAGATAATACAGGAAAGATTCCATAAAGACCCTGTGATTAAGTCGGCTGAGATTTTACTCCAGGAGAAAATACCGCTCCGGGTAATTATAACCAAGGAGTATAAAGAGGCAATCCAACCCCTTGAAGAAATTCAAAGGGAAGAGGTGAAGGTCATAAGGATATTCGGCGTGCCGGATACGCCGGTTCCGCAGTGTCATATGCTTTCAAACGGGCGCTACTCATTAATGATTACAAATGGAGGCGGCGGATACAGCAGAAGGGATGGGCTTCAGGTCACCCGATGGAGAGAGGATGCTGTAGAAGGGAAGTATGGAACATTTGTTTTCTTAAGAAACCTGAATACAAAGAAAGTATGGTGCTCTGCCTATCAGCCGCTTAAGGAGAATCCCGACGGTTATATGGCCATTTTTTCACAGGATAAGGCCGAGTATTATAGGACAGATGATAATATAGATACCCACACTGAGGTTGTGGTGACTACCGAGGACAATGCAGAACTAAGAAGGATATCCCTTACAAATCACGGAAGCATGCCTGTGGTGGTTGAGCTTACCAGTTATCTCGAGCCGGTATTGGCCCACCAGGCAGCCGACGTGGCTCATCCCGTATTTCAAAACCTGTTTGTGAGGACCGAGGTGGTATCACAGTACGATACTCTTCTAGCCTGGAGACGGCCAAGGGAGCGAAAAGATGCTCCCCTTTGGGCAGTCCATACAATAACGGTGGATGATGAGGTAGCCGGCAGCCTGCAATATGAAACAAACAGGGCCAACTTCATCGGCCGGGGAAGAGATTTAACAAACCCTGCAGGGCTGGCCCAGCCTCTTTCCAACGTAACCGGTATTGTTCTTGACCCTATAATGAGTCTCCGGAGGAGGGTAAAGGTGGAGCCGGGCAAGGTTGTAAAGGTAAGCTTCATGACGGGAATTGCCGACAGCCGGGAAGATGCCCTTGAGCTTGCATCAAAATACCATAACCCGGCTTCTATTGCCCGGGCGTTTGATCTGGCTCTTACAAGGAGCCAGGTGGAAACAACTTATCTGAACCTGCGGGCAGGGGAGATCAAAACCTATCAAAACATGGTTTCACAGATAGTTTACCCCAACCCCGCAAGAAGAAAATACCAGGACATTATCAGAAAAAACACCAAGGGCCAGTCGGGGCTGTGGCCCTACGGAATATCCGGTGATTTTCCCATTGTACTGGTGAGTATAAATAGAGCTGATCATTCCGAATTGGTCAGAGAGTGCCTGAAGGCCCATGAATACTGGAGGACCAAGGGACTGCAGGCCGACATTGTCATACTAAACCAGGACCAAAGCAGCTATTTGCAGCCACTGCAGGAGTTGGTGAGTGAGATAGTGCTTTCAAGTAACGGCAGAGATGTAATAGACAAGCCCGGAGGTGTCCATATACTGAATGCAGGGATAATGCCCAGAGAGGATATAGTCTTAGTGCACACTGCGGCCAGGGTAATACTAAGGGGAGGGGACGGGCCAATTGATTTGCAGCTTAAATACCCCGAGGACAGAGACCGACTGCCCGTGGAGAAAAGCTTCAACCGGTATGATATAAAATATGAGACCAGGGATTACCCCCTTGAGCTAATGTATTTTAACGGATATGGAGGATTTAGCAAGGATGGAAGAGAATATATAATCAGGCTGAAGGAGAATTTTTGTACGCCGGCGCCCTGGATTAACGTAATTGCCAATGAAAAATTCGGGTTTCATGTTTCGGAGAGCGGTTCGGGACTTGTATGGGCAGAGAACAGCAGGGAGAACAAGCTGACTCCGTGGTCCAATGACCCGGTATCCGACCCGCCGGGGGAGGTAGTATATATCAGGGATGAGGAAAACGGCGATGTATGGTCGGTTACCCCGCTTCCCATAAGGGATCATGGTGATTATACCATCAGACACGGACTGGGCTATTCGTTGTTCCATCACTACAGCCACGGGATTGACCAGCATCTTACAATGTTTATACCTCGTGACCGGCCGGTGAAGATTTCTATGTTAAGGCTGAAAAACGACAGTAACAAGAAAAGAAGGCTTAGCATTACTTATTATATAAGACCGGTGCTGGGTATTAGCGACCAGCTGACGCAGCAGTATTTGAGTACCGAGTATAAAAGCGGCAGCCAGGCGGTTTTAGTAACAAACCCGTTCAACTATGATTTCCCGGGACGAATAGCCTTTGTTGCATCCTCCGGGAAGGTGAGCAGCTATACGGGAGACAGGTCTGAGTTCCTTGGCATAGGCGGCAGTTTAAGCAATCCAAAAGCCCTTACAAAGGAGGGCCTTTGCAACAAAACAGGCGTAGGTTATGACCCCTGTGTTGCGTTGCAGACTCATGTTGAGCTGGATGTTGGCAAGGAGAGGGAGCTTGTATTTTTGCTGGGACAGGCTTCGGAAGAGGCTGAGGCAGAAGAGATAATTAAAGAATTCAGACATACCGACAACTGCCGACAGGCGCTTGAGCAGGTTAAAGAATCCTGGGAGGATACCCTTGGGGTTATCAAGGTCAAAACTCCCGACACGTCCATGGATCTGATGCTGAATTATTGGCTGCTTTATCAGACAATATCCTGCCGGCTTTGGGCAAGGACTGCCTTCTACCAATCGGGAGGCGCTTATGGTTTCAGGGATCAGCTGCAGGATGCCGTAAATGTGGTATACGCCATGCCCCGGGCTACGCGCAGGCAGATATTGATACACTGTGCCCACCAGTTTGTTGAAGGAGATGTACAACACTGGTGGCATCCGGGAATACAGGAGAAGGGTGTTCGTACAAGATTCTCGGATGACCGGCTGTGGCTTCCCTATGCTACTGCCGAGTATATAAGCAGGACGGGAGATTATGGCATTTTGGAGGAAGAGGTGCATTACCTTGAGGATTTGCCGCTGGATGAGGATGAAGATGAAAGATACGGAACTCCACGGATTTCCAGGGAAAAGTCTTCGGTATACCAGCACTGCGTGAGGGCCATTGACAAGTCCCTCAATTTCGGAGACCACGGTATACCTCTGATGGGTTCGGGGGATTGGAATGATGGGATGAATACGGTGGGCGACAAGGGCAGGGGTGAAAGTATATGGCTGGGATGGTTTCTATGTGATACGCTAACCAAATTTATACCTTTATGTGACAGGATGAAGGATCCGCAGTGCAAACAAAAATACTCCGAGGCTGTTAAGAATATATCCCGGGCTATACAGGAAAACGGATGGGATGGGGCATGGTATAGAAGAGCTTATTTTGATGACGGAACTCCGCTGGGTTCATCCGAAAACACCGAATGCACCATAGATTCCATAGCCCAGTCATGGGCGGTTATAAGCAGACAGGGTGATCCCAAAAGGATGGCAGAGGCAATGAATGCAGTGGAGCACTATCTGGTAAGAAGGGACGAAGGTTTGATACTCCTCTTTACTCCGCCCTTTGATGAAAGTCAGTTGGAGCCGGGATATATAAAGGGTTATGTTCCCGGAGTGAGGGAGAACGGCGGACAGTATACCCATGCGGCAACCTGGGTTATAAATGCCATTGCCATGCTGGGGTACGGAGATAAGGCCTGGGAGTTCTTCAATATGATAAATCCAATAAACCATGCCAGGACGCCCATAGAGTGTGCAACCTATAAGGTTGAGCCCTATGTCGCATCGGCAGACGTATATGCGGTGGCCCCCCATTCGGGAAGGGGAGGCTGGACGTGGTATACCGGTGCTGCGGGTTGGCTGTATAGGGTTGGGATAGAATATATTTTAGGCTTTGTAAAAGAGGGCAGCAGGCTGCTGGTTCAGCCGTGCATTCCCAGGGACTGGAATGAGTATTGGATTGAGTATAGATACAAAAGTACCAAGTATATTATAAACGTCAAAAATCCCGACAGGGTCAACCGGGGTGTCCGGGAGATGACATTGGATTCCACAACCATAGAGGATGGGTATATTCCTTTGGTGGATGACGGCAGGGAACACACAGTACAGATAGTCCTGGGGGATCTGGCCGACAACCATTCCAAGGAGGCGATCAGGAATGGAGACTAGACTTGGGGGTGAAAAAGTGGAGCATATATATGAATACAAAAACTGGGTAAACAGCCCGCTAATAGACCGGCATACAAAACAGGAACTGCTGGACATGGAGAATAATGAAGAGGAAATCAGAGAAAGGTTCTGTACATGTCTTGAGTTTGGGACGGCAGGTTTACGGGGCCTTATGGGTGCAGGTACAAACAGGATGAATTTATATACTGTGGGTAGGGCGGCTCAAGGCCTGGCAAACCATATTAATTTACTGGGAAGGCAGTATGCCGACAGAGGCGTGGTCATTGCCTATGATTCCCGCCGCCTGTCTTATGAATTTGCGCTGAGAGCCGCGCTGGTGTTGAACGCCAACCGGATTAAGGCCTATTTGTTTGACAATATAAGGCCCACCCCGCTTTTATCCTTTGCAGTCAGAGAACTGGGTGCCACGGCGGGTATAGTGGTAACCGCCAGCCACAACCCCAGCCAGTACAACGGGTTTAAGGTATACTGGGAGGACGGGGGACAGATAACTCAGGACAGGGCTGAAAGGATAACACTGGAGATAAACAAGGTTTGCGATTATTGCGGAGTTTCGGCAATGGAAAGGGAAAAGGCTGTTGAACATAAGCAGTTGATAACCATTGGTGAAGAGATTGACCAAAAGTATATGGAGAGGGTACTTTCGCTGTGCCTTGACCGGGAGATGATACGTATCGAGGGTGGAAAACTGGGTATTGTTTATACTCCGCTGCACGGAACCGGTTATAGGCTTGTTGCTTCGGTACTTGCCGCCGCCGGATTTACAAAGGTAAGCACCGTGAAGGAGCAGGAAAAACCCCATATGGATTTTCCCACCGTCAGGTCGCCCAATCCCGAAGACCGGGAGGCACTGGAGATGGCCATAATGACGGCCAGACAAGGAGACAGCGATATAGTGGTGGGCACCGACCCCGATGCCGACAGGATAGGGATAGCCGTCAGGAATGCAGACGGCCGGTTTGAAACCTTTACCGGAAACCAGATTGGGGTCCTGCTTACCGAATACGTTCTATCCCGAAGAAACACACTGGGGTTAAGTGCCCGAGGTGATACCATAGTCAAGACCATAGTTACAAGCGAAATGGGAAGGGCGATAGCCGCAAGCCATGGAGTGGACACGCTGGATACACTGACCGGCTTCAAATACATCGGGGAAAAGATAGAAGAGTTCTCCCATACCCGGGATAAAAACTTTGTGTTGGGCTATGAGGAAAGCAACGGATATCTTATGGGGGATTTTGTAAGGGATAAGGATGGCATTATTGCCACGCTTATTGTCTGCGAAATGGCTCTATACTATAAGCTGAAGGGAATGACATTATCCCAGGCCCTTGAGGATTTGTACAAAAAATACGGATACTATATTGAGGACGTTGTTTCGGTGAGACTGGAGGGCTGTGAGGGACTGGAAAAGATACAGCAGGTAATGCAGTACTTCAGGGACAACATGGACCGGATGAATGAAATACTTGGTCAGCAGGTGGAGGAGATAAGGGACTATCTGCACCGGGTATACTATGATAATAACGGTAACCGGATGGGCAGCCTGGATCTTCCAAAATCCGATGTTCTGTATTACAAGCTGAAAAACGGGTCATGGGTTTGCATACGGCCTTCGGGAACCGAGCCCAAAATAAAGTTGTATTTCTCAATTGCGGCAGGAAAAAGGGAAGAAGCCGAGAATAGGCTTAGGAGTATAAAGGCCAAAATGGAGTCTCATATGAATATGCTAGTTTAATAGATCACGGATCACGGATCACAGGTCATGGATCACAGATTACGGATACTGGGTACTAGTTCGTAGCTTGTAGTTGGTAGTTCGTGGATATCAGGGTAAAGTTAGCTGGTCACCGGCCACTGGCTACCGATTACTATTAACGTTGGGAGGCGGTATATATGGGCGATAAAATCAGACTGGACATTTCCGGAATGCTGGAGGCAGTACCGTCCATTGAAGAGGAAATCAGGGATATCCGGCCAAAGCTTGCTGCAGCCGGGGAGGCTGTGAAGGCAAAAGAGGATAAGGGCCTTTTGGGTTTCTTCAGCTTGCCCTATAAAAACAAGGAATCCGGGGAAATTAAAAGGCTTGCAGAACATATAAAGAACAACTATGAAAACATGGTGGTGGTGGGCATCGGAGGGTCGGCCCTCGGCAACAGGCTGCTGCACGGTGCCCTCAATCATCCGTATTATAATATGCTTTCATTGGGGGAAAGAGGGGGCTGTCCCAGAATATTCGTGCTGGACAGCATAGATTCCGACCATCTGCAGTCACTGTTTGATGTACTGGATTTAGAGAAAACGATATTCAACGTTATAACCAAGTCGGGTACCACGGTGGAGACAATGTCAAACTACCTTGTTATAAGAGATATGCTCCAAAAAAAAGTGGGACCTGAAAAGGCGCAAAAAAGCATAATAGCTACCACCGATGCTTCCCGGGGCAGCCTGCTGGAGATTGCCCGGCAGGAGGGATACAGGCTGCTTGATATTCCTGGAAACGTGGGAGGAAGATATTCGGTTTTGTCAGCTGTAGGACTTCTGTCGGCGGCGGTATCGGGCATTGATATAGAGGAACTGCTGTCGGGAGCCGCATATACCGCTCAGGCGTGTACAGAACAGGATCCATACAAAAACCAGGCGCTGATGGGAGCCGCCCTCCAATACCTTGCATACAGAAAGGGCAAGGCCGTATCGGTTGTAATGCCCTATTGGGATGGCCTGTATTACTTTGGCGATTGGTACTGCCAGTTATGGGCCGAAAGTCTGGGCAAGACCATAAGCACCGGCGGCAGGGCAATACAGGTGGGACAGACGCCGCTAAAGGCAATTGGGGCCCGGGATCAGCATTCACTGCTACAGCTATTCCTTGACGGTCCTGACGATAAGATTTTTACACTGATAGAGGTTGAAAAAAGGAGAAATTCCTTTGTTATACCCAAGGCGGGCCAAGGGGGAGAGGGATTGAATTATTTGGCCGGCAGCACGCTGGAGAAGCTGCTTCAGTCGGAATTCCAGGCTACCCGGGAGGTACTTGCAAAGCGGGGAAGAATGAATTATAAAATAACTCTGCCCGAGGTGTCACCCTATATAATCGGCCAATTGGTCTTCCTGTATATGCTCATGACGGCATACATGGGGGAACTGCTTGGAGTAAACGCCTTTGACCAGCCGGCGGTGGAGGAAGGCAAAAAAATCACTTATAGGCTGATGGGGCGGCAAGGGTATTGAAATGGTCAAAAATTAGGAACCGATGTCTACTGTACAGGGACATCCTCAATTTCTAAATATATTTCAAGAGTTTGGGATAGCAGAATATACCGGATTTTTAATTGACATTTATTAGAATCAAAGGTTAGGATTCTTCCATCGAATACTCGAATTACCAGCTTTAGGTCCACGTTTTCCACAGGCTCTCCTATCAGGTGGCCTACCGCATCTCTGATATACTTTTCTACCAATGACAGTTCTATTTTTTGCCCGTCATATAACAGGACAGGCACAATATTTTCAACAATAAGTGCCTTTGGAGGGATTTCTTTGTCCTGAAGTTGCTTGAGTCTGTCCTCTGCATAGCTGAGCTTGGACTTAAGGTCATTTATTGTGCTGTGGGCTATTTCAAGCTTGTATCCATATAGAAGGTTCAGCAATGATGCTCCCAGCAAAATCCCCAGCAACACCAAGCTGACATATTGTATTGGCCTTGCAAAAATTTTCATGTTTTTCAGTTTGGGTTCCTTCCTTTAATTAAACAGAGCATAATATAGCCCAATTGGGCTCCTCCCATGGCAAAAAAAACATAAAGGAGTTGTCTTACCAAGGATCTGACCTCCCCTTTAAAGAGCCCCTGCTCAAGCACTCTGAAAGATGAAAAGGTTCCGCCAAGAGCTACGGCAACGGCCCAAATTTTTATGTTATCGGCTACTGTCATCATTGTTTTGAGGGGCGGCTGGTTGGTTAATGTTGCCGCCAGTGCTCCGAATACAGACCCTCCCAGAACGACTCCCAGGGCTATAAAAAAATTTAGGATAATATTGGAAACAAATCCGGGCATCCTTATCACCTTTTGTTTTTTTAAATATGTATTCCGGTCCCGGACGGTTTATGTATAAGTGCCGAGCAAGATTTACAATATACCCATAAAGTAATTCCAATGCATCCATTTCCGTAACGGGAATGGGATGCATTCTGTATAAGTATATTTGTATTTATGGTGGAAAGGCTAACTCTATCAGATAACGGAGGAGGCTTTTTTTATGAAGGCATTGGTATACCAAGGCGTTAAGGACGTAAAGGTAAGGGATGTAGATGATCCGGTAATAAAGCATAATGATGACATAATTGTCCGTGTTACTTCAACGGCCATTTGCGGTTCCGATCTGCACCTGATACATGGAATGGTTCCCAATATGCCCAAGGGTTTTATATTGGGGCATGAAACCATGGGTATTGTCGAGGAAGCAGGCAGAGATGTCACCAAGGTCAAAAAAGGAGACAGGGTAATTGTTCCCTTTCCGGTATCCTGTGGTCGCTGCTGGTACTGCCGGCATGACCTGTGGTCCCAGTGCGAAAACTCCAATGCAAACGGGGAAGTGGGCGGAATATTCGGCTACAGCAATACCTACGGAGGATATGACGGAGGGCAGGCCGAGTACTTGAGGGTGCCCTATGCCAATGTTGGTCCCACAGTGGTCCCGGAAGAATTCACAGATGAGCAGGTGTTGTTTCTCACCGATGTTCTTCCCACCTCATATTGGGGTGTGGAAATGTCGGGGATGAAGGAGGGGGATACCGTAGTTGTGCTTGGCTGCGGTCCAATAGGTCTGACAGCAATCAAGTGGGCGGCCTTTAAAGGAGCCGGCAGGATAATAGCCGTGGATTACATTGATTACAGGCTTGAGCATGCCAGGACCAGATACCGAGTGGAGGTATTGAACTTCAACCATTATGACAATACCGGCGAGTACATCAAAGACATTACAAACGGCGGAGCCGATGTAGTCATTGACTGCGTGGGCATGGACGGTAAAATGACGGTGCTGGAGATGGCCGAATCGGCATTAAAGCTGCAGGGAGGATCAAAATCGGCCATCGAGATAGCAACCCAGGCCGTAAGAAAGGGTGGTACGGTTGCGCTGGTAGGGGTATATGGGGCCAGATACAATATGTTCCCGCTGGGAGATTTTTTTGCCAGGAATATCACTCTCAAAATGGGACAGTGTCCTGCCCATGCCTATGTAGAGCCTATACTAAGCCTTATCAGGGAAGGGAAGTTCGATGGGACAGACATAATAACCCACGTTTTATCCCTTAAGGACGGCGAACATGGCTATGAGATATTTGATGAAAAAATGGATAACTGCATCAAGGTTGTCCTTAAACCATAGGAGGTATTTTACAATTAATCGGGTAGTTTATCAAGGCCGGGCCGGTCAAACAGTATTGCCCGGGAAAACAAGAAAACAAACCAGCCCGGCCAGCATGGCTTCTGTATTAACATCACAATCTGCCAAAAGAGTCAGACCAAAAACCTGGTATTTGCTAATGTATATAACGTTTATGTTTAGGTACGGTCTGTTGGGCAAAATTATCTGCAAGGTGCTCTAACTGTTTGGCTGCTTCCGGCCCCTGCATGGGCAGACCATGGCTGGAGATAACAATTCGGGGTTTTAAATCTCTTAGGGCTTTAACCGAGTTTTCGGCATCCTGCCAGTCTATGGTGAAATATGCCGGAGGTCCGTTTATCTCCTTTTCCCTGCTTAGTACCGATTGTGCAGAATCCTGTTTTAACGTGGTAATTGCATCACCGGCAATAAGTACTCTGTCCTTTTCACGGAATAGCGCCACATGCCCCGGTGAATGACCGGGCGTGTGGATCCAACGGAAACCCGGCATTCCGGGTACGCTTCCGTCCGGGGGCAGAGGCTGGACACGGCTGCCCAGGTTTATGCCTTTGTTCGTAAAGGTAGGCGATATTTTTGCTATTAATCCGTCATTCACAGTCGGGTCGGCGGGGGGATAGTCCATCATGCCTGTAAGATACGGAAGCTCCAGTTGGTGGGTATAGATGGGCACATTCCACTGATTTATAAGCTCCAATATTGCTCCGACATGGTCGAAATGGCCATGGGTAAGGATTATTGCCTTAGGTGAGGTCCCTATTCCAAAACGTTTTTCTGCGGCATTTATAATATCCTGGCCGGTGTGTGCCATGCCTGCTCCCACAAGTACCCATTCACCATTATTATTCGGTTCTCCGGCAATAAAGACATTAACAAAGGGAAACTCCAAAAGCATAATATCGGGCGTCACCTGATGATGTGTAACAGGTTTTTGTGTGATCTGCCTGAGTATGTTTTCTTCTGCTATCTGTTGTATATTTTCCTGCATCGGTTTTTACCTCCCATCAATGTATTAGCTGCGGCCTATACCAAAATCCGCTCAACATTTAGTATGCATATATTTGATTAATTTATCAGTTTTATTGGGTGACATATTGTAAAAAGAGCTTTCAGTACCCAACATAAGATGTATGATTTCCGGCAAGACCTTAGAATAGGTCAATAACAAGGTGCCAATATGCCTGCTCCTTTGGTATAACGGCAACGCATGTAAACGGTTAATATTTTTTATGAAAGGTATTGACAAAGGGCATAATAAGTTATACAGTTAATTACATAAGTAACTAACTAACCAACTGACTAACCAACTGACTAACCAACTGACGAAGGGGGTTGGGATTATTGCTTCTAGATTTTAGCAGTGAAAAGCCTATATACCTTCAATTAGCCGAGGCTATTGAGGACAACATTCTAAAGGGAGTATTTCAAGAGGAAAGCCAGGTAATATCCACCACCGAGATATCGGTCAAATATAAGATAAATCCGGCAACGGCCGGTAAGGGCGTGAATATACTCGTGGATGAAGGTATTCTTTACAAAAAGAGGGGTGTCGGTATGTTTGTCACCACCGGGGCAAAGGGAAAAATCCTTAAAAAGCGAAAGAGGAATTTTTATCAGGGATTCATACTGCCGGTAATGGACGAGGCTTCAAAGCTGGACATTTCGAAGGAAGAGATAATCAGAATGATAGAAGGGAGTCAAAGGCAATGAAGACGATTGAGATAAAAGGGGTAAGTAAATACTACAGGGATATAAAAGCCCTTGATAATGTAAGCATTACAATAGAGAGAAATAAGATTTACGGACTTTTGGGAAGGAACGGAGCGGGTAAAACCACCCTTTTGAACCTTATGACAAACAGGGTATTCCCCACCGGAGGCGAGATTAGGATTGACGGCGAAAGCGTATTGGAAAATGACAGGGTCTTGAGGAACATGTTTTATATGACCGAGAAGAACCTGTATCCTGAAAGCGAAAAGCTTAAGAGCATTTTTAAATGGACCGGGCAGTTCTACCCTATGTTTGACATTGAGTACGCCAGGGGTCTGGCCGAAAAGTTTGGGCTGAACATAAATAAAAAAGTGAAAGGACTGTCCACAGGCTACAGTTCCATATTCAAAGCTATAATTGCCCTTGCATCAAATGCGGATATTTTGCTGTTTGATGAGCCTGTTCTGGGTCTGGATGCAAATCACAGAGATATGCTCTACAAAGAGCTGTTGGAAAGCTATAACCAAAGCCCTAAGACCATTATTATATCCACCCATCTTATTGAAGAGGTGGCCCAGGTTCTGGAGGAGGTCATAATAATAAGGGAGGGAAAGCTCATTGCAAATCAGCCGGTGGAAGACCTTCTAAGCTGTGCCTATACCGTTACCGGGGAAGCCTCCAGGGTGGACAGATATATTGAAGGTAAAAAGCATACGGGTAGTCAGGTGATTGGAAATATTAAAAGCGTAACTGTACTTGAGAGCATACAGAACAAAAATAAAGCACTGGCTAAGGAACTGGGCCTGGACTTTTCCAAAGCCGAATTGCAGAAGCTGTTTATCAGCCTCACTAATTGATGGGAGGGGAAATTCATGAATACCAGTATGAAGGTAACAAAATATCAGCTTTATTATTCATATAAGGGCGTAGCAGTTTTTTATACGGTTATAGTTTTAATAATGTTGGCTGTCATAAATATAAGCAACAGAGTGTCGGAAGAGGTGACCTTTGGGGGTCTGGGAACGGCAACTGTAATATTTTTAGCAATTGTAGGGCTGGACTGTTTTAAATCAAGCTACAAATTCATAACGGCTAACAATGTATCAAGGAAGAAGTTCTATTATGGGAATATGGCTTCATTGGTTATAATAGCAGCATTTATGGCACTGGTGGACACATTGATAAACGGTATTCTCAGTCAAATATTCCGGTATGAAAGCCTCCTTGAGCAGCTCTATAGGACTAATAATTATCTGGCGGAATATTTTTGGTCCTTTGGGCTGTATACATTAGTTGCATGCGGGGGCTGGCTTATTACCATGATATATTACAGAGCCAACAGAATGGTGAAGATTCTGGTGTCCGTTATTCCGGTTGCTATGATTATACTGTATGTATATATAGAGAGACAAACGGGCGGGATGATGAGCAGGGCTATCGTAGGTTTCCTTGGAAGGGCCATGGGGTTTGCCTACAATAATAACGCCTATATCGGGGCATTAAGCTTATTTGCGGGAACCGCACTGCTTCTGTCGGCATGCTATTTACTCGTACGTAAAGCCCCCATAAATGACTAACAGCCAAGGTGAAAAACAATAGGGCGGTTCTTCTGCTTTGTCGGAAGAACCGCCCTATTGTTTTTCTTTAAACACTGGTGTAGAAAATGGGCCCTCCCGGATCCTCGGGATGGGTTGTGTCCTTATCATTGTTATTAATCTCAATGGTCGGGTCGGGGGCTTTCTTTGGGCTTTCTTCCGGAGAACCGGAATTACCACCGGGTTCTGTATTTTTAAATGAAGTATTGGAAACAAAGGCCTGGCGATCGGTGTTTTGGAGTACCAGGGCTCCATCATGGACAACAATATTCTGGTATTTCATATTTTCACAGCGCAGCTGACCCGTAGGAAATACTTCGATATTATTGCATTCTATACTTCCGCTTAATTCTCCGTATACTTCTATGGATGAAGCGACAATAGTCCCCTGAAAATGCCCCGATTTTGCTACAATTACTTTTTCCGCACGTTGGATAGAGCCGTTTATTCCACCGCGGATTATAACAGTTCTCTGTTCTTCAGGATTTGTTTGATTTTTTTTAAAATTCAATGAAAACATGGCATTTTTCCTCACTATTCATTAAATCGGATAACAGTTATAAATGTCGGATTATTCGGTAAGTGTTCCCCAGTGCAGATTTGCCCATGTCAAATAGCCGCGGCAGTTGGCCGTTATTGGCTCTGGAGCCAGCTGGGCCTGCTTAAGCTTTGGCGACATATATGTGCTGACAGCCTGGCCTCCGCCCCCGCTGATGACTATATTTCCGAAATCGTTGGTTTTCCAGTAGGAGTTTATCATAACCAGTATATTCATCGCCAGTTTAGCATAGGCGTTGTTTACAATATCTGTGATGTCAATGATTTCGCCTGCTACATTTAATCTCTTTTTAATTACTATGCCGTCCAGATCATAATTTTCTTTTTCCACTCCATATGATAGTGCAAGGTGATTGGCAATTTCGCTGTAGGCGGTTACCAATCCGATGGGTATGGTTTTGCTTTTCTCGGGTATGTATTCGGATTCTTCTATGGCGGCAAGGTCGGTTGTCCTGAAGCCTACGTCAATTATCCCTATCTGACCTGCCGACGGTTCGGTTATTTGCCCGAGGGTATTAAGATATACCGCCCAGTATGTGCCAAGGGGCTGTGGTACCACTTCCACATCTTCAATATCTATCTTTACCTCATGAGGAGTATCTCCTTTAAAAATGACTACTACCTTTTCTCCCTTTACCCTTTCCGCCAGGTCATAAGACAGGTGCATTCTCTCCACCGGAAGGCCTGTTATGACCCTGAACCGGTTAACCGGGTTGTTACAAAAAGGACTTAGGGCACTGTAGAAAAGGGTTTCCAGGTCATCGCTTATTGCCCTTGTGTAAGAGAGATCGCGGTGTGCGAACTTTGAATGTCTGATAGCCGTTTTGCCAACGAAATAGAGTTGATCGTCGATGCCGATTTTCAGATCGTCTACTGGTGAATTTCCGGTAGATAATACATTGAAGGTTTGCTTGTTATGCCCTTCTCCTATCACACTGGGAAAGGAAAAACCGGTTTTTCCGTCAGTAACTTTCATAAATCCATAACCAACATCAAGTCCAATAAGCTTTGTCATAATGATACCTCCCGTTATTTTTATTTTTACATTATGGTGAGAAAATTGCTAATAATAGAGTCGTGATAAGTAGTTGAATAGTGCAGCTAATGTATTGAATCATTATATCCGGGAATGACATAAGCATATTTTTCATCCCGGTGTAAGTTAAGGATACATTCCAATATAATTATCGGCAGACATAACAAATAATGCTATTTTTATTATAACATTTTTCAAATAATTATCAACCAAGATATAATACGACAAAGTTTGATGCGGTATTTTGAGTAATTGTGTCAAAAAAGAGCGGCCGGTTATGGCATATATAAATATGCGGTATTCACATATTAAGTCCTGTGAAATAAACTGATAGTATTAAAAAATGAGAGGATGGTTGCTGTGGCAGGAAGGGTAAGAAAAATGTTTCCCGGGGGTAATACCTCCCAGGGCTTTTATTCATATTACAACTATATAATATCAGAGGATGCAAACAGGGTTTTTGTAATAAAAGGCGGACCGGGGGTGGGTAAATCCAGCTTTATGAAGAAAATGGCCAAGGAAATGACAGAACTGGGCTTTGACATAGAGATGCATTATTGTTCGTCGGACAACAATTCCCTTGATGCGGTTGTCATAGAGGATTTAAAAATTGCCCTGCTTGACGGTACTGCTCCTCACGTAGTGGACCCCAAATACCCCGGGGCTGTTGACGAAATAATTAACTTCGGTGAATTTTGGGATGTGGGCGCATTGGAAAAATGTAGGGGTGACATAGTTAAATACACCAGGGAAATAAGCCGGCATTTTGCCAGGGCCTATAAACTGCTGGCGGCGGCAAAGCTTGTTATGGATGATATAGAGGAAAAATACAGCTCAAGTATGGACTATGGAAGGGCCAACCTGGCGGCCGAGGAATGGGCAGGGGAGATTTTTGCCGGATGGCCGGTATCGGCGATACCGGGGAAAGACCGGCACCTCTTTGGCAGTGCATATACGCCGGGAGGATTTGTGGACTATTCGGAGACAATACTGGAAAATGTACAAAGAACATATTATGTTAATGGGCATCCCGGGACGGGCAAGACGTTCATATTAAACAGGCTGGCCGGATATGCATCGGACAGGGGCGTGGAGGTTGAATACTTTCACCGGCCTTTAAAACCCCATAAGCTGGATACCATTGTGTTAAAAGAGCTTGGGGTAGCGGTTACCTGCAGCACTGAGGGCAAAAAAACTGCCGACAGGGCAGTGGATTTAAACCTGATGCTGGACCGGGACAGACTGGGAGGCAGTATGGAGGATATAGAGGGTGATATGCATTTATATGAACAGCTCCAAGCAGAGGCTATAGCGGCAATATACAATGCAAAGAAAACCCATGACAGGCTGGAGGAGCATTATATAAACAATATGGATTTCAAAGCGGTAGACAGGCTGAAGGACAGGATCCTGGAGAGGATTTTGGAATACAGATAGTAGTTTAACTGCCAGGGAAATGTAAATGGTGCTATTCCCCTGGCAGTTTTGGTATTGACAAAAAAGCTTTAACCGTGTAATATTTAGATGTGAATCTAAATATCTAAATATCAATTGCGGTAAAAAAAGGAGTGATGTTTTGCTTGGAGATACCTTTAAGGCTTTGTCGGACAAAACCAGAAGAGAGATATTGATGATGCTCAGGAGTGGGGATATGACTGCCGGTGAGATAGCCGAAAGGTTTTCTACAACTCATGCTACAATTTCTCATCATCTCAAAATGTTAAAAGATGTAAGGCTTGTGTCGGTGGAAAGGCGGGGCCAGAATATTATATACTCGCTGAACACCACGGTTTTTCAGGATTTAATGGCCTGGCTTGTAAATTTTAAGGAATAGGAGGGAGATTGCATTGAAAAGAATACGAAGTAATCCCATAATGCTCATAATGCTGGTTGTAGTATGTGCCGTTGCCGTTTACGCCTATATAAAGCTTCCCGCTGACGGCCAGTATCCGGTGCACTGGTCCTTCAACGGCCAGCCCGACAGGTATGGATCAAAAACTGAGGCGGTATCCATGGGCCCGGTCGTTTCAATATTGATATATGCTCTTGCTGTTATACTGCCGGGGTTGGACCCCAAAAGGGCAAATTATGAAAGGTTCAAGAAAGAGTACTTTCTGTTGATGCAGGTAATCATGGGTTTCATGGCGTTTGTATACATCTTTTCCATAATGGCGGCTTTTGGCAGACAGGTTAATATAACACTGTGGGTTAACGCTATGGTGGGGGTGTTGTTTATAGTACTGGGCAACTACATGAGCAGGATTAAGCAGAACTGGTATATGGGCATAAAGACTCCCTGGACTCTGTCCAATGAAAAGGTCTGGGAAAAAACCCACCGTTTTGGGGGAAGGGTGTTCGTGGTGCTGGGAGTTGTTTTTGTAATTAATGCCTTTGTTGGTTTTATAACCAGCGGCACAATATTCCTGGTACTGGTTTTCGGACTGGCACTGTCGCCGGTTGTGTATTCATATATAATATTCAAACAGCTGGAGAAAAAGGCGTAAAGGGTGCCCCTGAGGAGGCCACTGAAAAAGTCTCTTTTTGTCATCCTGAGCGATAGCGAAGGATCTTTAAGTTATTGGAAACATAAGATTCTTCACTAC
This sequence comes from Clostridium thermobutyricum, assembly GCA_016841565.1. Taxonomy (GTDB): domain Bacteria; phylum Bacillota; class Clostridia; order Ch29; family Ch29; genus JAENYX01. Next base: position 3,605 of record JAENYX010000014.1, on the reverse strand, counting down.
GTTCAGAATGACAAAGTCAGATTCTTCAACTTCGTTTCAGAATGACAAACAAAAAAGCATAGTTTCTCAGAAGTCTCGCCCCGGAGGGGCGCCTTTTTTATTAGTATCTGTTTACACCGGCAGTAATGGTGGTATAATATTATGTATATATACCCCCGTACCCTATATTACAAATTTTTAAACCGCAGCAGAAAGGAGAGATAACAGTGCCTATATACGAATATAATTGTGAAAAATGCGGTAAAACCTTTGAGAAGCTGGTCAGGGCTTCGGACAGGGACAAAGAAGTGGAATGCCCCGATTGCGGCAGCAGCAAGGTCAAAAAAGTATTCTCGGTTTTCGGAGTTGGCGGCGACGCGGGGACCGGGGGATCGGGCGGGCATGGAGGTTCCCATGGCCCGGCCTGCGGTGGCGGGTGAGGTTTGTAGAGGTCCCGGTTCGGGACGTAAAATGGGTAGCCCTTTAGGGGTGCCCTAGGAGGTATAGGAATAACAAGAGACAGGTGTTTTGTTTCAATTTACGAAAAAACCGAAAAGGAACTTTGCTGTAGAGATTATTATAACCTAGAAAATTTTGGAGTTCTTCACTGATAAAGTGGAGAATTTTTTTTGCTTTCATTGGTAGTAATTCGGCCGCAAAAGTTCACTTTGGACTTGACAGTAGGAAGTATCGATCAAAAAATTGTAATGTTATTGCGATATGAAGTTTGTAAGTAGCAGCAGACAATTTTGAGGTAATTAAAAAGTAAAACGAAGAAAAAGCTCTGTATTAAGTTTATAAACCAACATATTACCACGTAAATTTTATCAGATTAGTAGAAAAATTCTGTAATTGTGTCGGGAGAAAATAGCAGTAATATACCGAAATAGTGAGGTATTACGATTAATAAGAATAAATATAAGAATAGATAGTCTATTATGAGGTTATTTGCGGCGAAAACATTAATAATTCAGAAGGATATTTCAAAGATTTGTTAAATAAGTAAAAGAGTTGTCTTAACATATATTAAATACCATGGTTAAATAAAACATAAATGTAAATATATATTTGATATCTCGTGTGCTAATGGATTTCAGGCGAATCCATAATAACATGCAAGCAAAAGGAGGAATAGTTAGTATGAAGGAGAAGAGAAAGGGTTTGCTATCAATAATTCTTATTATAGTGTTAGTACTCAATTTTATGGCAATTGATGGTTACTTTTCTATATTGGCTTATGCAGAGATTCTAGATGAAAATTCACCGTCAGCACCGTCAAATCTAAGGCAAGAGGAAATCGGGTGTGATTACATAAAGATAGCCTGGGATGCTGCAACTGATGATTCCGGGACAGTATCCTATGTGGTATATAGAGATGAAAGCGAGCTGGATACAGTAAGCTCCTTATATTATGAGGACAGTGGCTTGAATGCGTCAACAGCCTATGAGTATGTTATAAAAAGCATAGACCCTTCCGGCAACACATCCGATACGGTTTCGATAATCCTAACAACCCTTTCACTTCAAGTACCCCAAAATATTAATACAACGGCAACAGACACAACAATAACTGTGACCTGGGATAGTGTAGAAGGTGCTACTGGTTATGACATAGAAGTAGATGGAGTTGTTTTAGATAATGGCAGTAGTACAACCTATGAGCATACCGGATTAGAACCAGAGACAGAGCATACTTATAGGGTAAGGGCTAAGAATGAAAGTATTACAAGTGACTGGAGTATAGTGGTAAGTGAAACGACAACCCTATCATCTGCTCTCGATATACCAGCAAACATAAATGCAACAGCAACCGATACAGCTATAACAGTAACCTGGGATAGTGTAGCAGATGCTACCGGTTACGATATAGAAGTAGATGGAGTAGTAGTAGATAACGGAAGTAGCACAAGCTACCAGCATACCGGATTAGAATCTGGGACAGAGCATAGCTACAGGGTTAGAGCAAAAGGAGAAAGCAGAACCGGGGATTGGAGCAATGTAGTAACACAAACAGTAACACAAATGGCAACAGATACAACCTTGCTGAGCACACCAACAAACATAAACACAACGTCAACAGATACAACAATAATCATAACCTGGAACAGTGTAGAAGGGGCGACAGGGTACGATATAGAGGTAGATGGAGATATTTTAGATAATGGTAATAGTACAACTTATGAGCATATCGGGTTAGACCCGGGGACAGAGCATACTTACAGGGTAAGGTCTAAGAATGAAAGTATCACCAGTGATTGGAGCAGTGTTATAAATGTAACCACTATAGAGCTTGATACCACTCCACCGACAGCGGTAACAAATCTAAGGCAAGAAGAAATAGGTTGTAACTATATTAGGATTATTTGGGATGCTGCCACTGATGATTCCGGGGAAGTATCCTATGTGGTATATAGAGATGAAAATGAGCTTGATACAGTAAGCTCCTTATATTATGAGGACAGTGGCTTGAATGCGTCAACAGCCTATGAGTATGTTATAAAAAGCATAGACCCTTCCGGCAACACATCCGATACGGTTTCGATAATCCTAACAACCCTTTCACTTCAAGTACCCCAAAATATTAATACAACGGCAACAGACACAACAATAACTGTGACCTGGGATAGTGTAGAAGGTGCTACTGGTTATGACATAGAAGTAGATGGAGTTGTTATTGATAACGGCAGTAGTACAACCTATGAGCATACAGGATTAACTCCAGGGACAGAGCATACATATAGGGTAAGAGCAAAGTATGTAGCCGGTGCGAGTGATTGGAGTATTACACTAATGGCAGTGACGTGCCTTCAAATACCCAGCGAATGGAAGGCAGTAGCAAGCATGCAGGATGGCCGAAGCGGTTTAGCGACAGCAGCGTTAAACGGCAAGATATATGCAATAGGGGGAACATATGGTAGTACTTACCTGAATAAAGTAGAGGAGTATGACCCTGCAACTGATACATGGGCCTACAAAGCCAATATGCCTATGGGGATGGGATATCCGGGGGCAGCAGTAGCAGACGAAAAGATATATGTAGTAGGAGGGCAGTCAAGTAGCACTTCATATAGGAGAGACACTCGCCAATATGATCCAGCATCGAATACGTGGACAACCATGGCAAATATGCCGACAGCAAGAAGCGGTCATGAAGTAGCGGAGGTAAACGGTAAGATATATGCGATAGGGGGGCGTAATAGCACCGAATATCAACTAGATATAGTAGAAGAATACGATCCTGCAACAAACACATGGACAACCAAGTCAAGCATGCCAACAGCCAGGAGAAATTTTGCCACAGCGGTAGTAAACGGCAAGATATATGCTATAGGAGGAAACAAAGATGGTTATTATATCGATATAATCGAAGAATACGACCCAGTAACCGATACATGGACAAGTAAAGGTAATATGCCAACAGCAAGACACGGATTAGTATCAGCGGTAGTTAATGACAAGATATACCTAATAGGGGGATATGGAAGCGGCGGTTACTTAAAAACAGTAGAGGAGTATGATCCGATAACAAATACAGTAAACACATATCCAGATATGCCGACGGCAAGGGATAACCTGGGAGTAGCGGCCGAGGGCAAGGAGATATATGCCATAGGCGGGAACAATAG
>JAENYX010000013.1:53152-63470 GCA_016841565.1 Clostridium thermobutyricum | reverse complement strand
TTTTTCACCGATACTTTTTTATGTTATAATTCCACCTGGTTATTTTCCATATCAACAAAATGTCTTTCGACTTTGCACCCAAAATGCTTTTCAAGCAGAACAGCCAGCCGGTTTCTGGCCTCCAGTATCCTATTGCAGTTCTCTCCCTTGAAACCGTCAATGGGGAAGAAAATATTACTGCTCTCATTTGTTATCTTACCTCTGTCGCTCTGCCTCCATATCCACTTCCTTGTCCTTATTCTTTTATCGTCGGCGTAAACCAGCTCTCCCGGTTGGACAGCCTCCTCCCCGCTTTCCCCCAACGGTATGAATGTATCTCCTGAAACTGCAAATCTGACTGATATGTCCCCCTCCAGGGCATCCATGTCATGGGCGCCCATCGGAAGCATATATTTTAGGGATACGGCATTGACAAGGTCCACCACCGGATTGATGGAGGGCAGGTCACCGCCCTTTGCCACCCTTTTTACCATCGCTTCAATAGAACTCATGTACTTGTTGGGGTTGTATCCAAGATGGGTAAAGGCCATCCTGTAGGGAACAATGCTCCTGTTATTCTTAATATCCTCGCCGGCTCCATCCCTTGCCTCCCGGGACCAATCCCCTAAGAGCCTGACTATCTCCTGCCGATGGGATTTATTATCTATACCATATGCCGCTACTACTCCAAAACAAACATCAGGCAGCTTTTCAAATATTTCAGGATATACTATGAATTTCATTAAACACACTCCCTTCATTATTCGTGTAAAAGTCGGCAACAGCCTGTAAAATACGCTTGGATGAACGCAGCAACCGCAGCCTTCCCGGTCTTTTTGAAGTCAGTTTTGCGCAAGCTCTTCAAGGGCGGCTTCTATTTCTCCCCGGACATACCGGTCTTTTTCATGGGTCAGGCTTTTAATCAGCATATCTCTGGCCCTTCCGCCCCCTATCCGTCCCACTGCCCAGGCAGAATGACCCCTTATAACCGGTGACGGATGCCTTAACGCCGCCGCCAGGGCATTCAGCCCCTCTTGAAGCCCCAGATTCCCAAGGGCTATGACTGCATTTCTTTTTATAACGTTTAGTCCTCTCCATCCCAAAGCGCTCTGCTTATATCTACTGTCAAATTCATGTCTGTCCATGTTAACCAATTCCATTAAATCAACACTGGTCAACCCACCGCTGCCAATACCGCTGCTGTTATGAGGACAGCACAGCAGGCACCTGTCGCACCCGTAAATACTGGTCTCCATTTTAGCTCTTAATTCCCGGGGAATAACACCCCTTTGTTGTGTCAAATAGGAGATGCATTTACGTGCATCCAATGTATAGGGTTCTGTCAGTGCACCGGTAGGACAGTTGTCAATGCAGCAGGTGCATCCGCCGCAATGGTCTTCCAGCAAATTGTCGGGCTCCAAATCCAGATTGGTCAGCAACTCTCCCAGGAACACCCGCGAACCTGATATAGGGGTGATAATAGAGCAGTTTTTACCGTACCATCCTATACCCGAACGGTAAGCAATCTCTCTGTCGACAAGAGGTCCTGTATCCGCCATAACCGCATACCGGAACCCTTGCACCCTTTTGGATATATATTGAGCCGCCTGCTCAAGCTTGGAGCCGAGCAGCCGGTGATAGTCCTCTCCCACTGCGCTGCCGCTTATGCTTCCTTTTATACCTGTACTTTGTATATTATAATAAAGAGTATAAGGCAGAGCAACTGCAATAATTGATCTTACCCAGCCCAAGTGCGTCTCCGGGCGGCACCGCTCCTCTACCGTTCCCTTTTCAAAGCCCGACAGATAACCAAGCTGCTGTCTTTCCTTCAATACTTTTTCCAGCCTGTCAAAGGGCATAGGGTGGGTAAACCCCACAGAGCACAACCCCAGCCCAATTATATATTCCCTTATTTCCTCCTTTGTAATCATATATGGATGCCTCCATGGTTCAGAAAAAGTATATTTTATTATACCACATGAAACAGCAATTCAAAAAAGCTTCCATTAAGAAGCTTCACAACTTTGCAAAAATAACCTCGGACTGCCTCTGACCGCCGAAATGCCTGCTGCTCATTCCGACCGGTTAAACTTAAGATCCTTTATAAATAAGCACAGTATACCTATACCGCCAATACAGCTATAATTCCATAGGAAGTAAATAAATATTCTACAATGTTTGATTTAATGCTTTTACGACTTGCTCACTGTCAAAAGGCTTTACTATGTAGCCCTTTGCCCCATACTCAACGGCTTCCCACATATAGTTCTCATGCCCCATTGCAGTCACCATTATCACCACTGCATCATTGTCTATCTTTTTTATTTCTTTCAGGGCAGCAAGCCCGTCCATCCCGGGCAAGACCATATCAAGGGTTATTATGTCGGGTCTTAGCAATATATACTGTTCTATTCCTGATTTGGCATCCCCTGCCTCACCAACAACCGCAAAGCCATTTTTCTCCAGGATATTCTTTAATATCCTCCTCATGAATAAAGAATCATCTACAATCAATACCTTTTTCATAAAAATAAATCCTCCTAATGACTTCATTGCCAAAACCTATAGTATATCTTTTTGGCGGCAGGCATATCTGTTTTTTCATTATACCATTAGCATCCTTCATAAAAATTTCAAAACCGGCCAATAAAAATAACCCGCCTAACCGGGACAGCCGAGTACGGCAGGTTTTTTATTAATTTCGGCAACCCGGCTGCCATAGCAAATCAGTACTGCCTTAGGTCCGTGGTTTTGCGCCTCTGCCTTTTGACAGGTTTGCCCCTTCAACTTATGCTTTGGTACTACACCTTAAATTTTTGTTATGGAATAATTATTACAAATTCCCTCCTGCTTAACACTACTATTATATGGCTAATCGTCGTATCTGTCAATATTTGCTTATATCCACCCTCAAGTCAGATTCTTCGGGCTCCGCCTTCAGAATAACATGTAATGGATGCAATATATTAGCATATGGCATATAAATGCCACTATATTATTGGCGTTTGGGCTTAACCGGCAACCCTATACGAAAATCCCTTCTTCCACGCTCTTTAGTTGAGGCGGCAGCGGCACCTCCACTTCCATCCCCTTAAGATACTCCAGGAGGGGAGTTGCCCTTTTGAACACCAGCCGGTATGCATATAAAAACTGGTGTGTCAGACCAAAATCCTTCCTGAACAGCCTGTTTACTCCCTTATCCCCGTATTTGGCATCTCCTATAACCGGATGGCCTATATGGGCAAGATGAGCCCTTATCTGATGTGTCTTCCCCGTTATTAATCTGACCTCCAGGAGCGTGTAACTCCTGTTACTGTACTTCAGTGGCTTGTAGTGTGTTTGAATCTCCTGGCTCCCCTCCATCCATTGGGTGGAAACCCTTACTTTGTTGGTTTGCCTGTCCCTGACCAGATAGGCGGAGGCCTGCGAGCCTCCCGGCACATGCCCTGCAACAACCACCTTGTAATACTTGTCAATCCATCTTTGTTTTATCATATGGTTTAAATCCTGCAGTGCACCAAAATTCTTGGCCGCCATGACCAATCCCCCGGTATTCCGGTCCAGCCTGTTGCATATGGCCGGTACAAAGGTATTTTCCCCGGAGGGGTCATATTTCCCGGTGCTATAGAGATAATACAATATCTGATCGGCCAGCGTTTCCACCTGTCGGCCGTCGGGATGGGATAAAAGCCCCATCGGCTTATCCACAATTATTATGTTCCGGTCCTGATAGGCAACCGAAAAATCCATGCCGGTTTTTTGCACAGAAGCCTGCACGCCGGCTCCCGCCATACCGTCATTCTTAATGTAAAACTGTAAAGTGTCTCCTTCGGACAGTATTGTGGAAGGCTGGGTCCTTCGGCCATTCAATGTGATTTTTTTAGTTCTGATGCTTCTGTATATAAAGCCCGCCGAAGCCTGAGGCAAAAATTTCTTCAGAAACTTATCCAATCTCTGCCCACTGTCGTTTTTAACTATGAATATCTCTTGCATCATAAACGCCATCCTTTATACGTTTTTTATACCACAGCATATAATAGGCCTAAAATCAATCATACTACTGTGCGCCGTCAAATATTTTATATTAATATTGATTAGGGAGTGATGCCCTTTGAATGAGCTGCTACTAATTATTCTAGCATTATTCTCACTGGGATTGCTACAATATATTCACACAGTCAGAACGGCAAGGAAACTGATGAAAAAACGAAGAAGCCGTGCAGAATAAAAAAAAGACAAATTACACAAAACTATACTGTTAAACCAAGTAGGAGTGAACAGGAAATGCTTATAGTCTTTGTCAGAAGCCTCCTCCTCTATACTGTTCTGGCCATAACAATGCGTATAATGGGAAAAAGGCAGATAGGGCAGCTGCAGCCCTTCGAGTTTGTACTGGCAGTACTTATTGCCGAGCTTGCCGGTACACCATTGAGCGATACCGATATTCCACTGGCTAACGGACTGGTGGCTATCCTTACACTGATGATATCCCAGATAACCCTTGCCTATATAACGCTTAAAAGCAACAAAGCCCGGGGTATAATCTGCGGTACCCCCAGCATACTGATTGAAAAGGGCAAAATTGTGGAAGAGGAAATGAAGCGGTCAAGATATAACATTAACGACCTGATTGAACAGCTCCGCCTGAAAAACTTCCCCAATATTGCCGATGTTGAGTTTGCCATACTTGAAACCGATGGGCAGCTAAGCGTAATACCCAAGCCGGCAAAAAGGGCGGTTACCACCCAGGATCTTAATATAAATGCCGAGTATGAGGGACTGCCCCTAAGCGTTGTTTTAGACGGCCGTATATTAAAAAATGACCTGAAAAAATTGGGGCTCACCCAGGAGTGGCTTATTGAGCAGCTTCGGTCTGCAGGGTATGACGACATTTCCCAGGTACTGTTTGCCAGTGTGAGTAATAATAACCAGCTGTTCATACAGGAAAAACAAAAAAGGTGATAAAAATGCGACCAATCTTGATAATATTAATAACATTAAGCCTTATACTCGGAGCAGGCTGGTATACTTTGTCCTGTGTATCCCAAACGGCCCAACCACTGATATCCAAGACCGACCGGATCCGGGAAAGCATAGAAACCGGTGACTGGGATAAAGCCCGGGACCATATCAGGGAGTTCAGCACCTTCTGGCATGATGCCAAATCGGTTTGGACAATACTGCTCAACCATAAAGAAATAGACAGCATTGACATGTCCCTTGCCAAAATGGAGCAATATATAGCAGCGAGGGAAACAGGCCTTGCCCTTGGGGAGATTTCGGTGCTAAACCTCCTGATAAAGCACATCCCCGATAAGGAAAAACTCTCACTGAAAAATATATTCTGAACATTTTTCCTGTTATAATATCACATCACCGAATACTACGCCAATGGCCTTTCCGCCGGCTTGCACAGGCACAGCAACCGTAATACAGTATCCGTCGGTAATGGCGGATATATACGGCGAAGTGATGCTGGCCCTGCCCTGTATTGCCTCTTTAAAATACTGCCTGTGGGAGAAGTTGGTGGCCTGAGTTGATATGCTTGATCCTACAACATTCCCTGCATTATCAAGGACTACAACTGCCTCAAATATATCCTTATGCCTGCTGGCCAGACCTGCAGCAAAGCTTTCTATCTTCCGGTGTTCCTCCGGATCAAAGGCTCCCAGGTCACCAAGGGCATTTTCCAGTATCACCTGCCCATGCTTCACTCTTTCCCGGTCATCTTTGTCCAGCATGTAGTTACCTTCTACCGATTTCATTACCTCATTCAATTCCTTGGCCATTTCAGTCAGACTGCCCACCGATTCATAAATGTCTCTGACCATCTCCACCTCTTTCTGGGTAGCCGAATTGATTTCCTCCATGCCTGCTGCAGTCTGTTGCGTAACCGCAGATATATCCTCCATCAGCCCGTCCACATTGCTGGCATTTGTTATGCCCTGGCTGGACAAGCCGACAATCTCCTCGGCAGATGTTAATGTTTGACCCGAGGTATGGTCCACACTGTCGAACAGCTCCCGGAACTCGCCGGCATACTGCATACTCATATCCATATCCTTAACCTGGTCATCGATGCACCGGGTTATATGGTCTATTCTTTGGGAAATGCTCTCTATTATGTCACGAATGCGGGATGCCGACCTGTCGGATTCCTCGGCCAGTTTTCTCACCTCTTCGGCAACAACGGCAAAGCCCCTCCCGCTGTCTCCTGCTCTTGCAGCCTCTATAGCAGCGTTAAGGGCCAAAAGATTGGTCTGCTCGCTTATACCGCTTACTATCCCTATTATATTTCTAATCTCGCTTGCATCCTGCTGAAGTTTGGCTATTTCCACTGCCAGCTCTTTATTGTCGTTGTTGGACTTATCCAGTTTCTCAAGCAGTCCCTGCAGCTTTTCCTCCGACTGGTTCACCCTGTCCTTCATATCCCTGGTAACCGAAAAGGTATTCTCGGCAAGCTGGGCTATGGCCTTGGAATCGTCCACTATCCGGACGGTACTGCTCTTTGCCCCCATGGCTCTCTCTGCCTGGCTTTCGGCTCCCTGTGAAACTTCATTTATAGTAACGGATATTTCTTCTACCGAACTGCTGACATTGCCGCATTCCCCGGCTATGGTTTCAGAGTACGTCATCAGCTTGTCCGAAGCGGTAAGTATCTTGCCTACCAGCTTCCTTATGCTCCTTGTCAACTCGTTGAGGGCTTGGATAACCCCATCCATTGACTTGTCTCCCGAACTCTTAATACCCTGTGTCATGCTGGTTTGGCTTATGCCTTCTATCAGCATGCGGCATTTATTAACACACTTGTTCAGATACCTGTTTAGCAGATGGGCACATACAATTGATACTACTGCAGCAATAACCAAAGACAATGCAATATTATTTATCCCCGGATGGGTATAACGGGCTTCCTCAAGTATCAACACGGGTGTCACAGCACCTAGCGCAAATACCAAAAACATAAGACCGAATAATCGGACTTTCATGTTTGACCCCCCTTATAATAGCTTCGGTTGGATTGATACTGTACTTACAGCATTGTTGGAATGCCTGCCCCAGTTTGCAGTTAAATTAATATTCGACCAAAATCTGAATAATCCTCCAATATACCTGTATTTTTGTGGTAATAACGCCATTATTATAACCGTCAGGATTAATACTATCAGTATAACCTGTATTTTCTATGGCATTTGTAATATACTATAGTGTGGTATGATGATACATTAAAAGGAGGTTTTATTATGCCGTTGGTCACTTCTGCTGATATGTTTCAAAAGGCCTATAAAGGAAAATATGCAGTGGGAGCCTTCAATGTAAACAACATGGAAATAATACAGGGCATTGTAGATGCCGCAAAGGAAGAGCAGGCGCCGCTTATACTGCAGGTTTCTGCGGGCGCGCGCAAATATGCCAAGCCCATTTATCTTAGGAAGCTGGTAGATGCTGCGGTTGAAGATTCCGGACTTCCGGTGGTACTGCACCTGGACCATGGTGAGGATTTCGAAATATGCAAGGCATGCATTGACGATGGTTTCACCTCTGTCATGATTGATGGCTCAAAGTATCCCTTTGAAGAAAACATATCTCTTACTAAAAAAGTAGTCGATTACGCACATTCCAAAGGGGTTGTAGTGGAAGGGGAGCTTGGAAAGCTTGCAGGAATTGAGGATAATATAAAAGTCAGCGGCAGGGAGGCCGCTTTCACCGACCCTGATGAGGCGGTAGAGTTCGTTGAGAGAACCGGTATCGACTCATTGGCAATAGCAATAGGAACAAGCCATGGGGCATATAAGTTTAAGGGAGAGCCTATGCTGGACTTTGAACGGCTGCAAAAAATAAATGGACTGCTGCCGGAGTTTCCGCTGGTGCTTCATGGAGCCTCAACGGTACTGCCCGAATTTGTAGACCTGTGCAACAAATATGGCGGCAACATACCCGGCGCCAGGGGTGTCCCCGAGGACATGCTTCAGAAAGCCGGAAAAATGGGAGTATGTAAAATAAACATCGATACCGACCTTAGGCTTGCCCTTACGGCTGCCGTAAGGAAGCACCTTACCGAGAACCCGTCGGATTTTGACCCGCGGAAATACCTCGGGCCTGCCAGGGAAGCAATTAAACAAATGGTTGCCCATAAAATGAAAAATGTGCTGGGCTGCAGCGGGAAATTATAGGCTAAAGATAAGGGGCTGGTCAACCACCAGCCCTTACTGACCGGAGACATTCCGCAGCAAGGAATACCAGCGTTAGCAGCGCTGTCCCCATTCCTTATATCTAAATAAAAAGCTGCATATCCGAATTGACGGCATCCCCTATGTATGCCTTAACATCCACAACCTCCAGTTCGGGAAGCATCTCCTCTTTTTTGAAGCCCATTACCTCGGCAGACAGCTTGCAACCGTAAAATTTTACTTTGTTCTTGCGCGCACCGTCAAGAAGCTTCTGTAGGCTGGGCGCATTATCATCCTTCATCATGTCCAGCATCATGGACTTGCCCATACCCATCATATTCATCCTTGACAGCCCCAAATCCTCGGGGCCCTTTGGCGTCACGGCTCCAAACATCTTTTCATAGGTGCTTTTCCCTTCTCCGACTGCTTTTTCGGGATCCCTCATAATAAGCAGACCCCAGAAGGCAAAAAACATGGAAACCTCCATTTCCATATCCCGCGCCCCGTTGGCTATCAAAAGCGCAGCATAAAGCTTATCATAATCCCCGCTAAACACAAGAAGATTTATCTTTTTACCCAATCCCGGCACTCCCTTCTCATATATAACAATACTTAGCTTTTCCTGTACCGGGAAATTTTACACCTGTTATTTATTAGTGGCCCGCTTGGCCATTTACTATGGATATAACCTCTCCGGGACTTTGAACCAGCGTTCTGGCGCCGTTCAACTTAAGCTCCTCGGCGTTCCTGAAACCCCAGAGAGCTCCTACGGCATACATACCCGACCTGTTGGCAGTCTGCATATCTATGCCGGTATCTCCAAGATAAAGTATATTACCCGGATGTATACCCATTCCGGAAGCTATATCAAGGGCGGCAGCGGGGTTTGGTTTTCTGGGAGTGGAAGGGCCTTCTCCCCTTACTTCAGTAAAAGTCCATTCCGAAAGAAAGACTCCGGCCATGATCTTAGTAAATGCATCCGGCTTATTGGAAAGCACGGCCTTGGGAATCTTGTACTCCTCAAGCCGGTCAAGAAGCTGGGATATGCCGTCATAGAGCTTTGTACACTCAGAGCAGCGCATATGATATTCTTTATTCATTGCCGCCACACATTGGCTTACTGTTTCTTCAAAATCGCATCCTTTGGGAAGGGCTTTGCGGGCCAGCATTTCCATCCCTTCCCCCACAAAATACCTGTAGGATTCCACCGGATGAACAGGATAACCAAAGCGGGCCAGCACACTGTTCATGGAATTTGCCAAATCATCAAGCGTATCCAGAAGCGTGCCGTCCATATCAAATATAACTCCATCATACCTCATAATCTGCGTCCCCCGTAGATTTTTATACTATACCTTTCCTGCCACCGCACCATAGATTGCATACTCGTCGGTCCCGTCAACACCCAGCAGTGCGTCCATTTTGTCCTGGCTGTATTTCCCGATGGCACAGATACCCGTATTAATGCTTTCACCGGCAAGATACAGGTTCTGGCACATGTGCCCTGCATCGGTTGCGATCATTTTATGTGAAATCAGGCTGTAGCGCCATTCCGAACGGTAGGGTACAGCAGTCCAGAAAAAAACCACAGCTCCCGTTGAGACAAATCTCTGGCTACAACAAGCCTCGGCCATCCTCTGATCCAACCCGTCAACCTGCCCCATTACCAGCAGCCTGTGCCTGTCAGGCAGATACCTGTACAGCCCAGGTTTGAGCCCATCCACACGGTTTACTGCCAGATATGTCTCGAAGGGGTGCCGCCCTCCGGCCGAAGGAGCTGCCCTTCTAGCTTGGTTGTCACCGGTAATGCCCTGTACCGACCAAAGAAGGTATGACAGTTCTTCGAGACTGAGCGGCTGGTCGGTAAACCTTCTTCGGCTTCTTCTGCGCTCCAATGCATCCAAAAGGGGCATATTCCCTACGGTGAAATCTTTCCGGGCAACAAGCTCCACAAATTCAGCATGGTCGTCATAAGACTTTTGCAGAGCAGGGCTTGGTATTCCTTTTTCCTGATCCCGATCCAGTTCATCCCACTTGTCCCATAAATAGCCCTTAAGAAAATTCCTATGGTTCTCAATACTGTTCAAATCTATACACCTCTCTCGTGGTTAATAAAAAGCCATACTTATTCATTGTATTGGCCGCCGCCTTTTGCCGCATCAAAGTCA
>JAENYX010000013.1:0-53052 GCA_016841565.1 Clostridium thermobutyricum | reverse complement strand
CCTTATTACTGATACAGTCTTCTGTCCTGCTTCTATATGTCTATACCCAGGAATAGCCTGACAAGATAACCTATTATGAAGGATAACAGTGCAACTCCCATACTGATGGACGCCATCTCTACAAATCTCTTTTTAAAAGGCAGATCCTTGGCAACCGATATGTAAAAGTTGAACACAAAAATTATCACAAGGGCAATAATGATTGTAAAAGCCAGACTCAATAGATAGCTATCCAGAACCAAATACGGGAAAATCAAGAATGCTACCGTCAACACGTAGGCAACTCCCGTATATGCCGCTGATTTGATTGCCTGGCTGTGATGGCTGTCGGCTTTTGTTGAAAGATACTCGGAAGCAGCCATTGAAAGGGATGCCGCTATACCCGTAATAAGCCCCGCCAAAGCTATCATCCTTGTATAACGCAGGGCAAAGGTCAGTCCGGCAAGGGTGCCTGTAAGTTCAACCAAAGCATCGTTAAGCCCCAATACAACCGAGCCTATGTATTGAAGCCTTTCCTCCTCAATAAGCTCGATCAACTGCTTCTCATGCCTTTCTTCATCTTCCGCAATGCTATGTACTTCGGGGATGCTTTCTGCAATCTCCAAATAGGCTTTCTGGGTCTTCTCTTCACCCTTTTCCAGAAGCTTCACGCCAAATGTCAGTCCCAACAGCTTGGAAATCCAGTAGTATCGGAAAACCTTCCATTTATCCGGAAGTACCGAGCGGCCTGTTTGTTTTTCCCAAAAGCTGCAGTGCCTGAGCTCGTCCCCGGCTATCTCATCTAATACCCTCCTGTTACCGGAATCCTTTGTACTGCCTGCCAGCCTTTTGTAGATATAGTATTCTGTAAGCTCTTCCTTCTGGTATTTCAATATCTCTTCCAGCATTCCCCTGTCTGTCGGTTTTTCTCCCATGGATGGTCAGCCTCCTTAGCAAATATAAGCCGTAGATATACGCTCAAATACCGATAAAACGGTTTGATAAAGATGCAATTACCATCACTATGCCGGTGATTTGATAGACCTGTACTGTACCTGCGTTTGCCGGTATAAGCTTTGGAATACATCCAAATTCCTTTCTGGCGGTCTTTACCGACCGGAGCGCAACGGGAATGCTTAAAAGCCCAAGAAGCCATACCGGATTTCGGTAGATAACCGCAATAAGCGGGAATACCGCATAGGCCAGCATAAACAACAGTGCAAAGACTCTTGTACCCTTTTCTTTACCCATACGCACCACCCAATTTTTCTTGTTTGCCGTTTTATCGGCTTCATAATCCGGGTACTGGTTTATCCATAATACGTTTGCTATGAGAAATCCGATGGGCAGCGAAGCCACAACCACTTCCGCCTCTATTGAGCCGGTCAGTACAATGTACATTCCGGCAGTTATCAATGGCCCAAAGGTAAAGCCCACCGCAAACTCTCCAAGGCCGGTATAGGCAAACTTAAACGGGGGTATGCTGTAGAATATGGAGATAAGAACACCGGCAAGGCCTATCCACAGCACGCTAAATTCACGGTACAGCACAATATACACACCTATGGCACAGGCCGTCAGCATTGTACCGTATGCTATATACTTCACCTGATCCGGAGTAAGCTTACCGTCCACAATTGTCTTTTTGCCGCCGCTGAAGGGAGTCCTGTTTTCCGGCGCGATGTTGATATCGGCTCCCGATTTAAAGTCAACATACTCATTTATGGCGTTTTTTCCCGTCTCTATCAGATAAATCCCTGCAACCGACAACAAAAACCAGCCTATATCCAATCGTCCGGTATTGCTGTAGGCAAGGGCAGCCGCCACCAGCATGGGAACGGTGGAAGCTATCCATATCTTGGGATCGGCCAGCTGCCAGAAACCCTGCCAAACACTGCTTTTTCGGTATTTTTCCATTAGTCCAGTCTCCTCTTGGTTAGTATGCTGGTATTGAAAAGTTTGTCCACTATTATATTGTCCAGGGCAAATTGGTATATTCACCAGTATATGCCCTGAATGGGATAACTCTCAATTAAGAATAATTCTACACCAATGCCTATGTTTCCTGCAACAGTATCAATAGCTCAGGGAACAGGATTGCAAAACTGTGATATGTTACCACAGACTCCAGCCTGGGCTCCATCATCCGCTGCGTACTAACGCAAGCAGGCAGTTGCATGTCTGCCATCCTTAACCGTCTCCTTTAAATAAATGATGCGCCTTATTCAGTATGTTCGGCGCAGGGGGAGATGGTTAGCCCTTTTGTCTCAACTGCCCCCGGCGTCTCATGATGCCCGTCCTTGTGTGGTAAAAGCCGCATCCGGCCAGAAACCAGAAGCCAAAGGAATATAGTATCAGAGGATCCTCCACCAGTGAAACTACAGTAAGCAATAATGCCGATATGATTGTAAAAACCGGCAGCACCCTGAGCCCCATATCCGAAAGCCTGAAGGGAGCGCTTTGGAATTCATCCCGATATCTTTTCTTTATGGTAAGACAGGCTCCGGCCACAAGGGTCATACCGCTCAGGATAACTATAGAGCTGACGGTGCCCAGAAACAGTATTGGTAAGTCCAGCACAACTATAAGCAGTGCAAAAATATAAATAAGTATGGTTGCAAATCCCGGAACATTGTATCTGTTCAACCGGCTGAATACCGAAGGCATTATACCGTCGATGGACATACTGTACAAAGACCTGCTGCTGGCCATATAGGATGCATTCATGGGGGTCATAATTGCTACCATGGCGCTGAACTGTACCACCGCTGCAGCCTGGGGATTAAGCAGCATCATTGAAGCCTGGGCCAGATTGGGCGCCGATTCCCTGATTTTATCCCACCCAATACCACCGGAAAAAACCAAGGTAGTAACCAGGTACAGCATGCCCACTATTACCGATGCAATAAAAATAGACCTGGGAATGTTCCTTTGAGGGTTTTGCACCTCATCTCCCACTTCGGCAACAATATACAGTCCGGTGTAGGCATAGAACGCAGCCATGCCGCCTTTCAAAACGGGGCCAATTCCAGGTCCCCATAGGGGAATGAGATTGTCCGGCTTAATTTTAAAAATACCCGCACTGCAAAATATCACAAGCCCCGTAGTAACAGCCACAACCAAAAATTGAACAACCCTTTGGGTTGTCTTTATGCCAAGCAGGTTAACAAATAAAAAAAACGTCAGAACGGCTGCGGCAGCCAGCCTGCTGTCAATGGTCCAATACGTAGATATATAATGGGCAAATCCATTGCTCATTAAGGCGAGTCCGCAAAAAGAACCTATCAGCCTGAACCAACCTACCAGAAAGCCTGTAAAGTTGTTATAGAACATTTTCGCATACCGGTATGTAGCGGCAGTAGCCGGAAAAACCGATGCCACCTGAGCGTAACATATGGATGAAGTGACGGCAATAATAAGAGCTATCAGGTAGCATAAAAAAAGACCGGGGCCTGCAGCAACCGCCAATGGGCCTATCATTATGTATATTCCCGAACCGATTACCGTTCCGACGATTATTCCCACAGCACCGGAAAGACCAATTTTATACGAGACATCTTCTTTTATTAAAAACACCTCCCTGGGACTCCATATTCCGGACAAGTATCGAAATAGCTGCCCGGGAGCTTCCCTTGCCGGGCAGCTATACCATGTCGCGGACTATTTTTGCCTAAATATATGGGGCTTTTCTACCTTTAACCGCAGTATAAAACCACAATCGGTACATACCTCGGCCACAATAGCCGATGAAGCAAACACCTTTCCCTTGGGTGTCAGGGATGCGTAACCCGACATCTTACCCTTGCCTATTTCACTGCATCCGCACTGGGGGCACTTATCAATCTTATCCATTTTTTCTCCTTTCCAAAACAATACTTCAGGGTGTCAAGGAACCTGTCCCCATTGACACCCTTGTTAAACTCCCTTTTCCAGATAACAGAAGACCGGTACATTACTTCCCTGTGATCCGTGATCTGAATCTATGGCATTACAATTATATTATTAACCACAGGCCGTTCTTTACCATCCGATGGCTTGTTTAAAATTATTCCGTCAAAATACATGGCGCTGGACCCTCCTCCGTCAAGGTTATAAGCCTCCTTGACACCCAGTTCGAGCAGTTTGTCCTGCAGCAGCTCCAGAGTAACGCCTACGCTCCAATCGCCCTGTCGTCCGTCAATCACTATCATTATAAGGTCGTCATTTGCATACTTGCCTATAATTGTCCTTGGCTGGTTTGTAGTTTTCCACTCGTCGGGTATTTCCACCTTTTTGCCGTCCTTTAAAAGCACCGGTATAAAGCTGACCCCCTGGTAGGGCTTCAGTCTGGTCAGTTCCTTCTCGGTCTGCGGGACGTCACCTATTACCTGCCCCTTTTTATTGATACCGGCAAAGAATAAATCCCCGGGATATCCGTTGAAGGGCTCCACCAGTTTACCGTCAATTACTGTATTGCCTATCATCTGGGCGTAGGTCTCACCATTACGCACCTCGGTGTAAAAGCCTCCCCCGTTTATGGCCAGCATTGCTCCTGTCCTTTTGGCTGCTTCGGACGTGGTTTCCAGTTTCCCCAGTGTATCCTGGGCCAGTACCACCTTGAAGGACTTGGGCTTGAACAGCTTTACCTTGGCAATAAACCCGCGGTACCCAAGCTCTGCCAGCTTGAAAATCTTTATTTCATTGTTGTCGGAAATATGGGCAGACACCGTAGGCCCCAGCATATCGAGAATTTTTTGCTCGTATATGTCGTCCGACAGCTTTCTGTGGGATACGCTCTTGTCGGATAAGGCCGACAGGCTTCTGTACTGCTCGGTGAAGGTATCTTCCTGGCTCCGGGCCAGCATACCCAAATCCACTATACTTTGCTTTAGCAGGCCGGCCTCCTCCTGCAGCATAACTGCTCTTTCCTCCAGCGGTGCTGCCGAAAACTGCAGCATTTTGCTATCCTCCACAAAATCCGAACAAGCTAGAAAAAGTGCAATAAAGGGAGCCGCAATGAATAGCATAAGAACATTAATCCTATACATTGGGAGCCTCCTTTAGAATTTCCAGAGCTCTTTCCAGTTCCTCCAGCTGGTCTTCCAAATCTTCCAGCTGATTGTCTATACGCCTTTGTACCGAAGTGGAATTGGATATTGTAGAATCGGCCTCTTGGATGTTCTCCCTCAGTCCGGCTATCTCCTGACCCAGCGCTTCCATCCTTTCGGTTAGCTGCTGTATATTCATGGCGTTTTCCTGCTGCACGTTTCTTATGGAGGTATCGATATAGTCCTTTGCGTAGATATACCCGTAATAGGCGGCGGCACACCACACTCCCGCGCTTACTATGAACACGACTATATTGATGAATATTTTTTTAATTCTCTGCTTTTTTCTCCTGGCATCCATCCTGGACTGTTCTGTTTCCTGAATTTTCGCATTTCTGTCCATTGTTTCATCCTTCCCCCCTTTTTCTCTACAATAAATATGCTATATCAAACCTTCGAATGAATCAAGAGGAGAAGTATATATGGATGGTTATGCCTTTAACGGTATTGTGAGCCATACTTATTTATATACACCTTGCCGTACTCCAGCTGGTCCTCACTGCGGGGCGCCTTTTCCTCATCAGGATAGCCCACCGCAATGATGGCCTCAACGCTCCTTTTCTCCGGTATCTCCAGTGTCTCTCTGACAAACTGTTCGGCTGTTTTTGAATCATCGTACATCCTGTTCCTTATGTGTACCCAACAGGAACCAAGTCCCATGGAATGGGCGGCAAGCTGCGCCAGTATGCCGGCTATTGTGGTATCCTCTATCCAGGTATCCCTTCTGTCGGCTTCCCCCAATAATACAATTCCGAGGGCGGCCTCCTTCAGAAAAGCCGAACTGCCTTTTCTGACGGTTGCCAGGGTTTCAAGAAGGCTCTTGTCGGTGACAAACACAAATTCCCAGGGCTTTTGATTGCTCCCCGAAGGCGCAAGCAGAACCGATTTCACCAGTTTATCTATCTTGTCGGCCTCAATCTGAGTTTTTTTATATTTTCGTATACTCCTTCTCTTTAAAAGAAGCTCAATCATTATATAACCTCCCGGACTTCATATTTTATCCTATTATACTCTAATCTGCCTCCGACTTAAAGGTTTAATGCACAGAGAAGCCCTCCTGAAATGAACAGGATGGGCTGCGTTGGTAATATATTTGAACTGTCCGCTAAAAAAGTCACTGAAAAATGCCGGGTAAATGGTGTCAGTGTCACATCCTGATATTCTCAATTAAAAAAAGGAACACCGAAAGGGCAAGCATGTCCGCCGCCCCTCCCGGGCTGATATTCATATCTATAAGTTGGCAGTCCAGCTTGTGTATGGCCCTCATACCCTCGGCGGTAAATACACTGCCGGCCTCCATAATCCTGGACGAGCTGTCTCTTATAAGCCCAAGGGCCTCCAGCCCTCCCCTGGATATAACATTGGTATCCTCTACCTCTCCCATAGTGCTTACCAAGCTATGTACCATTGCATTGTTAAAACCGGCTCCCCGGGCCAGCGCATGCTTAAGAGCCGGCAGCCCGGTATCAACAGCCGCTCTAAACCCCGCCGCGGCTTCCCCTCTGGCCCCTTTACACCCGTGGAGCATATAAAACTGCTCCCCTTTGGTAAGAGCGCTGCCAATTGCTCTTAATTTTCCCCGTTCCAAGTCTTTCTCTACCAGATTCTTGGTCATATCACTAACCATCCCGGATGCCTCGTCAATCCTTACTCTTCCCTTTCTCTGCAATATATAGGCCGCCGCAGTGCAAACCAGTCCCAGCGAAAATATCTGGCCTTTATGGGTATTTATTCCACCGGTGGCTGTCAGCATATCCCTTTCGGCTTTTATCCCCAGAGGCCTTATTCTGTCAAACAATTCCTGCCGGGTACCATACCAATCACCCGCCTCACGGGCTATACGCCGGAAATACGGTGCCAGGGCTGTTATACTGCTAAGAAAGGTGGAATAGTTCATGTCACGGTGAGCGCCGTTATTATTCATATCCACAAGTCCGGGCTTTGGCGTGCAGCTTACCTCGTACAGCATAGACCTTATGGCCAGTTCTGCCGCCTTTTTACAGATTTCGTTCCTTCTGTTCTCAATCAGGCTGTCAATGGCCTCTAATACCTCCCGATGGTCATGCCGCCTGCCGACTATACACTCGGCAGCACTTCTGTCACATATAATACATCTTCTTAAAGGCAGCGAAATGTCTCCCCGGCTCATACCCGAAACATCAATATCAAAAAGCCTGCCCAGAGGATGATTTTCCTCTATTTCAATTCCCATTCCCTTCAGAATCACCGGGTCTTCATCCACTACAAGCATGGTCACGGGCCCGTCGGGAGAAGTTCTTTCTTCAACAAATTCAATAACCTTTCCCCTGTCATTTATTGCCTGGAAATATTCATTAACCGCAAGACGGCACAGCCACCTGTACTTCAAATCATTTTTTTTCCCCATGGGAATATTAATTGTAAAGCTTACAACGGCCCTATTGTATTGTCTCTCAAGCTCATTTCGCCTGCAGGCTCTCTGTTCCCGGGCATCCAGTATATCCTTTAACACTATATCTCACTTCCCGTTGGCTTGTATACCTTATCAATAACGCTTCCATCCCGGTATTCAACTATACCTACCACCTGGTCGGTGAAAGATATCTTTCGGGGTCTACCTGCAATTTTCTCGGCGACATCCTTCAACTCCTCGATACCCATCACCGGCAGTTTTGCATCTCTGAGGCTGTCCATAAGTTCCTTTCTCCGGGGATTTACCGCCACACCTCTCTCGGTCACCAATACATCAACAGTATTTCCCGGTGTCACTTTTGTGATGACTTTATCTAAAACTATGGGCAGCCTTGACCTTAGAAGATTGGCTACTATTATTGTCAGTTTTGCCCCTGCGGCGGTATCGCTGTGGCCCCCCGACCCCCCCATAATTATGCCGTTGGAATCGGTTAATACGTTAACATTGAATTGAGTATCTATCTCGGTTGCCCCCAGCACCACAACATCCAGATTATCAACGGCACACCCTTTAACACCCGGGTTGGCGTAAAAGGATGCCGAAACCTCCATATGATTAGTGTTGTTCTTTATGGATTTCACCGCATCCAGGTCGAAGCACTGTACATCAATCAACTTTTCCAGTATACCCTCTTCCAGCATATTCACATAAAATCCGGTTATTCCGCCCATACCAAAGCTGCCTTTAATCCCCTTCGCAAGCATCTTTTGCTTCAGATGAAATGCAGTGGCCAGTGAAGCCCCTCCTGCTCCTGTCTGAAATGATATGCCCTCTTTTAACAGTCCCGAGGCCTGTATTACCTCGGCAGCGTATCCCGCAATAATATGCCCTATGGGATCCCGTGTTACCCTGGTAGTCCCGGACACAATTCCTGCAGGATCTCCTATGGAATCCACCTTAACAACCCAATCCACCAGTGTCTGGTCTATGCTTACAGGACTGTTGGGATAAGGTGCCAGATAATCGGTCACTGCAATTACCTTTTGGGCACATTGAGCATCCGGTATTGCATAGCCCAAAGAGCCGCAGGCCGAAGGGCCTTCCACACCGTTTATATTTCCCATAGCATCAGAGCAAGGCGCTGCTATGAAAGCCACATCTATTTTCAGACTTCCTTCATGGATTGCCCTGGGCCTTCCCCCATGGCTCCTGAAAGTAACCGGTTTACCCAGTATGCCATGGCTGACAGCCCTGGCCAGAGGTCCTGACATATAATTAACGTCCAATCCGGTTATAACCCCATCCTTTATATGATGAATCAAAGGTTCATGAACAGGGAACAGCGAGCTTGCCGCAACCTTTATGTCCTTTATACCCATTTTTGCTATTTCATCCAGCACCATATTGACAACATAATCGCCGTTTCTCAAGTGATGATGGAAGGATATTGTCATACCATCCTTCAATCCGCTTAACTGTATAGCTTTCCTTAAAGAAGCCGCTACCTTATTCATGGCTGCCTCCTTCCATGCCCGCCAGCTTTAATACCTTCCTTGCCCTGGCCACTATTGGAGCATCTATCATCTTTCCATCCAGGGCCACTACCCCTTTACCCTCTTTTTCGGCTTGGTTTATGGTTTTTATCACCTTAAGGGCATATTCTATTTCCTCACCGCTGGGTGCAAAAATCTCCATGGCAATTTTACAGTGTCGTGGGGATATCAGGGCCTTACCTCTAAACCCCAGGCTCTTTGCCAGTTTGACGTCTTCCTTTAATCCTTCCATATCGTTTACGTCGGTAAAAGGGGTATCTATGGCTTCAACCCCTGCGGCAACCGCCGCATTCAGAATACGGCATCGGGCATATAGTATTTCCGACCCTTCCTTCGTCCTTTTGGCGCCAATATCTGCGGTATAATCCTCGGCGCCGAATATTACCGCTTTTATTCCGGGACTGCAGCATAGGATTTCAAATACCCTTTCCACCCCTTCTGCAGTTTCTATCAGAGGTATTATTCCAATGCTCCTTTGCCCGTCCTTTGCTTCTTCCAGAGCTCCCTGCACCATTTCTATGGTTTCCATACTCTGTGCCTTTGGAAGCACTATACTATCGGGATTTCCTTTGGCAATTTCCGCAATATCCTCTTTCCATCTGGGATGGTCCACGGAATTTATCCTTACAGTCCTTTCGCAGCTGCCGTAATCCACACTTCTCAATGCATTTCTTACAAGTATTCTGGCCGCATCCTTTTCATCGGGAGATACGGCATCCTCAAGATCGAAAATTATGGAGTCTGCTCCGAGAATGCCTGCATTTTGCACCATTGCAGGATTATTTCCCGGTACAAATATCATGGTAGTCGGCATAGCACTGCCCCCTTTCTACAGTCCTCTTTTAATGGCTGTTTCTACCCTGGCCTTTATTGTGCAATCCAGTGCACCTCTGTCCTGTATCATAATATAGGCATCCGTTATCCCGTTCTGTTTCAATACTTCCATTACCACTTCCCTTATCCTGTCCCCATATTGATTCTGCACTATGCTGTTAATCTCCAGCTTTATGCCTTCCTTATCTCCCATGGGTTTCATAACAACCATAAGGTCATTTGACTCCAGGCTGCCCGCCCTTGTCTGGCGTAAAATCTTCAATCGGTTCACCTCCTGCATGAATTCCGGTCAAACATCAAATTCACGCTCAATACTCTAGTGTCTGGAAGAACTATTGACTATCCTTTCTATAACCTCCCTTGCCTGGGGAGATTTTAAATAACTAAGGGTAGATTGCGGAACCAGTTCGGTGATATGGTCAATCTCTCCCGCCTTAATCTTCTCTCTTATCAATGAAGCGCTGATGGGCCTGCCGTTATTTTCCACACGGGGTACTTCAATCAATTGGATACCTTTTTCAGGCAGTTTGTTCTTCATGACCGTGTTGTATAAATTGGTTACCTCACAATAGGGTTCTTCTCCCACATACCTTTTATTAATCTTCAATTCAGGTGCAATATGTGTGGTGAAAACCTCTATATCCAAAGATGCATGTACCCTTGCCAGTTCTGTCTCTCTTGTAAAATATGACGGGAATGTAGCACCGGAAATAACATAATCTCCTCCGGGTATCACCGTAACGTTTTTCAGATGGCTTATCCCCTCTTTAACCAGTCTTATCCTTACCTCATAGGGAAAAAGCGACCTGTCTTCCCGGACAACAATAACATATAGCCACCGGTTTTCAGATGATGCTTTCTCTATCAGATATTTATGCCCCAGGGAAAATGGGTTGCAGTTTACTACAATGCATGCCGCCTGCGGTTTGTCCCGTGATAAATACCTTAATTCCCGTTTGAATTCTTTTATGGATTGGGTACCCCACTCCAATAATACAACATCCGGCTTGGATGCCGCCACCGGTTTGTATCCAAGTTCCTCAAAAAGATATGCGGTTTGCGGTTTTGTAAATATGAAGAGGTGGGTCCTGCCCAACTCCAGGGCTTTGTTGGTAAGCCTGGTGACTATTATTGCAGAAATCCCCTGGCCCTGAAACTCCGAATCAACCGCAATGCCCTGAAGTACTTTCCCGGCCAGCGTGCCTGTACCCACCAAACGGCTTCCATGATAAACTGCAATTACATATTGGGCGCTGTCGGGAAGGCTTAAGCCCTGGGAACTTAACAGGTCTTTAATACAATTCATTTCCTTTGTATTGGCAGTATCTATTATCCTGGTATCAAACAAGCGGTTATCCCCCCCAAATAGCTAAAATAAAAGGGCTTACGCCCTTTTATTTATACAAATAACGGTACTATTATGCTGGCAATTATCAATATCAGAGCTCCGCCCAGCCTTGACGAAATCTGTGCAAAGGGCATAAGCTCCATTCTATTGGCTGCCGAAAGCACTGCAACATCACCGGTGCCCCCCATATTAGCCATACATAGCCCGGCTGTCAGTGAAGATTCTATAAAGTTAAACCCAACCAGCTTACCTACAAATCCCGAACCCAGTATGGCTCCGACTACAACAACAGCAACCAATACGACGTACTGGACCGAAATAGCATTGATGATATCGCCCAGGCTTGTATAGGAAACCCCGATACCAACAAGGAGAGCAAGCGTCAGGTTCTGAGCTATGTACTGATACCATTGGTTGGCGCCTTTTTGAATCTCATCCGGCACTACACCGGCAATCTTACATACTGCTACTGATATTATCATCAAAGCATAGGAATGTATTGGAGGAATGACCATATTCAGAAGCACTCCCAAGGTAAAGAATGCAACCGACATCAGCAGTCCAACTCCCATGAGCTTGATATTGGGAGCCTCCGCCTTCTGTGCCTTATAATCAAACCCCTTCATCAACTGACCATTACCTGTAAGGTTGGGTCTGGCTTTGCCTAATTTATCCAAAAGTCCGGCAGCTATAATTGAAAACATATTTCCCAAAGCCAGTGCAGGAACCAGCACCGAAAGAACCTGAGTTATATCCCTGCTTAATAATTCACTGTATATTTGCGACATGGGTACGGCTCCGGCTCCCATGCCACCGCCCATAATAGGCATAGCAATATTTAAGATTCCGTCTTTCCAGCCGTATCCTATAACCCCGGCAACAGCACCTGCCAGTACAAAGCTCCCCAATACTCCTGCCAAAAGCGGTGCAGCATATCTGGCTCCGGCCTTTACCAGAAGTTTCGAGTCCATGCCCAGTATACTTCCGGTAATCAGGGCGGCTATATAGAAATTGAGAAACCCTCCACTGGTCATAAATACATCAATAATTTCAATTGTTTTTGCAGGCAGTACCTGGTAATACACCAGTGCTGCCGTACCGAATATCGCAATAATCGGACCACCGCCGAGATAATCTTTTACAATGGGTGTTTTGTTGCCGATTACGCCCAGTATAGCTCCCAGCACCATCATTACTGCAAAAGCACCTATCATACCTGCGGGTAATTTACCCAGATATACCGCACCGATAACTATGGCCGCTACAGGTATGAAGATATTCATAGGCAAACCTGCCAGTTTAAGTCCCGACTTAACCTCTACTTTTTCTACTTTGCTCTCCAATTTCATTCTCCTCTCTTCTTCAAATTTTTGTGAGCCCCTGGGCTCTGCTGCGAATGGTATCCAGATCCATCTGTGTTTTAGCAATACCGGTTTCAATTGCAACCCTGGCAACATTTGCTGCAACCTCTGCAGCCACCCTCTTGTCAAAAGGATCCGGGACAATATAGTCGGGGGTTAGCTTTTCCCGAGGTATTAGCCCTGCTATGGCATAGGCTGCAGCCAGCTTCATGTCCTCGGTAATGTCTGATGCCCTTACATCCAGTGCTCCCCTGAATATACCCGGAAATGCCAGAACATTGTTAATCTGGTTGGGAAAGTCCGACCTGCCGGTGCCGACAACAATTGCTCCGGCGGCCTTTGCTTCATCCGGATATATCTCCGGAACCGGGTTAGCCATGGCAAATATGACCGGTGAATCATTCATTGTCCTGACCATTTCCTTTTTCAACAGACCGCCCTTTGAAACACCTATGAATACATCCGCACCCTTTACAGCATCTGATAATTCTCCTCTTACGTTTTCCCGGTTGATTCTTTGCGCCATTCTGTCCTTATACGGGTTCATCCCCTCCTTTCTTCCTTGGTATATGATGCCTCTGCTGTCACACATAATTATGTCTTTTACATTTATATTCAGTAATAGATTGGCTATGGCCATAGCTGCCGAACCCGCACCGTTGATAACAATCTTGGCTTCATTGAGACTCTTGCCAACAACCTTTAACGCATTTAACATTCCTGCCATAACAACAACGGCGGTACCATGCTGATCGTCATGGAATATTGGTATATTGGTCTCCTTCTTGAGCCTTTGTTCAATTTCAAAGCATGCCGGTGCCGCAATATCCTCAAGGTTAACACCGCCGAAGGTTGGCTCCATGCTTTTTACAATCATTACTATCTCATCAATATCCGTTGTGTTTAAACAAATGGGAAAAGCATCCACCCCCGCAAAAACTTTGAATAGTACCGATTTGCCCTCCATCACAGGCATTGCGGCCGATGGCCCTATGTCGCCCAGTCCCAGCACTGCCGTACCGTCGGTTACCACTGCAACCAGATTACCCCTTGACGTATACTTGTAAATATCCTGGGGCTCTTTCATTATTTCCTTACAGGCCTCGGCCACACCGGGGGTATATGCCAGGCTCAAATCTGTGGTATTATTAACAGACACCTTACTGGTAACACTTATCTTACCGGTATTATCAGAATGTAGTTTCAAAGCCTTTTCTCTGGTATCCAATATAAACACTCCTTCTTATTGTCTTATTTCAACTATTATATTTTTACTGAATATTCCCTATTTTTATTTCTATAGTTTCGAATTGTTCATTTTGTTCATAAAAAAAATACCCTTAACGGGTATCAAATGAACTATATTTGTTTATTGGTCGTCCTACATCTTTATAGCATGGCTCAACATAGGCCTTATCGCATGATACAAGGTACTCAAGATACCTCCGTGCCGTAACTCTGGAAATGTCAGCCATATGCGCCAGCTCGTCGGCCGACATATTTTTATTGCTCCTGTCTAGTATATCAATAACCAGCTCAAGGGTTTTTTGTTGTATTCCCTTTGGCAGCCTATGCTTTGATTCTTCCCTTCTTTGTTTAAACATATTATCTATATCCACCTGGCTGAAGCCATTTTCTACGCTGTTAATGGCCTGATAATGCTTCTGATATGCCACCAGGGCTTCCCTGAATCTTTCGTATTTAAAAGGCTTTATTATATAATCGAAAGCACCGTACCTCACTACCTCTTTGACGGTATTCCCTTCCTGGGCCGCCGTAATCAAAATAATGTCTACATCTTTTCCTGTTTGACGAATCCTTCTAAGCACCTCTATACCATCAAGCTCAGGCATGTAAATATCCAGTATGACAAGGTCAATATTTTCATTGCCAAGTGCCTCTATTGCCATGCTCCCATTCCTCGCCGTACCGGCGACCTGGAACCCCTCAATTGAAGATATGAACCTTTTGTGGATATCCATTACCATTGGGTCATCCTCTACTATAAGAACGTTAATCCTCTTCAAGACTGCCCATCTCCTTTGGTATTTTTATCTCAAATACTGTCAATTGAGCCCCGTCCGATTTATAGACAACTTGACCATTGTATGATTCAACTGCAGATTTTACAAGATGTAAGCCATAGCCTCTATTGCCGTTCCCCTTTGTTGTAAAGCCTTTTTCATATATATTGGAGACAATGCTTTCCGAAACCCCCGGGCCGGTATCCCCGACACTTATGAACAATTCTGTCGGACTATCCTTAATGATTAGAAATACCTTTTTCAATGACCTGCTGCCATCAACAGCATCTATGGCATTTTCCAATAAATTACCCATTATTACCACCAGTGAGTTGCTGTCTATTTCCTTTAACGGACCCAGATAGCAATGCTGGTCCAAGGTAAATTCAATGCCCAGTTCTTTACACCTTCCGCTTTTACTCAATATAAGCCCTGCTATGGATGGATCCTTGATTCTCCTGGTAATAAATGAAATCATGTTCTGCTGGGTTGTGGTATATTTACATATATCATCAACAGCCTTATCATATTCACCCAATTGAATCAGGCCGGCAATGGTATGAAGTTTGTTGGAAAACTCATGGTTTTGAACCCTTAAGGCTTCTACATATTTTTTGACACCGGTCAGCTCTTCGGCCATTACTTTCACTTCGGTCATATCCCTGATACTGGCAATAGCTCCTATTACATCGTTTTTCAGTTTTACCGGCACTCTGTTTGTCAGAATCCGGGCATTTTTAATTCTTTGTTCCTGGTCATATTCAGCCACTCCTGATTTTATTACTTCGACCAGCCTTGAATTGGGTATTACGTCGGTTACTTTCTTGCCCTGTATATTTTTTTTGATTCCCAGAATTCTTCTGGCTTCACTATTTATTACCGTAATTCTGCCATTATAGTCCACTGCCAGAATACCTTCTTTGATGGCTTCCAGCAGCGCTTCCCGCTCATTAAACATGGCAGCTATCTCATGGGGCTCCATCCCAAAAATGGCTTCTTTTATATTTTCCGCAAGATAGTTTGAGCCCAGTACACCTATAAAGAGACCAAGGAATACTGCAAAAAGTATCCATGCTCTCAAATCTCCCTTCAGGGCATTTACCTCGGTCATCATTATACCGACCGCTACCGCTCCAACCTGCAGACCGTCATCATTATATAGCGGAACTAAGGCCCTCAGGGAAGGCCCCAAGGTTCCAACCGCTTTTGAGGTATACTCCTTACCCTGCAGAGCAGGGCCTTCATCTCCCCCTACAAAGGTCTTTCCGATTCTATCCGGGACCGAATGGGAGTACCTGATTCTATTCATATCAATTACTACTATAAACTCGGCTTCGGTCTTTTTTCTGATACCGTCGGCAATGGGTTGTATTATCAAATGTCCGTCCGGTTTGCCAACATTTTGTCGTATTTCTTCTATCTCGGCAACCGCATGTGCAATATCCAGGGCATGCTGCCCCAGCCTGTTTTCTATTCTCGCGGTAGCAATTCTCTCAACAAGAATACCAACAGTACCAAGGGTAATTGCCAAAATAATAATGGTTAAAGCTATAATCTTATTCTTTACTTTTACCGGCTTATTCTTGTTCTGGGTTTTTGGGTTCATATACATTCTCCTATACTATAGCTTTAACCCCGGTAGAATGGATTTTGCATTCTGCATTGCCCTCATATATTCATATTTCCATATAACCAGACAGAATCCTTCAATTTAATACATAATTAATGCTCCTCATCAGAAACCACTGCTCTTCTTATCGGTGCGAAGCAACATTTTTTCGACAAAAAATTGATATAATTCGTCACCTTTAGTTGGTGTCCTTCTTATTTATGATAATATATAATTATTGAATGTTTCCATCATTAAACCTGTTGTCCTATAACAAGCAACGGAGGGAGTATGATGAAATTCAATTCTAACAAACAAAAAGTATTGGTTTTTACTTTTGTTATATCTATAATCCTTTTGTACATACTCATCAGCCAGAATTATAATATAGGGTTTTCCGATACTCTAACAGAGAAGGAAGCAATATGGCTCAAAAAACAGGAACCCTTGATATATGCCGCAGACAGAAACGCTCCGCCTTTGAGGTTTATAGATGTGGCCGATGAGCAATATAAGGGTATACTTATTGATTATGTAAATTCATTGTCTTTGGAATTAGGTGTAAGGATCGAATTGCATCCAATGCTGTGGGAGGATGCCCTGACAAGCCTTTCTAATGGCGAAACAGACTTGTGCGACATGTTCGCCAGCAAAGAAAGAAGTAAACATTACCTGTTTTCCAAATCAATATATAACCTGAGGGCTGTTTTGGCTGTCAGGAACAATTCAACGAATATTAACGGATTAAAGGACCTTGATGGTAAGGTTATGGCCATGCAAAAAGGCGACTTTGCCAGTGAGTATCTGGAGATTAACCATCCTAATATTGAACAGTACTATGTTGCAGATATAGAGGAAGCTCTTCTGCTTCTGGCCCAGGGCAAGGTTGCTGCCACACTGGGGGATGAACCCGTTGTGTTCTATCAGCTGGAAAAGAATAGTTTAACCGACCAAATAAGAGTTATTGAAGAGCCAATCTATGAAAACCAAGTCGTATTCGCTGTACCCAACTCAAAACCGGAATTAATACCAATACTAAATAAGGGAATTGACGCCTTAAAGAAAAAGGATGTACTTGAAAAGGTTCAACAGAAATGGTTTGGTATATCGGCACCTATAGTAAAAGCATTTGACCTTGATAGTATAAAAATGTACATATCTATAGCGGCTGTCACGGTGGCAGCGATTATAGTATTGATGTCATTATGGAATTATTCTCTTAAAAGTCAGATACAACTGCGTACAAAAGAGCTTGAAGATAGCCGGAACGATTTGCAGATAGTCTTTGATGGTATGACGGAATATATGATTGTGCTGGACAGAGAAAGCAGAGTGGTAAACATTAATACCGCCTTCTTATCCGTAATAGGTAAGGATAAGCACCAGATTATCGGTGAGTGCTATAAATCATCGTTGGGGGCATTCGCTGCAATAGACCTGGATAGTATTATAGAAAAGACCTATAGAGAAAACGAACATTTTTCCCAAGAAAAATTATTCAAAAACGAAATTTATGAAATAAATACATATCCATTAAAAGGTTCCAAGCAGGATATAAAGAGTATTTTAATCCTGATAAACAATATAACCAGTGAAAGGCTTAGCAGCAAAAAATTGTTGCAGGCAAACAAAATGATTGCAATAGGGGAACTGGCGGCAGGGATAGCCCATGAGATAAGAAACCCGTTGGGAATTGTCAGAAACCACAGCTTTATACTCAGGTCTGATAATGATGGGAACTCCCTTATTATAAAATCATTGGATTATATTGATTCTGCAGTAGAAAGAGCCAGCAATATCATAGATAATCTGCTCAACTTTTCCAGAATCTCGGGTGATGAGAAAGAATGGATAGACATCTATGAATTCATAAGTAATACAATGAGTCTCCAAAGCAAAACAATGCAAAAGAAAAATATTACATACCAAATTAAATGTAAAAATGACTATATGATATTAATAAACCAGGAACCTTTAAAACACATTTTAATTAATCTGGTATCCAATGCAGTGGATTCCATTGAAAACAAAGGTAAAATAATAATTAAAGCATACCCCTCCGATGAAGGTATGGTAATAGAATGCATTGATACCGGGGCCGGCATTAAAGAAGAGGATTTGGAACGTATCTTTAATCCGTTTTATACCACAAAGGAACCTGACAAGGGCACAGGATTAGGCCTTTATATTGTCTATAATGAAATCAAGAAACTGAAAGGAGATATTTCGGTTGAAAGCAAAATAGGAGTTGGAACCAAATTCAAATTAATTGTTCCTATATTTGAAGGAGTGACAAATAATGAAGGAAGCAATTAAAATTCTAATTATTGACGACGAAAAAGAACACAGAGATACATACAGGATTATACTGGAAAACAATGGTTTTCTGGTTGGAGAAGCAGCATCGGGAAGTGAAGCCTTGGAAATACTGGAAAATGAATACTATCCTTTAGTCCTGTGTGATTTTGTTATGCCTGGTCTTGATGGTATTGATGTGCTAAAAAAAATAAAAGAAAGGTACCAAAAGGGAATTGAAGTAATCATAGTGACAGGGTACGGTAGCATAAAATCCGCCGTTGAAGCGATGAAAATTGGAGCCTTTAGTTACTTTATCAAAAGCCATAACCCGGAAGAACTGTTGCTAGAGATAAACAAGGCAAAAAAGATGGTTGCTCTGCAGAATAAACAAAACCTTATTTCTGTTTCCGAGGATAGTAAGAGATTCCTTTACCAAAGCAAAAACCCTAAAATGAAAGAAATCATTAGCATTTTGGAGAATGTGGCTTCAACCAATTCAAACGTACTATTTCTGGGCGAATCGGGTGTAGGCAAGGAAATACTTGCACAAAAGCTGCATGATATGAGTGACAGAGCGACTATGCCCTTTATACCGATTAACTGCCAGTACTTTCCCGATAACCTATTGGAATCCGAATTGTTCGGCCATGAAAAGGGGGCTTTCACCGGTGCCAATGAAAAAAGGATAGGCAGGTTTGAAGAAGCAAATGGCGGAACAATTTTCCTTGATGAGATTGGAGAGATCCCTAACGATACCCAGGTGAAGTTTCTTCGGGTACTGGAAAACCGAAAGATAGAAAGAATCGGTTCCAACAAACAAATCAAGGTGGATTTCAGGCTTATCTGTGCGACAAATAAGAACCTAAGCGAAGAAATCAAAAAACACAAATTCAGAGAAGACTTGTTTTATCGTATCAATACGATAACCATTGAGATACCTCCTCTTAGAGAAAGAAAAGAAGATTTGGAGGATATGATTCATTTCTTTATAGTCATATACAAAAAAGAACTCAAGAAAAACATCAGTGGGATTGATGATGACACATTAAAATACCTGCTAAATTATGACTACCCGGGTAATATTAGAGAGCTTAAGAATATAATTGAAAGACTGTCTGTATTATCCCGAGACGGTATCCTCAGGATGGATAACAACAGCTTAAGCAGGGCACCGGACAGTTCTATTCCCGTCAACCCCCAAATTTTGAAGTTTAATGACGCCAGAAAAGAATTTGAAAAAGAATATTTCCTCGCGGCCTTAAAACGTCATGGCAATAACATTACTCATACGGCAGATTCCATAGGTATAAGCAGGCGCCAGCTATTTAACAAAGTAAATGAATACAACCTAAAGGAATTAATGGACTAGTATAGTTAGTCCTTTTTTTTTGGCATTAAAGTTGCAACAGTATACAATAAAAAGATTAAAAGTATGGGAGGGAACGCAATTGGAAACTGCAACAAAGAATGACTGGGTGGAAATACGAAACGAAGTGTTAAAACCCGAAGAAAGGGCGCCTCAGAATCCCGAGGACACAAAAGCCACTCCACTTATAATGTGGACCAGGGGTTTTCTGATTGACGAAACAGCAAAAACAGGTGACGAAGTATCGATAAGAACTCTTACCGACAGAATCACAACAGGAACATTGGTAGATATTAATCCCAGACATATACACGACTTTGGGAACCCCGTGTATGAACTTATACAGGTGGGCAGTGAACTGAAAGAAGAACTAAAAACTTTATAGATTGGAGGAATTATAATGCCGGACTTGTCCTATGCAGGAGTCATGAGTAGGAAGAATGAAATAATGAAAAAGGCCATAGGAATCGATTATTCCCTATTTGAATATGGAAAACTGGCTTTTGACTATGAAGGTATGATGGAAAAAGCCGCTTATTCAATACCAAAAATTCAGGAAATACAAAGAGAAACAAAAGTTGGAGACACACCGTTATACGAGTTGAAAAACATAACTAAATTGGTGAGAAAATACGCCGGGCCGGGTAAAGGTGCGAGGATCTTCATAAAGGATGAAGCCTCAAATGCGTCGGGTTCTTTCAAGGCCAGGAGAGCATCTGTCTCCGTCTATCACGCAAAGAAAAACGGATACAAAGGTTTGATAGCGGCCACAAGTGGCAACTATGGGGCGGCAGTTGCATCCCAAGCAGCAATGAGAGGATTAAAATGTATAGTGGTACAGGAAGTATACGATTCCAGGAAAACCGGACAGCCGGAAATATTGGAAAAGGCAAGGAAATGTGAGGCGTTTGGAGCAGAAACCGTTCAACTCACTGTTGGCCCCGAACTGTTTTATGTATTCTTGCGATTGCTGGAAGAAACCGGGTATTTTAATGCATCCTTATATACTCCAATTGCAATAGCAGGCATTGAAACCCTGGGCTACGAGATAGCCAACCAAGTACTTGAAATGGAAGGAAAATACCCCGATGCGGTAATCGCAACCCACGCCGGCGGCGGAAACCTTACAGGCACTGCAAGAGGCCTTATTAAAGCGGGAGCCACAGGTACAGAAGTAATTGGTGCATCCGTGGATTTATCGGGTCTCCACATGGCATCGGATAATGACTTCAATAAAAAATCATTTACCACGGGACATACGGGTTTTGGAGTACCCTTTACTACCATGCCGGACAGAGCAGACGTGCCAAGAAATGCTGCAAGAGTCTTGAGATATATGGACAGGTATGTAACCATAACGCAAGGGGATGTATTCTTTGTAACAGAACTCCTTGCCCAACTGGAAGGTATGGAGAGAGGCCCCGCAGGCAATACTTCCCTGGCCGCTGCGATAGCCGTTGCTAAGGAAATGGACAGAGACGATATTCTGGTTGTCCAGGAAACGGAATATACAGGGGCTGGCAAGCATCCCATGCCTCAGTTGACCTTCGCCAGAAATAACGGTATTGAAGTCAGAAGAGGAAACCCTGGTGAAAGCATACCGGGCAAAAGTATAGTAATTCCGGAAAGAATAGACCAAATAGCAGTAAAAGATTTTGATATGATGAAGCTTAAGAATAATTATATAAGGAATGTTATCGAAAAAAACAAATTGACCGAAATCACCAATGAGGACCTGGTTTTCTTAAAGGAAGATGCCACCCTTGATGAAAAGGAAGCTTTGGCGATACTGGATAAGTATAACATAAAAGTAGTCTGACCAAAAAAATAGCTCCCTTATATTTGGAGACTGCTGAAAAACTACGCTTTTTTGCTTGTCATTCTGAAACGCAGTTGAAGAATCTAATGCTTTCAATAACTTAAAGATCCTTCGCTGTCGCTCAGGATGACAAAAAGGGACTTTTTCAGTGGTCTCTATATTTGGGAGCTATTTTTTTGTGCCTTTATAGTGATTTTTCTGCAACCTGCACAGCGGCATTACCGTAAATTTTAGAATTCATTGTTAAGCTGTTTTTATATCCTCTTTTTTCATATTATCATGTCTGCCAATTCCAAGAATAATGCTTACAAGCATAACCGCCAACATTATATATGCGTACAATACGTAAGGAGTAACCTGAATTGCCGTAAGGGGAACGGCACTGTCCCTTGCAAAGCTGATAGTATAGATAATAGCCGGCGTCCACGGCATCGAGTATACCAATGTATTGGATTGGGCATCCAATAGGTTCGCCGTTCTATACGGGCTTATCCCGAATTTTTCAGATAACGGCTTGGCAAATGACGCTCCTACCGCCAGTATTGCCGGAGCATTCAATCCCATTAACCCCGACAAAGCAATTATCATTATACTTATTACAAATTCCGCTCCCTTTGCGGTCTTTGCAATATTTCCAAGGGCATTAAGCAGTTTAACATCTCCCTGGCCCGCCCTCATTATTTGGATTGACCCAAACAATAACAGAGCCAGCATTACTACCTGTATCATACTGCTAAGTCCGGTATAGATTACCCCATCCACTGTTCTGTCCAACCCTTCTCCCGCAACTCTAATAAGGGCTTCTTTAACCACATTTCCTGACGGGTCGATTTGAACAAAGTCTATCAATCCCGCCATGACCGCCGTAGCACCTGCCAAGACCGAGCCAAAGGTAGTAGCTATTATTATGTCGCCTGTTTTAACCGCTATCCATATTGTTAAAGCAACAGGAATTAGCATCAGAAGAGTGGCGGGATTGTATTGTACTACATCCGCAGATGAAATGGTGCCTGTGTAGCCCATACCTATCATTATAATCCCGATAATCACCAGAAAGCCTGCTGTTAATGCATATTTAAGCCTGGATTTTACTACACCGGGCACATCAACGCCCTGGGATGTTGCCGAGCATATTGTAGTATCGGACACAGGAGCAAGGTTATCTCCAAATGCACCGCCAGATACAATGGCTCCGGCAAGCAGTGCAGGGTGTGCTCCCAGTGCAATACCGGCCGGGTACAAAACACCCATACCGGCGGCTATAGTCCCGAAACCGGTACCGGATGCCGTGGCAAAAACTGCTGCAGCAATGAAAGATATTACAATGAAAAAAGTGCCCTGTATTCCCATTGATGCTGCTACTCCTGCGATTCCGTCAGCCAGACCAGATGTTCTCAGAATTCTGGAAAAAACTCCGGCAAATATCCAACAAACTATCGGTATTATAGCTGCTTTGCTTGCCATACCTTCTATAATAGTTTCGGCATAGATTTTTTTGTCCTTTGCAAAGAAGAAAGCAACTATTAGGGCACTGAATGCAGGAACCCAAAGAGCACCGTCGGATATTGAGCCATAGTAAAACGTTGTTAGAATGATTAATACCAGGAACACGACAAAAGGTAAAAATGAAATCCATTCACCGCCATAAAACTCCAGCTTTTTTACATCGTTTTTCATATTGACCCTCCTCTTGATAAATATATATTTCCTCTTTAGGATATACGCAATAACTATGCCATGAATTTATAATGAATTTTATGCAGAGATTTTTCAAACGGTACAAAACTACCATGTAATATATTTCATAGTAGGAATTATATTTCATAGTAACCTTCATGAAAATATAATTTTAAACCACATTGAATTCAAAACCGCTGCATATTTCTTGACAACAATGCGTGAAAGTGCTAATATTTATTACGTAAAAACCAAATATAATCTTCAGGGCAGGGTGAAATTCCCGACCGGCGGTAATGCGGATATGATCCGTTAGCCCGCGAGCGAAAGCAGACCCGGTGTGATTCCGGGGCCGACAGTAGAGTCTGGATGGGAGAAGATTTAGTGAACTTGTTATTTCCCTGAGATTATATTTCGGGGAATTTAAATTTTCAGGGAGGTAACTGTATATGAACTATGACGTAAACAAGCTGGTAAAACTCGCATTGCTTTGTGCCTTATCAATACTTCTTATGATGGTAATAAGATTTCCGGTTATTCCATCGGCACCTTTCTTAGAATATGAACCGGGAGATGTTCCCGCCCTGATAGGCGCCTTTTTATACGGACCGGCAGCAGGATTATTGATAACAGCAGTGGTTTCACTAATCCAGGCCTTTACCGTCAGTGCCTCAAGCGGTTGGATAGGAGCGGTAATGCATTTGATTGCCACGGGTACCATGGTGTTGGTGGCAGGCCTGATATACAAGAGATTCCATACCTTGAAAGGAGCTGCTGTTGCCCTGGTGGCCGGTACCATCGGAATGACTTTGATGATGATACCGCTAAACCTGTATTTCACCACCAAGTTTCTCGGCGTACCGGTTGAGGCCGTTAAAGCTATGATTGTACCTGCCATAATACCCTTCAACCTTATAAAGGCTTCGGCAAACTCCGCCCTTACAGTGCTTGTATACAAATCGGTGGCCAAGATACTGAGGATAGAGCCGGCTGCAGCTGCCAATGAAGTCCATCAGCATGAATAACCCATACAGGTGCTAGTTGGTAGTTCGTAGTTCGCGGAGAAAGTGGCTGTGTATTTAGTTTTCTAAATACACAGCCACTTTCAGTTATTCTACCCGTTGAATTCTGGCGCCAAGGCTTTGAAATTTTTTATCCAGATCGATATAACCCCTGTCCAAATGATGAATATCATAAATCTCCGTTCTGCCCTGCGCTACAAGACCTGCCAGCACCAATGCAGCTCCCGCCCTTAAATCGGTGGCCTTGACCCTGGCGCCGGTCAGTCTGGGTATCCCCTGAACCACTGCGCTTCTTCCGTCTATTTTTATAGACGCGCCCATTCTTCTCAGTTCATTTACATGCATATACCTATTATCAAAAACAGTTTCAATTATTACGCTGGTACCCCTTGCAACGCTCATAAGGGTCATCATCTGGGCCTGCATATCGGTTGGAAAACCCGGATAGGGAAGTGTCTTAATATCCACCGCTTTCACTCTCCTGCCACTTTGAACCCTTACCCCGTTGGATACTTCTTCAACCACAACTCCGGCCTCCTTGAGCTTTGCAACGATGGGCATCAGATGACATATTACAATATTATCCACAATGATATCTCCCCCGGTTATAGCCCCCGCAATCATGTAGGTTCCGGCTTCTATCCTGTCGGGTATAACCGTATGGGACGCTCCTCCCAGAGCCTTTACCCCTTCAATTCTTATGGTGTCTGTACCTGCTCCTTTGATTTTACCGCCCATTTTACTGATGAAATTTGCCAGGTCTACTATCTCGGGCTCCTCGGCTGCATTTTCTATAATGGTCTTTCCTTCGGCCAGGGCTGCGGCCATCATAATGTTCTCGGTAGCCCCAACGCTTGGAAAGTCCAGATAAATCCTTTCACCCTTAAGGCGTTTTGTCTTGGCCTCAATATAACCATAGCCCAGGGTTATATCGGCTCCCATTGCCCTGAAACCCTTCAGGTGCAGGTCTATAGGCCTTGTACCTATGGCGCAGCCCCCCGGAAGGGATATTCTGGCTTTGCCCATCCTGGCCAGAATGGGTCCCATTATCAGGAATGAAGCCCTCATCCGCCTTACAAGATCATAGGGGGCTTCGTGGTTGTCAATATTTTTAGAATTTATCTCAATTCTACCGTTGGAAATTCTCTTTGTATCGGCCCCCAGTGACGCTAAAACCTCACACATTATCTCCACATCATCCAACATGGGAATCTCGTCCAATATGCACTTGTCACCGGATAAAAGACTTGCAGCTATAATTGGTAATACTGCGTTCTTTGCGCCGCTAATTCTAACAGTCCCCTTCAGCGGAGGACTGGTTTCTACTATTATTTTAGGCAATTTATATCCTCCCGTTCTACCAAGCAATTAATATTCCAGAGAGATAACCGGAGAGCCCAGCCATATATAGGTTCTGCCTTCAAAAGAATTATACCGCATTGCAACATTAAGATTAATCCTGTTACCTCCAATTTCAATGTATTCGCCAATACGGGGCGTATAGGCAGATATGCTTATTAACCCATCATATACTGCCCTTTCTACTTCCAGAGCATCAACCGTTTGGAAAACCGAATTTATAATTCCTTCCATACTGTCCTCAGGGATATTGTCGGCGTAGCTGCCTATAATGCACAAGGTGGCACGTACACCCTGGATGTGCTCCTCCACAGCAGCCTTAACCCTCTCCTGCATATCCGACAGCCGTTCTATACCTCCTCCAAGGGTAACATCTACCACGATATTGGTCTCAAAACCCCCGTCACTGCCTTCAATATCGGTGAAATCCATGGAATGTACAATTATTACCGTACTGTCTCCCTGTTTATTTTTGCCTATTATTGAAAGCTGGTTGTAGTCATGGTTGAAGTTCTCTACCTTTTCGCTGTCTTGGAAATCTACACCCATTTGTAACGCCAGGGATTTAACCGTCTCGGTTACTTCCTCTTGATCCAGAAACATATCCGTACTGGCGGCATAAGAATTAATATTGGTTTCCACTATTGCAGCCCCCGAAGAATTGAAAGCCTGGACAAGAATGTCCTTTTCACCCCTATTGTAGTCAAATACCAGCTCTGTCTGATAAAGCACAAACATGATACTCAATAAAGTCAGTACTCCTACTGCATAGTAAATCTTCCTTTTCAAAAACTTCACCTCCCGGACATTTCAGCAGTTCTGATTATTGCCAAAATCCCGGAAAGTATACCGGCCTGCATTTCACCACCTTAATGCTTGTTAATACTAGTATTTCTTAATCAATTCCATCCGTATACCCGGTATTGTTATGAAATACTTACCTAAATGGGTTTCCAAATTAAAATAATACAATATTTTTCAAAAAAAACAAGAGTATTATTCAAAATACTTTTAAAATTGCCAGATCATAGCGCATAGGTGGTAGTTGGTAGGCTGGCAGACGGAAGAACCGGCAGACTGTGTCTGCATGAAAAAAGGGCGTGGTTACACGCCCTTTTCCATCATCATATCCTTTACCTTCATCAGCCGGGTTATATTTCCTCTCTCATTCTCGTCCAGCTTCATGGTAATGTATTTAATCTTATGCGACATGGTGGGTATCATTACATACTCCAGCGCATTTACCCTGCGGCGGGTCTTCTCTATTTCCACCGCCATAAGCCGGCATCCCTTTTCTATCTCGGCCAGCTTCAAAAGCTTGGGCAGTATCCTGGCAAGTATGGAAATGGAATTATCCAGCTCACCGGAGGTTCCTGCAAAACCGTAGGCAAAGGGATTGTTTTCTTCATTCTGCCCCTCCTCACGGTCTTCCATTATATCGATATGGGGAATACGTACGCTCATGACATTTCTCTGCGCCACCTTGATGTCCACCTTGCCAACAGGGTACATAAGGCTC
Organism: Clostridium thermobutyricum; assembly: GCA_016841565.1. Classification (GTDB taxonomy): domain Bacteria; phylum Bacillota; class Clostridia; order Ch29; family Ch29; genus JAENYX01. The sequence continues at coordinate 25,805 of JAENYX010000013.1, read as the reverse complement.
TCTTCCAGAACCTCGCCCGACATTACCGCCCTGGCCATTACAAAGTTTCCAAAGGCTTCGGATAGCTCCTTCTCCACTTCCTCCCTCAGAACCTTGTTCTCCTTGACCATCTCGATGAATTTCTTTATAAGCTCATCCTGCTTGTCCTTCAGGAGTTTATGGCCTCTGGTGGCTACCTTAATCCTTTTCTTGAGCTTTGACAGCTCCATCCGGGTTGGATTGACTCGTATCTCCACGGCCTACAACTCCTTTTTTTCGGGCAGATATTTATCAAGATATTCATCCTTGATTCTCTTAAGCTCTGCTCTGGGCAGTATGGCCAGCAGCTCCCACCCTATCTGCAGGGTCTCTTCAATGGAACGGTTTTCGTTTTCTCCCTGGGAAACGTATTTTTTCTCAAACTCATCTGCAAATTTGGCAAACAACTTATCGTTATCGCTGAGGGCTGCCTCGCCCAGTATAACTGCAAGCTCCTTGGCTTCCTTACCTCTGGCATAGGCTGCAAACAGCTGGTTCATTGTATCGGCATGGTCTTCCCTGGTTTTGCCCTTTCCTATACCCTTGTCTTTCAATCGGGACAACGAAGGCAGTACGTCTATGGGAGGCATAACGCCCTTACGGTACAGCTCCCTGCTCAGTATTACCTGTCCCTCGGTTATATACCCGGTAAGGTCGGGAATGGGATGGGTTTTATCATCCTCGGGCATGGTGAGTATGGGTATCTGGGTAACCGAGCCTTCGCTTCCTATAAGCCTGCCGGCTCTCTCGTATATTGTGGACAGGTCGGTATACATGTAGCCCGGATAACCCCTTCTTCCGGGTATCTCCTTACGGGCTGCCGATACTTCCCTCAATGCCTCGCAGTAATTGGTTATATCGGTCAGTATGACCAGAACGTGCATGCCCTTATCGTAAGCAAGGTATTCGGCTGCCGTCAGAGCCATCCTGGGGGTGGCTATACGCTCAATGGCCGGGTCGTTGGCCAGGTTTATAAACAGCACCGAACGGTCTATTGCCCCAGTTTTGTTAAAGTCCTGTATGAAATAGTTTGCTTCCTCATAGGTTATCCCTATGGCTGCAAACACAACGGCGAATTTACTGTCGGTTCCCAGCACCCTGGCCTGGCGGGCTATCTGAGCCGCAAGCTGTGCATGGGGCAGACCCGAACCGGAAAATATGGGCAGCTTCTGCCCTCTTACAAGAGTATTAAGCCCGTCTATTGCGGATACGCCTGTTTGAATGAACTCGGACGGATAGTCCCTTGCAGTTGGGTTGATTGGCACACCGCTAATATCAAGCCTTTTCTCGGGTATTATTTTAGGGCCGTTGTCCCTCGGTCTTCCAAAGCCGTCAAATACACGGCCAAGAATGTCAAGGGATACCGGAAGCTCTATACCCTTGCCCAGGAACCTTACCTTGGTCTGGTTTGCATTTATCCCCGAGGAGCCTTCGAACAGCTGTATAAGGGCTTTGTCGTTATCAACTTCCAGCACCTTACCCCTGCGCAGTTCTCCGCCCTGGAGTTCTATCTCAACCAATTCATCGTAGTGGGCACCGTCTACCCCGTCTACCAGCATCAGAGGACCCGCAACTTCCCTAACGGTTCTGTATTCCTTAAGCACTAAGCCCACCTCCTTCAGAGACCAACGATTCCATTGCTTTTTTGACTTCATCTTTTACAGCCTCTATCTTGTCCATCTCATCTTCCTTAAGGTACTTCATCCTGGATATTTTCTCCCTTACCGGATGGTTTTCCACATCCCTAAAGGAGGCTCCCGCTTCCATAGCCTTCTCGGCTTCATGGTAATATGTCAATATTGCCTTTAGCATCTCAAACTGTTTCTTCAATGATGCATAGGTATCCACTTCGTGAAAGGCGTTCTGGTGGAGGAAATCCTCCCTGATGGACTTGGTTACTTCAAGTACCAGTCTGTCACTGGTGGACAAAGCATCAATACCCACCAACCGTACAATCTCCTGCAGCTCCGCTTCTATCTGCAACAGCTTCATGCCTTCTGCCCGTAAGCTTCCCCATTCCCTGTCCACGTTATCCTTGAGCCAGTCCTCAAGGGTATCGAGGTACAGCGAATAACTGGTCAGCCAGTGTATTGCCGGGAAGTGGCGGCTGTATGCCAGCGATGCATCCAATGCCCAGAATACCTTTACAACCCTGAGTGTCCCCTGGGTTACAGGTTCTGAAAGGTCTCCGCCGGGAGGTGATACCGCCCCTACGGCAGTAACAGTGCCTTCCCTGTGCCCGCCTCCGGTACAGGAAACCCTTCCCGCCCTCTCGTAAAACTCGGCCAGACGGGATGTCAGATATGCGGGATAACCCTCCTCACCGGGCATTTCCTCAAGACGGCCCGACATTTCCCTTAGGGCCTCTGCCCATCGGGATGTGGAGTCGGCCATAAGGGCCACATTGTATCCCATATCCCTGAAATACTCGGCTATGGTTACTCCTGTGTATATTGACGCCTCCCTGGCCGCAACAGGCATATTGGAGGTGTTTGCAATAAGCACGGTACGCTTCATAAGCGGCTCTCCGGATTTTGGGTCGATAAGCTCGGGGAACTCCATTAAAACATCCGTCATTTCGTTCCCACGCTCACCGCAGCCTATATACACAACTATATCGGCTTCTGCCCATTTTGCCAGCTGATGCTGCACCACTGTTTTACCGCTTCCAAAGGGGCCGGGGATACAGGCAACTCCGCCCTTGGCCACCGGGAAGAACATATCTATTACCCTCTGCCCTGTTGTCATTGCCTGAACCGGAGGCAGCTTTTCCTTGTAAGGCCTTATCTTTCTTACCGGCCATTTTTGAAGCATGGGCACCTTTTTAACGCCGTCCCCCGTTTGGATTTCAGCTATAGCATCCAATATGGTTGCCGGGCCTGGATTTAGCTTTATAATCTTGCCCTCTATTCCATGGGGAACCATTATCCTGTGTTCCACCAGGATGGTTTCCTTTACAACTCCCAGTATATCTCCGCCGGTTACCGCATCTCCTACCTTGGCGGTGGGTATAAAATCCCATTTCTTTTCGGTATCAAGGGCCGGAACTTCGACCCCTTTGGTTATAAATGCTCCAACACTCTCCCTTATTAGGTTTAGTGGCCTCTGGATTCCATCGAAAATACCTTCCATTATGCCGGGCGCCAATTCAACGCTTAGGGGTGCTCCCGTGCCGTCAACCGGGTCTCCGGGGCTTAAGCCCGCTGTTTCTTCGTATACCTGGATTGAGGCTATACCTCTTCGCAGTTCTATAATCTCCCCTATAAGGCGCTGCTGCCCAACCCTTACAACATCGAACATTTTGGCATCCTCGAGGCCTTCAGCCATTACCAAGGGACCAGAAACTTTGGTTATTCTACCTTGTTTCAATTCTCTTCTCCCTCTCTTTCGAAGATTATATCCACTCCTATGGCTCTTTCCACAGATTCCCTAATTTTCTTAAGGCCTATGCCCAGAGAACCCTGATTATTGGGTATGGGTATTATGGCAGGAAGTACTTCATTTTCATACTCGCCTATCATATCCTCAATCTGCGCCGAAATCTGCTCTGTTATGAATATAACCGCAAATTTTTCCCTTGCCATTGTCCTCAAAGCCTTTTTTGCATCCTCAGGGCTTATAACAGGGAAAATATCTACTCCAAGAGCTTTAAAGGCAAGTACCGTATCCTTGTCTCCTATAACTCCTACCCTATACATATACATCACGCAACCTTTCCCGTAAGCTTTCAGTTGGTATCCTGTTGATCTTTCCAACCATAATCATCCTGAGCACTTTAACTTCGTTTTCCTTGGCCCTTAAAAATCCAATTATGGGAAGAATACCGAAGGCCGCGTACTTTCCTTTTTTAGCCATATTAAGGAGCAAATCATCTGATAACTTTTCAAGTACAGTAGAGCTTCCTGAATCTATCCAGGACTGGACACCCTCCACCGCAATTCTATCATACCTCGTGGTTGACAGTCTGTCGGCAAAGCTGCCCACAGGCTCTCCCATAGAATTTATAAAGAATGCCCCGTCCAGGAACCCTCCGTCTATCAGCACTGTTTCCAGAAATTTTGCGCTCCTGCCCATCCTCCTGACCCGCAGCACAGTATTAATGTTGACAAGGTCTATCTCGGTTTTAATATAGTCAATGAGGTGAGTGTCCTCAAGCTGTACTGCCAGCTCTTTAAGACAGGCATACAACCCCTGGTCAAGTATTATATCAATCTTCTGTGGGTCACCATTTAGTTCGAAATCCATGGCAGCTTTTTCAAAGGCCTGTTTCAGGTTTTTGTTGAACCCGGCCAGATCCTTATCTTCCACTGCCTTGCGGAGGACCTCCACATTGATTGAACCGGTCTGGGAAAGTATAGACTTAAAATCTTCACCAAGATATTTCTCTTTCATCAATACCTTCAGGTTATGAAAATCATACCTTAGCTTGGAAATGAGCGTAAACCTTAAATCCCTGGTAGAATCCTCAATCACCTTATATATCGACCGCAGGCCCTGATCAAGAGCCTTCTCAAAATCATGTGCACTCTCCACCTCGCCGAAATAGTTTCCATAATCGGTTTCCCCGAGAATTTTGAGAGCTTCTTCAGGGGTTGAGGCTTCCAACATCCTGTCTACCGTACTTCTGGGAAGGAGGTCATTTTCCAGGGCCTTTACCCTGGATACTGCGTATAAATACTTTGTATCCCTCATTGGGCTCCCTCCTTACTATTGGAAAAGGATATCCGCGATTTCGGTTTCTATTCGCTCCCTCTCCATTCTGAGTAATGTTTCAAAGGAATTATTAATCTCTACTCCTTGAGCCTTCAATATAAATCCGCCTTGCATATTACGCGTTTCATCCGAAAGCTTGAGCTCAAAGCTCATCTTGTCATTGACCTTCTTGAGCAGACCCTTTTCAAACCTTTCTCTGTCCTGCGGGGAAACAACCAGTTCTTCCTTTCCGGTAATGCCCGCACTGCCAAGCATGGATACAATCATGCCCATATAGGCTTCCTCCGGAAGCTCCTTCAAACGAACAAGGGCTTTGTCAAAGGCCTGATCTATTAAAGACTGCTTGGCTTGGAGATTATTCTTTTTCAGGTCAAGCTCAGCCATGGAAAGCATTCTTCTTGCTGCCTCCTGGGCTTCAACCTCGGCCTTCTCCAACCGATGCCGGGTTATTTCCCCGGACTTTTTGTTAGCCTGCTCCTCCATCGCGTTGACCTTCTCCTGCGCTTCTTTTATTATTGCTTCGGCCTGTACCCTTGCTTCTGTTAATATACTCTCTCTAATCCTTTCCATTCCCTCCATTTAGGACACTCCCTTAAATATTTATTCCAAATATCATAAGGATTGATGCCAAAAGCGCCAACACAGCATAGGTCTCAACCATAGCAGCATAAGTTATTCCCTTGGCAAGCTCCTCAGGCCTTTTAGCTATTATTCCCATGCCGGCAGCGGCAGCCCTTCCCTGGGCTATACCTGAGAAAAGCCCCACGAAGGCTATTGGCATTGAGGCTGCCAGAATTAAAAGACCGGTTTGGGTGGAAATCTCAGCAATGTTTCCGCCGATAATCCCTATCCTCTGCATAATTACAAACCCTGTAAGAAGACCGTATATACCCTGTGTTCCCGGCAGCGCCTGGAGCAGCAAAGCCTGACCGAACTTGCTGGGGTCCTCGGTGATAACACCTGCAGCGCTCTCCCCTGCTATACCTACACCCTTTGCAGAACCAATACCTGCCAGAAGTACCGCCAGCGCAGCCCCTAAAAGTGCCAGGAACTGACCCTGGGTTAATGCAAATTTAAGCTCTAACATCTATATCTCCTCCTCATTCAGTAAGTTGGTATATTTTGTTTTTACTGCAAATGGACTAAAAGTTCTCCCGCCGCCCTCATAGAACTTGCTAAAAAATTCCACGTACTGCAGCCGGCTGGAATGAACGTATGCTCCCAGAGCATTTATGGCTATATTGAATACATGTCCAAATATCAACGCTACAGCCATAAGCACATAACCTATAATATTGAAACCAAGCATTCTGGCCATTGTATTGACTACCATGGCAATAACGCCGGTGGCAAGACCAAGGGCCAATATCCTTGAATAGGAAAGCACATCGCTTAAGTATCCTGTAACGCCATACAGGCTTAGAAGACCCGACGAAAACTTCCCTATAATGCCTTTCTTGGTTCGTCCCTGGGTTAAGACCAAACCTATTGCTCCCGCGATGGACAGAACCTTTGCAGCCCCTGCCAGGGGAGGATATACAAACATAATAAGCCCCGCAAGAAGGACGCCCCATAGTCCTTGGTCAAATACCGCATCAAGTGCTCTGCCCTCTTTTATGTTCTTGTATGCAGCGGCACCTAAGCCAACAAATATCTGTATTATACCAAGTATAAAACTAAATATCAGAAGACTCATGGGATCCTGCAGCGGATTCATCCATAATGGACGCACTGTTATCAGGTCTCCAAACCAGCCGCCGAACATTGCTCCCCAGAATATGGTGGAAAGTCCACCCAGGGTGATAAGCCCCATCAACTTCTTGAGCATTCCCTTAGGCTTTATCTTCTTCAACGCCCAGAAACCCATCAAAGTTAAAATTATCCCATATCCTGCATCGCTTATCATCATCCCGAAGAAAATAACGTAGAAAATAGAAACCAATACATTGGGGTCAAAATCGTTTTTGCCCGGAGGGCTGTACAACTCGGTTATCATCTCAAAGGGCTCCACAAATCCCGGGTTTTGAAGTATCACCGGCACATCTTCCCCCTCCTGGGGATCGGTGAAGGTGATATAGGCCTGAGGGATTTTTTTCAGTACAGCCTTCCTGACTTTTTCGGCATGGGGTCCGGCCACCCATCCTTCCATGTAGAAAGCCTCTCTGGTATTGCCGGTGGCTCCTTCAACTCCCATCCTTCCAAATATCATATTGTAATAATCGTGAACCACTTCCAATTGCGCTCTGCACTCCGAAAGCCCGGCTGCTTTGTCGCCAATCTCCTGCCTTACGGCCTGGAACTCACCGGCCTTTTTCTCGGCCCATGCAATGGCCTGGGAAGGAGTCCCTTCAATCTGGGGAAGCTCCACCTTGCTCCAGGAGCTGTCCTTCAGTATGGCCGAAACTTCCTGCTCCAGAGATTTGCGGTACACCAGCAGTACGTAAGCCAGCTCCCTGTCGGCACTAATAAGCTCAAGACAACTCTCGGGAGCCTTATCCCGCAGAAGAGCTTTCACCTGTTCTACAGAGCCTGCCGGCAGGTTGCCCGGAAAAATTGCCACCTTATCTGTGGATTTAAGTTCCTGCAACGGAACGTCCAGGCTCTCCCAGGGTCTTAGCATGTCCACCGTGCTGGCCAGCCTCATCTCCTCGCTCTTAACACCGTTCAGCCTTGTTTCCAGCTCTCTGCACTCTTTTACGGTATCCCACAATTTCCGGGAGCGGGCGAGTTCCTCCATTGCCGACTCGTCATAAACCGGTTTTTCTGCAAACAATGACTTCTTGACGGGCACATACCTTGCCAGGAAATCCATAGCGAACTGTATTTCTCCAAGCTTACCCTGCATATCTGCCAATTCCCTGGAGGCTTCATGGGTCTCAAAAAATTCGTCCCACTCTTCCTTTGAAGTCTTTTCCCTGACGTCTATTATTTCGACCCTTCCCATCTTCTGAAACATTTCCACAAATCTGCTTTTATCCCTTCGGAGAGCAATGATTGACATCTTTTTTACATCAACTATTGCCATACTGTGTCACTATCCTCTCCACAATAGAATCAACAGCCCTATCCATATTCTTCTGGGTTGACTGTTCCAGGAGGATTCCATCCTCCCTGTACTTTTCCTTCAGTTTATCGACCTCCTTCTCACAGGACTTCTTGGCCTCGTCCACCATCCGGCGGCTCTTCTCTTCGGCCTGGTTCTGCGCCCCTTCAATGATGGCATCTGCTTTTTCTTTACCATCCTTCATCATCTGGGCGGCTTTTTTCCTGGCCTCTGCAACTATTCCGGTTGCTTCCTTTTCGGCATCTTTTATGCTCTCTATTGCTTGGAATGCCAACGAATGCTCACCACCTCTTATATAATATTTAAAAAGACAGGGGAAGACAGGGGGACGTTTCTATTGTCTTCAAGTGCTTCTCTGTCTGTCAAACTGAAAACCGGTAACTTATAACCGCCCGCCTATCGCCTGTATTCTGCCGACACTCATTTAATTATACTATAAAACAATACATATAAAAATATGCAATCCCGCAATGAAACAACCTGATGACATTCATGCATATACATGTATACATTCTACATAAGATTTCAAATTCCTGTTGAATATTTATCAAAAACTTGTGGTTTTTTTTGAGACTTTGTCATTTTTTTTGAGGGTTTTAATAGGAAACAAAGCAACAAGGGCCGTATTCAGGCACGGCCCCTGGTAAAACATCGTTATTATTTTCACTAAACTTCCGGGAAAAGCAGGACATAGAACATTAAACGGTCCCGGTCCCGCTTCTATTGGCCATACTATATATCTGCAGGCCTTTCGGGGGCTTTGGCCATAAAATCCTCCGGCAGAGTCCTGTTTATACCGTGGTAATACAGCAAAGCATCCACTATTCTGTGCGAAGCCTTTCCATCTCCGTAAGGGTTAACGGCTTCGGCCATACTTTTGTATAAATTTCCGTTTTCAATCAGTTGTGAAGCAGCCCTGAACACATCTGCCCTGTTAACTCCTGCAAGTTTGACGGTTCCGGCTTGCACCGCTTCGGGCCTCTCGGTAACCTCCCTAAGTACCAGCACCGGTTTGCCCAGTGATGGTGCCTCCTCCTGGATGCCGCCCGAATCAGTCAGCACCATGTAGCATCTGTTAATCAGATTTGCAAAGGGAAGATAGTCCAGAGGCTCTATCAGGTGTATCCTTTCCCTGCCCCCAAGCACGCTGTGCGCCGCATCAACTACCGCAGGATTCCTGTGTACCGGGTAAACCACCTCGATGTCCCTGTAGCTTTCCGCCAAATCCCTTACCGCCTGAAATATCTGAGCCATGGGTGCACCCATATTCTCCCGCCTGTGGCAGGTGAGCAGTATAACCCTTTTGGAATGAAAATCGATATCCTTAAGAGGCAAATGTGTAAAACTGTACCGGCTGTTTACAACCTGCATCAAGGCATCTATTACAGTATTTCCTGTAATCACAATTGCTTTTTCGGGTACACCCTCCCTAATCAGATTGGCCTTTGCCCCGGAAGTGGGTGCAAAATGCATATCCGCCATCACGCCGGTCAGTCTGCGGTTTATTTCCTCGGGAAAAGGCGAATACCTGTCAAAGGTCCTGAGCCCGGCCTCTACGTGCCCTACCTTAACATGCTGGTAAAAACCCGCAAGGCTTCCGGCAAAGGTGGTGGTGGTGTCACCGTGGACCAACAGCATATCGGGTTTGACTTTGTTAATGACTCCCTCCAAACCCTTAAGCGCCCTTACGGTTATATCGGTGAGGGTTTGTCTGTCCTGCATAATATCAAGGTCATAATCGGGTACTATATCAAACAGCCCCAGCACCTGGTCCAGCATCTCCCGGTGCTGTGCCGTCACACACACTACTGTTTCAATATACCGGTTCTGTCTCATCAGCTTTACAAGGGGGGCCATTTTTATTGCTTCCGGTCTTGTTCCAAATACCGTCATAATCCTTATCTTCTTCATTCCTCTACCTCCCCGGGACAAAAGGCGGTTCTTATGTCCCACTTGTCCCAACTAAAAAGCCGGGGTTTCCCGGCTGTTATTGATCAAGCTTTCTTTTATGCTCGGGTTCCTGAAATCCCATCTGGCTTACCGCCAATACCATGGTAGCAGCGACAAAGCCCATAACCGCAATAGACTTAACGGGATTATCCTGGGTAACCACTATTGCTCCAAGCCCCAGAAAAGCGCTTACGGCGTAAAGGGTGAATACCACCTGTTTCTGGGACAGCCCCAGAGCCAGAAGCCTGTGGTGAAGATGGCCTTTATCGGCCTCCATGATCGGCTTGCCGTTAACCGCCCTTCTTATAATTGCAAAGGTTGTATCGAAAATAGGCAGTCCAAGAGCCAGTATGGGTATGGCAATGGCCAAGGTTGTAGCACCCTTAATGGCGCCCTCAATGGAAATGGCCGCCAGAACAAAGCCCAGAAATGTAGAGCCTGTATCGCCCATGAATATTTTGGCAGGATTAAAATTATACGGTAAAAATCCAATAGCCGCACCGGCCAGAGCCGCAGTAAAAATAACAACCGCAGGATGTCCGTTCATGACAGATACCGCAAGCAGCGACAGAGATGCAATGGAAGCTATCCCTGCAGCCAGTCCGTCCAATCCGTCTATCAGGTTCAGGGTATTGGTTACTCCAACCACCCAGAAAATGGTTATGGGATAACTGAAGGCCGCAAGATAAATCATGCCATCCACGCTGTCGAAGGGATTGGTAACCCACTCAACTCTGACTCCGCAAGCAACCAATATCACTGCCGCCGCTATCTGGACCAACAGCTTAAGCTTTGAAGGCAGCGGTTTTATATCGTCAACCACACCCAGCATAACAATCAAAGTGGCTCCTGCCAAAATGCCAAACAATTTTGTGCTGAAAGGCACCAGCGCTATAACTACTGCCATAAAGCTTATATAAATAGCCAGCCCCCCAAGTCTGGGAATAGGCTTATCATGCACCCGCCTGTCATCCTTCGGAACGTCAATGGCTCCTATCCTTATAGCCAGTTTCTTTATAAAAGGCGTCGTAAGAAACGAAACCGCCAAAGCAGCAACAAAGGCAATAAGATATTTCTCCACTTTAATGTGCCTCCTTAATATCTAGTCCTTATATTAATTCTAGAGCAACAGGACAGGACTGTCAACATGAAGCACGAATTGTAAACAAAATTTAATTTTTCCATCACTTGGTGCCGAATAATCTGTCTCCGGCATCGCCTAATCCCGGAACAATATATGCATGGTCATTCAACCGCTCATCCACGGCAGCCGTGTATATTTCCACATCGGGATGCGCCGAACGGACGGCATCAATTCCCTCGGGGGCGGCAATGAGGCACATCAGCTTTATGTTTTTCGCTCCCTTTTCTTTTAAAAATTGTATTCCTGCACAGGCTGAACCTCCGGTGGCAAGCATGGGGTCAAGCAGGATTAGTTCCCTTTCCTCAATATCCGGCGGCAGCTTGCAATAGTATTCAACGGGTTTAAGCGTTTCAGGGTCTCTGTACAGGCCGATATGACCCACCTTGGCAGTTGGGATAAGCTTTAGCATTCCGTTTACCATTCCTAAGCCTGCTCTTAAGATGGGTACTATACCCAGCTTTTTACCCGATATGCATTTGCAGGTGGTTTTACATAAAGGTGTCTCGACTTCCACCTCTTGGACAGAAATATTTCTGGTGACCTCATAGGCCATAAGCATTGAAAGCTCTTCCACCAGCTCCCTGAATTCCTTAGGCCCGGTGTTAACATCTCTTATCATGGCAAGCTTGTGCTGAATTAGCGGATGCTCCATAACGTGTACCATATGTTTCATACAAATCCCCCCGTTTTTATTTTTTTGCGCCCAAACACAATTCTCAATTTATAGCAGCCGGCATACGTCGTCTGTGCTGTAAAGCACGCCGGCCCCAAAGCTAATCCCTGACACCCGGTACCTGTGATTCGTGATCTGTGACCTGTGGCCTGTGATCCGTGACCTGTGATCTGTGACCCGCAGACTATACCCTGGCAACTACCAACTACGAGCTACTAACTACGAACTAGCATTTGTTTTTCTCCTCGATAGCCGAGATTTTGCTTATTCTTTTTGCATGTCTGCCTCCCTCAAATTCCGTTTCCAGCCAAGCCTCCATAATTTCAAGGCCCAGGCCTGTGCCCACCACTCTGCCGCCCATACACAATACATTTGCGTCATTGTGCAGTCTGGACATTCTGGCCGAGAAACAGTCTCCGCACAAAGCCGCCCTAATACCGGGTATTTTGTTTGCTGCTATGGAAATCCCAATACCGGTGCCACAGCATAAAACGCCCCTGTCGTACTCGCCCGATACAACGGCGGCGGCCACCTTTTCAGCGAAATCCGGATAATCCACAGAATTGGTATCATAGGTGCCAAAATCCCTGTATTGTATATTTTTGCTTTCAAGCATCTCCCTTATACTTTCCTTCAGCCCGAAACCTCCATGATCACTGCCGATAGCTATTCTCATTTTCCAAACCCCTCCTCCCGCATCACAGACCGCCTGCCTTTATTTTCTCCACAAGCTTTTCCAAAGCCTCATGGATTTCTGCGGCACAGGCCCTGTAGCATTGTGCCGTCCCCCCGAAGGGATCGGCAATATCAAGGTGATGACCGCTCTCTGTCTCATGCAAATCCCCGTCAACGTATTCCTTTAATGTAAATACCTTATCCTCAAATTCCGGAGCCATCTCAAGTATTGCTCTTTTATGAACCCTTGTCATTGTAAGTATAAGATCGGCCTGCCTTATCTCCTCCAAGCCGACAGGCTTAGAGACATGATCCGACAGATCTATTTTCCTCTCTTTCATAATCTCAACCGCATGCTTGGCGGCACCATCCTGCCGGAATACCGCCGTACCCGCCGAAGTCACTTTTATGTCCAATGCGGTACCCTCCAGCATACTCTTCAGCATGGCTTCGGCCATACTGCTTCTGCAGGTATTGCCTGTGCAGACAAACAATATGCTCTTCACTTATATCCCCCCATGGGCTTAATCTGAATGCTTACGCCCGGACGATATTATAGCCGGCCGACTTTAGCAGTCTGTTCATAACTGCCAGGCCTACACCGCTTTGGTCCATGCTCTCGGCCAGTATAACGTCAACTCCTATCCCGTCAAATTCTCTCAGAACCGCAAACAGGTTGGCGGCTATAGTCCTGGGTCTTTCCCTGTCCCCCACTGATATGACCGTCCCCCTTTTGTACAAAGCCCTGGTCTGATCGGTAGCCATAATGCCCACCATCTTGCCTTGGCTCTCCAGTTCTTCGGCCATTTGTTGTATCCTTATCACAACTCTGTCTAATATGCCGTCAATTACTATAACCTCGGCATCGGGAGAATAATGGGTATATTTCATGCCGGGGCTTCTTGGAATATCCATTGCATTATTGTTTGAAATGGCCGGGTCTATAAAGACTTCTCCGGCAACCTCTCCAATCTGCTCCAGCGTAATACCTCCGGGCCGCAGAATTATAACTCCCCCGCCGGTAACCTCTGCCACGGTGGACTCCAGCCCCACGTCTACGTCACCGCCGTCTATTATCATATCCACCCTGCCCATGAGGTCATATACCACATGGCTTGTCCGGGTAGGACTAGGCTTGCCTGAAATATTGGCACTGGGAGCAGCCACCGGCACTCCCGCATAGTAAATCATATTCATGGCAACAGGGTGGGAGGGCATCCTTACTGCCACCGTATCAAGACCTGCCGTAACCGCGTCCGGCACCAGCGGTGATTTTTTCAGCACCAGGGTCAGGGGACCGGGCCAGAACCTCTCCATAAGCATTGAGGCTGTGGTTGGCACCTCGGCCACAAGCCTGTCCAGATCCTCTGCACGAGAGATATGCAGTATTAAAGGATTATCCGACGGTCTGCCCTTTGCCTTAAATATCCTCTTAACGGCACCGGCATCCAGCCCATTGGCTCCCAAGCCGTATACCGTTTCGGTGGGAAAGACCACAAGACCTCCGGCCTTTATCAGCGCTCCGGCTCTTTTTAGTGCTCCATGGTCCAAATTATCCGGGTCAATTCTGACCACCTGTGTATCCATAAAAAAGCTCATCTCCCCGTCCATTGCAGCCGCCTTCAAAATGCCGAAAGCACTATCCCTGCAATAATACCAATAATGATTCCAAAGGCCGAGGCTCTGCCGCGGTGGATGCTCTGTGATTTTGGTATAAGCTCGCCGCAGGTTATAAACAGCATGGTCCCCCCGGCAAAGGAAAGACACAGTGAAACCAGCAGAGGGGATATCTCCCCCAGCAAAGATCCTGCAAGAGCACCCAGTCCCATAGGCACGCCGGCCAGAACGGTGGCGAGAAAAATCTTTACCCTTGAATATCCTCCTATTATCATAGGCGCCGCCATGGCTATACCTTCGGGCATATTGTGAAAGCCTATTACAAAGGCAAGGCTGAACCCCAGGTATGTGTTGGCAGCCAGCCCCGAGCCTATTGCCAGACCCTCCGGAAAGTTATGTATGGCAATTCCAAGACCCAGCAGCATTCCTGTCCTGATATAGCTGCTGCCCTGGATACCCTTACGGGTAAAATCCCTGTCAGGAACCAACAGGTCCACCAGCGTAACCAATCCCACACCTAATATTATACCAGCTATGGAGACGGTTAAACCAGCCATTTCAAAAGCCTTGGGCAGAAGCTCAAAGCAAACTATCGACATCATTAATCCACCCGACAGGCCCAGGATGGTACCCATAAACCGCCGGGACGGCTTCCTTAAAACAAAGGCTGCGGCACCACCGGCGCCGGTACCCAGCACACCGACTACAAACCCCAGGAGGGTGGAAGTTATCACAGTATCCAACCAGATCACTCCTTAGAAGAATCCGCTGTTTAGATTCTATTCCCTCCCCGGGGTTAATAGCACAAAAATCAACCTGTCCCTGTATCCCAAAATATAAGAGGTATTGAAAAATACCTCTACTCTTGAGTGCTCTTAAGCTTTTCTGCCTGATCACTGGTAATGAGGGAATCTATCATCTGCTCCAAATCTCCGTCAAGGAAATTCTCCAGCTGGTAAATGGTGAGGCCGATCCTGTGGTCGGTGACCCTTCCCTGGGGATAATTGTATGTGCGGATTCTCTCGCTCCTGTCCCCCGAGCCTACCTGGCTTTTCCTTGACTGTGCAATCTCGGCGTTCTGCTTTTCAATCTCCATATCCAGCAGCCTGGACTTCAACACCTTCAGCGCCTTGTCCTTATTCTTGAGCTGTGATTTCTCATCCTGGCAGGATACCACCAGGCCGGTGGGCAGGTGTGTTATCCTGACGGCTGAATCGGTAGTGTTTACGCTCTGCCCGCCATGCCCCGACGACCTGAATACATCTACCCTTAAATCGTTGGGGCTTATGGCCACATCCACATCCTCAGCTTCCGGGAGAACGGCCACCGTTGCGGCCGATGTGTGTATCCTGCCCCCGGATTCGGTGGATGGAATCCTCTGAACCCTATGGACTCCACTCTCATATTTCAGCCTGCTGTATGCGCCCTTTCCCTCCAGCATGAATACCACCTCTTTAAAACCGCCGATGTTGGTGGCATTTGAACTCATGATTTCGGTTTTCCATCCCCTTCGCTCGGCATACCTGTTATACATCCGAAAAAGTGTCCCGGCAAACAGCGCCGCCTCTTCACCGCCCGTCCCCGCACGGATTTCCATCAATACGTTTTTCTCATCGTAGGGGTCCTTGGGAAGAAGAAGAAACTTCAACTGCTCCTCCAGCTTCTCTTTCTTAAGTGTGAGCTCGGTTATTTCATTCTTGACCATTTCCTCAAAATCCTTGTCTTTGGCATCCCTTAGCATTTCCTTTGCTTCCGAAAGCTCGGAAGTAGTCTGTCTATAGTCCTGGTACTTGAGTACTACCGGCTCCAGTTCGGCATGTTCTTTGACGTATTTGGTCCAGGTAATATTGTCGGCGATAATTTCAGGATCGGATATCTTATCGCTTAACTCCTTATACTTACCTGTCAAAAAGTCCAGTTTGTCCAGCATATGATTCACTCCTACTATTAATTACTGCTCCTTACCTTAGACAACTTCTAATTATACCACCTGAAAATTTAAAACTCTACAGTGTTTCGGCAAGCACTACCCTGTCTCTGCCGGCCAGGTCCCTGATAACCCTCACATGGTTATATCTGCCGGTCTTATCGAGAATACACCGTACATCCTTTGCCTGGTTGTATCCAATTTCAACGGCCAGCAACCCTTTTCTTTTCATTGCAAATGGGGCCTGTGCCGCAATCTTTTTATAAAAGGAAAGCCCGTCTGTTCCCCCGTCAAGGGCTATTTCCGGCTCCTTAAGCACTTCTCTTTGCAACCGTCCCATCTCCTGACGGGAAATATATGGAGGGTTGGACACAATGAGGTCAAACCTTGTACCTGTCCCTGTCACAGGGGGGAACAAATCTCCCTCAACAAACTCCACCCTATCCCCCACCCCATGCTTCATGGCATTATCCCTTGCAGTCTGCAGGGCACGGGACGAAATATCCACCGCCGTCACCGTCAGATTACAGTAATAGTAAGCCAGGCTTACAGCGATGGCTCCGCTGCCGGTGCCAATATCCAGTGCCCTTATGCTCCCCGTCCCGGAATGCTGCTTTAACCATTCAAGAACAGCCTCCACAAGGGTCTCGGTATCCGGTCTGGGTATCAGCACCGAAGGATTTATGTTGAACTCCAGTCCCATAAATTCCTGACTGCCGGTCAGATATTGCAAAGGCATGCCTTGGACTCTTTGAGCTATCAGGTCGAAATAGTTCTCTACGGCCTGACCGTCGGGGCAGTGTCCGGGGTGGGTATACAAAAAGTGTCTGTCTTTACCCAAAGCTCTTGCAAGAAGAAGCTCGGCATCCAGCCGCGGGCTGCCTGCGCCCGCATCGGTCAGCTTTTGACAGCCGAAATCTGCCATTTCCCTTACGGTATTTCCTTTCATTATGAGGGCGCCCCTTCTTCCTCGGAAGCCACTGCTTTCAAAGCCGCTATGGCTACCTCCAGCTGGCCGCTGTCGGGTTCCTTTGTAGTTAGCTTTTGCAGAAATAATCCGGGAGCCCTGACTATCCTTGAAAGAACGCTTTGGCTTCTGCCGGCCCATTTTATTATCTCGTAGGAAATGCCACCCACCAGCGGCATAAGCAAAATCCTGGATATTATTCTCACCAGCATATTAGGCCAGCCTATGAAAGAAAACATAATGATGCTGACAACCAGCACTATAAGCAAAAAGCTTGTTCCGCACCTGGGGTGTAACCGGGAATAAAGGGCGGCATTTTCGGGGGTCAGCCCGTGTTCTCCCTCGTAGCAGTGTATACTCTTGTGCTCAGCACCGTGGTATTCAAATACCCTCTGTATATCCTTCATTCTGCTGACGAGCAGAATGTAGATAAGAAATATACCAATCCTCAGCACGCCCTCCATAAGATTCATAACCACCGTACTCTTCACGGTAAGACTGACAAACCGTATGAGATAGGTGGGAAGTATTATAAACAGCAAGACGGTCAACACAAGGGAAAGAAACACCGAAAAGTATATGGCAGCCTGTTCGGACTTGTCGCCCAGTATTTTTTCAAAAAATTTATCAAACCGTGACGGCTGGGAATTCTCCTGGTCAATCTCAGCCTCCTGTGCTGAAAATGTCAGAGCTCTTACACCAAGAACCATTGTATCTATCAGAGCAAACATGCCTCTTAGAATGGGAAGCTTAAGCAAGGGGTATCTCCTGTCTATTCCCTTGAGCCTTTCTTTGTGTACCAGTATTTCTCCGTCGCCTTTTCTAAGCGCTATGGCTATACTCTCGGGCCCTTTCATCATAACGCCCTCAATTACCGCCTGGCCGCCTATACTGGTGGGACAAATGTTGTTTTTGTCACTCATTTATATTCCTCCATACAAATATAGACTGGTTTGTCTACCAGTCCATATCCGCTATTTAATCATCCGTATTATCGGACAAGCCGTATTTCTTTTTGAACTTATCAACACGGCCACCGGTATCTACAAACTTTTGGCGTCCTGTAAAGAAGGGATGGCATTTTGAGCATATCTCGACTTTCAATTCTTCCTTTACCGAACCGGTCTCAAAGGTTTCGCCGCAGGCACATTTCACCACAGCTTTTTTGTATTCAGGATGTATACCTTCTTTCACATTGGTTCACCTCTTTCTCTGCTATATTACTGTAATTCAACTACAATATTATAACATAAGTATTATTTCCCCGCAATCGAAATTTTAGCAAATACTCTCAGGCCGTGACGGTTCTTTTTCAGCATTCATACACATATGTAGTATACGCCGTGCAAAGAACACAGAACCTATATGCAACATTAATAATATTACATTCCTTTACCTGTCATTTAAGAGGGCGAAGCCCGGTGAATCTGGCTTGGAGATAGACATAAGATCCTTCGCTTGGCTCAGGATGACACGTTAGGAGATGTAAAGTCTTAAGCACGTTATATATAGTATCTGTAATCTGCGATCTTGATCTGTGATCCGTGATCTGTGATCTGATTAGTTGATGCTTGCACTATAAAACTTACAAAATTTGTGGTACAATTATAATAAATTTAGTAAAAATACTACCGGAGGTGAGGTAATGGCTTTTGAGTTTGCAAGTCGTATGAATGAAGTAAAGGCCTCCACAATACGTGAAGTATTAAAACTTACCGAGAGACCGGAGGTTATTTCCTTTGGAGGGGGAATGCCGGCTGCAGAATTTTTCCCCATAGAGGAAATGAAGGAAGTTACTATGAAGGTTTTGGATGAGGATGGACAGAAAGCTCTCCAATATGGCCCAACCGACGGCTACCTTCCCCTAAGAAAAAAAGTTGTAGAAAGATTAAACAAGATTGGTATCCGAGGCATAACGGCGGAGGATATCCTACTTACCGGGGGCTCCCAACAGGGGCTGGACTTCTGCGGCAAAGTATTTGTTGATCCCGGAGATGCTGTAATCTGTGAAAAACCAAGCTACTTAGGAGCAATAAACGCATTCAAGGCTTATCAGTGTAAATTCATTGACATTCCAATGGATGACCACGGGATGATCATGGAAGAACTGGAAACAGCTTTAAAGTCCAACCCAAAGGTTAAGTACATTTATGTCATTCCCGATTTTCAGAATCCCACCGGTAAAACCTGGTCGGCCGAAAGAAGAAAAGAATTGGTGGAAATGGCCAATAAATATAAGACAGTCATTATTGAGGATAATCCCTACTATGAATTGAGATACTCCGGCCAGCCCCAACCGGCAATAAAATCCTTTGACACCCAGGACAGGGTTGTATTCCTCGGTACCTTTTCCAAAACCCTGGCCCCGGGCTTAAGATTAGGGTGGGTATGCGCCGGCAAAGAAATACTGGGCAAATTTAACCTTATTAAACAGGGAGCAGACCTGCAGGTTAACTCGCTGACTCAAAGACAGGTAAATAAATACATGGAGATGTACGATCTGGACGGCCGCATTAAAGAGCTAATAGAGGTATATCGAAAAAGAAGAGAAGTGATGGTGGAGCAGATGAAAGAACACTTCCCCAAAGAGGTGAAAATAGATATTCCGGAAGGCGGCCTCTTTGTCTGGGTGGAATTCCCGAAAAATATCAGCACAATAGAGCTAATGAAAAAAGTACTGGAGAAAAACGTTGCCTTTATACCCGGAGACTCCTTCTATCCCAACGGAGGAGGAGAAAATACCGCCAGATTTAGCTTCTCGGCCATACCCGAAGAAAAGATAATCGAAGGTATAGCCAGAATGGGGCAGGCTCTCAGCGAAATAATATAGGAGCCATGTGCCAGGTGTTAGCTGTTAGCTGTTAGCTGTTGGTAGTTAAAAACACCCGCTGTTTATACTGAGACCACTGAAAAAGTCCCTTTTTGTCATCCTGAGCGACAGCGAAGGATCTTTAAGTTATTGAAAGCATTAGATTCTTCAACTGCGTTTCAGAATGACAAGCAAAAAAGCGTAGTTTTTCAGCAGTCTCGTTTATACTGCGGGTGTTTTTATTATTTCAAAGCTTATCAATTGAAGACATTCCTTAGAGGGACATCTTCTTTACCATTCCCAGGAACTGCCTGTTGTTATCCGTCATCATCAGCCTGTTAATCAGGGCTTCGGTAACATCGGCATTCTGTCCCGAGCTAAGTGCCTTCCTGATATACCAGACTGCCTCCAGCTCATCCTGGTTTAGAAGCAGTTCTTCTCTCCTTGTACCCGAACGGTTCATGTCTATGGCAGGGAAAATTCTCCTTTCGGACAATCTCCTGTCAAGATGGAGCTCCATATTGCCTGTACCCTTGAATTCCTCGTAAATAACATCGTCCATACGGCTTCCCGTCTCAATAAGAGCCGTAGCCAGTATGGTGAGGCTTCCCCCCTCCTCTATGTTCCTGGCAGCACCGAAAAATCTCTTGGGCTTGTGTAAGGCCCCCGGATCAAGTCCTCCCGACAATGTCCTTCCGGTGGGGGGTATTGTAAGGTTATATGCCCTGGCCAGCCTGGTTATGCTATCCAGCAGTATAATCACATCTTTTTTCTGCTCTACAAGTCTCTGCGCCCGGTCCAGCACCATTTCCGCCACTCTTATATGATGCTCGGGAAGCTCATCAAAGGTGGAATATATGACATCGCCTTTAATGGACCTTTGCATATCGGTGACTTCCTCGGGCCGTTCATCGATTAACAGCACTATAACCTTTAAGTTGGGATGGTTCTTGGTTATACTGTTGGCAATTTTTTGGAGCAGTATGGTTTTTCCTGCTTTTGGCGGGGCAACAATGAGGCCCCTCTGCCCCATCCCTATAGGAGAAATTATGTCGGTGATTCTTGTTGAAAGGTCTGTGGAAGAATGTTCAAGGGTTATCCTTTGGTTGGGATATATTGGGGTCAGCGTATCAAAATCGGGTCTTCTTGCCGCAACCTCAGGGCTGTCGCCATTCACGGCTTCTACAAACAGCAGAGCATGATACTTTTCTGATTCCTTTGCCGCCCTTGTCTTTCCGGTAATTAAATCTCCTGTTTTAAGATTAAATTTTCTTATTTGGGAAGGGGAAACATAAACATCATTTGCTCCTGGAAGGTAATTAGAAGAGCGAAGAAAACCGTAGCCATCGGGTAAAACCTCCAGCACTCCCGTTACAAGGTCGGGCTCTGCCAGTACCGCAATTTGTTTTAGTTTATCTCCTTTGGCTTTTTCTACTTGCTTTTCCACGATAAGTTCTATTAGCTGAGCCTTCTTAAAGGTGGTGGGACCCTTTATTTCCAAGTTTTTTGCTATATCCCTCAACTCAGTAATAGTCTTATCCACCAGATCGGACTGATTCAATAAACAGCACCTCCAAATTATTGTGCACAACAAAACTATATAGTTTTTATCGGCAGATTGAAACTCTAACTAGATGGGTATTAAGACATATCCATATTATACTGTTTTTCATAGTATTACAAGAGGTATTTAGATTATTGACAAAAACGGGGCGGCTTATAGCCCCGTTTAAAAACTATATTGCATATTCCGGCTTTCTGTCCAGTTGATGTATGGCTTCAATAAACCTTATGGTCCCCGTCTCGGCCCGCATTATTATTGAATGGGTTTTTGCCCTGCGGTTTCCGTAGTATAATACTCCTTTGAGCAGTTCTCCGTCCGAAACGCCTGTAGCTGCAAAATAAGCTTCATTTCCTTTTACCAGGTCATCCATATATAGCACCTTGTCGGTATCGCTGATACCCATCCTACGACACCTATCCTTCTCTTGCTGACTGTAAGGAACAAGCTTTCCCTGGAAATCCCCGCCCATGCATTTCATTGCCACCGCTGCAATTACCCCTTCGGGAGCTCCCCCTATACCAAGAAGTATATCGACTCCCGTATGCTCAAAGCCTGCCGCTATAGCAGCAGCAACATCACCCTCGCCGAAAAGTTTGATGCGTGCACCAAGCTTTCTCACCTTCTCAATAATGGCTTCATGCCGTGGTCTGTCCAGCATGGTTACCGTCAGATCGGAAATATCCTTGTTAAGAGCCCGTGCAACATTCTTGAGGTTATCCTCAAGAGGCGCGTTTATGTCCACAACTCCCTTTGCCTTGGAGCCTACTGCAAGTTTATCCATATACATGTCGGGAGCATGGAGCAGGCATCCCTTGGGAGCCAGTGCAACCACAGATATTGCATTGGGACTCCCCTTGGCTATTAACGATGTGCCGTCAAGGGGGTCCACTGCAATATCCACTTCTGTAGCATCCTGCTCTTTACACCCTATCTCTTCTCCGATATAGAGCATCGGAGCTTCATCCATCTCGCCCTCACCTATTACTACCACTCCATTAATGTGGATGGTATCAAACATCTTCCGCATACCATCCACCGCCGCCTGGTCGGCAGCATTCTTATCTCCCCTGCCCATGTATTTGGCAGATTTCAATGCAGCCGCTTCGGTCACCCTCACCAGGTTTAGCGCAAGGTCCCTGTCCAAAAAAATTACCCCCTTAGAATATCCGGGTATGCTCCCGGTCTTTATTACTTCACTTTTTTAACTCATTCCAGTCCTTCAAAAATCTTTCTATCCCCAAATCGGTCATTGGATGCTTAATCATTGACTGAAGCACCGAATATGGCACGGTTGAAATATGTGCTCCCGCAAGGGCGGCCTGAGTAACGTGCATAGGATGGCGTATGCTTGCGGCTATTACCTCGGCCTCTATACAATGAAGGTAAAATATCTGCACGATATCCCTCACTACCTCCATTCCGTCATTCCCTATATCATCCATTCTTCCTACAAAGGGGCTGACATAGGATGCCCCCGCCCTGGCCGCCAGCAAAGCCTGGTTGGCGGAAAAAATCAGAGTGGAATTAACCCTTATTCCCTCGGAAGCCAGAATATTGGTAGCCTCCAGTCCTTCAGGAGTAATGGGTACTTTTACTGCAATATTAGTATCTATGGAAGCAAGGGCCCGGCCTTCCTCCACCATTTCTTTTGTCTCCAGGGATATAACCTCGGCACTGATGGGGCCTTTAACTATAGACGCTATATCCTTTATTCTTTTCTTAAAATCTGCGCCTTCCCTGGCCACCAACGTTGGATTGGTTGTAACACCGCTAATTATCCCCATGGAATTTGCCTTCCTGATCTCCTCCAGGTTTGCAGTGTCTATATACAGTTTCATATCTTCCCTCCTTACTAATCGAAAGGGGGCATACCCCCTGTTCTCTATTTTCCGGGGTCTGGGCCTTTAGCCATCAGGTCAACTATATTCTTCCCCAAATCGTTCTTATAATTAATTTTCTCTACAGTTTCCATAAACCTGGCAAAGCTTTCCGACCACAGGTCATCCTCCCCGAGAAATTCCTCTATACCCAACTCTCTGATTATTTCCTCCATTTCCCTTTCGTATCTCTCCACAGCCTCTTTCACATTTGTTTCCCTGCCCAGGAAGCATACTTCCATATTGGTATAATGACAATTAAGGATACATAAATCGGTTTTCCATAAATCCCTGTACCCTAATCTATAGATATGCTCATAATCGCAGGCTATACATGATATATTCAGCTGATAACCGTCGGTTTTTCTTTTTCGGAGGGTAAATATTTCCTGACCGCATTGGCACTTGGCCGTGATGCCATCTCCGGAAGATATTCGGAAAGGATCCACAGTAGTTGTATGCATACCGCCGCACCAGGGACATCTCACAGCCAGAACCGTTTTTCTGTTAATTATCATACCCCACACCTCCCCGGTTATATAGTATTCTCCAAAGGGTATTCAATTCCTGCCATAGTTTATCAATATTTTGGCCTGCCGGACAATGGCAGTCGGCAGGCCAAAGCAAATCATAATTATAAGGTATCAAAAGTAAGACAGAAGAACCGTCCCCTTGTCTGCCTTATCTATCGATTGGTTATCACGATGGTATCGGCAATGAATACTCCCAGCTCGGAATGGCCTACCACCATCAGCCTGTCGCCTACATCTATGTGTCTTAAATACCTTTTGTCTCCGTCTGCATCAATAATCCTGGTATCATTATTGACGTTGACCTGCTTTGTAACATTGGCATTGACAGATATATCAAAAACCTTGAGGGTTATGACATTCACGCTGGTATTGACATACTCCACCGTACCCATTATATCGTTCTGGGATACCACCGATTCGGCTTCAATGCTTACTATCTCGTCGCTTTCCACTTCGGCCTCTATTATATAGTCCAAACGCAGGTCGTAAATGCCGGCAGTCTTGCCGTCCAGTTCAATATCAACGTCAACGGGTATTAGGAAGGTCTCCAGTTCTCCGTCCTCGTTCATTATGGTCAATTGATGGGGTCTTGCTATCAGCAGGGAATAGATTGTCCCTTCTATGTCCCTGTCCACACTTTCCGCTTCTATCTTTACCACTATACCGTACTCGGTGGTTATCTCTATCTCGTCACCTTTTCGCAGGTCCTCAAGCCCCCTGTTCCTTCCGTCCCTTTCAACATCGGCGTCATCGTCCACGGGGTATTCAATCTCCTGGGTGCCTTTTTTTAGAACCAGTACAAGATTTTTATCGGTTTTGAGCTCTGCAAGAATACCCATGACAGTCTTGGTTTTCTTTTCAGCCTCTATCCGGGTGGCATAGTTGCCGCTGGCGGTGATTGTAGCCCTATCCCCGGAACTTATCTGAGCCAGGCTTACTGCCGACCCCTCAAGTCTTATAACGGTACTTGGCGCAACCCTATAAGTGGACCTGTCTCCGTCGTCATCCTCTATGGTAATACTGCTGTATTCGCCGCCGTCGAACACGCCTCTTGCTATTCCTTCCACCGTTTCCACACTGCTGGTGACATCTATTGAAACTATTTTGTCATCCTTTATACCAAAGATCCCCTGCTGACCTGCGGCGATGCCGGAAAGTGATGCGGTAATTCCGTCCAGCCTTACGGTAACATTGGATGCAGTATCATACATATCCATACCACCGCCGGTTACTGCAATCTTAATTACCGTCCTGCCGGTACCCGACACTATTTCCTCTATTCTGCCCTCGATGCCGGTGGTGCCGGCTTGAATCGAACCGGCAAACTGAATAGACTTTGCAAGCATTGTGGCTACCGCCGCACGGTTAATTTCGTTATTGGGATTGAATTTCCCCTGGGTATCCCCGCTTATGATATTCCTGTCGGCAAGCGCCTTTATATAACCCCGGGACCATTGGGAAATTATCTCATTATCTGCAAAATCAAGCACCAGATTGATGTAGGACTCTGCCTCCTTCTTCAGACCCAGTGCCCTTGCAAAGTATACCGCAACCTCATACCTCTTTGCGTAGTTAGAGGTTACACCGTCACTTTTTATAAAGGTGGCAAGTTCCTCCTGGGTAACTATACCCTTATCCAGTCCAAAAGCTATGTACCCGTTGGCCCATGATGGGATTTTATTTTGTGTCAATACGTAATTATACTTTTGTATGTACGAATCCAATGCCAGGCCTTCGGTATAACCCGCCAGCCTTGCAAGGCACACAATGACTTCCACTTTGCTTATCAGTTCATTTGGTCTGAAGGTCGCATCGGATCGCCCGGTTATAAGCCCCGCTTCATAGGCCTCCAGCACAAAGGTATCATACCACTCGCCATCTCCTATATCGGTGAATACTCTAGCTGCTCCGGCCGAAAGCGGCATGCCGGCAGCCAATACCAATGCAGCCAGAAGCACTGATAAGACCTTGATTATCTTTCCCTTTGCCAAGTTCTTCATCCTCCCCATCAAGATTTTCAATATTAGACATATACTCATAATATTCTTTACGTATCGGCTTATTCCTGCTAAAACCTTCAAAAATACTGACCTTTACACTAAAATAAAAATCCCCGTACCGGTACGGGGAGGAACAATAAAGCAGGGGACAGGAAACAGTTCTTCTCTGTCCCCTGTCCCATTTTGCTTAATTGACTTTTATGAGGACTACGAGGCCGTCTTCGAATTCCAGCACCACACGGTCTCCTCTTTCTACATCCTCAAGATCGTCGTC
>JAENYX010000012.1 GCA_016841565.1 Clostridium thermobutyricum | reverse complement strand
TTCGCGCCTGTCGTTCGAGTTTGTCTATCTGCCGCCTTATTTTTGCCCGTTCTTCGTCTATCGCAATTTGCTCGTCAAGCGTATTACCTTGCTCAACCTTCACGCTGCCGACTTGGATTATTATATTCTCCCATACTTTATCAAGGTTCGGTCCCGTTAGCGTGATAGTCAGTTCCTGAAGTGGAATCCAATCTGACTGCAAAAGCTTAGTATGGAACACAGCCAGTCGCGCCTTGCCTTCATGTTCTAGAATGAACAGCATGTTTTGATCTATCAGCTTCGAGAGCAAGACAATGTTCTTTTTGTTATAGTCTTTGGTACGCAGGAACACGAGTATAACATAGAACGCTGAGATGTTTTCACCGGTCGATATGTTGGTTGTCGGGGGTGAAACTTCACCGATAATCGTTAACTTGCGTATGTCCGCATCAAATCGTGTCCTGTCCGATGTGTTCATCTTGTATTTATTAAAGATTCTTATCTTGGGGAGTTGTCTATTCAGCTCCGTGGATTGTGGTAATCCAAACACCCTATCACCCCGCTATCGTACTACAAGGAAACAAATCAGCTCAAAATCGTTAAGCCCGTTTATCTTGTTTGATAGAAAGCTTACGGTATCACCGTTCAGGAAACTATCCAGTTCGCTAATATCTTTTACTTTTATAATTGAAGCAATGGCCTCGCCCAGCAATGCAGAATACTTCCGCATGTCCTTACCATCCTTTGTTTCCTTGTTGAAGATACTGCAAAGTTCATAGTTGGGTGAAGTTCTATCTTTACATAGTAGACGCATGGTATCCAGCATTTCCTTAGGAGTAAGATGGTTGCAGATAATTTCACCACTAATACCGATATACACCATATAGAACGGATGGAGGCGATTTCGGTTGTCGATATTCACGCCGCCGTTAACGTTTTTTAGTACGTAGATTACACCCGGTTGTGCACCTGCTGTGGCCGAAACCACTGCGTGAAGACCAAATGGGGTCTTGTCCAGATCACCGTGGTTTTTTGTGTAGTCCAGCAAATCCAAGCGAAACTCATTCAGCCCCAAATCCATTATTGAGATTCCACTGGACATATCCTCTATATCTACAATTTCTTCTTGCAAGCGTTTTAGTTGCGCCTTGCAGTATTCAAGATCACCTTTTTCCTCAGCGTTTATCAGGTCATCATCTCCTGTGGCAGTCATTATTGAAATCTTCATCCGAGTTTCTACCCGGTTCTTGAGGTCTATATACTCGTCAAGTGTTAAGTCCGGCCAAAAGTTTACAAGCTGAATGACCGAGTTCTTGCTGCCAATACGGTCTATACGCCCAAAACGCTGGATAATACGAACCGGATTCCAGTGTATGTCATAGTTTACGCAGTAATCGCAGTCCTGTAAATTCTGTCCCTCGGAGATACAATCTGTGCCAATAAGAATATCAATCTCGGTTCCGCTGTCCGGCATGAGAAGATGCTTGTCCTTTGAAATGGGGGAGAAGCAGGTCAGCACATTGTTCAGCGTTGCACGGAATTTTGGGATAGTGGTCTTTCCATCAATGTTGCCGGTTATCATTGCCGTATCAAGTCCGTACTTGTTTTTTATGTAATTGCTTACGTTCTGATACAAATACTCGACTGTATCTGAGAATGCAGAGAAGATGAGTACCTTTTTATTGCCCGGGTTAATAGGTCTTTCGATTTTGTCTGAAAGCAGCCGCAGAAGCTCCTGAAGTTTTGTATCATGCTCCGGTGTAATGTCGGATACCATTAGGGTCAGCAGTCCTAGAGTATCCGCGTCTTTCATAAGTTCGTTACGCCAGCTTATATAGTCCATATCCGCAAGGTCTACCTTGATTTTGCTGCCGGTAGTAAAGATGTCGGTGTTGCGGTCATCATCGTCAAAATCATCTTCAGAGCCAATATCAATGGTTTCAACGATTGTGCTGCCGCCCTTTTCAAAGCTGTCGATGTCGGCAATAGTTTTATCTATCAATTTCTTAATGCGCTCCAATGTAAGCCGGAATGAATATACCGAGCTTTCCAGCCGTTTCAGGAGGTTGATACTCATCAAGCGGCGAATCCCCATTTCGCGTCCGGCACGGTTGATATTGGTGGTGGGGTCAATGTATTTTTCCACCTTGCTCGGATGCAGGAAATCAGTAGGAATATAAATTGCGAGATTAAGGCTCATCAACTCAGTATAAATATCATTGTAGTTTATTGCGTTGTTCAGGTCAGTTAAGTTCGGGCGCTTTGAAATCGGCTTTAACCTTTCAGGAAAGCGGCCGATTTCTTCCACCTTATAATATTTTTCTATGTGTTTCCTAGAACGGGCAATGGTTACGCTGTCAAGAACCTCAAAGAAATCAAAATCAAGCATCCGGAGAAGATTGGAAGTCGTGCGCTCCTTCTGCTCAAAGCGGCTCCACTGATTGAAAACACGTTGAGCATTACGAAAGATCTCATCAATGGAATGCGAAATATCCAGCTTATCGTTAATAAGATTGGGGTTGCCTTCATAGGCAAGCTGTAACTGATTGCGCAGGTCGGTAAATCTGTTGTTTACGGGCGTAGCTGAAAGCATCAGCACCTTTGTTTTGACGCCTGGACGTATTACTCGGTTCATCAGACGAAGATAGCGGTTCTCACGTT
This sequence comes from Clostridium thermobutyricum, assembly GCA_016841565.1. Lineage (GTDB taxonomy): Bacteria > Bacillota > Clostridia > Ch29 > Ch29 > JAENYX01. The sequence continues at coordinate 66,459 of JAENYX010000012.1, read as the reverse complement.
CGTCATCGCCATATGTTAAACCGCCGTTACGGAAGTTGTGGGATTCATCAATGACAACGAGGTCGTAGTTCTCCCAGTAAAGCTTATCCAGATCCAGACCGTTTGAAGTGCCATGCTGACGTGAAAGGTCAGTGTGAAAGAGTACATCGTAACGCAGACGATCGGTTATTAGTGGATTATTCCTATAGCTGCTTTTAAATGTATTCCAGTTATCAGCCAGTTTCTTAGGACAGAGAACGAGAACCGATTTGTTTCTATTTTCATAATATATAATAACGGCAAGCGCGGAAAAGGTCTTTCCAAGTCCTACACTGTCGGCAAGTATGCAGCCGTTATATTTCTCCAACTTATTGATAATGGCAAGTGCTGCGTCCTTTTGAAAGCTATAAAGCATATTCCATATCTTGCTGTTCTTGAAGCCGGTGGCTTCATTTGGCAGGACATCCTCGGAAATGTCCTCTAGGAATTCGTTGAAAATATTATATAAGGTAAAAAAATAGAGAAAATCAGCTGCGTTTTCGTTATAGGCGGCAGTAATACTGTCAATGACTTCCTCTGTCACGTCCTGAAGCAGCTTCTTATCATTCCAGACCTGTTCAAAACTTTGAATTAACTGTGAGCTTTCTGTGTGTGACATCTTGATAACCGAATGAGTAATATGATTGCCACGCTCACATCCTAAATCTGTAGTAGTAAACTCACTTAAGGGGGTATAGGAGTACCCCGAACCATTGCAATCGACATCAACGAGTGAATCGATATGTCCGCCTGTGGTGTTTGACTTGAAGCTTACCTTCTGCCGTATCCATTCCGCACATTCTTTGGCAATGGCCTTCTGGGATAATTCATTACGGAGCTTTACCTCGAATTCTGTTCCGTAAAGACTGCGCTCTCGGTTTAGGCGGGGGATATAGAATTCACGTTTTTCTTTGGGAGCTTTTTCTTTAACAAACGCAGGGGAAGTGAAAATGAATCGGAGTTCTTTTATTCCATTAAGTTGGTCTTTTAATACCTGATAAGCATAAATAGAGAAGCAGGCGGCAGCAATCGAAAGACGGCTTTCATTTTCTATGGTCACTGCCAGGTCATCTTTTACAATTTTGTTTATATTATCGAATACTTCCAAACTTCCACCCCCACATTAACTAACGATTATCTCTCTTCTAGCAAGAGTTATTTACAAGTATTGTCCGGCACTGCGTCACATATATCTCCTATATTGCAATTAAAAAACTCACAAATCCTCAATAGAACGGCCAGAGAAACGATTTGTCCTTTGCTCAGCTTAGTCATTGTGCCGGTTGCAAGGTTAAGTGCTTTCCTTAATTCCTGCTTGCTCATTTCCTTTTCAACGAGCATTATCCAAAGCTTCTTATAACTGATCTTCATCTCCGGACACACCTCAATTCTTAATCAATATATCACAATGATAAAATATTATACCATGATTTGTCAAAAAACGCAATCTCAGGTCGCACAAGACTGAATGTATAGTGCAACATCATGCGATTTCAATTCGATAAAATGGTAGCATGCTAATTAATAAAATTTATAATCTGAATACAGAATATGGAACCTTGCCTTCTCATTAGGTGGCAAGCCATCCTTAATAGGTGGGGATTGAGTTTCTATTCGAAATGCCATTAATAAATTTAAGCATAATGTAACGGCTACAAAAATAATAATGATATAAGAAAGGAGGACAGGTCGGTTATGTATACCTATGAGAAACCCGGGCCTATGGAAGGAGCCTGCGGCATGAAGGAATGCAGGGGATATGAAAAGTATAAAAGCATATTCGATTCGGTGCCTCTTAACATCAGGAAAATGATAGCCGGGCTCTCTCCCGGAGAATTGGAGTGCATTGAGGAGTTTAGGCTGAAAGCCGGGGCGCCGTTTATCATATACGGCAGCGGAGACAGCGCATATATTACAGGGGACGGGAGAATAAGCAGCAACAAAGCCAGGGCTTATATCATATCGGCCGAGGATACAGCAAAGGCGCTTCAGCTTATGTGTGATTGTTCCATATATTCCATAGAGGATGAACTGCGTAATGGATATATTACCATAAGGGGCGGTCACAGAGTCGGAGTGGTGGGAAAGGTGGTTACCGAGGGCGGCAGGGTTAAGACCATAAAGGATATATCCGGGCTTAACATAAGGATTTCAAGGCAGGTTATAGGTTGCAGCAGCGCTCTTTTGCCAAGCCTTATAAGAGGGACAGGCAGCGTGTACAATACCCTGATAATCTCGCCGCCGCAATGCGGAAAGACCACTTTGCTGAGGGATATAATCAGGCAGCTAAGTGATGGTATACCGTCTTTGGGTTTTAAAGGCGTCAAAGTGGGCGTTGTGGATGAACGGTCGGAACTGGCCGGGTGTTACAGGGGGATACCCCAGAACAGGATAGGTATAAGAACCGATGTACTGGACGCATGCCCTAAGGCTCAGGGAATGATGATGCTTATCAGGTCCATGTCCCCTAAGGTTATTGCGACCGACGAACTGGGCAGGCCGGAGGATCTTGCTGCAATAGAGGAAGCAATAAGTGCCGGTGTAAACATAATAACTACCGTACACGGGTGGGACTTGGAGGATGTTCTTCGGAAACAGGTAATAGGCAAGTTGATGCGGAACGGCATATTCGAAAGGGTAATAGTTCTCAGCAGGAGGAAGGGACCCGGGACGGTGGAGGAGGTAATGGACGCCTCAAAGGGCAAAAAAATATCGGGTTTTGGAGGAGCTTAAGGATGATTAAAGTAATTGGTTGTCTTGTTATATTGGTATGCTGGACCTCAGGCGGATATATTGTGGCTACCGGTTATGGCAGGAGGGTGAGAGAGCTGAGGGCTTTTCAGCATGCTCTGCAAATATTGGAAAGCGAGATTCTGTATACGTCAACTCCGCTGCCTCAGGCAGTGCAAAGAACGTCAGCAAGGCTTGAGAGGCCGATGGACAGGGTGTTTACCGCGATGGGGCAGATTCTGGAGAAGAGGACGGGACACACTGCCGGAGAGGTCTGGTGTATGGCCATTGACCAAACCCAGGGCCTTTTGTGTTTGAACAGGGAAGATATTGACATAATCCGGAGTTTCGGGAAAACTCTCGGCTCCACCGACAAAGAGAACCAGGAAAAGAACTTCAGGCTGGCAAAATTTCAACTGGAGGCACAGCAGGTAAAGGCAGAGGAGCAGCGTAACAGGAACGAAAGGTTGTGCAAAAACCTGGGGTTCCTATTGGGAGCCGCGCTTGTAACACTTCTAGTCTGAGAGGAGAATGGGTATGGATGTAAACATAATATTCAGGATAGGAGCCATTGGTATTCTGGTGGCGGCCTTGTATCTTGTACTTAAGAATACCGGAAGAGAAGAGTTGGCTCTTATGGCAGCCCTGGGCGGGTTGATTGTAGTGCTTACCATGATAATACAGATGATTAGCCAATTGTTCGAAAACGTCAGAACAATATTTCAGCTCTACTAAAGGATGGGATGCAGTTGGAGATTATTCAGATTGTTGCCATTAGTATAATAGCTGTTATTCTTGCAGTGGTGATAAGACAGTACAGGCCTGAGATTGCGCTGCAGATCAGTGTTGCAACGGGTCTGCTGATATTTTTTCTAGTAATATTCAAGCTTGCATCGGTGCTGGAAGAGCTCCGCAGCTTTACACAGAGAATAAATATTGATATGGCATACATATCCACAATATTCAGGATAGTAGGCATAGCATATATAGCAGAGTTTGGGGCGCAGGTATGCAAGGATGCCGGGGAAAACTCAATAGCCTCAAAAATAGAACTGGCGGGGAAGGTCATCATACTTGTTCTGGCAGTACCCATACTAATGGCTTTGATGGAACTGATAATACAGATAATCCCCTGAGGGAGGTAATAGTATTGAAGAATTGGGCTGTAATTGTATTGCTAACCATGGTATTCATAATATTTCCCTCAGTCTGTACATGGGCTGCCGGGCAGGAAATCCAGGCAGGGGAGGGTCTGATAGAGTCCCAGATAGACAATCTCAACCTGGAGGACATGCAGGGCATACTGGACAGCCTGAACCAGGAAGTAGACCGGTATATGCCGCGGTTAAACGCCGTTGACCTTGTAAAAGGGCTTGTAAGGGGTGAGGTGGGAATATCACCGGGGGATGTAATGTCAGGTATGGGGAGGTACCTGTTTGCGCAGGTGCTGGCAAACATAAACCTGCTTGTAAAGCTTGTGGTACTGTCTATTGTGTATGCGGTGCTTTGCAATATACAGGATTCCTTCGGAAACGGGGCGGTGAGCGAGCTTGCACGGATGACCTGTATGCTTGTATTAACAGCTATTGCGGTGCAAAGCTTCTGGGCGGCTCTGGAGGTAGGCTCTTCAACCATTGACAGCATGGTTGTGTTCATGCAGGTATTTCTGCCAACTCTATTGGCTTTGCTGGCAGTTATGGGGGGCATCACCTCCATGGCTTTGCTGCAGCCTATTATTGCCGTATCAATTGGCTTTTTCAGCACCATGTTCAAAAACGTTCTGCTGCCGGTAATATTTTTCTCGGCCATACTTGCCATTGTAAACAATATGTCGGAAAAATTTCACCTTTCACGGCTGTCATCGCTGCTCAAACAGAGCTGTATAGTTTTTATAGGGCTTGTGCTAACGGTATTCATAGGAATAATGACCATACAGGGAGTGACTGCATCCACCATAGACGGGGTATCCATAAGGACTGCCAAATATGCAGTGGATAATTTTGTGCCCATAGTAGGAGGGTTCTTTTCGGATGCTGTGGATACCATAGTAGGGTGCTCACTGCTTATAAAGAATGCCGTCGGCGCCTTTGGATTGATATCTCTGTTTGTTATAGTGGCTTTTCCTATACTGAAAATTATATCACTTGTCCTTATTTATAAGGTGTGTGCAGCCGTTATTGAACCGGTGGCCGAGGGACAGCTGGTCCGGTGCCTCAATGAAATGGCCGGCAGCCTTCTGCTGCTGTTCGCAACTGTAGCATCGGTGGCACTTATGTTCTTTATATCGGTAACCATAATTGTCGGAGCCGGAAATGCCGCTCTTATGATGAGGTAGGTGAATGCTTTGGGATTTCTGCGGGAATGGATATTAAATATAGTTGTAACCATGATATTTGTTACCATTGTTGAGATTTTGATGCCAAGCGGCAGTACTAGAAAATATATCAGCCTTGTTATCGGACTGATGGTGATGTTTGTAATAATAAGCCCCTTTGTCAGTATTATGGCGGGGGAATTCGACTTGGGCCTAAGCATCCAGGAAGCATCCAGGGCTATTTCCTTAAGGGATGTAAGCATGCAGGTAAAAAGTTTGGAGGAGGGTAACAAGGAAGGAATAGTCACACTTTACAAAAGCAATCTGGCAAAGCAAATAGAAGACGATATTGTAAATGCCGGGCTGGCCGAGCGGGTGCAGGCCGAGGTGGTTGTGGACGGGGAGTACGGTGCCGACAGCTTCGGCAGTATCACCGGCATCAGGGTGGTTGTCATGGAGGCGTCAAAAACCGATAAACGGGGTGGGGATATAAAGGTGGATAAGGTAGAGATAAAGGTGGATACCCATTCGGATGAGCAACAGGCAGCAGAACCAACAAAGCAAAAAGAACAAAGACAGCAGCAAATGGCAGAGTTTCTTGCCGGTACATACAATTTGCCCGTTGAAAGTATAGAAATAGTTTTACAATAGGAAGGACAGGTAAAGGGGGTTAAGCATTATGGATTTTAATACAATTAAGGAAAAACTGTACAATATGGGTACCAAAAAATTGCTTCAGAACCTATTAATCGTATCTTTGGTTGCAGCCATACTGGTTATTTCCTCGGGTACTTTTTTTACCAATAGCAAACAGAATAGAAATAGTATTGAGGGAACAGACATACAATTAAATAGACAATCAATTTCCCAGGTGACGTACGAGGAGCAACTGGAAAGCAAGCTTAAAAGTATACTGCAACAAATCGCAGGAGTTGGAGAGGTCTCGGTAATGATAACCCTGAAGGCGGGCAAAGAGGTTGTTCCGGCGCTAAACACAGTGGAATCCGAAAGCCAGACCGATGAAAGGGATGGAGACGGGGGAACAAGAACGGTTATGCAAAACAGCACAGACAAAAAGGTGGTTCTTAAAAACAGCAGCAGTGCACAAGACCAGCCATTCATAGTAAAAGAGGTCATGCCGGAGGTGTTGGGAGTAATAGTAGTTGCAGAAGGCGCAGAGAGCCCGGTGGTAATTGAGCGGCTTACCGAAGCGGTACAGACGGTCCTGGGGGTATCCGCATTCAGGGTGAAGGTTTATCCAAAGTAATTATTAGGGGACATTGGCTAAAATAGTGTAAGGCCGATGTGACGTGTCTCCGCATCAAAAATGGGAGGATTGGTGATATGATGGTATTGAGAAGGAAGACAGTGGTACTGTCGTTCCTGGTGCTATTACTGGTTGTTGTTGCTGTGGTCAATCACAATATCGGAAGAGAAATAGCTAGTGATAACAATCTTACCTTTGTCGAGGGTGAAGACTTCGAAGAAGGAAATATAGAAGAGCCCGAGGGTGATTTGGCTATGGACAGCGAGGATACTGGAAACATAGAAATCGAAGAAGGAGTGGAAACAAGTGCGGCAAACTTGGCGGCATCCAGCTTTTTCATACAATCACGGCTGGACAGGAACAAGAACAGAAGCTTCTATATAGAAACGTTAAATGGCATAGTAGAGGACCAGAACATTGATAATAATATTAAGGAAATGGCGCAGACCGAGATGCTTTCACTGATAAAGAGAAGCGAAACCGAGAGTATAATAGAAAGCCTGATAAAAGCAAAGGGATTTAAGGATGCTCTTGTTATAATGGGCGAGGAGTCAATAAACATTATCGTAAATTCTGAAAAGCTCACACAGGCGCAGGTAGCACAAATTAAAGACATAGTTACCCGTGAAGCCAAGGTTGACATAGAAAATATTAAGATTATGGAAAAGCAATAGAATTATTTGTAAAGGTACAATCCATTTGGTATAATTAGTGATAAGGTTAGCATGAACGGTGGGGGTGAAAACATGACGGATAACATAAAACAGGATTCCGAAGATATAGGCACCGTTAAGATATCGGATGATGTAGTATCCATTATTTCAGGGCTGGCGGCCACCGAAGTTAAGGGAGTTGCCGGTATGAGCGGCGGAATAGCCGGAGGTATTGCCGAGCTTCTGGGCAGGAAAAACCAATCCAAGGGTGTCAAGGTTAATATAGGAGAAAATGAAGTTACCATAGATTTACATGTAGTGATGGACTATGGGATTAAAATACCCGAGGTTGCCTGGGAGGTACAGGAGAAGGTTAAAAAAGCGGTAGAGACCATGACCGGGCTTAATGTTATTGAAGTAAACATACATGTCCAGGGAGTGACTATGGAGAAAGCAAGCGATGGAGAGGACCAGGAAAAGTTAAGATAGCATGGTACTACTAACCTCCTTTCCGGGAGGTTTGTTCTTTAATACAATATAGTTGGACAAACTGTTTGGGTATGACGGCTGCCCGATAGCCGGAAGTTTGGCGGGTTAACTGGTTATAATATTATTGTTGCATATACCCAGGATACATACAGGAGGTTTGTTGGATGAGCAGAAAAAAGGCCAGAGAGCTGGTGGTTCAATTCCTTTTCCAGATGGAAATACGACAGGAGGAGCATACGGTTCTTATACAGGATTTTATTGAAGACAATCCCATGCAGGAAGAGGATATAAGGTTTCTCAGGGAGAATATAGACGGGACGGTGACCAACCTGGACCGGATTGACCGGCTGATTGGCGACAAACTGAAGAACTGGACCCTGGACAGGATTCCGGGAGTGGACCTTGCGGTTCTTAGAAATGCCCTGTACGAAATATTGTACAGGGATGATATCCCGGTAAAGGTATCCATTAATGAAGCGGTGGATTTAGCCAAGAAGTACAGTGATGCTGAATCCGGTGTCTTTGTTAACGGTGTACTGGGGAATATTGTCAGGGAGCATAATCTGCAGTAGGTGAGAATATGGATACATATATCGGGTTTGATACCAGCTGTTATACCACTTCCTTTGCGGCAGTGAATGGCGAGGGGTGTCTGGTGCTTGACCACAGAACCGTTCTGGAGGTAAACAAGGGAAGCAGAGGTCTGAGACAGTCGGAAGGGGTATTTCAGCACATAAGAAACATATCGGCCATTTCAGACAAACTATACAAATTATCAGGTCATCTCAATATTATGGCTGCGGCAGCATCGGTTAAACCCAGGCCGCTGCCCCAGTCCTATATGCCGGTGTTTACGGTGGGGGAGAATGCGGCAAGGTTGGCCGCAGGGGTGGCAGGGGTACCATTCTTTGAGACGACCCACCAGGAAAATCACCTGATGGCAGGGTTGTGGTCTGCAGGGGGACCCAAAAGCGACAGATTTCTAACGGTGCATCTGTCGGGAGGGACAACCGAGCTGCTGGAGACCGTCAGAAGGGGAACCGACTTTGATATAAAGATAGTCGGCGGCACCGGTGATATAAGCGCCGGGCAGTTTGTGGACAGGGTGGGTGTGGCTATGGGGCTGCCCTTTCCCAGCGGGCTGCAGATGGAAAGGCTGGCAGGCCAATCTGATAACAGCAAAGCCATGAAAATTCCCTGTTTTGCCGAGGGGTCAACCCTTAGCTTTTCGGGTCCTGAGACCCGTACAAAGCGGATGGTGGAGGCGGGGGAGGATAAAGCGCAGATTGCCCGGGCGGTGTTTAAGTGTATTGCCCTGGGTCTTGAGAGCATAGTATCGGATGCCTGCGCCAGACTGCATATAGGGCATGTGCTTATGGTGGGCGGGGTATCGTCAAATAAATATATAAGAGAGCATCTTGAAGCCGGCTTAAGCTGTAAGTTGTATTTTCCGGAGCCCGGATACTGCAGCGACAATGCGGTGGGTGCAGCGCTGATTGCACTTGAAAAATACAGGCAGGCACATTCGGGACAATAAAAAAGGTGGAATAAAAATGGAAATAAGGGCACTCTCGGTAAGTGAGGTTAACGGATACATCAAAAAATACTTAGGTATCGATCCTATTCTGTCCAGCATTACGGTTAAAGGAGAAATATCCAACTATAAGCTGCACACTTCCGGACATCTTTACTTTTCCCTGAAGGATAATTCCAGCCGTTTACGATGCATTATGTTCAGGGAGGCCGCCAAAAAGCTGGCCTTTGAACCAACCGAAGGTATGAATGTGGCGGCAAAGGGCAGCATATCGGTTTATGAGAGGGACGGCCAGTACCAATTGTATGTAAAGGATATGTCCCAGGACGGGCTTGGAGAACTATATGAAGCTTTTGAACAGCTTAAGAAGTCGCTGGAACAAAAAGGCTATTTTGACCCCGACAATAAGAAGCGGCTGCCCTTTATGCCATTGAAAATTGGAGTTGTTACTTCAGCCGAAGGAGCAGCGGTCAGGGACATAATCACTACCATCGGCCGGAGGTCTGGCAAAACGGAAATTTTGGTTTACAACTCACTGGTGCAGGGGGAAAAGGCTCCCGACCAGATATGCCGCGGAATACAATACTTCAACCGGATGGAGCCGGTGGATGTAATCATAATAGGAAGGGGAGGAGGCTCCATTGAGGAGCTTTGGGCCTTTAATGACGAGAGGGTTGCCAATGCAATCCATGAATCTGAAATCCCCATTGTATCTGCCGTAGGGCATCAGACGGATTTTACAATAGCAGACTTTGCAGCCGACCTGCGTGCTCCTACACCCACCGCAGCCGGCGAACTGGTGGTTCCCGAGCTGCAGCAACTGGGCAGGTCGCTTTCGGAAGCTTACGGCAGGATGGGTAATGCCATGGAAAAATATATACAGATGAGGAGATTGGAGCTCAAACGTATGAAAGAAAGCTACGGCTTCAGGCAGCCCCGGGACAGAATAGTACAGTTCAAACAGCAGACTGACGAAGAGTATGCAAGGCTGGTAAGGGCTCTGGGCGTATTCTGCCGTAACAGGAGATTGACTCTTGAACAGATGGCGGCAAGAATGGACAGTCTCAGCCCGCTTTCGGTTGTTGAGAGAGGGTATGCGGTGGTTCGGAACCGGGAAACCGGGCACACCGTCAAATCGGTGACACAGGTTAAAGAGAATTCCAATCTTGACTTAATGCTTAAGGACGGGATAATAAGTACCAGGGTACTGAAGCTCAAAAGGGGGTAGCGTTTTTATGGGACGGGAACCAAGCTTTGAAGAAGCCATGGACAGGATGGAGGAAATTATAAAGCAGCTGGAAGATGGTGAACTGGATCTGGACAAATGTTTGGAGGTTTTTGAAGAAGGGGTAAGAATGTACCGCCACTGTACAGCAAAGCTGGATCAGGCAGAAGGCAAAGTAAAGGTAATAATGCAGGATGATGGAGGCAAGGTGGAGAAATTCGACCTTGAATTGGAAGGGGACTAAGACTTTGGGCTTTGAAAAAACACTCATTGAAAAAAAACAATTTGTGGACAGATTTCTGCAGCAATATATGAAAAGAAAGGATGGCGTACCCGATATAATATACCAGGCTATGGAATACAGTCTTTTTGCCGGCGGGAAAAGGCTGAGACCAATACTGGTTATGTCGGGATGCGAAATTTGCACAGCAGACCCTGTGCAGGTCATGCCGTTGGCCTGTGCGGTAGAAATGATACATACATATTCTCTGATACACGATGACCTTCCGGCCATGGATGATGACGATTACAGAAGAGGCAAACCCACCAGTCACAAAGCCTTTGGAGAGGGAATTGCCATTCTTGCAGGCGACGGCCTATTGAACTATGCCTTTGAACTAATGTTAAGCATAACACCCCTTGAGGGAGGCAGACTGAAAGCCATACGGGAGATTGCCCGGGCTTCGGGGGTGGAGGGCATGGTGGGAGGTCAGGTGCTTGACCTTGAAAGCGAAGGCAGGCAGGTATCCATGGAGGTTTTAAATGATTTGCACTGCAGAAAAACAGGAGCCTTGATTTGTGCATCCATTACCGCAGGCGCCCAGGCGGCAGGGTGCAGTCAGGAAGAATACTTGAAGCTGCAGGAGTTTGGGAAGAAGCTTGGGCTTGCTTTTCAAATACAGGATGACATTTTGAATGTAACGGGCGACCGGAAATTAATGGGTAAAAGCACCGGAAGCGATGCTTCCAGGAACAAATCCACCTATGTATCTCTGCTGGGTGTTCCGGCATCGGAGGATATGGTCAAAACACTAACCGATGAGGCAAAGACCTGTCTCGAAGGATTCGGCGACAGAGCACAATTCCTGAAACAGCTTACCGATTACCTTGTGGACAGAAAATACTAACATAAGGAGGAGGACATTTGAATTCATTTTCACAGGTGTTGGACAACAGGGTATTGGTTATAGCGCTGGTATCCTGGTCCATAGCTCAGGTAGCCAAGGTGCTCACTGACTTATTAATAAACAAAAAATTTGATTTCAGACGTTTTGTTGGTTCGGGAGGCATGCCCAGTTCCCATTCGGCTTTTGTTATGGCTTTATCAACAGGCATCGGCATGCTGCAGGGCTGGGATACACCACTATTTGCCATCGCCATTTCCTATGCCTTTGTGGTAATGTACGACGCTGCCGGTGTCAGAAGGTCGGCGGGAAAGCAGGCCGAAATACTTAATATAATCATTATGGACGTAATTGAACACAAAGGGCTCAAGGAAGAGAGATTGAAGGAGCTAATTGGTCATACACCTGTTGAGGTTATTGCAGGAGCTCTTTTAGGTATTATAACAGCTAATATTATGCTTTAAAAGGATTTGTAGGCTGCATGTACTCATGTTATAATATGCACATAGTTGGTGGTGCAGTATTCTAGTCAGACGTTTCGCTCTTGAAGGCGGGGCTAAAAATCCGTCAAAAGGCACATCGATGAAGTTCTTTGGATCGGCTTCTGACGCCCAGTTGGGGGTTGGTTCAGGGAGTAAGGAGGCGGGGGCGATCTGCAATGGCATGCAGGCGTTGACCCTCCCTCTGCGGAGACCCGGTATAAAAGACCGGGTAATAACCTGCAGATAGAACCTGCAGCGTAGCCTGCCTTGAGTGAAATGGGTAGATGATTGTCAGGCATAATTCGAAGGGCCCTTCGGAGGACGCCAATGCTTTCGAAACCCATTTTGCAAAAGAGGCTATAGAGCGAGACATATGTCGAGGAAAACTCCTAGACTGTTCGCATGAGGCATATTGGGGATTAAAGTGCGGACTAAGTGGTAATCCAGCCCTATCGTTGGCAACACGATAGAGATGAATTTAAAGGGAAACCGCTGACCTGGCGACAGGTTGGTATTCATCTGGGAAAGCCTGCTGGACCTAAGCCGCAAAATTTACTCACTATGCCGCCACCTGAAACTACTTGCTGATAGTATACGCTATCAGCTTTTTAATTATTTTTTCCTATTTGGAATAATGCTATAATTTAAGTATATGTAACTATACTAATTACATAATTGAAATTAAAAGCGAGGGATTGCAGATTGAGATCAAAGGAACATAATGGAAAAAGGAAGACAAGCAGGTGGGTTGTTTTTATTACTCTGTGGACATTTTTGCTGGCACTGACCTTCAGCTTTCTATCCGAAATGGTGGTGAGAAACCTTCAGTTGGGGATTGCGCTGGTCATTTTGGTGTTAATTATAATAATCGGCATATTATTTGATATAATAGGCATAGCTGTAGCAGCCTCCGACGACAAGCCGCTCAACGGGATGGCCGCCCAGAGGATACCCGGAGCAAGGGAAGCGGTGGAACTGCACAAGAACGCTGGAGCTGTGTCCAATTTTTGTAACGATGTAATAGGAGATATATGTGGAATTGTCAGCGGCGCGGCAGGAGCTGTCATAGTTGCAAGGCTTATTTCCATATATCCCGGTCTGAAAGGTGCTACCATTGGTATACTCTTCAGCGGTATTATAGCGGCGCTTACGGTTGGAGGAAAAGCCATAGGGAAGAATGTAGCAATTAACAAAGCCAGCCAGATAACCTACAGGACGGGAAGGTTTCTTAACCTTTTTCATAAGAGAACCAATATCAAGGTAGTGGGCAGCGACAAAAAAACTGGCAGAAAGCGGTGAACTTAAGGTGTATGAAATAATGAAGGATTTGCAGGGACCTGAGGATATAAAGCAGTTAAGCGATTTACAGCAGAAGGTTCTTGCGAGAGAGATACGACACGTGATAGTAAATACGGTATCAAAAACCGGAGGACATCTGGCGTCAAATCTTGGCGTTGTGGAGCTGACCATTGCACTGCACAGCGTGTATTCAAGTCCACAGGACAAGATAGTCTGGGATGTGGGACACCAGTCTTATGTACATAAGCTGTTGACAGGAAGATATAAGGAGTTTGATACACTGAGACAATTTGGAGGGATATCAGGATTTCCAAGAATAGATGAAAGTCCCCACGATATATTCGGAACGGGGCACAGCAGTACCTCCATATCCGCCGCCCTTGGACTTGCTTCGGCAAGGGATCTGGAAAGGGGCAAGTCTTCGGTGGTGGCTGTGATAGGAGACGGAGCCCTGACAGGCGGGATGGCCTTTGAAGCTTTAAACCATGCCGGACATTTACAGAAAGACATGACGGTGGTGCTTAATGAGAATGAAATGTCCATTGCTCAGAACGTTGGGAGTCTTTCAAAATACCTAAGCAGGATGAGGACCAATCCCAAGTACTTCAGGGTAAAAGAAGATATAGAGGGTCTTTTAAAACGCATACCTGCGGTTGGCGGCAGTATGGCAAGGCTTGCAGGAAAGGCTAAGGATACCATCAAATATTTTCTGGTTCCCAGCATGTTATTTGAGGAACTGGGCTTTACATACCTGGGGCCTATAGACGGACATGATTTGGTTGTATTGAAGGATGTGCTGAAAAGAGCCAAGAAACTTAAAGGGCCGGTGCTGATACATGTTGTAACAAAGAAGGGCAAAGGGTATCGGCCTGCCCTGGACAACCCCGACAGGTTTCACGGCGTGGGCTGTTTTCAAGTGGAGACCGGTGAGATAGTTAAAAACGGAAAAGGGAAAAGCTTTTCCTGTGCTTTCGGTGAGGCAATGCTCGAATTGGCCAGAGAAGATGACAGAATAGTGGCCATAACTGCAGCCATGGCCGACGGTACAGGTCTTTCGGAGTTTGCTCGGGTGTTTCCCGACAGATTCTTTGATGTGGCGATAGCCGAGCAGCACGCCGTAACCTTTGCCGCAGGGCTGGCAAGGGGAGGGAATAAACCCGTTTTTGCCGTGTATTCAACTTTTCTGCAGAGGGCCTATGACCAGATTATTCATGACGTCTGCCTGCAAAACCTGCCGGTTGTGTTTGCGGTAGACAGGGCCGGCATTGTGGGACAGGACGGGCCTACCCATCATGGAGTTTTTGACTTATCTTTTCTGAGCCAGATTCCAAACTTGCAGGTACTTGCTCCATGTTGCTGCAGCGAGCTTAGAAGCATGCTCAAATATGCCCTTGATTGCAAAGGGCCTGTCGCCGTAAGATACCCCAGGGGAGAAGGGCAGCCGGTGGACGGGTATACAGCAAGCCCGCTGACAGAGGGTAAGTCGGATTTTGTGTGCAGGGGAAAAGACCTTTATATAATGGCGGTTGGCAATATGCTGCCAAAGGCCTGCCGCGCGGCCGGGATGCTAAAAAATAAGGGAATTAACGCCGGTGTGGTCAATGTAAGGTTTATAAAGCCCCTGGACAAAGGCATCATAACCGAAATATTGGATAACTGCAACAGAATAGCAGTACTGGAGGATAATATAGTCCGAGGCGGATACGGCAGCTATTTACTTGAACATATTCACAGTATGGGACTTGACAGACTTGATATAAAGGTAAAGCTTCTAGGGTTCCCCGACGAGTTTGTTACCTATGGCCATCCCGATAACCTCTACCGCATTTATGGGCTGGATGATACCGGGATATACTACAGCTTGTTGGAGTTTGTACAAGGAGGAAAAATAAGTGGCATCAAAAAAGAAAAGATTGGATATACTCCTGGCAGATAGCGGTGCATTTCCCAGCAGGGAAAGGGCCAAGGGTGCAATAATGGCAGGTCTGGTCTCGGTTGGCGGCAGGGTTGTAGACAAAGCCGGCACCATGGTGGATGAGGACTGCGAAATATCCGTAAAAAAAGACCCCATTCCCTACGTGGGAAGGGGAGGGCTCAAGCTGGAAAAAGCCCTTGAGCTGTTCCGAATTGACGTATCCGGAAAAAACGCAATTGACATTGGAGCTTCGACCGGTGGTTTTACCGACTGCCTTTTGAAAAGGGGAGCAAAAAAAATTTATGCAGTGGATGTGGGATACGGTCAGCTTGACTGGAAGCTCCGGAACGACCCCAGGGTTGTAGTAATGGAACGTACCAATATAAGGTATGTCAAACCAGAGGATATTGGCGAGACATGTGACATGGCGGTGATTGACGTGGCTTTTATCTCTCTGACGCTGGTGCTGCCGGTTGCAAAGACACTGATAAAGCCGGAGGGCGAAATAATCGCCCTTATTAAACCTCAGTTTGAAGCAGGTCGTGAAAAGGTTGGCAAAAAGGGCATTGTACGTGACGCGGATACACACAGGGAAGTGGTGAATAAAATATATGGATTGGTTACTTCCATAGGTTTTAAAGTGAGGGGTGTAACATACTCTCCCATTACAGGGACCGACGGAAATATAGAATACCTCATATATGCAGGTGGGAGCAAGGGCCAAAGCCGGTTGGAGAAGGATTCGACATTGCTGATTGACCGGGTGATAGAAGAATCTCACCGTATTCACTCATGAATATGGAGGATTATAAGAATATATGTAGAATGTTTTCTTGTATGGAAGGAGTATAGAGCAAATGGAGGAAAAAGGCATTAAATTCGATACAATCGGTATTATACCTAACCTTCAGAAGGCCAGCAGTCTTGATGTAACCGAGGAACTGATAAAATGGCTGGAAAGCAAATCATCAAAGGTTCTTCTTAATGAAATTACAGCCAACGAAGTCAACAGGCCTGATTTGGCGCAGCGACCGTCGGATATATACAAAAACTCCGATTTTATTATAGTGCTGGGCGGAGACGGAACCCTGCTTTCGGTAGCAAGACAGGTGGTCTGGCATCAGACTCCCATACTTGGTATAAACCTGGGACACTTGGGGTTTTTGACAGAACTGGAGCTGGACAATATGTACGAGGGCCTGGAAAAGGTAGTGAAAGGCGACTATCGATTGGAAAAGAGATTGATGCTTGAGGCTGTGGTAGTAAAAAACAACATGATTACCGATAACTTTGCGGCATTAAACGATATAGTCATTTCCAAGGGCTCGTTTTCAAGAATAATTCAGCTAAAGACTTATATAAACCACAGCTTTATAGAAACATATTCGGCCGACGGACTTATCATATCAAGTCCGACAGGCTCAACCGCTTACTCACTCTCTGCAGGAGGCCCCATTCTAAGCCCTGACGTGGGCGGGATGGTAATAACCCCCATAAGCCCTCACACAATGAATTCAAGGTCTATAGTAATATCAGATATGGAAGAGGTAAAAGTAGAGCTGGTGGGAGATAAAAATGATGTTATGCTGACCATTGACGGACAACAGGGCTACAGGTTGAATGCAGGTGATATAGTTATTGTGCGGAAGGCCGAATCCCATACAATAATGATTAAGCTCAAGGATAAGAATTTTTATGACGTGCTGAGGACAAAGCTTAATGAGAGAGGTTGATATAAGGTATCAAAAGGAGGCTTACCAAATGAAGATTGCCCGGCATGCCAGGATTTTGGAACTTATTGAGAATAAGGAGATTGAGACCCAGGAGGAATTGGCGGAGGAATTGAAGCTTTGTGGTTTTAACATTACCCAGGCGACGGTGTCAAGGGACATCAAAGAGCTGAGGCTGATAAAAACCCTGAGCGATACCGGCAAGTACAAGTATGCTACTATAAGGCCTCATGACAGCGAACTGGCCGACAGGCACGTTAAGGTGTTCATGGACTCAGTACTAAAGGTTGACTATGCCATAAACATGGTGGTCATGAAAACAATCCCAGGGGCTGCCCAGGGCGCAGCTGCGGCAATAGATTCCCTGGATTGGGGAGAGGTAGTGGGAACAATAGCGGGAGACGATACCATATTTGTACTTACAAGGGATGAGAAAAAGGCTATAGATACAATGGAAAAATTGAAAAAACTGATAATGTAGAAACGGGGGTTAGCTATATATGCTTCTGGAGCTCAATATTTCTAATTTTGCACTTATAGATAATGTACGTCTGACTCTGGAAGACGGTTTGAATATATTGACCGGAGAGACCGGAGCAGGTAAATCTATAATTATTGATGCGGTAAATATGGTTCTCGGTGAAAGGGCAGATACCGATAATATTCGTACAGGCGCTGATAAGGCTGTGGTAGAAGCCCTTTTTAAATGTGCCGAAATTGACGGAATTGAGGAAATACTTCTGCCCCTCGGGATAGAGCTGGACCGTGAAAAAACCGTGGTGCTGGCAAGAGAGATAAAGAGCGGCAGGAGTATCAGCAGGATTAACGGCAGGCCGGTGTCCCTGTCCAACATAAGAGAGCTCAGCAGGCGTATGATAGATATACACGGACAGCATCAGCACCAGTCACTGCTGGATACGCAAAACCATATCGATATTCTGGACCAATTCGGGGGAGAAAAGGTACTTGAGCAAAGGAAAAGGGTGGCGTCCATGTATGACCGGTTGCTGGAGCTAAGGAGGACCCTGGAGGAGATAAACAAAAGCGAGATGGAGAGGGAAAGAAACATAGACCTATATTCATATCAGGTGCAGGAGATAGAAATGGCCAGCCTTAGGGAAGGAGAGGACCAGGAGCTTGCACGTCAGCGGGAGGTCATGGTTAATGCCGAAAAAATATATCAGTCGCTGATACAGGCCTATCAGCTGCTTTACGAGGGGGATAGTGATTCCGGCGCCGGCATTGTTGACGGCCTCAACCAGGTCATATCACTACTTGCTCCTTTTTCGTCCATGGATGACAGCATAGGCGGATACCATAGCGCCGTCGAAACCTCATATATTTCCCTCCGGGAGGCAGCGAGGGATATAAGAAGCCATATCGAGGGTTTCGAGTTTGACCGGCAACAGCTGAACAGCGTGGAAGAAAGACTTGACCTTATAAGCAGACTAAAGAGAAAATACGGTAAAACCATAGAAGAAATCCTGGAATACTGCAATAATAAATCAATGGAGCTGGAACGGCTGAAAAACAGTCAGCAGGAGCAAATCACCATTAAGGCGGAAATAGCCCAAATTGAAGAAGACTTGAAAAAAGAATGCGTGGTTTTGTCCGGGCTTAGGAAAAAAGCATCGGAATTTCTGGCGTCAGGCGTTACCTCCGAGATCAATAAACTGGGAATGAATAACGGGATATTCAGCGTCAGTATGGAGGCAACAGGCGGGTTTACTTCCAGGGGTCTTGACTCGGTGGAGTTCCTGTTCAGCGCCAATCTCGGGGAGCCTTTGAAGCCATTGAGCAAAATAGTATCGGGCGGAGAAATGTCGAGGATTATGCTGGCTATAAAAGTAAGTCTTGCACTTACCGACAGGATTCCCACGCTGATTTTCGATGAGATTGATGCGGGAATCAGCGGAAGGACTGCCCAGGTGGTTGCGCAGCAGCTTGCACAGGTGTCGGGAAAGCACCAGGTAATATGTGTGACGCATCTTCCTCAGATAGCTTCAATGGCCGACAATCATTTCTTGATAAAAAAGGAAGAAGAGGAAGGCCATACATATACGCGACTTGAACTGATGGGAAGGGACGATAAGATAAAGGAGCTTGCAAGGTTGCTGGGAGGAGCAAAGGTAACAGAGCTTACCATGAAGCATTCCGAGGAGATGCTTAAAATGGCGGAGAACTACAAAAAAAGCGTTGTATAGCGCTTTTTTTTTATGCAAATATCAGCTTTAAACACATATTTTTTGTAGCATAATTAGTTTTTCAAAGGGTTAACTTAACATTAGTAATTTAAATTATTTTTTTGGAGGTGGAGAAGGACGGGCTCTTGGGCTTGGGGAGCGTGATACAGCTTGCAGAATAGGCATAAAGCGCCGCTAAGGATTGTTATATTAATAATGGCTGTAATCTGTGCAGCTGTTTCATATGACATCTATCAGTTTGTTTCGATGCCCGGAGAGTATTTGGTGGTTGAAGGAGAGGAAAGAACGCTAAACCTCAGGCTTCCCTTTAGTATAGTTGCCACAAGTGAGAATGAGGGCATACTGAAGCTGAACGGTACCAGCATAACTACAGAGGGAACCAGCGTAAGCAGCAGACATCCCCTTTTGATACAGACCACGGCAATAGGCAATACCGAGATTGAATTCCGGCTGTTTGGCATTATTCCATTAAAAAAGATGACGGTATCGGTAATATCTCCCTCAAAAGTTATTCCGGGCGGCCATTCTATAGGGGTAAAACTGCTCACCCAGGGAGTGCTCATAGTGGCAGTGGCCGATGTAACGGCCATAGACGGAAAGAGTTACAATCCTTCAGCCCAGGCCGGACTTTCAGTGGGGGATTCGATAATAGGGATAAACAATATCAAGATTAGGGATGCCGATCATGTTTTAGAGCTTCTGAGCAATTGCAAGGGAGAAGAAATAACGGTTGAAATAAAAAGGGATAACAAGGTCCTCTTAAGGCATGTGAAGCCCGTTAAAAGCCAGGAGGACGGTAAATACCGGATAGGTGCATGGGTAAGGGACAAAACAGCCGGAGTAGGAACACTAAGCTTCTACTACCCGGATACAGGAGCCTTTGGAGCTCTAGGCCACGCAGTAACCGATGTGGATACAGGTCTTATGCTGTCGGTGGAGGAAGGCGAAATACTGGAATCGAGGATAGCTTCAATACAAAAGGGAGAAAAGAGCAGGCCCGGTGAGATAAGGGGAATTTTTTTTGAAGAGGAAAACAAACTGGGCTATATAGAAAAAAACACCGAGTTCGGAATATACGGTGTACTAAGCAAGAACCTGGAAAATGCATACTATTCCGAGCCGATATCGGTAGCGCTGCACCACCAGGTGAAGGAAGGTCCTGCGTATGTATTAACCACCATCGATAAAAAAATAGAAAGGTATTCAATAGAGATTCAGAAGGTTTCAAATCAGTATTATCCGGAACCAAAAAGCATGGTAATAAAAGTAACCGACGACAGGCTGCTGGAAAGCACCGGTGGAATTGTGCAGGGAATGAGTGGGAGTCCCATTATACAGGCTGGTCGGCTGGCCGGCATTGTCACTCATGTATTTGTAAACGACCCTACCCGGGGATACGGGATTTTTGCAGAATGGATGATACAAAACGCCCAAGCCGACAGCGGTGATAGCACTACAAAAGTTGATAAAACTGAGTGATACCCGAAAGGGTTTGCTCAGTTTTTCATATATGCTGCGACATGTTAATGTATTATGCAGAAAACATATCCATATTATATTAAATTTGGAATTATAGAAGGAATTAATTCCCCTTTGTCGAATACTTATTTGTCAACCAAATAATTAAAGAGGAGGGTTCCTTTTGAATGAAAAAAAGATAAGGATAATGATTGCGGACGATAACAAAGAGTTCTGCGACATTGTAGGGGAATACCTATCCAGGGAAAAGGACATACAACTGGTGGGTGCTGCAAACGATGGATTCGAGGCGCTGGAAATGCTACAGGATTGCCAGCCGGATATTCTGGTATTGGATATCATAATGCCTCATCTTGACGGATTGGGAGTATTGGAAAGAATAAACAACATGGATTTGGAACATATGCCAAATATTATTGTTTTGTCTGCGGTTGGACAGGATAAGATAACCCAAAGGGCATTGGCACTGGGAGCTGATTATTACATTGTCAAACCCTTCGACATGCAGATATTTATAAAAAGAATCAGACAGATGATGGATAATAATGTGGTGCCCATTGAAAAAAAGAGAAAGAATCAGCCTGAAAGTTACTTTACCGAAGGACAGAGCCTGGATGTGGAAATAACCAACATCATACACGAGATAGGGGTGCCCGCCCACATAAAGGGATACCTCTATCTGAGAGAGGCAATCAAAACCGTTGTCAATGATATAGAAATGCTGAGCGCCGTAACAAAGGAACTTTACCCCTCCATAGCCAAGAAGTTCAATACAACCTCCAGCAGGGTGGAAAGAGCAATAAGGCACGCCATTGAAGTGGCATGGAGCAGAGGCAAGGTGGATACCATCAACAATTTGTTCGGGTATACCATACATAATGATAAAGGGAAGCCCACCAACTCGGAATTTATAGCAATGGTGGCCGACAAAATAAGGCTGAAACAGAGGATAAGTTAGTAAAGAAGCACTCCGTACCTGTAGCATCTGCCGGAACGGAGTGCTTTTTACTGCTCCCAAGACAGGGGAACAGGTACTGTGTCTGACCGGCCGCCGACGGACGGCTCCATAGCATAAGGTACCGATATACAAAACAGGAGGAGATGGTAAAACGGATTGCAGACATTATTTTATCTATCGATAATGAATTAAATATCGCAGTCAAATGGAACAGACCGACTGCTGCCATAAAAAATAACTTTCACTACTGGATTTGTGGAATAAACATCACAAAAAACAACGTAGACTGTTCTTCTACTGCCATCCGGCATTGTGAGTTGGCTGCAATAAAATGAACCATGTACTATGGAAAAGTAGGCCGTAGTCTGCTACAATCAAATTAATGGGAAGCGACAACTTCAAAGCAAATGATGATTTGTTGTTAGAAGAAAAGCCAATATGTCTAAAAACTCAATAAACAGAAGAATAATATGGCTCATGGCTCTTCTGTTTGCCTTGATATACTTGAGCAATAGCTCATTGTTTATTGAAAAGTATGATGGAAAACCTTTTCTTCTTGCCTAAAGGGGGTTGGCCCAGACCTTTCCCATGGAGGGTATAACGGGCGGGACCAATACGGCCAGACGTATATATCAACCCGAGCATCCCTATCTGTAAAACACCATACCATCAATGGAAGCAGCTTTTCAGGCAGGAGTCGACATGGTTGAATTTGATATACGGCTGACCAAGGACGGGCAATTTGCTGTTTTCAATGATTCAAACCTTGAATACCGGATCAATGGTGCAGGCAGTGTAAGGGATTACAGGATGGAGAATTAAAGGAATTTGACATAGGATATGGCTATACCGCAGATAACGGGAAAACATATCCATTCCGCGGCAAGGGTTTGTGTCTGATGCCCTCATTGGATGAGGTGTTGGAACATTTCCCCGACCGCTCATTTTTAATTCACATTAAGAGCAATAATCCTCAGGAGGGAGAGATCCTGGCTCAATATCTTGGAAACATGGCACGGATGCCTGAAAAATATGCCCGCTTGTTGCGGGGCTGGCCGCACCGCTTTGTGGAAAGGATGAAAAATGCAAATTCACTCTTTATCCTGACAGCAGGGGAGGGGAATTGGCCTGGCTGAAAAAATATGTCAAATCGGGCAGCCTGTGATATCTATAAAAAACTAATTCAAACAGCTCATGACGGTAAAGGTGCGAATGGAAAGCCGGTTAAGAATACGCACTACACCTCTTTACCTATATATAACGCATTAATAGTATTACATTCCTCTACCTGTCATTTAAGAGGGCGGAGCCCGAAGAATCTGACTTGAAGATGGACATAAGATCCTTCGCTTGGCTCAGGATGTCACGTTAGGAGATGTAAAGTCTTAAGCACGTTATATATAGTACTCGCAGAAGTACTTGAAAAATGTCGTAAACTCAGACAGCCGGGCCATAAACACGGCATTACTCCAAAATTGAGGGGGTAAAGCATGAGAATCAATTTGATAAGCACAAAGGGGACCTTTATAGCAGAAGTGGTGGCAAGCGGCATAATTATTAATAATGTCCAGGATGCTTTGGATATGATGTCTGAATGCTATTATCAGGGTGCAAAGAAAATAATTGTTAGGGAAAAGAACATCAGTCCTGATATTTTTGATATGGATAGGGGAATGGCAGAAGAGATAATACATAAATTTGCAGATTATGACGTTCGGCTTGCCGTTATAGGTGATTTTTCTAAATATATCGCGAAAAAAGTTTTTATTAATGAGATTAATAAGAGTGGTAGAATATTTTTTGTTAATTCGGTATCTGAGGCAAAGGAAAAGCTGATTGGAGGTTAAACACAGGCAACAAAAACCGGAGAATTTGCGTCAAAACATATATAATATGAACGACTAAATTTAAGAAAGTGAGTGTATCAATGGACAGCGGAAAACTTGCTATATATCGTGTAATGGGCATTATCTACCTAATACAGTGTATATACCTTGGCATCAAAAGGCGAAGGGAAAAAAACTTTTACCACGAGCCCAAGCTCTTGAACTTTTTTTCGGCAGGTGCGGGTTTAGCAGTGTTGTTGTATGACTTTATTGGAATATGGGAGCTTGGTACGAATAGTGATGAAAAACTTGCCGTAAAATTACTGGGAATACTGTTATTATTGGTTATATTCGCCTTTTACAGAAATTTTTCCACGGGTAAAAAGTATACAGTTCACAATATTTCCAAAGCCGACCTTGAAACAATACTGTTTCAGACGTTGGAAAAGTATGGATTGGAATACAGAAAAAAGGAAGAAAGCCCCCATGCTATGGATACCGAGATATTCCTGGATCAGTATGATGCCTCTGTCAGGATGAATCAGAGGGCGGGAAACGGCAAAAACTTCGAGCTGGTCTTTATAAGGTTTGGCAGTGTATACTATTTCGAAGAAATTGTTCTGGATATGAAAGAGAGAGTAAATGAGAGTACAAAGGCCAGCCGGTTGAGGGGCATAAGTGAATTTGCAGCAGCAATTGCCATTTTGGCCTTTGCTGCTTGGCTGGGTGTGTTCAAGCAAAATCTATAACGGCAAAATAACAGGTGTATTATAAGCATTGCCGGAAGAAAGGATGTAAGCATGATGGGGTTTATTATTCTAATAATTGCAGTAGTTTTTCACATTGTTGCCCTGAACAAAGATTACAGCCTGAAAGACAGGGTGGAAGCCCTGGAAAAGAAGGTTAAGGAATTGGAAGGCAAAAAATAGGAAAGGCCGGCCTTATTACAGAAACAATGATAATACACAACAGACAGGCAGAAGTGCCATAAGAAAATTTAGCATATAAGGGGTAAAGGCTTTATGACCATAAATAGTTCCAGTTTTTTTTGCTCCTGGAGCGGCGGGAAGGATTCATGCCTGGCATTATACCGGGCAATACGGGAAGGGGGCAGTCCGCACTTCCTTTTTACTATGTTTTCAGAGGGAGGAGAAAGGTCACGGTCCCATGCCCTCCACATTTCGTTAATAGGGAAGCAGGCCCAGGCTTTGGGGCTTCCGGTAATTACCCGTTCTGCAACGTGGGATGATTACGAAAGGGAATTTATATCCGCTCTTTACGGTCTTAAGGCTGAGGGAATAGAGGCCGGGGTTTTTGGCGATATAGATATTGACCAGCACCGGCAGTGGGTGGAAAGGGTATGTTGTTATGCCGGTATAAAACCCTTTCATCCTCTTTGGAAGGAAAAACGCAGAGAATTATTGGATGAGTTTGTAAATGAGGGCTTCAAGGCTGTAATAATAGCCGTCAAGGACGGGGTGCTGGATAAACGGTTTTTAGGAAAAATCTTGGATGAAGATATTATCAGGGAAATTGAAAAAGCAGGGGTGGATGCTTCGGGAGAGGAAGGGGAATTTCATACCGTTGTAATCGACGGCCCTACATTTTCTTTCCCGGTTAATATCCAGCTTAAAGAGCAGTACTTCCACGACGGCTACTGGTTTCAGGATGTTTCATTATAGAGATTAATGGGAATCCGGGCAGTGTTATGTGGGATGCCGGTACTTTGACTTGATAACCGAATGCACAATCTATTTTGGTTTAAAGAATCAAAGAAAATTAGGTTTTGAGGCAGGAAGTAAAGTTTTGCTGAGATAAGATAACCACAAGAACCGTCCCCCTGGTTTCCCCCTGGTTTCCACTGGTTCCGTGTGAACCAGTTAAAGTAGCAGCGAAGCCGCACAGTAGACAAGCAGCAAAGCCATAATGGCGTTAACTGCTCTGTTGTTCCTTGCCAGGAATATCTGGAAAACCGAGCCCAGCAGTGCCCAGCAGCAGGTGGATACAAAGGCGGTGAAGGCCAGTAAAACGGCAAAGCCCGTAAGCGCAGGCGGGGACTTGTAATAGGGTACTATGAAGGTTGAAACAAGCGTAATTCCGTAAAGAATAACCTTGGGGTTTACGAACTGCAGGAGAAGGCCCGCCGTAAAGGTGTTTGTACGATTATGGCTGTTGTCGGTGCTATGGGGTTTGCTGCTGTAAGTTTTCCATGCCAGCCACAGTATGTAGCCGGCTCCGATATAGGTCATAAACGGCCTGATGGTTGGTATAAGGTTAAAAAGCGCCATGCTGAACATGCTGCACAGGGAAATGATTACAAAAAAGCCAATAAAGACGCCCACATTGAACATGATGCTTTTTTTGAAACCGTACCGGCTGGCGTTTGACATGGACATGATGTTATTGGGGCCGGGGGTGAAGGTGGTGACTAGGACATAGGATAAAAATGCTGTAAAATTCGGCATGTGTATTTACCTCCAATTTTCGGTATGATATAATATTATAAAAGGACAATATGTAAAAAGGTGCAATATAATAATAATACTGGTGCAATATGATGTCAATGGAAGCAGGGGAAGGTCCTTTTGCTTCCTTTTCAACTTCTTAACCCCTGCATCGTTTGAAGGACAGTGGAAAGGAGTGCCGGAAGGTGTATTATGTATACATACTGGAATGCAATGACGGGTCGCTGTATACCGGGTGGACAACCGATGTTGAAAGGCGGCTGGCCCAGCACAACCAAGGTAAGGGAGGTAAATGCACACGGGCCAGGCTTCCGGTGGTATTGAGGCATTCGGAAGCATTTGGTACAAAGAAGGAAGCAATGCAGAGAGAGTATAGTATAAAACAGCTATCGAGACAAGAGAAACTGAAACTATTGCGAATACCGCTTTCCCCCGGAAATGATGAAAAGGCTCATATTAAAAGCAAAAATGTAGTATAATAGTACCAGTTGTTGGAGAGGGAGGAGAATTTTCTATGGTAAAACACATTGTGCTTTGGAAGGCTAAGGATTCTGCCAGCGGCAAGGATAAACAGGAAAACTTGGAGCTAATGAAGGAGCGGATTGAAGGGTTAAAGGATAAGATACCGGAGATACTGCATATTGAGGTAGGCATAAATGTTAACCAAAGCGGTGCTGCGTATGATGTGGGTTTATACTCGGAATTCCGGGACCTGGACGCACTGGAAGTATACCAGAAGCACCCCGCTCATGTAGAAGTTGCAGGGTTTGTTACCGACATTACAGATTCGCGCGTGGTACTGGACTATAACGTATAGACATATTGGAAGTAGATGGATACCGGTGCAGCCGGTATCCGGTATTTCTTAACTGCCCGTTCGGGGAAAGGGGAGGCAAATTGAAAAAAATATTTATTGTGTTAATTGCTATTATGCTGACGGCATGCACAGAGCAGCCAGACCACTCCGGAAGCGGTATGCCCCGGACGGAGGAAAACGGTTATAAAAACAGTGCCGGAACAGTGCAGCGCCAGATGATAACTCCCCAGGGTAACACTGTAGTGGAGCGGATAATGGTACCGGAAGGCTTCGAAAGGCTCCACGTCGACGCCAATTCCTTTGCCCATTATCTGAGAAACTTACCTCTTAAACCTCACGGTTCAAAGGTTTTGCATTACAACGGGCGGGAAAAAGCAAGAGACGTACACATTGCAGTAGTGGATATGGAAATTGGAGACAGGGATTTACAGCAGTGTGCCGATGCGGTAATGAGGCTGCGGGCTGAGTATTTGTATAAGCAGAAGCAGTACCGGAATATTCATTTCAATTTTACAAACGGTTTTAATGCGCAGTATGAAAAATGGATGCAGGGGAACAGGATTTCTGTAAACGGCAATAATGTAAGTTGGGTTGGCGGCGCCGGGTATTCGGAAGACTACGACAGCTTCAGAAAATACCTTGATATGGTGTTCTCTTATGCAGGCACCCTTTCACTGTCAAAGGAGCTTCAGCAAGCTGCGGTTTCGGATATGGAGATAGGAGATGTGTTTATCCAGGGGGGAAGCCCGGGACATTGTGTTATCATAATAGATATGGCAGTCAACAGTCGAACCGGCGAAAAAGTGTTTATGTTGGCCCAGAGCTACATGCCGGCCCAGGATATTCATATCTTAAAAAATAATGCTGACAAATCTATAAGTCCATGGTATCGGGTGGATTTCGGGGATACGCTGGTTACCCCCGAATGGACATTTGAAAAGAACCATCTGATGAGATTTGGGGAATAATTATTGAAAATGGCCTGATGTATGTATATTATATTTAAAGGGATACATTGGGATGGCTGTTAAATATAGATTTAGTGAATACCCATAGGGGTGCATATTTAAGACTAAACCATAGGGGAGGAAATTCAAAAAAATGGTGGCAAATTCCAGGGAAGACGACAAGTTGAACACCTGCCAGGGGGATAAGACCCAAGTCCAGGAATCAACAAATCAGCCGGCTAATTTTATCCAGTCCATTATTAACCAGGACTTGGAAACAAACGTTTATAACGGGCGAGTACATACCCGTTTTCCCCCCGAGCCCAACGGCTACCTTCATATTGGTCATGCAAAGTCCATATGCCTGAATTTTGGTATTGCGGCAAGAAACGGAGGGTTATGCAACCTGAGGTTTGACGATACCAATCCCAGTAAAGAGGAAGTAGAATATGTTGACTCGATCAAGGATGACGTAAAGTGGCTGGGTTTTGACTGGGGCAACAGGGAATACTACGCCTCCGATTATTTCGAGCAGCTGTTTGAATATGCTGTCAAGCTTATAAAAATAGGAAAAGCCTACGTATGCGATTTGAGTGCAGATGAAATAAGAGAATACCGGGGTACACTTACAGAGCCAGGTAAAAACAGCCCTTACCGGGACCGACCGGCGGAAGAAAACCTGGACCTCTTTATGAGAATGAGGAAGGGAGAGTTTCCCGACGGTTCTCGGGTATTGAGGGCCAAGATAGACATGGCATCGTCAAATCTTAATATGAGGGACCCGGTGCTGTACAGAATAATGAGGACCACCCACCATAGAACGGGCGATGACTGGTGCATATATCCGATGTACGATTATGCCCATCCGCTTTCGGATGCAATTGAAGGGATTACCCATTCCATATGCACTTTGGAGTTTGAAGATCACCGTCCGCTGTATGACTGGACCATAGAAAATGTGGACCCGGAAGTGCACCCCAAGCAGATAGAGTTTGCCCGGCTTAACCTGACAAATACAGTTATGAGCAAAAGAAAGCTCAGAAAGCTGGTAGAGGAAGGTTATGTGGACGGTTGGGATGATCCGCGAATGCCTACAATATCAGGCTTAAGAAGGCGCGGATATACACCCGAAGCCTTACGGGATTTTTGTGAGCGAATAGGTGTTGCCAAGAGCAACAGCACTGTCGATATTGCGCTGCTGGAGCACTGTATTCGTGAGGACTTGAAAGCAAAATCGCCCCGGGTTATGGCAGTATTAAACCCGGTCAAGCTTGTGATAGATAATTACCCAAAAGATAAAGTAGAATACCTGGAGACGGAAAATAATCCCGAAAGTCCGGAATTGGGAACCAGGAAGCTGCCCTTTTCGCGGGAATTGTATATTGAACGGGACGATTTTTTTGAGGTACCGCCTCCAAAGTTTTTCAGGCTCACTCCGGGTAAAGAAGTGCGTTTGAAAAATGCTTACATAATTAAATGTGTTGATGTGGTAAAGGATAAAGCTTCCGGAACTGTTACCGAAATACACTGTACCTACGATCCCGATTCAAAAAGTGGAGGGCCCAACAGTGGGAGGAAGGTCAAAGGTACGCTCCACTGGGTGTCTGCAGACCATGCCATCCAGGCGGAAGTCCGTCTTTATGAGCATCTTTTCCCTGACGAAAACCCGGAGGGCGAAGAAGGTATTGATTTTCAATCGAGGCTGGACAAGAATTCGCTGCAAAGGCTGGTTTCCTGCATGCTGGAACCGGAGCTTGGGAAGGCAAAGCCGGGTTGCAGGTATCAATTTATAAGGCTTGGATACTTTTGCGCCGATACCGGTCGATGGAAGGACGGCAAACCGGTATTCAACCGGATTGTTTCATTGAAGGACAGCTGGGCTAAAGTTAGGAAAAATGGTTAACCGGTATACAACAGACTTAATGTGACTACCATAATAATATTATGTAAATATATAACGTGCTTAAGGTTTTACGCCTGTTAACGTGTCATCCTGAGCCAGGCGAAGGATCTTATGTCCATTTTCAAGTCAGATTCTTCGGGCTCCGCCCTCTTAAATGACAGGTAATGGAGGCAGCATTATGAGCAAAGCCCGAAAAGGACGATACAACCCAATACTGCCGGTATTGCCGCCGGAAGAGTTGATTCCCCGGGGATACACTCAAAAGTTGATTATTCTTTGGCTGAGCTTTTTTGGAGTATTTATTGGGGTTGCCGGGACCGGAGGGCCCCTTGCAATAATATTGCCCATTTGTTTGGCCGTGTTTTTAATAAACTTAACTTTAATGATGATTGGCAAGGCCAAAGAAAGGCCGGCCTGGCTGTATAAACAAGCCCAGGAAAATTACCATAGGGCCAGATACGACAAGGCATTAAAAAAACTTAATTCTATAATCGAGCTTAGGCCTGATATGGAGGACACACTGCTTCCTGCAGTTCTGGTCTGCAAAAACAGAACCAGAGACAGCCAGGGAGCAGCGCAGTGCTGTGACCGGCTGTTCAAAGCAGGCAAAATCAATACTGATACCAATCCTGTTCTTATAATGGAGATGCTGTCGGTTATGAAGAATACGGGAGATTGTCAGTTGGTAAAGGAGATAACAGCCAATTTTCCAGAAATGATACATATGAATGATTAGGGGTTAGCATCCATAACAGTGGGGAGGGATTCCTTTGAAAAAGAGAATGCTGGTAGTAGTTTTGCTGACTGTTATCCTTTTGTCGGGGTGCAGGAATTTAACAAAGCCTGTTATTAAGGGAGAAATAGAATTTAGCAGTCTGCCGCAGGACAATTTCGGGGAAATAAAGGATCAAATAGGACCATTGGAATTGCAGGTTAAAATGCTGAGAGAAGACAACAACAGTGCTTATTTTGCTGTAAACCTGCCTTATAATGCCGATATTGAAAGCATAGTACTTTCAGGCAGCGGGAGTATTATTATTGACCTTAAGCCAAAACCGGGTATGGAAAGAACAGACCCCTTTCACAATTTAGCGCCGGCTTATTACAAAGTGCTGGCCGTTGAAAAAAAGTACAAAGAATATTTCGAGCCGGACAATGTATTATTCAGCATCCAATCAAAAACCCTCAAACCGGCGATAGATTATATGACTGCCCTTTCATACGCTTGGGACCACATGGAAACTGATTTCACAAGCACAATGGACTGCATGGCCCTTTTTGAAGACCAATATGGATATAAACTAGCTTATATTTTTTTCTTCGGGGATAGCGAGAATATTAACCGGGCGGGAAACGAACTTATACAGGGTGTAGTTGCGGTGGATTCACAGAATGGACAGTTGATAGAGTATCGTATTTACAACAGAAACAGCCTGTCGGGGGTATACAGACATGGTGAAACAGCCAAAATCGAAGGCTGGAAGGATGAAGCCACTCTTATTGTAAGTGGGATTGACGGCGAGGATTTTTACCTGATGGATATGGACAAGAATAAAACTGAAATTAGTATGGAAAAGGCCAACAAATATATAGAGCAATACAATCAAAAAACAAGCTCTATGACCGGATACCAGTTTGTTCAGACCAGCGATACAAATGAAATAGGGTTTGTATATACAAAAAATGCATATATTGAACACAGGAGCTCCGGAAAACGTATTACCGTTGATATGCCCAAAAATGTTTATGTTGTCGCTCATAAATGGGATAAAGAAGGAAAATACCTGTATTTGGCTACCGAGATGGCAGAACCAAGCTATGGCAATGACTGGACTTATTATACGCTATGGAGTTTCAGTATTACCGACGGTACATTGAAGCTGATAGGAGGGCTTCCTTCCAAGGAATTCTACCTGTCAACCGATGGAGCCAGATTGGCTTACAATGGACCTGAGAGCGACTTATTCATTATGAATGTAAGAAAGCTTCTAATCGAGGATCCAATTTTGAAATAATAGGTCAGGCAAATAAGAAATTAAAAAAAAATTTGTAGGAAAGCAAAAATTGTCCCTTATGGGGCAATTTTTTATTGAGAAAAACAAATAATAACTATACCAACCAGGCAATGACGAAAGCTGGTGTATTTATGCATATAAAATCAAAGGCAATTGTGGACAGTAGAACAAAGAACCTGGTCCGCCGCTTAAATCCCGGACAGATAGGAGTGATATGTCACAGGGATCTTGATGAGCTGGGGGCATTATCCCTAATAAATGCAAAGGCAAAGGCGGTAATAAATATTGAGCCATCTATAAGCGGCAGATATCCCAATCTGGGTCCCAAACTGCTTTGCCGGGAAGGGATACCGCTGGTTGACAACACAGGTCCCGAGCTGATGGAAAGGGTAAAGGACGGAGATATACTGGAGATAAAAAATAATGAAATATATATGGACGGAGTCCTGGTGGGAAGAGGTCATTTAATGGACATGAAAAGGGTTGAAAGAAAAATGGAATTGGCAAGGCAGAACCTGGAGAGCGAGCTGGACGGCTTCATTGATAATACACTGGAGTATGCAAAGAAAGAGAAGGAGTTCATACTTGGACAAATAAAACTTCCTCCGGTCAGAACGGTGTTTGCAGGAAGACATGCTCTGGTGGTGGTAAGAGGAAAGGATTACAGAAATGATTTAAATACCATACGCTCATATATAGAAGAAGTAAAGCCAATACTTATAGGAGTGGACGGAGGAGGAGATGCACTTCTGGAATTCGGGCTGGTTCCGGACATAATAATAGGCGATATGGACAGTGTAAGCGACAAAGCCCTCAGGAATTGCAGAGAAATTATTGTGCATGCATATCTGAACGGAATGGCCCCCGGGATGGACAGGATAAACCGGCTGGGACTGAAGGCCCAAATACTGTCCTGTCCCGGAACCAGTGAAGATATTGCCATGCTTCTGGCCTATGAAAACCGGGCAGAGCTTATAGTAGCAGTAGGCGCCCATTCAAGCATGATAGATTTTCTGGAGAAGGGGAGAAAGGGGATGGGGAGTACTTTTCTGACGCGCCTCAAGGTTGGGGAAAAGCTGGTTGATGCAAAAGGCGTTAACAAGCTTTACAGAGAAAGCGTAAAGACTAAGCATATAGTCGGGCTGGTTTTGGCTGCCATGATACCTATAGTAGTTGTGGGAGCAATGTCGCCGCCTCTTCAACAATTATATAGGCTTTTGTCAATCCGTCTGAGGCTAATGCTTGGCTTTTAAGGAGAGTGATATGTGATAATAAACATAAGATACTATGTGGTTATGATGGCATCGGTTTTCCTGGCCCTGGGAGTGGGTATATTTATTGGTTTTACTCTGGATGGCCAGGAGATATTCGTAGAGCACCAGCAGGGGTTGATAAGCGAATTGGAATTAAGATTTGTGGAGCTTAAACAGGAAAACGGCAGTCTTCAATCCATGGTTGATCTAAAGGAAAAGGAACTGCTTATGCACAGGGACCTGGCTGGCCGGATATTACCTGCTTTGATTAAGGATAGTCTGGCGGGTCTTAAAATAGCCATAATTCAAAGCAATAATGAATCGGTATACACAGGTATGATGAATTCGCTGAATAAAGCGGGGGCAGTTGTTACATCCACCACATTTATCGGGAAGGAGTATATGAGTCAGAATCCGCAAAAGACTCTTGTTTTAAGAGATAGTCTTGATGAGTTTGTGGAAAGCAGCGATTTATGCCCATATGTGTCAGGAAGACTGGTGAACGCCATACTTACCGGGGGAGACGAGAAATTTATCGGGCAGTTGAAGGATTTGGGAATGATAGACGTATCGGGAGAGTATAACGGAGAGGTGGATTACTTTATACTGGCCGGAGACAGCTTTGCCGGAGAGCCGGATTTGATGGAAAGGCTGGAGATTCCCATTATTAATGCTATAAAAAACTGCAATATACCTGTTGTGGGAGTTGAAAAAACCGGCTGCAAACAATCCTGTATTAAGCATTACAAGGATTTTAAAATATCCTCGGTGGACAATATAGACAATATAATCGGGCAATACTCTCTGATAAAAGTTCTGCAGGGGAATGAAGGGCATTACGGTGTTAAAGATACGGCAGATGCTCTTATTCCCGATTAGGTTAGGTTTGGATAGGAGGGTGCGCATTTGAAGCAGCAGGTAACGGTATTAATACCCGCATTTAACGAGCAAAAATATATTGGCAGCACTATTTACGGCATTAAGGCATCCGGAATTGTCGACAGAGTGGTGGTTGTGGACGACGGGTCACGGGATAATACTGCACAGGTAGCTTCGGACTTGGGAGCTGAAGTGATCAGGTTGAAACGCAACCGGGGTAAGGGGTATGCTATCAACTACGGATTAGGCAGTGTATGTTCTGAAATTATAGTTTTTCTAGATGCCGATATTGGGAAAAGCTCTTCGGAATTGACCAAGCTGGTGGAACCCGTCATGACAGGTAAGGCCGATATGACCATTGGGATTTTCCCGCCTGCAGTCAATAAAGGCGGTTTCGGGTTGGTTAAAAAACTGGCCCGATTGCTGGTGTATGCAAGTACGGGCAAAATATTGAAGTCGGGTTTATCCGGCCAAAGAGCGTTCAGAAGGGATGTACTTCTGGCTATTGAGCCTGTGCCCGACGGCTTTGCAGCAGAAATAGGCATGAATATTAAAGCCATGAAAATGGGATACACCGTCATAGAGGTGCCGGTTAAGATGACACACCGTGAAACCAAAAGAAACTTGAAGGGATTTATACACAGGGGAAGGCAGTTTTTTGAGATACTCAGGTTCTACCTACGGGAAGCGAGGAGTAACAAATGGTAGTAGTACTAGCCGTAACAGCATCTGCAACTTACCTTTTCATGCCCTATATTTCCGGCATGTTGACCAACTCGGGAGCTTTGAGAAAAAATTTCCGTGGTGAAGCAGTACCGACAGGTATGGGAGTGATATTTATACCGGTGGTTTTGATGGCCAGTATCATTATGTTATTTATATATGAAACAGATACACAGTTGGTACTCATAAACGCGCTGGCAGCTTCCGTTATGGGGTTTGTGGGAATTGTGGATGATTTGCTTGGCAAAAAAAATATCAAAGGCTTCAGAGGGCACATAAGATGTCTGCTGGAAGGCAATCTTACCACCGGTGGGCTGAAGGCTGTTGTTGGAGGGCTGGCGGCTGCGGCCATTTCGGCCGTCATATCATCAAACTTGTTGGAAGGTTTATTAAATACTTTTATGATTGCCATGTTTACCAATCTGTTAAATCTGTTGGATCTGAGGCCGGGGAGAGCCATAAAGTCCTTCTTTTTTATCTGGGGTATTTTATATACTTTCCTTTCTGTGAGAGGCTATGGGTATATATTGGCTCCATTGGCCGGAAGCCTTGCAGCTTATCTTCCGGTAGATATAAAGAGGAAAGGAATGATGGGAGATGCAGGATCCAATGTGTTAGGAGTGGTCCTGGGATTATATTGCTGTCTTGGAACGCAGATGCATCAAAAAGCAGTAATCCTTTTATTATTGGTATTACTGCAGCTGGCTTCCGAAAAGTACTCCTTTACAAAAGTAATTTACCGGAACAGGGTTTTAAGGTATATGGATGCACTGGGAACAGGGGGAGCGGGCAAATATGATGATTAGGGTTAGAGAGGGAATGGTTGTCAAGGTTCTGATGGAAAGGGAGAGGCTTCAGGAAATCCAGGTTGCAGTTGAGGATAGCCTTAACCTGGCACTGGTATATACTGCGATGACGGGTTGTGTCAAAGAAGGTGACAGGGTGTTGCTCAACACTACTGCCGGGCGTCTGGGGCTGGGAACCGGGGGATATGGATTTGTGATTGCAAATCTTGAAAACTCGGCGCTGGACATGTCGGGTCAGGGACACATAATGAAATTAAGGTATACGCCAATGCAGGTCAAATGTTTTGCAGCCGAGGAACAACAAAGCAGGTTTCATGACAAATTTAATAGCTTCACCAGTCTTAAGGGTAGCCCTGTTGTTGTAGCACCATTGCATAGTGTTCTCGGACCTCTGTGCGCTTTGGTTAAAAAAAAGCAGCCGGGGACAAAAATTGGATATGTAATGACGGATGGAGCTGCTTTGCCAATAGCTCTTAGTAAAACCATTCCGGAGTTAAAGGAAAAGGGCTTGCTGGATGTAACGGTTACCTCGGGGAATGCCTTTGGCGGAGATTTTGAAACAGTTAATTTTTATACAGGAATAATTGCAGCAAAGCAGGTGGCCGGATGTGACCTGGTGGTTACAGGTATGGGTCCGGGAATAACGGGTACGGCTACCAAATATGGATTCACAGGGGTGGAGCAGGGTTATATAATAGACGGGATTACCACCCTTGGAGGCCTGCCGGTGGCACTTCCCAGAATAAGTTTTGCAGATAAGAGAATAAGGCACAGGGGTATAAGCCACCATTCAATAACGGTGCTGGCGGATATTGCAAAAACCAGAGCCATACTGCCGCTGCCCGAATTGGAGCAGGGGAAGCTTGGATATATAAAAGGTCAGATACTGAAATACAACATTGATAAAAAGCATTCTGTAGTGTTTAATAAAGGAGAAGCAGTCTTAAGCGCTATGGAGGATTATTGTCTTAAGACCACTACCATGGGCAGAGGGATAGAGGAAGACAGGGATTATTTTTTAGGGATTGGGGCATGCGCCGAAACTCTGGCTGGATATTTACAATAAAGTTGGCTGGTCTTCAAGGTACTGTTTCAGGGAAACATTGGTCTTACTAATTTGAGCAAGGAAATACAATATATCCTGCATATTTCCTATCAAAAAAAGCCTCTTTGATGTGGTGATTTTGTACATACAACAGACCTCCTTAAGAGTTTTAAATATTATATTCATAACTTGTACCGTTTATTCCATGTTGAAGGGAGAGGAAAGTATGGAGAAGACTGTTGAGAGTAGAATTATATACCGGGGTAAGATTATTAATTTAAGGTTGGACAATGTGGTGTTGGAAAACGGCAACAGCGCTACGAGAGAAATTGTAGAGCATCCCGGGGCTGTGGGAATAATTGCAATAAAGGACAACGGAGACATAGTGCTGGTGAGGCAGTACAGAAAAGCAGTTGAACAGGTACTGCTTGAGCTTCCTGCAGGCAAATTGGAAAAAGGGGAAGACCCAAAGGTTTGCGCAGCAAGGGAACTGGCTGAAGAGACGGGATACAGGGCAAAAAAAATGGTGTATTTATCCAGATATTATACTTCTCCAGGTTTTTCAAACGAAGTAATGCACATGTATATTGCGACCGGGCTTAAGGACGGCGAAAGAAATCCCGATGAGGACGAGTTGGTGGATACGGTTGAGATTAGTCTTGAAAGGGCAGTGGATATGGCTATTAAGGGCGAGATCATGGATGCAAAGACAATAATCGGTATTATGATGCTTAACCGGGGAATATCTCATTAACGTAAAATCCAATGATATTCAAATTAACCTATAAATAGGTCCGGTTTAGAATATGTGCAGGCAGGAACAAAATTTGCAGCCATTACTTATGACATGTCCGTACAAGTGTCTTTAGGTGAAATTTAGCGGGACAAATGATATGACATAATGGAGGACAAAGGGGCATAACATTTATTAAAGCAATACGCATGTAAATGTTATGCCCGGAGGTGCTTTTTTGGAAATGCTTCTTAAAAAAGCGATAGAAAAGCAAGTAATGAATAACCTTCTGCTTTATATTATTGTGCTGGTGTTTTTTGCAGGTGGTATTGCTGCAGGAGCCTTTACCATGGATGCGCTGTCCTCTGTGCAAAAGGAAGAGCTGGTCAATTATTTTCAGAGTTTTTTTAATGTTCTGGGTGAAGAAACAGTGCAGTCGGTGGTTGTTTTTAAGCAATCCCTGTTGAATAACTCCCAATTTATTATTATAATATGGGTTTTGGGAATAACCGTAATAGGTATTCCATTAATTCTG
The DNA here is from genome assembly GCA_016841565.1 of Clostridium thermobutyricum. Taxonomy (GTDB): domain Bacteria; phylum Bacillota; class Clostridia; order Ch29; family Ch29; genus JAENYX01. Next base: position 29,091 of record JAENYX010000012.1, on the reverse strand, counting down.
CTGCTTGTCGGTATAAAGGGCTTTATAATAGGTTTTTCGGTAAGTTTTCTTGTGGAGGAAATGGGTTTTAAAGGTCTGTTGTTTGCATTGGCTGCAATTCTTCCCCAAAACCTGTTGATTGTACCCGGAATAATAATGGCCGGTGTGCTGGGTATTTCGTTTTCCCTTTCAATGCTGGGCAGGAAAAAAACCAAATCCAAGAAAAGTTTTTCGAGTGAACTAATCGTTTATACAATGAACATTCTGCTTGTACTGGCCATAATACTGGCAGGATCTCTCATAGAAGGTTATATAACTCCGGTTTTCATGAAGCTATTCTCCAATCGTTAAAAATTTATTGTAAAAAAAGGGATTTTAAAAAGTATAGCGAATACTTCTAATAAGTATTATATAACTGTTGTTTGCAGTTATATAATACTTAGCTATGCTTTTTAAATAATTTTAGGGGAGTGTGTTATATGATAATCGGCGTACCGAAAGAGATTAAGGCAAATGAAAACAGGGTTGCAATTACACCGGCCGGCGTAGAAGCTTTCGTTAAGGCAGGACATAAAGTAGTTATAGAAAAATCGGCAGGACTGGGAAGCAGTATCACAGACAAGGAATATGCATCAGCCGGTGCTGTAATGCTGGAGTCCGGTAAAGATGTATTTGCTCAGGCCGACATGATTATGAAGGTAAAGGAGCCCCTTAAGGCAGAATATGACCTGATGAGAGAAAACCAGGTTATATTTACATACCTGCATCTGGCACCCGAGCCTGCGCTGACCAAGGCTATGCTGGACAAAAAGGTAATTGGTATAGCTTATGAAACTGTACAGCCGGATGACCGTTCGTTGCCGCTGCTGGCTCCTATGAGCGAAGTTGCAGGCAGGATGGCTGTCCAGATAGGGGCAAGGCTGCTGGAAAAACTATCCGGCGGAAGAGGAATGCTTCTTGGCGGAGTTTCGGGAGTTGCTCCTGCAAAGGTAGTTATTGTAGGCGGCGGTAACGTTGGAGCTAACGCTGCAAAAATGGCAGTTGGATTGGGCGCCGATGTAACGGTTCTGGATGTCAGCGTAAAAAGACTTGCATACCTGGATGACATATTCGGCAACAAGATTAAGAACCTGATATCAAACAGCTACAATATCGCCCAAGCGCTCAGGGGAGCCGACCTTTTGGTAGGAGCTGTTCTGATACCGGGTGCTAAAGCGCCAAAACTAATAACAGAAGAAATGGTTAAGAGCATGAACCCTGGCGGAGCAATTGTAGATGTTGCTATAGACCAGGGTGGTACGGTTATGACCATAGACAAGGTTACAAGCCATGCCGATCCTACTTTCATAAAACATGATATAGTTCATTATTCGGTGCCTAATATTCCAGGCGCAGTTCCGAGGACCTCTACCTTTGCACTTACAAATGCCACCATGCCCTATGCTCTCAAACTGGCCAACATGGGCGCAGAAGCTGCAATGAAGGCTGATGTAGCGTTGAAGAGAGGACTTAACACATATAAAGGAAAACTCACATACAAAGCAGTTGCAGACGATCAGGGTCTTGAGTATACCTGCGCAGACGACGTGCTATAGGTTAAAAAAGCTTCCCTTTTGGGAAGCTTTTTTAATAGGAAAGCGGTTATAAAACCTTATTTAATCAGGTATGTATTTTTTAACAAATGATGGAGAAAATAACTGATAGATAATTTGTAGGGATATAGCAGGAATTATTAGAGGACTTTTCAAATTTTTGTTGAAATATAGATTATACATATAAAGCTGGTAAAGGAGTTTTCAGTATAAATGAACGATTTGCTGGAGCAATTCACAAATTACATAAGAGATGTAAGGAAGCTCTCGGATAATACTGTTGAGTCCTACGGCAGAGACTTAAGGCAGTACATAGAGTATATTTCCGGCAAAAATATACACAGTTTGAAAAATACCAACAAGACTACAATAATAACCTATCTGTTATATCTGCAGAAGAGCGGGAGAGCCACTTCTACCATTTCAAGAAATCTGGCGTCCATCCGTGCCTTCTATCAATACCTGGCATCTGAAAGAATCATAGATAAGGATCCTACAATGGATTTGGAATCCCCAAGGGTTGAAAAAAGAATACCTACCATACTTAGCAATAAAGAAGTGGAATTACTGCTGGACCAACCCGATTGCAGCGATGCTAAGGGAACCAGAGACAAGTCAATGCTTGAATTGCTATATGCCACCGGAATAAGGGTGTCGGAACTGGTTTCGCTGAATATCCGGGATATAAATATTGAACTGGGTTACATACAATGCTCAAAGAACAACGATAAAGAAAGAATTATTCCTGTGGGTACAATCGCCCTGGATATACTTAACAAGTACGTTGAAAATATAAGGCCGGGCCTGTTAAGGGATAAGTCAGAGGAGGCCCTGTATGTTAATTATAAAGGTGAAAGGCTTACACGGCAGGGTTTCTGGAAGATAATAAAGGGATATAAGAACAAAGCAAAAATAAACAAGGCTATTACCCCGCATACTTTGCGGCATTCCTTTGCCGCCCATTTAATAGAAAATGGTGCCGACTTAAAATCGGTACAGGAAATGCTGGGCCATTCGGATATTTCTACAACACAGATTTATACCCAGCTTACAAAGAACAGAATAAAAGACGTATATAACAAGGCACATCCAAGGGCATGAAGCCCTTTTTTTTTAGGCTTGGTGTTAATTTAGCCGGTAGCTTTGGTATAATATTGGTATACTGGAGACTTACCGAAAGGGGGAAACTGTATTGATTGACAGGGTTGTTATAATAGTAATGGACAGCGTAGGCATTGGGGAGTTACCCGATGCTCATCTATATGGGGACGGCGGAAGCAATACTTTAGGGCATATATACAATTCCCTGAAGGGCTTTTCTCTGCCAAATCTTGAGAGACTTGGGATTGGTAATATTGAAAATAACATGTATATACCAAAACATCCACGGCCAATAGGGTGTTATGGCAGAGCCATGGAAAAGTCCAATGGAAAGGATACAATAACAGGCCACTGGGAGATGACCGGTGTTGTTCTGGAAAGACCCTTTCCTACATATCCAACGGGTTTCCCGGAGGATTTGATACAAGGCTTTGAAAAGCTTATCGGGCGGCCGGTAATGGGCAATAAAGTGGCCTCGGGTACTTTAATAATTGAAGAGCTGGGACGGCAGCATATGCAAACAGGCTACCCCATAGTGTATACGTCAGCCGACAGCGTTTTTCAAATAGCTGCCCACGAGGAGGTCATTCCCGTTGAGGAGCTATACAAAATATGCGAGACGGCAAGAAGCTTTCTTACCGGGGAGCACAGGGTGGCAAGGGTCATAGCAAGGCCGTTTACAGGAAAACCGGGAGGGTTTAGCAGAACACACAACCGAAAGGATTACTCTGTGGACCCACCCCAAAAAACATTGTTGGACTATGCCAAAGATCAAGGCCACATAGTGTCTGCGGTGGGTAAAATATCAGATATATTTAATGGAAAAGGCATATCCAGGTCTGTACATACCAAAAACAACAGTGACGGCATACAAAAAACCAAGGAATTCATCCGGGAGGATGCAAAGGGTATTATCTTTACAAACCTTGTGGATTTTGACATGCAGTACGGCCATAGAAACAATGTGGAAGGATACGGCACAGCCCTTAAGGAATTGGATAATGGACTTGCCGGATTAATGGAATGTCTTGGAGAGAAGGACCTGCTGATTCTGACTGCCGACCATGGGTGTGACCCCACAACAGACAGTACCGACCATTCACGGGAATACGTACCTATACTGGCTTGCGGCAAAGGGATTAGGACCGGAGTGGATATCGGAACAAGGGAATCCTTTGCTGATATAGGAGCTACTGTTGCAGATGCTTTGAAGATAGAAGGGTATAAGGCCGGCAAAAGTTTTTTGGATCTGATTGTATAAGCGGGGTGTAGAAAATGAGGATGTACGATATTATAAAGAAAAAGAGAGATAACAGAGCCCTTGATTATAAGGAATACAAGTTTTTTATTGATGAATACGTAGCAGGGCGGGTACCCGATTATCAAGCGGCAGCATTGTTAATGGCAATTTTTATACGTCAGCTGTCAAAGGAAGAGACGGTTATGCTTACAAAGTGTATGATGGAATCGGGGGACTGTATTGACTTAACGGCCATTCCCGGGGTAAAGGTGGATAAGCATAGTACAGGTGGCGTGGGAGACAAGACCTCAATGGTATTGGCGCCTCTTATTGCAGCGGCAGGGATACCGGTGGCAAAAATGTCGGGTAGGGGGTTAGGACACACCGGAGGGACAATAGATAAGCTTGAATCAATACCAGGTTTCAGAACCGAGCTTACTACCGGTGAATTTATAGACTCGGTCAAAAGAATAGGGGTTGCCATAACAGGGCAAACGGGTAATATAGCCCCGGGAGATAAAAAGCTGTATGCATTAAGGGACGTAACGGCCACCATAGATAACATTTCTCTTATTGCCAGCAGTATAATGAGTAAAAAGCTGGCGGCAGGGGCAGACTGCATACTGCTTGATGTTAAGGTGGGAAGCGGTGCATTTATGAAGGATATAAAAGGCGCCGAGGAGCTTGCCAATACCATGGTTCTTATAGGGAATTCCTCGGGAAGAAAGACTATGGCTGTCATAAGCGATATGAATCAACCACTGGGAAATGCCGTAGGAAACGCCCTTGAGGTAAGGGAGGCCATTGATACGTTAAAGGGCAAGGGTCCGGAGGATTTTTCCGTTCTTTGCATTGAACTGGGAGCGGCTATGCTGGTGCTTGGAGAAAAAGTGAAGGATATGGAGCAGGGGAGGGAATTGGCCCGGCATCTTATATCTTCGGGCAAAGCCGGCGAAAAATTCGTCCGGTTTGTTGAGAATCAGGGTGGAGACCCCCGGGTATTTGAAAACCACAACGAAATACTGCCCAAATCAAAGGAGCAGTTGGAAATAATGGCAGAAAACCATGGGTATATATCCGGGCTTGATGCTGAAAGGATTGGAATTGGTGCAATGCTGCTGGGGGCAGGAAGAAGCAGGAAAGAAGACAGAATTGACCCGGCGGTGGGAATAGTAATGAACAAAAAATTAGGCCAGCCGGTAAGGAAAGGGGAGAGCATTGCAACGCTTCATATAAATGACAGGGAAAACCTTGAGCAGGCGGTACAGCTGTTAAGGAGTTCTATTACAGTTTCAGAAAGGCAGGCAGCAAATCCGGAAATAATAAAGAGAATAATAGAATAATCATGTAGAGATATGTGCCAGTTGTAATTTTATTTTAATAATTTTATTATGAAAAGGCGGGCCGAAAGAAGTTACAAATGCGAAGGGGAGCCGTTATGCGGCTCTTTTATTCTGCCGGGTTTGGTTGAATGAATTAATTGTTATAAATGCGTTTTTGAATAACTATATTTTATGATGGTTAACCTAATACTGAACTCATCAAATTGGAGGGAAAAAAATGAGAACAAAGATATTTAGCACATTAATACTACTGATAATATTATTGATTGCATTTTCCTACCCGGCCTATGCCAATGAAATCACCATAAATGCGCAGGGTGCTGTCTTAATGGATGCCGGCAGCGGCACCTTTCTTATGGAACAGGATGCTCATAAAAAGCTCTTTCCTGCAAGTGTTACAAAAATTATGACAGCTCTGATTGCCATGGAAAGTCTGGAAAACGGAAAAATTTCACTGGATGACCAGGTTGTTATTAGCAGAAATGCGGCCGGTATGGGAGGAAGCCAGATATATATGGAACCGGAAGAGACCAAGACGGTGGAACAGCTTCTGAAAGCCATTGTGGTAGCTTCAGGTAACGATGCAAGCGTTGCTCTTGCCGAGCATGTGGCAGGAACCGAAGAAGCATTTGTAGGGATTATGAATCAAAGGGCAAAGGAATTGGGAATGAATGATACCAACTTTGTAAATCCCCATGGTCTGCATGATGAAAATCATTACACATCGGCCTATGACGTGGCTCTTATGTCCAGGGAATTGATAAAGCACAGCAAAATATTCGATTGGACAACCATTTGGATGGAGGATATTTTGGTAGGCAAAGAGGGAAGGTTTACCACCTTTACTATGGTGAATACCAACAAGCTGCTCAGAAGATATCAGGGTGTGGACGGACTCAAGACCGGATCTACCGATGCGGCTAAATATTGTCTGTCGGCAACTGCCGTAAGGGGTAATATGAGGCTTATAGCCGTACTTATGGGCTCTCCGACTTCCGAAATAAGGTTCAGGGAAGCAGAGAAACTGCTCAATACCGGATTTTCAAAATACAATTCCGTCCCTCTTGCAACAAAGGATGATATCATAGAAAAACTGGAGTTAAACAAAGGTAAGGAAAGATGGGTCAACGTAAAACCGAAGGATGACATAAAGGTACTGGTACTAAAAGGTCAGGAGGAAAATCTGCAGAAAGAGATTGTACTGCCTTCAGCTGTTACTGCACCGGTAAAACAAGGGGATAAGCTGGGAGAACTGATAGTCAGGAAGGATGGGGAAGTATTAAGTAATACTGATCTGGTGGCTGAAAAGACGGTGGAAAAAGCAGGGTTGTTTCTTATATTAAAACGGATTGTGGTGGACTGGATAACTTCTGTAAAATAACAAAGTTAAAACAATAGGATAAGCCTAAAAACGCCCGGGGGGCCTACTGCGATGTACGGCTTCCCGTGGACTATACCGGTAAGCCGGCTACGCCAGAGTCCCCGGGCTTTACTATTAACCGGTCGTTTTTTTCCATTGTAGAGTTTTAAATAACATCCAGAAGGTCCATAATTTCGAATGAAATCTGAATCTTCAACCTGTCGGAATAATCGTCAAGGTCTAATTGAAGGATTTCCTTGATGCGGTTCAAGCGGTAATTAAGGGTGTTGCCGTGTATGTGGAGCCTGTTGCGTGTCAATGACCAGTTCCCATTGCTTTGTATATAATGCCTGAGGGTATCCAGGAATTCTTCCCGGGAACTGTTTTGGTAATTGATAAGACCGTTAAGGGTTCGACAGGCGAATTCCCTTAACTCGGAAGGATCATTGCTGAATAAAAACTTTTTAACTTCCAATTCGTCAAAGAACAAAATCCGGCTCTTTGTTCCCAGCTTTCCAAGAATCCTTAACGCATGCATTGCATCGGCATAGGATGGTTTGAGCTTGAACAAATCAGCAAACCTTCTTCCAACTCCCGTATGGATTTCAAAATGGCTGCAATATGCCGATACTTCGGAAACAACAGCCTCAAGCGCGTGTCCTATTGATTCTTTAATGGATTTACTGTTCCCGTTTTCAGGCAGTTCCAATATAAATATCACCCGGTTGCCCTTGTTTATGGTGATTGAACCGGGAAAGTGACAGGGCACCGTTCTTGAAATTATTGAGAATGCATTTTTCCTTTTGAAGAAATACTCGGTGGTAAGAGCTTGTTCCATATCAACATTACTTTCCTTGGTCCGCAGTTCCATAACAGTGATGCAATAGTTCTTGGAAAAATCGTACCCATAATTTTCGGCACATTTTTTAACATAATCCCTGTTTTGGTCTGCAAGGAGATTCTCCCAAAAGTCTCCCTTCAGTCTTTGTTCAGTTTCCTGGATTTCATTTTGCTTGAGAAATTCCAGGGCAAGTATTGTTCTTCCTCTTTCGGCGGTTATCTTGTCCATTTCCCTGTAGGGCAGCGTTTCTCCGACAATACCCATCCAGCCCAGTATATCCTGACCTACCACTATTGGATTCATCAGCATGGCCGACCCGATGTTTTCCTCAGTGTAGTCCCATGGATCGGCGTGGGTAAGCTTGTCGCTAATTGTGCTCCGGTTTAACATATAATGACCGGCACAATTATCTAAATGCATACTGTAAGCTTTGATATTAAGAAAGGAATCATAAACAATAATGGGTTTGCCCATAAGTGAAGAAATTTCCATGACAATATCATGTATAGTACACCCTTTAAGAACCATATTGGTAAGCCTGTTATGGGTTATTGTGGAATGCTTGTAGCGCCTGTGCTGTTCTTTTATTATCCTGTTGTACTGCTTTATCTTTTTCATTGTATTCATGTCTTTTTCATAGTTGATTGCATTCATAATAGCAATGGTGGCCTGATTTGAGATAACCTGCAGCAGTTCAAGGTCATCGGTGGTAAACAAGCCATCCTTGCTAAAATTATCCACAACCAATACCCCGATACACTCATCCCTGTATACCAGAGGGCAGCACATTGAACTCTTAAGCTTTGCAGGGATTTTACCCAGCACTCTGTTGCTTAGCTCCAGACTGCTTCCGGTCATGGTTGACTGTGCTTTCCGGATTTCGGCTGCGGTTTGAAAGAGCATGGGACTTTTCCGGGCCAATGTAATTCCGGTCATTGATTCTCCCTGCCTTAGCTTTACTTTCTCAATCTCCCGGTCAAACCCTTTGTATGATTTCACTTCAAGAAGGTTGGTGGTGCTGTTTAAGAGGAACAGAATTGCAGCATCTCCGGTATCCAGCAGCCTCAGGGTTTCTTCTATCAGGGTATTGAGGATATGATCGGTTTCCTGGGTGGAATTGAGCAGTTTGGCAGTATCCAACAGTGCTTCAAGTCGTTCTATCTTTCCTTTGGCGGCCTTTCCATAAGCCGGCATTCCGGTAGCCTCCCTCCTGAATGTATTTTCTTACAGGTATATTTCTAACACTATATCATCAACAGCACCAAAGTTTCAAGTTATTTTTGTTGTATACACCATAGAATGTATAATGGGTTTTTGATAACATATTAGAAATATTTATGTGCCGTACATCAATTCTAAGAATGGTGCATATTTATTAGTTAATTGTATTGACATCATCCAATCCAAAACCCTGGGGGCAATAAAAAGGGGACATTTCGCAGCAGGGAATACCCGACAAAAGCGCTGTCCCCTTACATTTAAAAGGAGGTAGAACAATGAGTGTAATAGTTGCTTTTGTTGTAGTAGCAGGTATCATGGCAATAGGCGATGTGGTGTCGGCCAGGACCAAGGCATTTATTCCATCGGTTTTCGTAGCCGCCACACTGTTCATGATTGGTTTTTGGACGTTTATACCGGTCAATGTTATAGACATACCCGGATTGGGAATGCCTCTTGCCCTGATGTCCATGTACCTGTTGTTGGTCCACATGGGAACAATGATGAGCGTAAGAGAGCTGGCATCCCAGTGGAAAACAATAGCTATTGCCTTGAGCGGTATCGCAGGAATGTGTGCTCTTTTGCTGACCATTGGCCGCCTGATAGTAGGTAAAGAGGCAATAATTGCCGCAACTCCTCCACTGACCGGCGGAATTGTAGCGGCAATTATGATGTCGGATGCTGCGACTGCAAAGGGGCTGACAAGCATGGCAGTTCTTGCAATAGTAATGTATGTAATGCAGGGCTTTGCCGGTTATCCGCTGACAGCTCTTGCTCTCAAGAAAGAAGGCAGCAGGCTTCTCGACATCTATAGGAACAATAAGGAGGGCTTGGCAGAACTGAGTTCTCAGCAAACTGCGGCAGCTTTTGAAAAAGAGAAGAGCAAACTCCAGTTTATACCGCCTTTGCCGGAAAAATACCAGACTGTTTTTGTACTGATTACCAAGCTTGCTCTTGTAGCCTGGGCTTCGGTGGCTTTTGCAAACCTTATCAATCAATTTATCTCACCCTATGTATTATGTCTGATCTTCGGGGTAATTGCAGCAGAAATAGGCTTTCTGGAAAGGAAACCACTTGTTAAATCAGGATCCTTCGGCTGGCTGATGATTTCACTGATGGCTTATATTTTTGCACAGCTTGCCAAGGCAACCCCTGCCATGCTTATGGAGATTGCCGGGCCTCTGGTAATAATTATTGTAATCGGAGTCACCGGAATGGGCGCTGCGTGTATGCTGGTGGGAAAATCCCTGGGCTATTCCAAGGAGATGGCCTTTGCTCTGTCATTGACGGCATTGTACGGATTCCCTCCAAATTATATACTAACGGAGGAAGCAGTAAATGCTCTGGCTGAGACTCCGGAAGAAAAAGAGTTTTTGATGGACCAGATGCTGCCCAAGATGCTGGTGGGAGGTTTTACAACGGTTACAGTTGTATCGGTCATCCTTGCCGGCATATTTATTAAGATGATGTAGATACATATGTCCCCTTGGGTTTGGATAAAATATCTGTAAATAATTGGAGGGATTTTATGGACGCCCGGTTGGATAGGATTAGGAAGGATATTGAAGAACTGGCTAAGTATAATGCATCGCCAGGTCAGGGGCTGACCCGGCTTTCATTTTCGGAGGAGGATAGGAAGGCCCGGGAATATATAAAAAATGAGATGACACGGGCAGGGCTTGAAGTATATGAAGATGCCGCATCAACCGTAGTTGGCCGGAAGGCCGGAAGGGATAATAGTCTTCCATGTGTTATGGTAGGCTCCCATTTTGACTCTGTAAAGAATGGGGGTAACTTTGACGGACCTGCGGGGGTAGTCACCGGATTGGAAATTGCCAGGCTGCTTCACGAAAAAAAGATTGAAACCGAATTTCCTATTGAATTTGTAGCTTTGGTTGAGGAGGAGGGCGGCAGATTTGGCGCCGGGCTTTTCGGCAGCAGAGCAATGGTTGGAAGGGTTTCCAGGCAGGAGCTTGATACAAACAGGGATGAAAACGGCATTTCCACCGGTCGGGCAATGGAAGCCTTTGGTTTTGATCCCGCAAACATAGGGAAGGCAAAAAGGCCTGAAGGATCTATAAAGGCTTTCATTGAGCTTCATATAGAACAGGGACCGGTACTTGAGGCAGAAGATAAGGATATAGGTATAGTAAATACAATAGTGGGTATCAGGCACTATGAGGTGGAAATAACAGGCAGACCCGATCATGCCGGAACAACTCCCATGAGCATGAGGGCCGATGCACTGGTATTAAGCTCTCAGGTCATTTTAGCGGTAAACAGACTGGCAAAGGAAGCAGGTGAAGGTACTGTTGCCACCATCGGCAGCCTCAGAGTAAGCCCGGGGGCTACTAATATTGTACCCGGACGCGTAGTATTTACAATAGATATAAGGTCAAGAAAAGAGAATAATATTGAGGCCATTATACAGGGAGTTAAAGCATGTCTGGAAGAGGGCGGCAAAGCCCAGGGACTTTCATACCAGGTAAATACAAAGATTGCGGTAAGCCCGGTTCATGTACCCGCTTATATGGTGGATATTTTGAAGGAGAAATGCCGGGAGTCCGGGTTTTCATACAGGGAAATGATAAGCGGTGCCGGCCATGACGCAATGGTTATGGCTGAAATTACCGATTCCTCTCTTGTATTTGTACCCAGCAGAGGAGGCCGCAGCCACTGTCCAGAAGAATGGACCGACTATGAACAATTGCAGAAAGGTGTACAATTGATATATAATACAATACTGGATATTGCGGGGGTGGTTGAGTAATGGATATAAGAGAAAAAGCAGAAGGTGTAAAGGACCAGTTGATAGCATGGAGAAGGGAGTTCCATGAGAATCCTGAGCTTACCTGGCAAGAGGAAAGGACAGGAAACAGGGTTGCGGAAGAGCTGGAGAAAATGGGTGTAGAGGTTAAAAGAATGGCAAGAACCGGTGTTCTGGGAATCATAAATGGAGAAAAACCCGGCAAAATAGTTGCCCTGAGAGCTGATATGGATGCACTGCCCATAACCGAAGCAAATGATTTGCCCTATAAATCCAAAAATGCCGGTGTCATGCATGCCTGCGGCCACGATGGTCATGTAGCCATGCTTCTTGGAGCAGCAAAAATACTGAACGGGATGAAGGACGACATTAAAGGGACGATCAGATTCATATTCCAGCCTGCTGAAGAGATTGCCCAGGGAGCAATAACAATGATAGAGGAAGGGGCTATGGATAAAGTGGATGCCGTATTAGGTATTCACCTCTGGTCGGGTCTTGAAAGCGGCAAGGTTTCATTAGAGCCGGGCCCCAGAATGGCTTCGACGGATATTATAAAGATTACCGTTAAGGGTAAGGGGGGACACGGCTCAATGCCTCACCAGGGAATAGATGCTATTGTGGCATCCTGCGCCGTAGTAAACGATCTCCAATCGGTGGTGAGTAGAGAGGTCAGTCCCCTGGACCCTGTCGTGGTCACCATTGGAAAGTTTAACGGAGGGGATCGGTGGAATATTTTATGTAGTGAGGTTATAATGGAAGGTACTACACGGTGCTTCAATCCAAAGGTGGTAAACAGCCTTCCGTCCATAATAGAGAGGATAGCAAAAAATACGGCCGCTTCCTACAGAGCCCAGGCTGAGGTAGAGTACACAGTTGGTACTCCACCGGTGATAAATCATCCTGAAGTTTCCAGGATAGCTCATGATGCGGTTGAAAAGCTATATGGGCAGGATGCGGTGGCCGATATGGAAAAGGTTATGGGAGGAGAAGATTTTGCATTTCTTTGCGATGCAGCTCCCGGGGTTATGGCCTTTGTAGGAATAGCTGACAGCAAAAAAGGTACAGATGTTGCCCATCATCATGAAAGGTTTAATATTGATGAGGATGCCCTCACAGTGGGCACATCGCTGTATGCCCAATTTGCCGTTGATTTTTTGTCACAGGAATAGTTATTGATAAATCAAATAAGAAGAGGAGGCCGCTGATATCTCTTGACCTCCTCATAGTAAAAAAGACATTAATGGGCTTCATGAATATCCGCTTATGCAAGAATACTTTTAAGGAAAGGGGACACACATTTTATATTTAGGACATTTACTTTAAGTAATGGGCAGGTCTCTGTTATTTGGGACCTGCCTTTTGTGTCTGAAAAACAACTGTCTGTTCTATGGGGCAAAACCTCCGGCGAGGCCGGGACAGAAAAACCATCTGGTATTTAAATGGTTTTACTGCAAAAAATGGCGTATATATGGTAATATAATATTGTTGTTTATATATAGTAAGAGTAATGGCAAATGGTGGGGAAAAATATGCCGAAGAAAGATTGGATTGGTGATCGAATATCTGAAGAACTACAAAAACTGCTGTCCTTAATATCGGAAAAATGCAACTCTCTTGGGTACAAAGCCTATATTGTAGGGGGAGCAGTAAGAGACATGCTTTTGGGAGTGGAGCTTTCGGATATAGATATTACTGTGGTGGGAGATGCCCAACGGCTTGCAGGGGCTTTCAACGATTGCCATGGGTGCGTGGTGAAAACGTATCCTTCCTTTAAGACAGTGACTTTGGATACCGGGGGACTGGGCATCATAGATATAGTAACCGCAAGAAGGGAGATTTATAATTATCCTGCTGCCCTGCCTGAAGTTTATCCTTCCTCCCTTTATGACGACTTATACAGGAGGGATTTCAGCATTAATGCTATGGCGGTATCACTGAAAAATCCGCAGCTGATAGATTATTTTGACGGTTACGGAGATTTGTGCAACAGGCTGATAAAGGTATTGCACTGCAATAGCTTTGTGGATGATCCTACACGGATATTGAGGGCAATAAGGCTTGAAAAAAGATATAACTTCAGAATGGATATCAAGACTGAAAGATTGATGATGGCTTGCATCAAAGAAGAATACCCTCGGAGGCTCAGCAATGAGAGGATTTTAGCAGAGTTGGAGCTAATTCTGACCGAGCCTCAGCGGACAAGCATGCTAAGCAGAATGCAGGAGGTTGGACTGTGGCAAATGCTGTTTGGCGGCAGTTCAGTTCCTTCTTCAACATGTCGGAAGCTTGATAGGATTTTAAACGGCGGCAGAAATGTGCTGTTGTTTTCGGTGCTGGCGCTGTTGGAAGATATTAAGGAGGAGAAGCTTCTGGAGGTTTTCAGCCGGTATAAGACCTTTTATAAAAAGCTGGAAAGATTCCGTGACAGGGAACGAAGCCTGGGGCTCGAAATGAAAGACAAGCCGCTGGGTAGAGGACTGCTTTATAAGATGTTTGCTGAAACTGACCCGGAGATATTGAAGTATCTTTGTGCAATTGCACCAACAGAGCATTATAAAAAGAATGTAAGGACTTATATGCAGGAAATTAAGGATTTCATGTTCTATATTGACGGCAACACGCTGGAATCTTTTGGAGTAGCGCCCGGGCCTCAGTACAGAGTTCTATTGGAGGGCGCAAAGACCCAAATTGTAGAAGATAAGATCACTGACATTGATGGACAGTTGAAACTGTTAAAAGAGATGGTACAAAAGGGGGAGTATAATGTATGGGAATTGACATAAGAGAACTTATATATACTTTGCCGGCATTTATAATAATACTAACACTGCATGAATACAGTCATGCAAAGGTGGCCGATATGCTGGGGGACCCGACACCCAGAAACATGGGAAGGCTGACCCTAAATCCCATGGCACATATAGATCCTTTGGGTCTGTTAATGCTGGTACTGGTCGGGTTGGGCTGGGCCAAGCCGGTTCACACCAGTCCCATGTTTTATAAAGACAGAAAAAAGGGAGACCTTTATGTCTCATTGGCAGGGCCGGCTTCGGGAATACTTCTTGCCCTTATTACCAGGTTTGTTACCGCATCGGGTATTTGGAGACTGACGGGCATCCCGGCCAACTTTTATAACTATTTCTACTTTTACAGCCTGGCGATATCAGTATTTAATCTGCTGCCGTTATATCCCCTGGATGGCTCGGCAATACTACAGGACTTGCTGCCAGACAAAATGGGTTATAAACTTATACAGTACCAACGCCAGATACAGCTTGTGTTCATTCTGCTTGTTTTTCTGGCCAGAGGTTTCTTGTGGGCAGTACTAAACCCGGTTATAGGATTCTTTGATTTTGCCATAACCCAGGTTGTGGGTATATTCTTTTGACACGCAGGGAAGTACCGGAATAGATACTTTGCAAAGTTACCGTCCGGGGCATTTGAACGCATGCTCTGCTTGATTATTGACATTATAAAATATATAATTATCTGAAATGGATGGGAGGAATACACATGGCAAAAGATATTATTATGAGCGGCATGAGACCCACAGGAAAACTTCACCTTGGTAATTATTTCGGAGCTTTGGAGAACTGGGTAAAGCTTCAGGAACAATATAAAAGCTATCACGCTATAGTGGACTGGCATGCACTGACTACCGCCTATGAAGACACTTCACAGCTGCAGGATAACATAATGGATGTTGCCCTGGATTGGCTGAGCGCAGGGCTGAACCCTGACAAGTGTTCAATTTATGTGCAATCGGATGTAAAAGAGATTGCAGAGCTGTTTTTACTTCTTTCCATGTTAACTCCCGTATCATGGCTGGAAAGGTGCCCGACTTATAAAGACCAGCTAAAACAGTTGGAGGGCAGGAATATTGCCAATTTTGGTTTTCTTGGCTACCCCTGTCTTATGGCAACCGATATATTGGTATTCAAGGCAAAATACGTACCGGTTGGCGAGGACCAGGTTCCTCATCTGGAGATGAGCAGAGAAATAGCCAGAAGATTTAACACAATATACGGCGACACCTTTCCCGAGCCCGATGCGCTGTTAACAGAAGCCAAGGTGTTGCCGGGGGTGGATGGCAGGAAGATGAGCAAGAGCTACGAGAATGCAATATATCTGTCGGATACCCCGCAGGAGATAAGGTCAAAGGTGGGAAACATGATAACCGATCCTAAGAGAATACGAAAAGACGATCCGGGAAGCCCGGATGTCTGCTCGGTATATTCGTTCCACAAAATATTCTCACAACTTGCAGACATTGAGGATACGGCGCAAATGTGTAAGAGCGGTACTATTGGCTGTGTTGCCTGCAAGAAAAAAATGGCCCAAAACCTTACGGCCTTTCTGGAGCCCATAAGAAGCAAAAGAGAACAACTGGAAGCCCACCCGGATACTGTAAGGGATATTCTTAATGAAGGAGCAAAAAAAGCAAGGGAAACCGCAGTTGTAACATTGGAGGAAGTAAGGGAAAAAATGAATTTGAAAGCAGCGGAGTGAGTGAAAAATGTCCTACAGTGTTAAGCTGGAGATTTTTGAAGGTCCCTTTGATTTATTGTTTCACCTTATTGAAAAAAACGAGGTGGATATATACGATATTCCCATAGCAGATATTACCCGGCAATACTTGGAGTATATTGATGAGCTAAGGTATTTTGATATAGAAGTTGCCAGCGAGTTTTTGGTTATGGCGGCTACTTTGCTGCATATAAAATCCAGGATGCTGCTGCCGCAGCAGAATGTTGAGGAGCAGGGAGAAGATATAGACCCCAGGCAGCAGCTGGTAGAGCGGCTAATGGAATACAAAAAGTATAAGGATGTTACCGGTGAATTAAAAAAAAGGGAAGAGGATTTTCAAAAAAGACTTTTTCGTGAACCTACTCCGGCAGAATTTTATATTGAGCACGACCCTATTATTTTGGATATAGATATTACAGACCTATGCCGTGCCTTCTCTGAGGCTATGAAAAAGTACAAGAACCTCTATAATACTGATGATGACCTTAGAAAGGGACTGGAGAAAGAAATAATATCGGTTGTTGACAGAATCAAGCATATTAGGAAAGTATTAATGCGGGAAGGACATATCATGTTTAACGACCTTTTTGAAGATTGTCCTACCCGGGAAAATGTGATTGTAACCTTTCTGGCGGTATTAGAGCTAATAAAAGAAAGAAGTATTACCATAAAACAGATGTCCAATTTCGGAGATATAATTATAAGAAAAAGACAAAACAAAGGTTGGAGATAACCATGGACAAAAAAGAGATAAAGGGTGTAATAGAAGCCGTGCTTTTTGCAGCAGGAGATCCTGTCAGCCTGAGAGACATATGTAACGTACTTGATATGGACCAGAAGGAAGTATTGCTCATAATAAAAGAAATGAAGGATTTGTATAATTTTGAAAGAAGCGGGCTCCAGTTGATTGAAGCAGAAGGGCACTATCAGTTTTCTACCCGGCCTGAGCATTATGAGTATATACAAAAACTGCACTCTCCGCAAAGAAAACAGGGGCTGTCCCAGGCCGCCCTTGAAACATTAGCCATAATAGCTTACAAACAGCCAATTACACGGGCCGAGGTGGATTCCATAAGGGGAGTACAATCGGATACGGCAATAAGTACCCTTATTGAAAAAAAATTAATTCAGGAGGTCGACAGACTGGATACCATAGGACGGCCCATAGTATATGGGACAACTATTGATTTTCTCAAATACTTCGGGCTTAGCACCGTTAATGAACTGCCTGAAATACTGGAAGAACAAATAACATATCTGGACGAAAATACACGGTAACGTGTATTTTTTTTACATTCAAGGCAAGATATATTGGGAAGATATTGTTGGAGGTAATACCGGATGTTCATAACCGTTGCAGCGCTGATAATAATACTGCTTGTTATAACTCTATTTTCGAGCGTTAATATAAGGATAACTTATTATAGGGATAATAAAGACGATGAACTTATAATAATAGTATCCGCTTTGTTTGGTCTTATAAACTTCAAACGGGAGTATAACCTATTGGAATTGATGTCAATGGGAGGACCCGGACTAAAAGTCAGGGGCGAGTTGGAAGCAACGGCCGGCGGTAGGATTATTAAAGAGTTTGGCAGTCTGGTAAATGTCCATGATGCCCTGGAATCTTATAAAAAATATAAGTTAATGATCCACAGGTATGGAAAGGCCATTAGATATATCCAACAGAGGATTGCCATAAAAAAACTGGAATGGAATTCGGTATTGGGTACCGGAGATGCTGCTGTCACAGGAATAGCAATAGGTTTGCTGTGGAATGTAAAGACATTTTTTACCTCAGTGCTCAGCTCCAGGTTTAAGTTGCTTTCATTGCCCCAAATCAGCATAGTTCCCAGCTTTGAGAGTATCATTATAAGCACCCGTGCAGACTGCATATTAAGCGTAAAAATCGGTCATGCTATTACTGCGGGTACAATTGGATTAATAGCTAAGAAAAAGGATGGTGATGCAATTGAGTGAGCATCCGATAGAGGCTTTGATGAAAACCACTATGGAAAGCATAAAGCAAATGGTTGATGTAAATACAATAGTGGGTGATGCTGTTGAGACGGTTGATGGTACGGTTATAATCCCCATCTCAAGGGTTGCCTTCGGATTTGCATCGGGTGGAGGAGAATACCAGATGCAAGGGGAAGAAAAAGGCCAGGGCGGAGGGAAAATGCCCTTTGCAGGAGGGACGGGAGCCGGTGTATCTGTCCAGCCTGTTGCTTTCATGGTTGTAGGCAAGGAACATATTAAACTAATGCCTGCAAACAATAATGGAATGGTTGAAAGAATAATAGAAATGTCTCCGCAGATAATTGACGAGCTCCAGGGAGTAGTAAAGAAAATGAGGATTGGAACGGGACACGGCAGGGGTCATGACGACACTATGGAACAGTAAGTTGTGTTGCAAAGGTAAGGGCAGAATGCCTTCTGCGCTATAACGGAAAGAGGAGGTAGCATGTCGAAAAGGCTAAATATCTTAATAATACTTCTAATTGTAATAACAAGTTTGTTACTGCCGGTTGTTTGTGCGGCCCAAGAGCTTTCTCCAAACTCAAGGGCTGCTGTGCTGATAGATGTTGTGTCCGGTAGAATACTTTATGAAAAAAATATGAAGCAGCAGCTTCCTATGGCCAGTACTACAAAGATTATGACTGCCATTACAGCCATTGAAGCAGGCAAATTACAGGAATTGGTTACAGTCAGTTTGAAAGCACAAAATACCGGCGGCTCTTCTATTTACCTGCAGGCGGGGGAAAAACTAATGCTGGAAGAACTGCTGTATGGTCTTATGCTGCAATCGGGTAATGATGCAGCTGTAGCCATAGCAGAGCATATTGGGGGCAGCTGTGAAGGCTTTGCCGGTATGATGAACAGGAAAGCAGCGCAGATAGGAGCATTAAACACGAACTTTGTTAATCCCCACGGGTTGGACCAGGATGGTCATTATACCACCGCAGAGGATCTGGCTAAAATTACTGCCTATGCACTAAGAAATCCCGTTTTCCGGGAAATTGTTGCCACCAAGCAGAAAAAAATTCCGTGGTGGGGCAGAGATTATTTAAGGGTACTTAACAATAAAAACAAGATTTTATGGCGGGTGGAAGGCGGAGACGGGGTAAAAACGGGATTTACCAATAATGCCGGCAGATGCCTGGCAGCCTCGGCCACCAGAGAGGACTGGCAGCTGGCTTCTGTGGTTTTAAACTGCGGTCCCATGTGGGAGGAATGCACTGCTCTGCTTGAATATGGTTTCGAGAATTATCAACCGGTTATGTACTTCCAAGAGGGACAATTTATAAAAACTATAGCTGTACGAAAAGGAAAGGAAGAAAGGGTAAGATTGGTTTGCGACAGGACCCTTAGGATACCTCTGACCGGGTCGGAACAGGAGAGAATTGTAGTTGCGGAGGATTCTGAAGACTATCTCAGGGCACCGGTAAGGCAGGGCCAAAAAGCGGGGACTATAAAAGTTATGCTGGATGGTCAGGTTCTTATGGAGGCAAGTCTTGTATGTCAGGAAGAGATTAAAGAGAAGAGTATAGGAAGTGCCATAACCGAAATACTAAAGGCTTTGTTATGATAATGCTTTTTAAGTATGAGATGCTTTATCACCAAGCCTTTTAACAGGAAAGCAGAAATTAAGGCCTTTTTCTGATTAAAACCTTCAAAGAGATTTTTTCTCTTTGAAGGTTTTTTAGTTTTTGTCGGCATTTAAAAGGGGAAATCCGGATTAAATATATGGAACATATCGCTTCATTCAAAAATAATCTGATACTAGAGTTGCGGTGGCTCCTATGGTTGCTGTATAGGAGTCACTCATTGTTGTTGAGAGGTGGAGTCTTGGTGGGAAGAAAACTGGAATGTATTGATGCAGGAAGCGAATACTGCCCCTGCTTCCTGGCTGAGTCAAACGAATGTATTACCTGCTCCCATTTACAGGGTAAAGAATTTTGCGATTGCAACTGGCGGGGAGTTTGTATCTACCAGGAATATGTTTGGGCAGGCCATAAGAGTAAAGGAGTAAGAGGCAGCTATCCCGCAGTAGTCATGGAAAAGAAAAATGTTTCTCCTAACACGTTTATTTATAAGCTGCGTGTTACAAAGACCCTGGCCAGGGAGCTTGATAACCCGGGTGCTTATGTGTTTATGAGAGATAATGATAAACCAAAGTTTTTTGATGTTCCTATGTCAGTAATGGCGGTGGATAGTATAAGTGGAGAAATTTATGTGGCAGTCCAGGTTCAGGGAGCAAAAACAAAGGCCCTTACCGGACCGGAAAGTAAAATAGTTGTTCGCGGTCCTTATTGGAACGGAATATTCGGCCAAAGGTATTTAAAAAGCATTAAAGATGGCAGCTGTCTTGTTATTGCCAGGGGCATAGGTCAGGCCCCCGCTGCAAAAGTAATACGTTACCTAAGCAGAAGCAATAACAAGGTAAAGGTTATAGTCGACCCCGGCAAGGTCCAGTCGGTTTTTATTAATGAGTTCATAAGAGACTTAGATTATGAAGTAGAGGAATTGGATTTGAACTCAAAACAGGGAATCAGGGTAATAAACAGATACCTGAAAAATGAAAGCTATGATTTGGTTTTTAGCGGAGGCTCGGATAAGCAGCATTTATATGTAATACAGGAGATAGATAAGTTGGAGAAACAACCATATATTGTTGTAACCAACAATAACGAGATTTGCTGTGGGGAAGGTATATGTGGCAGCTGCTCTACCCGTATTGATAATGGTGTCAGAGTAAAAGCCTGTAAAGTACAGTTAGATGTACGGAAGGTCATAGAAAGGAGGATACTGAATGGTTAAAACAATAATTATCGGCGGAGGATGGGCAGGCTGCGCAGCTGCATTGGCAGCACGGCAGGCAGGTGCCGAGGTTTTGCTGATAGAAAAGACTGATATGCTTTTGGGTCTCGGCAATGTCGGCGGTATCATGAGAAACAATGGCAGATATACCGCTGCCGAGGAAATGATAAATTTGGGGGTAGGCAAGCTGTTTGATATTACCGACAGGGCTGCCCGGCATTCTATGATTGACTTTCCAGGACACAAACATGCAACGCTTTATGATGTAACCAAGGTAGAGCCTATGGTTAGAAGGATGCTGGAGGGAATGGGCGTTGAGCTGCGTCTTATGTCAAGGGCAATAGATGTGATAAAAAAAGGAAATGCAATAAAGGGCATACTGATGGCCGACGACACTGTAATTGAAGGGCCTGTATTCATTGAAACCACAGGTTCAACCGGACCGATGGGTAACTGCCTGAAATATGGAAATGGCTGCGCCATGTGTATACTAAGATGTCCTTCCTTTGGACCCAGAACAAGTATCAGTCAAAGGGCAGGGGTTGAAGATATACTTGGACAAAGGGAAGACGAGTGCTACGGAGCCTTTAGCGGATCGTGCAAGCTTAATAAGGATTCACTTAGCTCGGAAATCAGGGATACCCTCAACAAGGAAGGGGTGGTTGTTCTGAAGGTTCCTGATGAGGATATTAAAATGGAGAAGTTGTCCTTTAAGGTTTGTCAACAGTATGCTCTTAAGGAATACGCCGAAAACATAGTGCTTCTGGATACTGGGCATGCTAAACTGATGACACCCTTTTATCCTCTTGAAAAATTGAGAAAAATACCCGGAATGGAGAATGCAAGGTACGAGGACCCCTACTCAGGCGGTAAGGGAAATTCTATCAGGTATTTATCAATGGCACCCAGGAACAACTCAATGAAGGTTGACGGACTTGATAATCTGCTGTGCGGAGGGGAAAAGGCAGGACTATTCGTTGGGCACACCGAAGCAATTGTTACAGGAAGCCTGGCGGGGCATAACAGTGTGAGGCTGGCGTTGGGCATGCCGCTTCTGGAGCTGCCAAGAAATCTGGTAGCAGGCGACATCATTGCCTATGCAAATGAACGGATAAAGACAAAGGATGGATTAAAGAAAAGATACACATTTGCAGGAGCAGAGTATTTTGAAAGGATGAAGGAAAGAAATATGTATACCATAGACAAACAAGAGATAGAACACAGGGTTAGCCGTATGGATTTAACAGATATATTCAACGAGAAACTGGTATAATATTAGAGTAACTTTAATATTTTCAAGCTTACTAATACTAATTACTTTAACAGATATTATGGGCAGTCGGTTTTACAAAGGACGAGGGGAGGAATGTAGGTGGAAAGGCTGCAGAAATTCATGGCCTCCTGCGGAGTTGCCTCCCGCAGAAAGTGCGAAGAACTGATAGCTGAAGGCCGGGTAATGGTTAACGGAATGACGGTTACCGAGGCAGGGCGCAAAATACAGCCTGGGAAAGATCAGGTTGAGTTGGACGGCAAAGTGGTTGGCTCAGTAGAAAAGCGTGTATATGTGATGTTAAACAAACCGGTGGGCTATGTATCCACCGCAAACGATCAGTTTGGGAGGCCAACGGTCCTGGATTTGGTAAAGGAAGTAAAACAAAGGATATATCCTGTCGGCAGACTTGACTATGACAGCCAAGGCTTGATACTGCTGAGTAACGACGGAGACTTTACCTATGGCCTTACGCATCCTCAGCACAATGTGGATAAGACCTATATTGCCGTTGTAGCAGGTAAACCTACACAACAGCAGATAAATCGGCTAAAAAAAGGCGTCCTGGTTGACGGATATATGACTTCACCGGCAAAGGTTCAATTGACACAAGAAGACCGAAAAAATACCATGTTTCGGATTATTATCCATGAGGGCAGAAACAGACAGGTAAGGAAGATGTTTGAGGCCATCGGATATACAGTCATATCGTTGAAAAGAGCAGCTATCGGAAAGCTTGAGATAGGGTCGCTGGCCCCGGGTCAATGGAGGCATTTGAAAGAGCAGGAAGTTAATGAGTTGTTTAAAGAATTTAATGGGAGATGAACAACAGGACCGGTTTAAGGGTTTTAATAAAACTCTTCAATTGGTCCTGTAGGTTTGCATTGTACCTTTGGGGTATTCTTGGTAAAATACATATGTGTTGGATTCTGAGCAAGAATTGCTACAGAGAATATAACAAAAAAATGAATTGGGAACGGAGTGCATGGCATGATACACATTAGAAGGGCTACCCCGCAGGACAAGCCCGGAGAACTTATTTTGAAGGGAGCTATGCGGGAGGGCAGAGGCGATTTGATTATAGTAGTATTGGAGGAGCAGCGTCTGATAGGCTGCTGCAGTATGGAGATCCAAGGGAACAGGGGAATAATTAACTCATTGTTTATGTTGGAGGATAAGAGGAAACAGGGGATAGGCGATGGTTTGGTGAGGAGCGCTTTGTTTACTGCTCAAAGGCAGAATGTCGAGTGGGTGGAAGTACCCGAAAGAAAGGAAACAGGTCATTTCTTCAAAAGAATGGGCTTTAAATCCATCGATGGGAACCCAAAGACGCTGCAATTGAACCTGGATGGTTTTTTCAAAAGCTGCAGCTGCAGCTGCAGCGGAGATGGAAAGTGTCATAAAGAAGGTTGTTAGTATTGGACAAATTATTATAGGGAGATGAATTGTAATGGAACTTTGGTATACTGAAAAGCAAACCAAGGATTTGGGAATTACCTGCAAGATAAAAGAAACCCTGCATGTAGAGAAAAGTGAATTCCAGCATATTGCTCTTATCGATACCAACCAGTATGGAAGAATGCTGGTTCTGGACGGCACGGTACAGACTACCATTCAGGATGAATTTGTTTATCATGAGATGATATCCCATGTACCGTTGTTTACCCATCCCAATCCAAGGAAAGTAGCCGTAATTGGCGGCGGGGACGGAGGTTCCATTAGGGAGATTCTAAAGCATAAAAGCGTAGAAAAGGCTTGTCTTGTAGAAATAGATAAAAAGGTAGTGGAAGTCTCCAAGCGCTACCTGCCCGAGATCAGCGTTGCTCTTGATGACAGCAGAGCCCAGGTGTGTATAGAGGACGGGATTGAATTTGTAAAAAATCACAAGAATGAATTTGATGTAATAATGGTAGATTCCACCGATCCGGTGGGTCCGGCCGTAGGCTTGTTTGTAAAGGGATTTTACCAGTCTATACATGATGCGCTTAAAGAAGACGGTGTTTTTGTAGCCCAGACAGAGTCGCCCTTTTTAAACGGAGAGTTGATTACCTCTGTATACAAAGATGTACAGGAGGTATTCCCGATAGCAAGATTATACCTTTGCTGTGTTCCAACCTATCCCAGCGGGATGTGGACCTTTACGCTGGGGTCGAAAAAGTTCGACCCTCTTAAAGTGGAAGAGAACAATATAGAGGAGCTTGATTTTAAATACTACAGTAAAGAGATACACAAAGCGGCATTTGCACTGCCTCCCTTTGTCAAAAAACTTGTGGAGTAGGTGGCTGTTATGCAAAAACTAAAAGACGGTTCCGGAATGTTAAACAGCTTTTTGGGAAGCAGGGGAGATTATCATTCGGCGCAGGTTGTTATGGTGGGCGCTCCAATGGACTTCACCGTAAGCTTCCGTCCGGGGTCAAGGATGGGTCCGGGAATAATACGTGAAATGTCAAAAGTGTTGGAAACATACAGTCCATATCTTAAAGGAGATATTGAAGACATACCTCTTTTTGATCATGGGGATCTGGAGCTCTCCTTTGGAAATGCCAAAAAGTCATTGGAAGTCATTTATAGCGCGGCCAGGGAAATATTTGGGGATGAAAAGTTTCCGGTATTCTTGGGGGGCGAACACCTCATCAGCCTTCCAATTATAAAGGCTGCCTTTGAAAAGTACGGCAAGGAACTGGTTGTGTTTCACTTTGATGCACATGCCGATTTAAGGCAGAACTATATGGGTGAGGATTTATCGCACGCCACTGTAATAAGAAGATGTATGGACTTTATTGAAGGAAAAAACATATACCAGTTCGGTATACGGTCGGGGTCGGAAGAAGAGTTTGTACTGGCAGAGCGAAAGACAAATTTCTATCCCTATAAAGTGCTGGGACCATTGGAAAGAGTGCTTGAGACAATAGGCCAAAGGCCAATATATATAACTCTTGATATAGATGTAGTGGATCCAGCCTACGCTCCAGGCACCGGAACCCCCGAGCCGGGAGGATGTACTTCAACCGAAATATTGCATGCAGTACACCTGCTGGGCCGGCGCAGCATTATTGGGATGGATATTGTTGAGGTTATGGGTTATGGCGATCCGGCGGGTATAACTGGAGTCCTGGCTGCTAAAATTTTAAGGGAGGCTCTGATTGCCATATCTCTGGGGAGCAAAGAAGGGGAACGGTAATGGCGTTAACAGTTGTGAGTCTTATGAGAAGCATTGTTGCGGGTGTGGTGTCGGAAGGGGACATAGTTGTAGATGCAACGGTGGGTAACGGCCATGACACTGTATTTCTGGCTGAGCTTGTTGGTGAAAGGGGGAAAGTTTACGGCTTTGACGTACAGGACCGGGCTATCCGGCAAACCGGTGAGCGCCTTAAATCCCTGGGGTTGGGCAAGAGGGTAAAGCTAATATGCCGGGGACATGAGCTTATGGAGCACTATATTAAGGAAAAGGTCAAGGCAGTTGTTTTCAACCTTGGATACCTTTCGGGGGGCAGGCATGAAATAACCACCCTGTCGGGTACAACGCTGACGGCAGTCAAAAAGTCGGTTGAACTCCTATTGCCGGGAGGAATAGCTGCGATTGCCGTGTACTGTGGCCACAGTGAGGGCAAGGAAGAGGAAAGCGTTTTAAAGGAACACCTTATCAGTTTGGATGCTTCAGTCTATAGGTGTATCTGTGTACAGACCATTAATCAGAACAATGAGCCGCCGGTCCTGCTGGCTGTGCAGAAGAAGAAATAGGGATTTTTGCCAACAGATAACTACTTAATAATACATTAGTACTCGGTTGGAAACTGTTATATAATATAAATACAAGTTAACCGCAAATGAACTGTGCAGCTCTTTGCGGTTAATATATGCATATTTCTTTTGTCAGGCTGCATAAGAATAAAATAAAAAGGAGGAAATCACTTGAAAAATGTAAAGCTTACAACCAAAATACTCATCGGTTTAATCGCTGGTATTGTTGTAGGTCTCTTGCTTGGTGGCAGCCCCGAAGCAGCAAATACTTATATTAAACCCTTCGGGACATTGTTCCTCAGAATGATTAAGATGATAATTGTTCCGCTTGTATTGTCGTCACTTGTTGTAGGAGCAGCCAGCATGGGAGATGTGAGAAAGCTTGGGAGAATTGGCGGCAAGACAGTTATTTACTATCTTGCAACCACTGCTGTGGCAGTAATCATCGGACTAATACTAGGTAATATGGTAAGCCCCGGAGCAGGCCTTAGCATCCCCGTAGACGCTACTGTTGAAGCAACGGCAGCTCCCAATATTGCCGATACACTTCTTAATATTATTCCTGACAATGCATTGGGAGCACTGCTGGGAGCAAACATGCTGCAAATCATTGCCTTTGCACTGTTTCTTGGAATTGGGATTACCCTTATTGGTGAAAAGGGTAAGCCCTTCCTGAATTTCTTCGACAGCATGGCCGAAGTCATGTATAAGATTACAGCAATAGTAATGTCCTACGCTCCCATAGGCGTTTTTGCGCTGATAGCACCTGTTGTAGCTGTAAACGGTCCTGCGGTATTATTACCGCTGGCAAAGGTAATAGCAGCCGTATATGTTGGTTGTATCATACATGCTATACTGGTTTATTCATCGGCAGTTAAGATTTTTGCAAAGATGAATCCTTTAACCTTCTTTAAAGGCGCAGCTCCGGCTTCCACCGTTGCGTTCACTACCTGCAGCAGTTCAGGTACGCTGCCGGTTACAATCAAGAGCGCCCAAGACAACCTGGGAGTATCCGAGAGCGTATCCAGCTTTGTATTGCCGCTGGGCGCTACAATCAATATGGATGGAACAGCTCTGTACCAGGGCGTTTGCGCACTGTTTGTAGCCCAGGTTTACGGACTTGAACTCGGCTTGGCCCAGCAGGCTACCATAGTTCTGACGGCAACCCTTGCTTCCATAGGTACTGCCGGAGTTCCCGGTGCAGGCTTTATAATGCTAACTATGGTGCTGACCGCTGTTGGTCTTCCCCTCGAAGGTTCGGCTCTGATAGCCGGTATTGACAGGGTATTGGATATGGCCAGGACATCGGTTAACGTTACCGGTGATATGGCTGGTTCAGTGGTAATAGCTGCTACAGAAAATGAGCTTTCGGTGCCTCAGGCAAAGGTTAAGGCTTAAAGAGTATAATAAGGCTTAAGATAATAAAAAATATTAAAGAATCCCGAAGCTCTTCGGGATTCTTTAATATATGAGAGGTGGAGTTAGTTGAACAAGACAATAGGAGTAATTGGAGGAATGGGACCGCAGGCAACGTTGGATTTTTTTCAAAAAGTTCTGGATAATACCAAAGCTGTTCGTGACCAGGACCATATACACCTTGTCATAGACAACAATCCGCAGATTCCCGACAGGACCCGATTTTTACTGGGTCAGGGCAAAAGCCCCATAAAACAGCTTGTAAACTCTGCAGTAAAACTTCAGATGATGGGAGCCGACTTACTGGCCATGCCCTGCAACACTGCGCATTATTTTTATGATGAGATTGTTAAGTTTATTGAAATACCCTTTGTAAATATGATTGAGGAAGTGGCTGCACATATATACGAAAGAAACAGCAAAATAAAGCGGGTGGGTCTTCTGGCTACCAAAGGCGTTTACAGTACGAAGATATATGACGGCTATTTGAGCAAATACGGCATAGAGACAATAGTGCCGGAAGAGGGAAATCAAGCGGTGGGCGAGACCATATACACCATAAAGAAGGATATCAATTTGGCAGACCCCACCGGTATCAACAATGTAATAAACGGCATGCAGGCAAAGGGAGCTGAAATCATTATTCTGGGATGCACCGAGCTTCCTCTTATAATGGACAGGTATCCGAAGGGAGCCGAGTATATCGATACCACTCTGGTACTTGCAAAAAAAGCGGTGGAGATATCCATAAAAAAGGAGTAAAATCTTATATGCTTTCATTAGACAGTATTGTGTGGTAATATCAGTATTACAGAGTAAGATATAGAATTAGAGAGAGGCAACATAACTTGCACCCGATGAAGCGAACCGGGGAAAGAGGCGAAAACAATGACACAAAGGGAACTCATTTATTTTCTCGCCATTGCAAAGGAAAGAAACATCTCTAAAGCAGCTGAGACACTATTTGTGGCGCAGCCCTCTCTTAGCCGCTGTTTAAAAAAACTTGAGAGCGATTTAGGAGTGGAGCTTTTTAAAAGGACTCCAGAGGGGCTCAAGCCCACAGTTGCCGGAGAGTATTATATTAAATGTGCTAACTCTATTCTTAAGACATACAAAGAAATGAAGAACCAGATTTCGAGGCTCAACGAATTAAAGGCAGGCAGGTTAACCATAGGAACCACCGCATATCTCGGTGCATTTACATTACCGGATATCTTAAGCCGTTTTCAGGCTTCTTACCCTTCCATACAGATTAACGTTGTCGAGGATGATTCTCTGGGAATAGAGAACGCAATAATAAGCGGAGTGGTGGATTTTGGCATCTTGCATACTCCCATAATAAGCAAAGGGGTGGTTACCAAAACACTGGTCAGGGAGAGATTCTTTCTGGCAGTGCCCCCATTGGACTCTCTTAATCAAATGAGTTATACCAAGGACGATAGTGACAAAAAATATATTGATATTCGTCTTTTGGACGGCAGAGAGTTCATTTTAACACATCCGGCGCAGAGGACTCGGCAGGTGACAGACGACATTCTTGATCGTGCCGGAATAAAGCCGCACATAAGGTTTCTTACAAAGAGCATTCAGACTGCCAGCAGGCTGGCAGGCATGGGGTTGGGATTAACACTGGTACCTCATAGTTATAGCTCACTTTTCAGCAGGAGTTATTCACCCGGTTATTATTTTATAGAGCCGGAATTTCATCCATTCTGGGACCTGGTGATTTGTTATTCGGCTGACATGCCACTTTCGCGCGCCGCCGAGGAAATGATTGGAATTAGTATGGAAACGGTGCCTCATTTGTATACTAAGCATGAATCATGACTTATTTTAACGACGTTAAAAAGCCCGGGCAAATGCCGCGTTTTGCCG
>JAENYX010000075.1 GCA_016841565.1 Clostridium thermobutyricum | reverse complement strand
TCGAAACAATGCATTGAAACCGGGGTGATTGCATCAAATTCAAAATCAACGGTTCCGCCCATAACGTTTGTGGAATAGGACGAGGTCAGAGCTAATACTGTATAACCATCAGGATTGGAGTTGGCGGCATAGGTCTGGCCTATGGATGCACCGCCTCCTTCCTTGTTTGTTACAACAAGGCTTTGTCCCAGAACCTTCTCTGCCTCGGGAGCAATAATACGGGCACACATATCAACATTTCCGCCCGCTGCAAAAGGAACTACAATCTCGACGGGCTTGGTTGGAAACTCCTCTACAGTGTCAGCATCCGGTGTTTCGCCGGGTTCCGGGTTATTCCCGCTGCAAGCTGATAGCAACAGTACCATAACCATAGACAACAATAACAGTATCATAACTTTCTTTTTCATAACAAAATCCCCTCTCGTATTATAGTTTTTCTGTGGTGCTTTATATTCACCGTTTCATAAATAATGAAACGGAAAGTACCTAAGAATTCAGTCTGTTTGTTTCACGGACAATATTCAGAAGTCCTCCGGCCAACACAATATCCTTCTCACGCTCGGTCAATCTGCATAACGTCTCTATATCACGGTTTCGGGTCAGGCTTCTGACAACTATCCTGTTCACGGAAACCTGAGTGCGTACCTGCTTGATAAATAAAACATCGTTCTGCGCTATCTCGTCATAAGCCTCTTCCTTCTCAAATTCCAGGGGCAGGATACCAAAGTTAATAAGGTTTTGCCTGTGTATCCTGGCAAAGGATTTAGCAATAACCGCTTTAACCCCCAAATACATTGGAAGTAATGCAGCATGCTCCCGGCTGGACCCCTGTCCGTAGTTTCCCCCGGCGATGATTATGCTGTTTTTGCAAGTTTCAATGCGCTTTATAAAATCTGGGTCAACACGTGAAAATACTGTTTTAGCCGCAAGGGGGATATTTGACCGCAATGCTCCGATGGCAGCACCCGTTGGCGCTATTTCGTCAGTGGAAACATTATCCCCCACTTTTACGACAACTTTGGCTTCAATGATATCTGGCAGGGGCGTATTATCCGGAATGGAGCGTATGTTAGGTCCCCGCACAATTGTCACACAATCACCCGTTGGCGGCGGTTTTACAAACATCCCGTCATCCACCCAGTATTCCTCCGGCTCATCAATATCCTTCAGTTTATCTATATCAACAACCTCGCCGGGAGAACATATAAACCCACGTACCGCCGTGGCTGCGGCCACCTCAGGGCTTGCAATATAAACTCTGGCGTCGACTGTACCTGCACGTCCTGTAAAGTTGCGGTTGGAGGTACGCAAGGAAACCCCCTGCGTTTTTACTGCCTGTCCCATACCTACACAAGGACCGCAACAGCATTCCAAAATCCTGGCACCCGAACTTAAAAAAATTTCCATAATACCATCCCTCAGCAGCATTTTATATATTTGTCTGGACCCCGGAGCTACCACAAGGCTAACATGAGGCGGCACCAGCTTATCCTTTAATATTATGGCTGCTTTCTTGAAATCGGAATAGGAGCTGTTGGTGCAGCTTCCAATAAAAACCTGATCCACTCTAACTTCTCCCAAGGTATCTACAGGTACTACGTTATCCGGTTGCGAGGGCTTGGCAACCAAAGGAACGAGATTATCCATATTTATTTCAATGGTATCAGTATAGTAGGCATCATCATCGGCTACAAGAGGTAAAAATTCCTTCTCACGCTTCTGCGCCCTTAGAAATCGAAGTACCTGCAAGTCACTTGGAAAGATTGAACTGGTAGCTCCGGTCTCCGTACCCATATTTGCTATAGTGAGCCGCTGAGGTACATTCAAAGTCTCAACACCGGGCCCGTTGTATTCCAGGATCTTATTGCACCCGCCTCCAACAGTCAGTCTACTCAAAAGCTCTAAAGCCAGGTCCTTTGATGTCACACCGGCAGGCAATTTTCCTGTAAGCCACACACGAATTATTTCCGGCATGTTGAAATGAAATGGATAGCCTGCCATGGCTGCAGCCACATCCGTTCCACCGGCGCCAATACCCAGCATTCCTATCGCTCCGCAGGATGGAGTGTGACTGTCGGTCCCGAGAAGCACTCCTCCCGGCACAGCAAACCTTCCGCAATGAATTTGATGACAGATGCCATTACCTGCACGTGACAGGAGTATACCGTACTTTTGCGCTATACTTATGAGATAGGCATGGTCATCCGGGTTCTTATTATCAACATACAGCATATTGTGGTCCAAATAACTCACCGAAAGGTCTGTTTTTACTTTGGGGATGTTCATTTTCTCAAACGCCATATAGGATATAGTTCCTAAAGCGTCCTGTGTCAGTGTTTGGTCAACCCGTAACGCGATTTCCCAACCTTTTCGCATTTCTCCCATTACCAGATGCTGCTTAATAATCTTTTCGGACAGGTTCATTTGAAGACCACATCCCTTCATGCCTTTTAGCTCTTATATAAGGCAGTAAGCCTCCTGCCAGTAAAATATTACGTTCACGCTCCGACAAAACAATTGTCGCCGTTATGGCTCGTTTTCCGGTTTTATTTTCCAACAATATGCTTTGCGTTTCCAACTGTTTGGGAACGTTGATAATACTCAGTTCATCACCTTGTTCAATATAATTGTATTCGCAGGGATTGGTAAAAGTCATTGGCAGTATACCGTAGTTTATTAGGTTACTGCGGTGGATACGGGAAATTGATTTTGCAAGCACTGCTTTAACGCCCAAAAACATTGGTGCTATAGCTGCATGCTCACGGCTTGAGCCCTGACCGTAATTTTCACCGCCGACTACAATACTGTTTCCTAAGGTTCTCGCACGTTGTGAAAAACCACAATCCAGATTATTAAACAGATATTCAGATAATGCAGGAATATTGGCACGTAATGCCAGTACCTCTGCGCTGGGAGGAATGATATCATCTGTGGTTATACCGTCTCCCGTTTTAAGAATCACCGTGGCATCAATATCCTTGTCAAGCCTTCCCGCTACCGGCATAGGTTTTATACCGGGGCCTTTAATCAACCCAACAGTGGGGTCATGGGTAAAAGCCTGGACCATACTGTCATCAATAATATATTTAGTAGGTTCCGAAACCTGTTCCAGAACATCAAGCCCTACCACCTGACAGGCTTGGGTAAGAAACCCGGTGACAGCAGTTGCAGCTGCCGTTTCTGTCCCGGTTAAATACACTTGAGCGCTTTTTGTTCCTGACCGGCCAATATAGTTGCGGTTGGAGGTTCTCACCGAGACCCCGTCGGTAGGCGGCGCCTGTCCCAATCCAATACAGGGTCCGCAACCGCACTCCAGTATTCTGGCTCCGGCATCTACCATCATTTTTATATAACCATCCCTAAGCAGCATCTGAAAAACCTGCCTGGTGCCTGGAGATACCAACAAAGCTACATCGGGATGTACCCTTTTACCCTCCAGAACCTTTGCTGCCCTTGCAATATCTGTATAAGAACCATTGGCGCAGCTCCCTATATATACTTGGTTTACCCTTATATCCGAAAGAGCGCTGACCGGAGCTGCATTGTCAGGCATTGAAGGCATTGCTGCCATGGGGCAGACCGTTCCCAGGTCAATCTCCAGAATTTCACTGTAGCAGCATTCCCCATCGGCTAACAGCTGGTTAAAGCACTCCATTCTGTCCTGCGATTCCAAAAACTCTCTCACTCTCTGGTCACTAGGAAAAACCGAAGAAATGGCACCCGTTTCAGCTCCCATATTGGCAATGGTAGCGCGCTGCGGAACAGTCAGTCCAAGTACTCCATCACCGTTATATTCAATTATCTTCCCAATACCGCCTTTGACAGAAATTTTGTTTAGTATAGTAAGAATAATGTCTTTTGCACAGCAACCTTTTGGGAGTATGCCTGTAAGATGTATGTTTAAAATGGGGGGCATTTTCATGCAGTAGGGTTCTCCACTCATAATGACCGTTATATCCAAACCACCCAGACCTATGCCTAGCATCCCCAAAGCCCCTGCAGTCGAACAGTGGCTGTCTGCACCTATAAGCAACGTCCCCGGTACTCCAAACCGGCTGTAATACAGAGAGTGGCAGATACCATTGCCGGCTAATGAAAGAAATGAACCGTATTTTTTTGCTGCAGACCTTATGAAAACGTGTCCGTCCATACTTTGATGGTCTGTTGATATTAAATTGTGATCCAAAAAGGTATAGGGTTTTGAAACTACAATTGAAGGTATATCAAGGGATTCAAATCCAATATATGCCAGGAGGCCGGATAGGTCATGGACCAAAGTGCTGTCCACCCTGAGTGAGATTTCCCTGCCTGTAGTCATACTGCCATTAACAAGATGACTGGATATTATTTTTTCGGCAACATTGTATCCCATAATTTCCAACCTCCATATGACACTGTTTGAGCATGAAAGTCTATTATACTGTTTAAAAATATTTTATAATGATATCCTTATAACATGAAATACTAATATATTATAAAGGTTATAACATACCATTATAGAGAAGTATAAAAATAGAGAAGTATGAAAATTTCCATACATCTTACACCTTGCACCCTTAGCTTGATTAGGTACCAACAAATTGAAACAGTAAGTGAAGACCGACCTTATCACTATCATAGAGTAGATATGGCTTGACAAACAGAAGTCACGACTTGTCAATCGATATGAACCAAAAGATATATAAAGGGTTATTTCACTGAGAAATAGCCCTTTATATTAAAGAGATAAACCATAATTTACTGATACATTACATTTTAATGCTATTGCTTCTGTCTGATATCTTTTATACTGCCCGAAAGCGAACGAGCTATTCGAATAAACTCTTCTACTGCTGTCGAATGGTATTTATCGTCATTAAAAACCACTGCAAATGTTCGTACGGCCTTTTGCGACTGCAAAAAGTAGTACACGGCTCGCTGCTCTGGAGGACAGCAGATTTCGGTAGCCATTGGAATAAATCCAACTCCCATACCCCCGGCTATTAAAGCGTTAATAGTTTCACAATTATGGGTTTCGTATATAATATCGGGGATAAAACCCGCCTGATTGCATAGGTCCATACCAATCGCACGCATCCTGCGCCCCTGTTTATACATAATATACTTATCATTCTTAAATAATGAGAGGTCGGCCACTGACCGCCCTTCTCCGGGCTTGGAGCAAATCTGACTATTTATGGGATGTTGAGGAGGCACCGCTAAAAGTATGCTTTCCTCAAACAACGGCTCAAAATGAAGACTGGGTATGGACAAAGGAATCGAAATAATACATAGGTCTATTTTTTTCTTCATTACCAACTCTTCCAGAACGCCAGTATAGTTCTCAATGACCTTTATTTGTACACCAGGATATTGCTTATGAAACTCCGGAAGGATTTTGGAGAGATAATATTTTTCATAAAAGGGAGATACACCAATGGAAATATCTCCATATTTGAGGCCCTGAGCATCGTGCATTTTTTTCTTTATACGCTCATTCAACTCGGCTATGATTTTACCGTCCTCTAGAAAAAGCTCTCCCGCCGAGGTCACTGTCACAGTATTATTTTCGCGGCGGAATAACTCTACCCCCAATTCGTCTTCCAGCCGTTTAATCGACTGGCTGAGAGCAGGCTGACTTACGAATAGCAACTCAGCAGCCTTTGAAAAGCTCCCTGTTTCCGCAACTTTGAGAACATATTGAATAACCTGCAGTTGCATATTCTCCATCTCCCATAATTCTTTGTTATATAACATATTGTATCATAAATATTCAGCAGAAGAAAAATGCGCAATATGATAAAGGGTAGTTATATGAGCTAAAAGAATATTTTCTTATATGTCTCAAAATAAATCGTTAAGTCATATTTAATAAAATCTTTTGTGAGGAATGTAATATTATTAATGCATTATATATAACAACCGATAACTTTATATAATACAGATTAAGATTCAAATGGAATTAATGGATACCTGATCATTCATATTAAGCTTTTTAATTACCTTTTTGTAAATGTCGGCATTTCCTGTGGTAAATATATCAACAACCGCCTCTGTTTCTTTATGGCTTTCAATCATATTATTATCCTTTAAAACCTGTTCAACTTTTTTTGCCAGGTGATAGGCCGGGTTTATTATTCTTATGCCGGGAGCCTGGGTGTTAAACACATCCTCAACGATGGGATAGTGCGTACAGGCCAGTATCAATTGTGAAATTTCCTTTTCCCTTGTCAGGTTATCCAGATGATATCCAACTGTTTCTTTTATTTGATCCGAACCAAACTCGCCGCTGTCAACCAATGCAGCCAGATTGGCCGATGGTTCGGCAGTAATCCTTATTTTCCTATTGCCGGATAAAAGCTTCTTTTGATAGGATTGGGACTTTATTGTAAAAGCCGTCGCAAGAATACCTACTTCATCAATCCCTTCATCCAAAACATACTCGGTTGTTGGTGTGATTATATCCAATATGGGAAATTCATACTTATCCTTATAATCTTCAATTAGGGCCGAGATGGTATTGCATGCTATGGCCACCAGCTTAACCTTTCTCTCTTTTAGAAAATCCAGCATATTGAAGGTAAGCTGCAGTATTTCCTTTTTATCCTTATTACCATAGGGACAATTCCTGTTATCTCCATAGTAAACTATACTTTCATTCGGTAACAGCTTCCTTAACTCCTTTACAACCGTAAACCCTCCTATTCCGGTATCCAGAACGCCTATTTTCTTTCTGTTTTCCATGTATGCCACTCCCTTACTATTGATAATCATAAAAAATCCGGCGGCAGAAACACAGACACTATTAACCGCTTGCAGCAATGGCCGGAAGTCCGCTGGTAATGCTGCGGCAAAGCCCTTGCTCAAGTGTCGTCCTGTAATGTAACTGTTCCACCAACTTATAGTTTACCATATATACGGCAAAAATGGAGCATCAT
>JAENYX010000074.1 GCA_016841565.1 Clostridium thermobutyricum | reverse complement strand
TGCCGGCATAGGGTACCGGCGGTATGGATTTTGAACGGTTTATCTGGTATAATTAATAACCGTAGATAATCTGCCGGAGGATGCTTTGCTGCATCCGGCAGATTAAAGGTCAAAGATTTCAGGCTAAGATTCTGACCGCGGTTTACCGGTCACAGAGCACTGCAAAATGATTATCCTCAATAAGTTAGGGGTGATTGAATGGAATTCAAACTGCATAGTGGACTGACCTCTAAGATAGAGACCATTGTTACACAAAAAGATACCGCCGACAGCTTCGGTAGCGGCGGAGTTAAGGTGTTTGCCACTCCGATGATGATTGGTTTGATGGAAAACGCTGCCCTTTCGGCGGTGGATATCCATTTACCAAAGGGCTATGCCACCGTAGGCACCCGTCTTGACATACAGCATATTGCTGCAACTCCGGTAGGCATGAAGGTATATGCCACAGCTCAGCTTACCGAGGTAGATGGTAAGAGGTTGCTTTTTAAAGTGGAAGCCTTTGATGAGAAGGAAAAGATCGGCCAGGGCTGTCATGAGAGATACATAATTAACATACAAAAGTTTATAGAAAAGACTGCCGCTAAGGCAGGGAAATCTTCGGCAGACTTGGGATAAAGGAAGCATAAGGCATGTCTTAAGATGATACATGGCATGTATCTATGTTGAGAGTGAGTTCTTTTGCTGTTTGGTAGATAAAGCACGGCTCGGGTTTTGCTGATGGAACACGGGTTGTGCTTTTTATTTTTCAAATATACGGGTACCTGTGCAAAGGAGACGGTGAAGATGGAGTATGTATTTTATAAATACAAAAACCATGTATACAATTGTGCAAGTTCTCAAGTATACATTATTAAGTTATGAAGTTTAACTTGCAAAATAGCTGTCAAATATAATAAAATTAAAGAAAAGTGAAGTGGTAATTGCATTAATTTTGAGTATATTAAAAAAACTTAGCACTCTTATTATTTTTTGTTAAGATATTATTTCTTGTAAAAGGAGGAAGAAATATGACCGACAAGGGCAATCAAGATGGCATAAAGAAGGCAAAACGGAATTGGGAAACCGAGCGGGTTGAAAAACTGCTGTCCAAAAGGCCTGAACGTAAGGAAAGCTTTGTAACAGGCTCCAATTCCAAGGTGAACAGGTTGTATACTCCCGTTGATATTGAGGATTTGGACTACCTGGAGGATTTGGGTTTTCCGGGAGAGTATCCCTTTACCAGAGGTGTCCAGCCCACAATGTACAGAGGCAGATTCTGGACCATGAGGCAGTATGCAGGGTTTGCCACTGCCGAGGAATCCAACAAAAGGTACAAGTATCTGCTGGAACAGGGGCAGACAGGTTTAAGCGTAGCTTTTGACCTTCCTACGCAGATAGGTTATGATTCGGACCATCCATTGTCCGAGGGCGAAGTAGGCAAGGTTGGAGTAGCAATTGATTCTCTCAAGGATATGGAGATATTGTTTGATGGAATACCCCTCGACAAGGTAAGCACTTCAATGACCATAAACGCTCCTGCCGCCGTACTGCTGGCAATGTATATTGCAGTAGGCGAAAAGCAGGGCGTTACTTCTGAAAAATTAAACGGTACCATACAGAATGACATATTGAAGGAATACATAGCCAGAGGAACTTATATATTTCCCACCCAGCCGTCAATGAGACTGATTACCAACATATTCGAGTATTGCGCAAAACACGTACCAAAATGGAACACTATAAGCATAAGCGGGTACCATATAAGGGAAGCCGGGTCAACCGCATCGCAGGAAGTAGCCTTTACACTGGCAGATGGTATTGCCTACGTTCAGGCGGCCATAAATGCCGGTCTGGAGGTAGATGAGTTTGCTCCCAGGCTTTCATTTTTCTTTAATTCCCATAACGATCTGTTGGAGGAAGTGGCCAAGTTCAGGGCTGCCCGAAGGCTGTGGGCCAAGATTATGAAGGAAAGGTTTAACGCAGAGAACCCCAAGTCTTTGATGATGAGATTCCATACACAAACAGGAGGGTCAACCCTCACTGCCCAGCAGCCCGACAATAATATTGTAAGAGTGGCCATTCAGACTTTGGCTGCCGTTCTCGGGGGAACCCAGTCACTGCATACTAATTCAAGGGATGAAGCCCTTGCGCTGCCCAATGAGGAATCGGTCAGGATTGCTCTCAGAACACAGCAGATAGTGGCGTACGAAAGCGGAGTGGCTGAGACGGTTGACCCTCTTGCAGGCTGTTATTATGTAGAAGCTATGACCGATAGAATTGAAAAGGAAGCAAGGGAATATATCGAAAAAATAGATGAACTGGGTGGAGCGCCCAGCGCTATTGACAATGGGTTTATACAGAAAGAAATACAGGACAGCGCATATATGTATCAGATGGAGATTGAAGAAAGTAAAAGGGTGGTTGTAGGAGTTAATAAGTTCCAGATTGAGGAACAGGCCGCAAAGGGACTGCTGAGAGTGGATCCCAGCGTGGGACAGATGCAGAAGACAAAGCTTGAGGAGTTAAGACGTACAAGAGACAATGCCAAAGTGAATGAGGGACTTGCCGGACTGAAAGAAGCTGCTCAGGGAGAGCAAAACCTTATGCCCTATATCGTTGAGGCGGTAAAAAACTATGCTACCCTGGGTGAAGTGTGCGGAGTACTAAGGGAAGTATTCGGAGAGTACAAACAATCTATAGTATTATAGACATCAAAAACTTGTCAATAGAGGACATTCGTTTGGGAAGTGAGATGTGTGATGCAGGAGCCGTTCATATCTCAATAGCACTGTCCCCATACATTATTACAGATTAAGGAGGTTGATTTGACATGGATAAACCCATAAGGGTTTTGGTAGCCAAGCCGGGACTGGACGGCCATGACAGAGGAGCCAAGGTTATTGCCAGGGCGCTCAGGGATGCCGGGATGGAAGTTATATATACGGGTTTAAGACAAACTCCCGAACAGATAGTTGAAACTGCCATACAGGAAGACGTTAACGTAGTAGCAATGAGCATATTGTCGGGGGCCCATAACCACCTGTTTCCAAAGGTAGTTAACATGCTAAAGGATAAGGGCGCCGATGATATACTGGTGGTTGGCGGAGGAGTAATACCGGATGACGATATACCCGGATTAAAGGAGGCCGGTGTAGCTGAAATTTTCACTCCCGGGACACCTACTACCCAGGCCATTGAATTCATAAGGAAAAATATTAAAAGGTAACAGCAGGTGATAGGGCAATAATCATTAGGTGGTGCTGTAATGAATCTGCAGGAAAAGTTGGTTTCCGGGGACATCAGGGCGTTGGCCAGGCTGTTGACTCTTGCCGAGAATAATGACCCGGAAGCTACTGAAGTGATAAAAAAGCTGTACAGCAGGACGGGTAACGCATACGTCGTGGGTATTACCGGTCCGCCGGGAGCCGGTAAGAGCACCCTTGTGGACAAATTGGCAAAGGAGCTGAGATCCCAGGGCAAGACAATAGGTATAATAGCCGTTGACCCGACCAGTCCCTTTACGGGCGGGGCAATTCTGGGAGACCGGATAAGGATGCAGGATTTATATACCGACCCGGGAGTATTCATTAGGAGTATGGGAACAAGGGGACACCTGGGGGGACTATCCAAAGCTACCCAGGCTGCTGTCAGAGCCATGGACATTTTTGGCAAGGATTACATATTTATTGAGACGGTAGGAGTAGGACAGTCGGAGGTAGACATCGTAAAAACGGCTGATTCGGT
The DNA here is from genome assembly GCA_016841565.1 of Clostridium thermobutyricum. Lineage (GTDB taxonomy): Bacteria > Bacillota > Clostridia > Ch29 > Ch29 > JAENYX01. The sequence goes on along the minus strand of JAENYX010000074.1, from coordinate 3,229 downwards.
AGTAATGGTTATGATGCCGGGACTTGGAGATGACATACAGGCAATAAAAGCGGGAATAATGGAAATAGGAGATATATTTGCCATTAACAAAGCTGACAGGGATGGGGCCGACAGGACAAAAATTGAAATAGAAATGATGCTGGATTTTAATGAGACCAAAGACTGGCGGCCTCCCGTAAGTAAGGTTATAGCCGTTGATAATTCAGGCATTAATGAGCTGATGAATAATATCCTGCTCCACAGGAATTACCTGCAGGAATCCGGAGAATTGGAGAAGAGGAGATCCAGGAGCATTAGAGAAGAACTTTTAAGTCTTGTAAGGGAAAAGGTTCTGGAATTAATCCTGGACCAATCGGGCAAAGGGTACTCTGTGGAGAGTCTGGTGGCACGTATAGTCTCCAGGGATATTGATATTTATACCGCCGCCGAGGATATTCTTAACAGAATCAAAAACTAAGATGGGGATATCCCAACTACAGACTACCAACTGGTAGCGTTAAAGGAGGAGGTGCAAAAATGATAGAAAAGGTTGACCATGTAGGTATAGCTGTCAGCAATCTGGACGAGACATTGAAGTTTTATACCGAAACTTTGGGACTTAAATTTGACGGAGTTGAAGTTGTGTCGGATCAGAAGGTAAAGGTGGCTTTTCTCCCAATTGGGGATACCGAGATTGAGTTGCTGGAGTCCACAGATCCTGACGGTCCTATAGCGAAATATATAGAAAAGAAAGGGGAAGGTATCCAACATATTGCTTTCAGGGTGGATAATATTCAGGCAGCCCTGGACAATATGCGACAAAAGGGCGTAAGATTGATAGACGAGCAGCCAAGGTATGGCGCCGGTGGAGCACAGATTGCATTTTTACATCCCAAAAGCACCCACGGAGTGCTGGTTGAACTGTGTGAAAGGAAGTAAATCTAATAATCACGGAGGTATTATAATGATAGGGAACAAGTTACAAGACCTTCAGAACAGAAAAGAAAAAATAATGGAAGGCGGCGGCCAAAAGAGGGTAGAGAAGCAGCATGGAAACGGCAAGATGACCGCCAGAGAAAGAATAAATTTGCTGATGGACCAGGGCAGTTTTGTAGAGATAGATGCTTTCGTGCAGCACAGGTGCAATCAGTTGGGTATGGAGAATACCCAGGCACCGGCCGAAGGAGTGGTAACAGGATATGGAACGGTGAACGGCCGGCTGGTATACATTTATGCTCAGGATTTTACCGTGTTGGGCGGTTCGCTGGGTGAAATGCATGCCAAGAAAATATGCAAGGTACTGGATATGGCAATGAAAGTGGGCGCACCCGTCGTGGGCATAAACGACTCGGGCGGTGCCAGAATCCAGGAAGGCGTAGACGCATTATCGGGTTACGGTCAGATATTCTACCGGAATACCATCGCTTCGGGCGTTGTGCCTCAGATATCGGTAATAATGGGTCCCTGTGCCGGAGGTGCGGTATATTCACCGGCCATAACCGATTTTGTTTTCATGGTGGATAAAACCAGCCAGATGTTCATAACAGGCCCTCAGGTAATAAAGACGGTAACAGGAGAGGAAGTAACCTCCGAGGATCTGGGCGGAGCCATGACCCACAACCGAATAAGCGGCGTGGCACACTTTATGAGCCCTGATGAAAACCAATGCGTAGAGGATATAAAAACCCTTCTAAGCTTTTTACCGTCAAACAACATGGAGACTCCACCGGTTTTTGATACGGCCGATGATATAAACCGGGCAGAGGAAGCCTTGAACGAAATAGTACCCGATAACCCAAATAAGCCCTACGATATGAAAGAAGTCATAAGGCTGATAGTGGATAACGGTGAATTCTTTGAGGTGCAGGCATATTATGCCCTCAACATGATAACAGGGTTTGCACGGCTAAACGGCAGATCGATAGGTATAATAGCAAATCAGCCAAAGGTTTTGGCCGGATGCCTGGACATAAACGCTTCCGACAAGGCCGGCAGGTTTATCCGCACATGCGATGCCTTCAACATACCCGTACTCAACATGGTGGACGTACCCGGCTTCTTACCCGGTACCAACCAGGAATACGGAGGCATAATAAGGCATGGGGCCAAAATGCTTTATGCATATTCAGAAGCGACGGTACCCAAGGTTACCCTGGTAACAAGGAAAGCATACGGCGGCGCTTATCTGGCAATGTGCAGCAAGGATCTGGGGGCCGATGTAGTATTGGCATGGCCCAGCGCAGAGATAGCCGTAATGGGCCCCGAGGGTGCGGCAAACATAATATTCAGAAAAGATATAGAAGGCTCGGATAATCCGGTAGCCACCAGGCAGGCAAAGATTGACCAATACAAGGACAGTTTCGCCAACCCTTATATAGCGGCCAGCCGTGGCTTTGTAGATGATGTAATAGTACCGTCGGGTACAAGGCAGAGGATAATAAGCGCCTTTGACATGCTTTTAGGCAAGAGGGAAACAAGACCGGCTAAAAAGCACGGTAATCTACCCGTATAAAAGAGGTGATATAATTGTTCGGTGAAACCATAAGTTTGATGGAAAGTTTGCAGATAACCCTGTTGGGCATGTCGGTTGTATTCATGGTATTGGTATTATTGATGGTAATAATAGTTGTCATGGAAAGGGCTGTCCATGGGAGACCTTCAAAGAAAGTTGAGGCCATTGCACCTTCTGCGCCCCAGGCAAAGGAGGTCGAACAGCCGGTTAAGGCCGGGGACGACTTAGAGCTTGTGGCCGTAATAGCAGCGGCTGCAGCCTCTAGCATGGGTGTACAGCCTTCCAATCTGATAATAAGGAATATAGTGCGTATGCCCGAGACCGCGCCCGCTTGGAACTTGAGCGGCAGGTCTGATTTAATGGCAAGCAGAAGCATGAAGTAACCCAAGAATATTGACTTACCTTAAAAAGGAGGAGACCTTTAAATGAAAAAGTTTAACATAACGGTGAATGGTAACACCTATGAGGTGGAAGTAGAAGAGATAAAAGACGGCCAGGCAGCAGCTCCTGCTCCACGACCGGCGGCAGCCCCCGCAGCGGCTCCTGCTCCACGACCGGCAGCGGCTCCTGCCCCTGCAGCCAAACCGCCTGCTCCGGCCCCTGCAGGCGCCAACACCGTGACAGCTCCAATGCCCGGTACCATTCTTGAGGTCAAGGTAAAGGAAGGCTACAGCGTTTATTACGGGCAGGTTCTGCTGGTGCTTGAAGCGATGAAACTGGAGAATGAAATACTTGCAC